>JAWOFO010000075.1:0-34662 GCA_046497465.1 Desulfobia sp.
AATCATATCAGTTGCTAACTTGACAGTCAAAAGTTCTTCCGTCATGCCGGACTTGATCCGGCATCCAGTTTCTTACCTCTTTGAAAAGACTCTGGATTCCGGCTTTCGCCGGAATGACGAACAGGTAGAATCATGGTAAATAAATTCAAATGATTAAGAGAACTTTTGACTGTCAAGAGTTGCTAAGTGAGGGATGAATATATCTATGAATATATCAAAAATGATGGAGAAAAGTATTGAAAAGCAGAAGATCCTTCTTGTAGCCGTTCTGATAGGTTTCTCCTGTTTTTTAACATATTACTTTCATGTAACTCTCAACGTAGGAACCCTTTTTTCTCACTTTTTCTATGTGCCAATTATTCTTTCATGCATATGGTGGCAAAGGAAAGGTATAGCTGTAGCCATACTGCTGGCCCTGGTCCTGGATGTAAGCCATATTGTTTTCAGAGATTTGGTGGCGACCTACAATGATTATTTCCGATCCGTTATGTTTGTTGCCATCGGGGTTGTTGTATCTCTTTTGAGTGAAAAACTCATAAAAAGTGAAAAAGAGTTGAAAAAAACCGTTGAACACCTGAGAGACGTGACCCGTCAAAAACAGATAGAGGAAGAACTGCGGAAAACTCAAGAGCAGTACAGACTGCTGGTAAATAACATACCGGGCATCGTCTACAAGGGATATAAAGATTGGGGCATTGAATTTTTTGATGAAAAAATCGAATTATTAACCGGGTATGCTGTTGATGAATTTAATTACGGGAAAATGAAATGGATCGATATTGTTTTTGATGAAGATATTGCGGCTGCAAGGGAAAGCTTTATTCAGGCTCTAAAAACAGATAAATCCTACATCAGGGAATACAGGATAATAACCAATACCGGGGGTATCCTTTGGATACAGGATACGGGCCAGATAATCTGCAATAAAAAAGGTGAAATTAAATACATAAGCGGAATTTGTTTTGATATCAGCGACCAAAAGCAAATGCAGGAAGAACTCCTGAAGGCCAAAAAACTTGAATCCATAGGCATCCTTGCCGGCGGTATTGCCCATGATTTCAACAACCTTTTGTACATCATTATGGGCAATATTGAATTGGCCCAAGACAGTATAGCGCTTGAAACCGGGGCTTCCGAATCCTTGAAAGAGGCAAAAAAAGCCTCCATCCAGGCACATTCACTGATCAAACAGTTAATTGTATTTTCAAAAGGCGGCACCCCGGTTAAAAAAACCGGCTCGATTAGAACTCTGCTTAAAGAAACGGCCGACCTCGCTATCTCGAAATCAAGTATAAGGTGCAATTTTACCATACCACATGATCTTTGGCCGGTTGAATTTGATGAAGAACAGATAAGACACGCAGTCAGCAGTCTGATTACCAATGCAGTCGAATCCATGCCGGATGGCGGGACGATAAATGTCGGCGCAGAAAATTTCAGTATCACTTTAGAACAGGATCTGCCGCTTCCGGCAGGGAAGTATATAAAAATATGTATCCAGGATCACGGAATTGGAATTCCCGAAGAGAACTTGTCACGGATATTTGACCCTTATTTTTCAACCAAGGAGCTGGGGGCACAAAAGGGAATGGGGCTGGGCCTTTCAACTGCCTATGCCATCTTCAAGAGACATGGCGGCCACATAACTGTAGACTCGCAGCTTGGAGCGGGAACAACTTTCACATTATTCCTTCCAGTGTACGAAAAAACCGGACAAGATGAAAGAAAAACGGATAATGGATCCATTTCAGGCCCTTCAAGGAATGATTATCAATACAATTGTCAATAACCAACAATAATAAAAATAGTTCGTTCCCTGTCCCGGATTTGCTAATTTCCAGGCAGGCCCAACTTACTAAACTAGTTGATGTCAAAAAGAGGATCCAAATCTATACAACCCTTAATTGATCCACCAGGAGGAAATTATGAAACCAATAGAACTGGCACAAAATATCTACTGGGTCGGAGCGGTTGACTGGAGTCTCCGCGATTTTCACGGTTATACCACGGAAAAGGGTTCGACTTATAATGCCTTTCTGATCATGGATGAAAAGGTTACCCTGATTGACACTGTAAAGCACAGTCACAAGCTGGATCTGATACACCGGATCCGTAACCTGATTGATCCTGAGAAGATAGACTACATCGTGGTCAATCATGTTGAGATGGATCATTCCGGCTCCTTGCCCGAGATGGTTGAACTAATAGGGCCCGAAAAAATAATCTGCTCTGAAATGGGGCGTAAGGCCTTGATTCAGCATTTCCACAGGGAAGACTGGCCCTATGAAGTGGTTAAATCAGGAAGCGAGATCAGTCTCGGCAAAAAAAACCTTTCTTTTCTGGAGACCAGGATGCTGCATTGGCCGGACAGTATGTTTACCTATGTCAAAGAGGATAAGGTCCTTTTCTCCAGTGATGCCTTTGGCCAGCATCTTGCCACCAGTGAACGATTCGATGACGAGGTGAACAACGCCGAACTGATGCTTCAGGCCACCAAGTACTACGCCAATATCCTGACCCTTTATTCCCTTGTGGTGAAAAAGCTTCTGAAAAAAATAACTGAGATGGGGCTTGAAATCAAAATGATTGCTCCTGATCATGGGCTTATCTGGCGTTCAAATCCCGGGCAGATTCTTGAGGCTTATGACAGGTGGAGCCGGCATGAAAATCTTGGCAATGCCCTGGTGGTTTATGATACCATGTGGCAAAGTACAGAAAAAATGGCCAAGGCGGTTGGAGATGGTATTGAAGAAGAGGGAGTCAGCGTTCAACTCTTGGACCTCAGGGTCAATCATCGCAGTGACATCATGACCGAAGTCCTCCAGGCCGGGGCCATAGTAATGGGGTGTCCCACCCTGAATAACGGAATGCTGCCCAGAATGGCTGGTTTTCTCGTGTATATGAAAGGCTTGCGTCCCGCCAACAAAGTAGGTGCCGCCTTTGGTTCTTTTGGCTGGAGCGGGGAATCCGTGAAACTCCTGAACGAGGCCATGGAAGGCATGAAGTTTGAGGTGGTTGATCCGGGGGTAAGGGGCAAGTATGTACCTGATCACGAAAAACTCAGGGAGTGCCGGGAGCTGGGTAACAGGGTTGCCAAGGCTCTAAAGGGGTAAGTAATTACAAAAAGGACAGGACCCCGCTTGTCATTGACTCCGGCCGGTTGACGGGATCTTCGCTGCTTGGCTGCCATGGATTGACCGGGCCGACAAATAATTGCCCTTAGGAATACTGGTGAAAATTAAACCTAGATTAATTCTATTACTGGGCTCACTGCTTTCGTTCATGGTAATAAGCGCTGCTGCGGGGGTTGTAAGCTCAGCCTTGATGATCAGGAATGCCCACCATATTACAGAGGTCGAGCTGTGGATGAACAATATCCAGGATGTAAGAGTGGCGACGCAGCGATTATTAATGCCTGCTCATGATTATCTGATCTATGGAAATCTGAAGGAACGTACGGCTATTGACCCCCTTCTTGAAAAAACCAATTCCAAGATAACCGAACTCTTTGCGTATGCCAGGAGTCATAAGGACAGAATTGACGATCTGTCGAATATCGAGAGACTTTCAAATGTTATCACCCCTAGTATTGAAAAGATAGCGGCAATAAGCCGTAAAATTCTGGAACTTCCACCCTCCGATCGCAGTAGTGGGAGGGCGTTAATGGAGGAGATGGATTCAGTAGCTGACAGCCTTACGGACTACCTTGACAAGGAGGTCTCCAATGCCCAAGGGCATTTATCTGCCTCCTTGATCAAAGCCCGTAAGACCGAAAAAACCGCCCGGACTGTACTTATTGTTGCCGTACTGTTATTCATAGGTACTGGTGTGGCTGGCGGCGTTCTTGTTGTAAAATCAATAACCGACCCTGTTAAAAAACTCTCTGAAGGAACAAAAAAAATTGCCTCCGGCGACTGGTCACACCGGGTTGAAGTTAAGTCACACGATGAAATGAGCCAGTTGGCAGATGCTTTTAACATCATGACATCTGAACTGGAATCAACAACCGTATCCCGCAAGTTCCACGAGGGGATCGTCAATAATATCAGCGAAGCCCTTATGGTAATAGAACCTCAACAATTCAAGATCATTGGCGGGAATAAAACATTTTTTAAAAAATACGGCCCACCCGAAAAGACCATCGGGACAACCTGTTATGAGGCAACCCATAATTTGCCGTCATCCTGTAAGGCCCCGGAGCATCCCTGCCCGCTTAATAAAGCGCTGGAGACCGGACTACCCGCAGAGGGAAAACACATACATTTTGATCGGTCGGGAAACAAGAGATATATACAAGTCTCCGTATATCCCATGAAAGACGATAAGGACGAAATATATCAAATAATCCATCTTGAAAAAGACATAACCGACAATGCCAAAATGGAAAAGCGACTCAGGCAGGTTCACAAGATGGAGGCCGTGGGGATCCTCGCCGGCGGCGTCGCCCACGCTTTTAACAACATCCTTATGGGTATTCAGGGCAATACCTCTCTGGTACTTTTAGACCTTGATTCCAAGCATCCGCATTATGAAAGGCTCACCAATATTGAAAACCTGATTAGAAAGGGAGCTGTTTTGACCAGCCAGCTTCTTGGATATGCCAAAAAGGGCAAATACCAGGTTGAGACAATTAATGTTAACCACCTAGTGGAAGAGACCTCAAATACATTTAGCAGGACCAAAAAGAAAATCGAGATTTATTACGAATGTGACCCGGATCTGTGGTTAATAGATGCGGACAAGGGACAGATTGAACAGGTTCTGTTCGACCTGTATATAAACGCAGCAGATGCCATGCCTGATGGTGGAAGCCTTACATTGAAAACCGCAAATGTCACTTCTGATGATATAAAGAGTACGGAATTTAAGCCGAAACAGCACAAATATGTCCTGATAATGGTCAGCGACACAGGACCAGGCATGGATAAGAAGACTCTGGAGTGCGTCTTTGATCCGTTTTTTACAACCAAGGGTTTAGAGAAGGGAGGCGGTCTCAGCCTGGCTTCGGCTTACGGTATTGTAAAGGGACATGAAGGCTATATCGATGTTGATTCCGTGCCAGGTGCCGGTACCACCTTCAAGATTTATCTCCCTGTATCGGCGGGACATAAGGTAGTCAAAGATACCGAACGTCCTGATCAGTTTGCCGTGAAGACTGGAACCATCCTGTTAGCAGATGATGAGGAGATAATTCTTGAGGTAGGTCAAAAGTTATTAAAATCGATCGGCTACCAGACTCTTGTAGCCAGAGATGGAAAAGAGGCTGTCGAGATATATAGTAAAAATAAGGACAGGATTGATGCAGTCATCCTGGACATAGTTATGCCGAAAATGGGTGGAGGAGAAGCCTATGACCTGATGAAGGAGATCGATCCTGATATAAAGGTTATCCTTTCAAGTGGGTACAGTATTGGTGGTGAGACCGATGACATATTGAAACGAGGCTGTAACGCCTTTATTCAAAAACCCTTTCAATTAAAAGAACTGTCAGAATGCATAAACAAGGTCCTGAATAAAAAAGAGCATTATGCTTGATGACTTTTCAGGAAGGCATCAGAATCTCTGGCAAAGAACTTTCAACCTCAGAGAAATAAAGGTTGCTTGCCGCTCCGGTTCAGGTGCCAGGTAGACAGTAATAAAAAACAGAGGCACAATTAAGGTGTTGTGCCTCTGCATTATTGGTCAAGGCCTATCCTCGACTTCAGTGGCCGCCGCCGCCCAGGATACCGCTGGCCGCCAGGACCAGGATGAGCACCTCGAGAGCAGCCAGGCCGGCATAGAGTTTATCACCGTCCTTGAGCAGAGTCGGAATAATGATAATGTAACAGACGATGGTTACTGCGGCCAGGTAGGCGATTACCAACAGGTTGAAATAATCACCGTGACCTGCCAGGGACAGCCAGTTCCACTGATCCGGGGTCTGCTTTATAGTGTCATAGTTGGCGGTAATTGCCTCCAGATATTCATGGACCGGCATGGAGTAGTACTGGTCAAGCTCGGCAACCGGCACCGCCGGTTTCATAATGCCCAATACATAAAGTGCAAAAAAGACTAACAGCAAGACCATGCCGATTTTCATGCCTATATCAAGCGCTTTCCCGTACAGTATCTGTTCTTTGGTTGCTTCCATAATTTTCCTCCTGCTATTATTTAATCCCGTTCTCTCAGCCCAAGATGCCTGCAGCCGGGTGAGACAGGCTGGCTGCCTGCGGCTGGATCTGCTGTTCAATTACCTGGCTGTGCTGCTTGGGCTGATCCGCTTCGGTCTTTTGTTCCTGATAAGCGCTCCAGCCGGCCTGCAGTGATTTAAGCCCGGCGAATAAGAGGATAGCGATAACCATCCAGCGGACTACTGTGGGCTTGGTTATCTTGAGTACGCGGACTCCGACAAGGGAGCCGAACATGATGCCGATAACCGAAGGAACAACCATCATGGGAATAACGCAGCCGTTGGTAAAGTAGGTCCAGGCTGCAGAGGTATCAGTGATGGAAAGCAGGAACTTGCTGGTTGCTACGCTTATCTTGATGGGTGCCCCCATTACCAGGTTGAGGACCGGCACGTTGGCCCAGCCTGCACCCAGGCCGAACATACCGGCAATAAGGCCGATAAAGATAAAAAGAAAGAGTCCCTGCGGGGTGCGGTGGATTTTCCAGTCAATCTCCTGACCGGTACTGTGATCGGTAAATACCCCGAAGATCTTCATGCTTGAGGAGAGGGAATCGGCTTTGGGCACATCCGGCACCTCTGATTTCTTGGCGGTAACCATAACCACGACAATGAACATGATAACGATGCCGAGCAGACCCTTGGTCAGGTATTCGGGCATGCCCAGACCCAGTTTGGCCCCGATTATGGCACAGGTCGAGGCCACCAGGGCTACCGGTATAGCCAGGCGCAGATTGGCCATGCCTGATTTCAAAAGCCCGGGTCCTGCGGCCAGTGCCCCGGTGAGGGCAACCAGCAGCCCGGCTCCCCTGACAAAATCCATGTGAAAAGGGAAAAAACTGAAACTGCCGAGAATGGGAACATAAAGAACACCGCCGCCTACGCCGCCCAGCACGGCAAGGATACCCATTATAAAAGTAATGATAAAAAGGATCAGGGGCCAGAACCACCAAGCGTATTCACTGGTTGCTGCAGCAGTTGAAGATGCGGCTTCATGTCCCCCTCCGGCGGCCAGAGCCAGGGCCGGCAATAAAAGGAGAAAGCCTGCCAGGGCTAATCCTCCCACTTTCATTAGTCTTGATAGCATTGAATCGTTCCTCCTTTAAGAATTTGTCTTTTACCCTGTCCTCCATCCAAAAAACACGTTTGATCCCTGCCGGGATAAACCGCTTAATTATTCAGACCAATAGATCTGGATAATATATCGACTGGTTTTTCCCGGAAGAACATACGGGAATGAACCCTCTGAAAACCGGGGCCGGGAGAGATGGGTCCAGAGTCTGGTTAAATGAGAATTTTCCACTTTTTTACTCCATAAATGTAAGCGAGAATTTACAAATTCCCCGGAATGGATTGTACCAAAGGAATACTATGAATGTCACCAAAAAAATAAAATCATGAAGAGAATCCAGGGATTGACTACCCAGACCGGACCCTGTTTAGCGCTCTCAGGTTCTTAGGCAAAACAGGTGGTTATAAGTATATTTTCTTTCTGAATTGGTTACTTATAAATTTTTATGGTAACATCTCGATAACTACTGGCAGCGACATATCAGACATGCTTTGTCCGTATAACCGGGAGGTCGTTAATGGCTAATAATCGCATAAATAAATTGATAGAGAGGGTGGAAACCCATGTCCAGGGACTTGATACCCCTATTGTTGACCTTATAGCTGTTCAGAACGATGATCCTTTTAAAATCCTGGTCACCACTGTTCTTTCGGCCCGAACCAGGGACGAGGTCACTGCCGCAGCCGCCCGCAGGCTGTTTAAGGAGGCCCCTGATCCTGCAAGTCTATCGGAATTATCCCGGGAAAGGATAGAGAAACTGATTTACCCGGTCGGCTTTTTCAGGAATAAGGCCGGTTATCTTGCCGGACTTTCCGGGGCGCTTGAAAGGTTCCGGGGCCTGGTTCCAAGTCAAGTAGATGATCTTATGACCCTGCCCGGGGTGGGACGAAAAACCGCGACTTTAGTGGCTGCGTTAGCTTTTAAGAGAGATGAGATATGTGTGGACACTCATGTTCACCGTATCATGAATATATGGGGGTATGTAAAAACCTCCACTTCTCTGCAGACTGAAAAAGCCCTGAAAGAAAAACTGCCGAAAAGATACTGGACCGGCCTTAACTCTACTCTGGTAAAATTTGGACAGTCAGTCTGCCGGCCGGTGGCCCCCCATTGTGATACTTGTCCGGTCCGGGTACTTTGCCCCCGGACCGGGATAACTCCCCGGCGGCCTCCTCCTGACTCGCCGAATAAAAATATCTCCAGCTTCAGGCTTATTTCCTGGAATGTAAACGGCATCAGGGCAGCGGCCAAAAAAGGTTTCAGGGAAATAATAAAGGAGCTTGATGCCGATCTTGTGGCTATTCAGGAAACCAAGGCCCACAGGGAGCAGCTACCAAAAGATCTGATTAATTTAGAGAGATACAGTTCATACTGGTACGGTGCTGAAAAAAAGGGGTATTCAGGAGTGGGAGTTTATACCAGACTGCAGCCTCTGCAGATCTTCAAAGGTCTGGAAGTGGATGAGTTTGACCGGGAAGGTCGTGTGATTACCCTGGAATTTAATGATTTTTTTCTGGTAAATGTCTATTTCCCTAACAGTGGAGAAGGGCTTAAGCGTCTTGCCTTTAAACTGAGGTTTAATAAGGCGCTTTTTGCCTTTGCCTCCAGGCTGCGGGGCCGGAAGACAGTGGTGGTCTGCGGTGATTATAACGTAGCCCATAAGGAGATTGATCTTGAAAATCCGGACAGAAATGAAAACAATGCCGGTTTTACCCCTGAAGAACGCCGCTGGATGGATAGTTTTCTGGATTCAGGTTTTGAGGATACCTTCCGGATGTTTAACAAGGAAGGCGGTCATTATACCTGGTGGAGTTATCGTTTTAATGCCCGGGCCAGGGATATAGGCTGGCGAATCGACTATTTCTGTATTGATTCAGCAAGCAGCAGCAGGGTAGAAGACAGCTCTATCCTTAAAGATGTCACAGGTTCTGATCACTGCCCTGTGCAGCTTATGATAAAATCGGAGATGAAGAATAAAAAATAGATACAGCCGGCCCATTATACGGGAACCGGGATAATTATTTTATAAGACGGCGTTTCAGCAGGACTGCAGCCAGGGAAGTAGCCACGGCCGCGGCCAGACAGACTGCGGTGATCTGAACGGGCCAAAAACCATTAAAGTCACCGTAACAGAAAGATCTTGCCAGATTGACCATGGGGGTTAGAGGCAAAAATTGAAGAACCCGGCTGGTTGTTTCAGGCAGGCTGTTAAGAGAAAAAAATATACCGGAAAAAAGAAAAAGCGGGGTCAGAAAGAGAGAGATAAAATAGTTGAAAAACTCGTAACTTGCGGCAAGAGAGCTCATGATCAGGCCTAAGGCAGCAAACAGGACCCCCTCGACAAAGAGAAGCGGCAAAAAGAGGACTATCCATGCCGAAGGAATCAGACCAAAGAGAGGCAGGGCAATGAGCATGATTATTCCGGAAAGAAACCCCTTGCAGGCTCCCCAGAGCACCTCACCCACCGCAAGTTCTGTTACGGAAACCGGACTCATCAAGATTCCCAGGAAAACATTCTGAGTGACCAGTCTGGTGTAGGAGCCATAGGTGGCTTCAAAGGCAGCACTGTACATTACGGCTGAGGCTGTCAGGCCGGGGGCGATAAACTGCAGGTAACTATGGCCCTCTATATCGGTGATTGTCCGCCCCAGGCCGTAACCCAGGGCCAGAAGAAACAGGAATGGTTGACCCAGATTGCCGATCAGGCTGGCAATCATGTTTTTACGCCATACCCGGGCGTTACGCCTTGTTACCTTCAGGGCTTCAGTCATAATTGCTTTTTTTATTTAGTCAACTTTCCTGCTTGAGAAAAACAGTATGATTTCGTGTTGTAATTTTTAACGTTGACCGTACCTCCGGTACGTTATGGTAAGGAAAGTGACGAATCATCCATTCGCTTCACCATGAGCCACTAACAAACACTGCGCAATGTTCCTTAATGGGCACACCATCTGCTAAGCACCACTGCCTTACGAGTAATTATTACGTTATATCAGATAAATAAGTCAAGTCGAAAATATGAATCTCTTTTATGATTCCTGCAGAGACCTGCCGGTTAATTTAATGAAGAGGTCTTCCAGGTTGGCCGGTCGACGCAGCCAGTAGTCGCTCATTCTGACCTTGTTTTCCAGTTCGGAGCATTCTCTGTCGGTATATATGAAGAGGCTGTCGTCAGTCCTTTCCGTGGTTGCCCGGCATTCATGGACTACAGCCTCCAGATGTTCCAGATCTTCGGGACGGCCATGGACTTCAAATACGTCAATACCCACCATGTCAGTGATTAGCTGCTGCGGCTTACCCTGGGCCACGATTTCGCCGTGGTTAAGAATCACTACCCGGTCACTGAGCCGGGAGACTTCATCCATGTAGTGGCTGGTCAGCAGCAGCGTAACCCCTTGATCTTTCAAAGATTGAAGACGCTGCCAGATCAGGTACCTGGCCTGAGGATCCAGACCGACAGTGGGCTCATCCAGGATCAGCAGTTCAGGTTCATGGATCAGGGCCCTGGCCAGCAAAAGCCGGCGGCGCTGCCCCCCTGACAGATGATGAATCACCTCATGTCTGCGGTTTTCCAGGGCAAAAAAATTCAACAGTTCCCTGCTCTTTTGCAGAGTCTTTTTTACCGCCAATCCGTAATAAGAGCCGTAGGTCAGGAGGTTCTCTTCCACAGTCAGATCCGGATCAAGGGTGTCTCCCTGTGGAACTACTCCGAGCCGGGACTTGATCTGTTTCTCATTTCCGGGCACCGGGATTCCCAAAGCTTCGAGACTGCCTGAACTTATAGTGGCCAGGCCCAGAAGCATATTTATAATGGTGGTTTTCCCGGCGGCATTGGGCCCCAGAAGTCCCAGGCACTCACCTTTTTGGACAGAAAAATTCACCTTTTTCACTACCGGTTGATTGTAGTAAATTTTTACCAGGTCACGAGCACTAATTATATATTCTTCAGCACCTTTCAAATCAGTCAGTTTGTATTTTTAAGAAAGCCGGATATTTTCTGCTGACTACCTAAATACCTAAATAATTAATATACTGCAAATAAATAATCAAATAAGCTGATCTGCAAAAAGGATACGAATTTCCTGGACAAACAGCATTGGACTACGGTTTTTAGTTTGAATTCCTGTCATAGTTATTATAATCAAAAGCTGGTATCTAACTCATTAATCGGCCGCCCTGAACAAGCACATCTCAGCCACCGGTGGAGGCTTGCTGGACAGAATTTTTTATAAAACTACAATTCTGGTGAAGGATTACAATTCAACTTTCCGGATTGATTTAGGTATTATGATATAAAATGCAAATTTTTTAGTAAGGCAGGGGGACTTGACGGTTGGTATGTTTATTCAGGAATATCATGCAGTGTTTGTTATCTGAAATCATAATGGTTTTCTCAAGTCGGCAAGTTCAAGTTTACAAAAAATATCTCTTTAGTATTAGTAAACATGGCTGTATATCAACGGAAAGATACCCGGAAACTCCTTCAGGAAATTGAAAAAGGTCTGGTGCACCCCGTATACCTGCTCCATGGCGATCGTTATTTATGCCGTAAGACCGGTGACGAGCTTATTGCCGCCCTTAGTAAAGAAAACCGGGAATACCAGGTTAATATAAGGCGGATGGACGGTGAAAAGGAAGATCCAGTCCAAACTGTCAATCTCCTGAAATCCTACAGCCTGTTCAACGGCAGGCAGATAGTCAGGGTCATGGATTCCGGGCTTTTGTCTTCCAGGACAAACAGCAGCAGTTTCTGGGATAGGGCCCTTAAAGCCCACGCTGATAATGACAGGGAAGTTGTGGTCCGCTGTCTTTCCCGCCTGCTTGACCTGGCGGACCTGGAGAGTTGTGCTGAACTTGCCGGACTCACTGCCGATCAGTGGCGGAAATCGTTCGGTTTTACCAAACCCGGGAACATTGAATGGCTTAATGATATCACTATTAATAGGGAAAAAACTTCAACCTCAAAAGAAGATCGGAGTAAAGAACTTGTTTCTTTTCTGGAAAACGGGACCGGGCTATCTTGTGGCAATATTCTTGTTTTAATCAGTGAAGAGGTAGATAAAAGGAAAAAGCTTTACCGGACCATAGATCAGCAGGGGGCGATTATCGATCTTTCCGTGCCGGCCGGGGAAAATGCCGCCGCCCGTAAGGAAAAGGAGTCGGTTATTCGCGAAATTATCTCCGGGACACTACAGGAAATGGGTAAGAAGGCGGGCCCCGGGGTACTCGAAAATATGGTCAGACGGGTTGGTTTTCATCCGGTAGCTGCAGCGCTGGAAACTGAAAAACTGTCTCTCTTCTGTGACGACAAGGATGTCATAAATGTTTCTGATCTAGAGGCCGTGGTCGGCAAGACGAGAGAAGAAGCCATATATGAGTTAAATGAGGCGGTGGCAGACCTGGACCTGAGTCGTTCTCTCCTGCTCATTGGCAGACTCAGAGACAGAGGATTTCACCCCCTGGCCATTAACAGCGGCTTAAGGAAGATGTTCCGTAAATTCCTTTATATCCGTTTCTTACAGGAGCAGTCAGATCTACCCTATACCCCGGGGCAGTCCTACAAACATTTTCAAAAGGATTATCTTAATCGCCTGAAGAATTCGCAATACGCTGAATCAGTCTTTTTGAAAGGGCATCCTTACTCCTTGTACAGATCATTCCGGCAGACGGAAAAACTGAGTGGCGCTCTTTTAAAGAAGGGTCTTAAAAAACTTCTGAAAACCGAATACCGGCTGAAAGGTTCCGGGGTCAAGGATGATCTGGTTATGGATGATTTTTTATTCTTCTTTCTTACTGGACAAGAAGTAGATTAGGGTTTAATGTTTCAGTAGTAAACGCTTACCAAGCAAAGTCTTTTATAAAACTATAACCTTGGTGGACAGTTACGAAAATGATAAACTTTTACTGTAAATGGATATTAAGAAAAGACAGAAACTGAGAACTATACAACCCTGAACCGGGAACAAAAGAACAAAAAACTATGCCGGCAAGAGGTACCGAAGAAAGTGTAGTTATAGAAGAAAAAGAACAGGTAGAGGAGCCCCCTCTGTATAAGGTACTCCTGCATAATGATGATTATACAACTATGGATTTCGTGGTGATGATTTTGGAAAAAATTTTCCATAAATCGTCATCTGAAGCCGCAAAAATAATGCTCAATGTCCATCAGCAGGGTATCGGTATAGCAGGAATATATACCAGGGAAATAGCTGAGACAAAAATCAATGTTGTCCATGATATGGCCCGGAAAAATGAATATCCTCTGCACTGTTCCATGGAAAAGGTGTAGCCATGATAAATCATAAGGTGGAAATAGCGTTGGTAATGGCCATAAGGGAGGCCAAAAAACTCCGCCACGAACACGTGACCGTGGAACATCTCCTTTATGGGCTGTTATCTGATGATTTTGCAGGAAACATCATCGAAGGATGCGGCGGCAGCCCGGAAAAGTTGAAAAAAAACCTGGAACAATTCTTCCATGTTCATGTACCTGTAATAGAAAACGCTGTTGAACATGATCCTGTTCAGACCATGGGATTTAACCGGGTACTTCAACGCTCCATAGCCCATGTTCAGAGTTGTGGAAAGAAGGAAGTTGATTCAGGGGATATTCTTGCCGCACTTTTTGCAGAGCAGGATTCCTTTGCCGTTTACTATCTCATTAAGGAAGGATTGAGCCGGCTTGCGGTGATGGAGTATGTCTCCCGGGTAAATCATCCTGCTGCTGAGGAGAAGCAGTCCGTCTTTGAGAAAGGAGAGAGCGAAGAAGAACAGGATAAGCCCCAGACTGCCCTGGGGAAATATACGGTTAATTTCAACAGGAAGGCAGCCAATGGTTTGATTGACCCCTTGATCGGCAGGGAAAACGAGGTGAAAAGACTTATGCAGATTCTCTGCCGGCGTCGTAAGAATAACCCGTTGCTGGTCGGTGAACCAGGGGTCGGTAAAACAGCTATTGCCGAAGGCCTGGCCTTGAATATCCATAAGGGAAACGTCCCTGAACCCCTGGAAAATGTAAAGTTGCATCAACTTGATATGGGAGTTCTCCTGGCCGGTACCAAGTACCGCGGCGATTTTGAGGAAAGGCTCAAGGCCGTTATCAATGAGGTGGAAAAGGAATCCAATGTCATACTGGTTATTGATGAAATCCATACAGTAGTGGGTGCCGGCGCCACCAGCGGTGGAAGTATGGACGCCTCCAACCTCTTAAAACCTGCCCTTCAGGCCGGCGTTTTACGCTGTATAGGCTCGACAACCTATGAAGAGTACCGTAATAACGTGGAAAAGGACAGGGCCTTGTCAAGGAGGTTTCAGAAAGTTGACATTGAAGAACCCTCAGTTGCTGAAACTGTGAATATCCTTAAAGGACTTCAGTCAAGGTATGAACAGTATCACCGGGTTAAATTCTCTAAAAGGGCGATTAAGACCAGCTCCGAACTGGCAGACCGTTATATTACCGAACGTTTCCTGCCTGACAAGGCAATTGATGTCCTGGATGAGGTGGGAGCGGCCTATCGTTTGCGTGGAGGAGTTAATGGTAAGACAAAAACTATCACTGTTCGTGATGTTGAGTCGGTAATCGGCCGTATGGCCAGGATACCGGCCAAAAACGTCTCTTCTTCAGATGTTGCCCAGCTCAGGAACCTGGGAGAAAGGCTGAAGCTGCAGATCTACGGCCAGGATAATGCTATAGAAGCCCTGGTTACCGCGGTCAAGCGTAGCCGGGCCGGACTGAAAGAGCCGGGCAGGCCCACAGGGTCTTTTCTTTTTGCCGGCCCTACAGGAGTGGGAAAAACAGAGATGACCAGACAACTGGCAGCCGCCCTTGCCATTCACTTTGAACGGTTTGATATGAGTGAGTACATGGAAAAACACTCGGTTGCCCGCCTTATTGGTGCTCCGCCGGGCTATATTGGTTTTGATCAGGGCGGCCTGCTCACTGACGCCATCAAAAAACATCCCTATTGCGTTCTTCTTCTCGATGAAATCGAAAAGGCCCATCAGGATATATTCTCCATACTCCTTCAGGTAATGGATCATTCCACTTTGACTGACAACTCGGGCCGTAAGGCTGATTTCCGCAATGTGATCCTGATCATGACTACCAATGCCGGAGTCAGGGAGATGACCGGCCAGCCCATCGGTTTTGTCTCCAGCAAAAAAGGCAAAGAAGACAGGGAAATCAAAAATCTTTTCTCTCCCGAGTTCAGGAATCGTCTGGATGCCGTTGTCACATTTAATTCACTTGACAAGGCTATTATGGAGAAAATTGTAGATAAGATGATTTTTGAACTCGAGGCCAGACTGGCCGAAAGAAGGGTCACCATTTCCCTTACCGAAGAGGCCAGAAGCTGGTTGGCGGTCAAGGGCTATGATCCTGACTATGGAGCCCGCCCCATGAGAAGGCTTATAATGACTGAGCTGGGAGATCGCTTGACAGACGAGATCCTCTTCGGCAGACTCAGTCAGGGAGGCAAAGTTATAATTGACCGTGATGAAGAAAATTTTATTTTTTCATACGAACACTAAGGGCTGCACCTCAGACAGTCTGTAAAGACGCCTGCTGTATAAAATCACAGGTGTTGAGTTGTAGCTTTTTAGCGGTTTAGGTTTTTAGATTAAACCCTAACAGCCTAAATACCTAAACACCTTTTCTCCAATGAACGTGACTTCTTGGGAAAAAAATTGACTTTAAATCTTACCAGAATTTATTGAGAACTTATAAGTTGAACCTGCAGGAATCTAAAAATACAGAGGTGATTAGATGTTGTTTGGCAGAAAAATTTGTATGACCGCAATACTGGCTACGGCCTTGATCTTTTTGGGCTGTTCAGATCAGTCTGAGAGCAAGGCTTCAGAAAGTAACCTGGAATCGAATAAGGCCGGAACCGGGCAGAATGCATCTTCTGCCGGAGGAGAAACTATCAAAGGAACTGTTTTGGAAACCTTTGATAGTGGCGGCTATACTTACATTAAACTGGATACCACAGGGGAAGGTGAAATCTGGGTTGCCACAGTCAATCTTGATCTGCAAAAAGGAAAAAATATAGAGCTGATGTCAGGGCCTGTTATGCATGATTTTTACAGTAAAACCCTCGACCGGACTTTTCCGGAGATCATTTTTTCCGGTGGACTTAAAGGTAGTGAAAGCGGGCCCGGAAAAGGGCATCAGATGACCGGTATGATGAACTCTTATGGCCAGCAACCGGCTGGCAGGGGCCAGGAAGAGCCCAGCTTCCAGGATGCTCTGAAGTCGGAGGGTATGGGACCAATGTCCATGCCGACTGAAAGCGGCAGACCCCAAACTGAGAGCGGGGGGAGCTTAAAGGCCGTTACCACTGCCCAGGATATATCCGTACAAAAGAGTAGCGCAGAAAACGGTTACACCATCGCTGAAATTTACAGTAAAGCCGGAGAACTCGATGGTAAAAAGGTTCAGGTCAGAGGTAAAGTCATGAAAGTTTCTCCCAATATTATGGGTAAAAACTGGATTCATTTCCAGGATGGGACCGGCAATGCCATGAAAAACACCCATGATCTGGTTTTTACTTCCCAGGCCAGACCGGAGAAGGGCCAGAAACTCGTAATGGAAGGAACCCTGGCCAAAGAAAAGGACTTTGGGGCAGGCTACAGGTACAAGGCAATAGTAGAGAATGCCGAAATTGTCGAGTAAGCCGGATGAAGACGGCGGTTATTGGCCCGGGGGCCCTGGGCAGCCTTTTTGCAGCCGGGATGTCGGCAAAGGCCGGCAGCAAGGTCTGGATGCTTGATTATGACAAGGAAAGGGCAGCCAGTCTCAAGAACACTATAATTCTGAAAGAAGGAACAGAAGAGTATGAGGCCGCGGTAGTTGCAACTGCAGATCCTTTTAAAATAGGTAATGCTGATCTGGTACTTCTTTGTGTAAAATCATTTGCAGTAAAGGAGGCCCTGGCCAGGGCCTCCTCTCTGTTTCATTCCTCCACCCTGCTTATCGCCTTTCAAAATGGTATAAATCACCTCGAAACCATAAAACAGGCAGATCTTCCCGGATACAGTGCCCTAGGCATTACTTCAGAAGGAGCCACGCTTCTGGCTCCGGGCAAGGTCAGCCACCTGGGGATCGGCCGTACCAGTCTGGGCTTTATGAATGAGCCTGATCAGAAGGGGTGGCAGAAGCTTGAGGAGGCCGGCCGTCTCTTTGCCATTGCAGGTTTTAACAATGTTTTAGTCTCCAATATCCAAAATTGTCTTTGGGAAAAGCTACTGGTTAATGCCGCCATTAATGGCCTTACTGTGATATATGACTGTAACAACGGCGGGCTTCTGGCTGATCAGCAGGTAAAGGAACTGATGTCCCGGGCGATTAAAGAAGGAGCTGCAGTCGCCAGAACACTGGGTATTGATCCGGGCCCTGATCCTGTAACCTACACCAGGGAAGTCTGTACAAAGACCGCTGAAAACATATCTTCCATGCTCCAGGATATCCGCCGGGGTAAATCTACTGAAATTTCAGCGATTAACGGGGCCTTGGTTGCCAAAGCTGAAGCCCTTGGCATTGAAGCCCCTGTTAATCGCATGATTGCTGACAGGGTCAGAGAGATTGAAAGGCAAAGATGCCAGGAATAGGGATTTTCTGAAATAAAATCTCTCTTTGTTTCTCCGTGGCTTAGCGAGAATAAAATTATACATGATTTAAAATGAGTGATGAACCAAACAAAATTATCTATTCCATGATCGATGTCTCCAGGTATTATCAGCAGAAACCGGTTCTGGAAAATATAAACCTGTCATATTACTACGGAGCCAAGATCGGGGTCCTGGGACTGAACGGGGCAGGCAAGAGCAGTCTCTTGAAAATAATGGCTGGCCGGGATAACGGATTTGAAGGGAAGACCGTTGTTTCTCCTGATGTTTCAGTGGATCTTCTGGAACAGGAGCCCGATCTCGAGGACAGCAAGACAGTAAAGGAGGTTGTGGAGGAAGGTGTTAAGGAAATTATGGACCTAATGGCCGAGTTTGATGAAATAAACTCCCGGTTTGCCGAGCCTGTAAGTGATGAGGAGATGGATAATCTGATAGCCCGGCAGGGAGAGGTGCAGGAAAAACTGGATGCACGCGGGGCCTGGGATATTGATTCCCGCCTGGAGATGGCCATGGATTCCCTGCGCTGCCCCCCCGGTGAAACACCTGTTCAGGTCCTTTCCGGTGGTGAACGCCGCCGGGTCGCCCTTTGCCGCCTTCTCCTGCGTCAGCCCGACATACTGCTTCTTGACGAGCCCACCAACCATCTGGACGCGGAAACCGTGGGCTGGCTTGAACAGCATCTCCAGCGCTATGAAGGTACAGTGATCGCTGTAACCCATGATCGATACTTTCTGGATAATGTGGCAGGCTGGATACTTGAGCTTGACCGGGGCCACGGTATTCCCTGGAAAGGTAATTACTCTTCCTGGCTGGAGCAGAAGCAGAGACGCCTGGCCCGGGAAGAGAAGCGGGAGAGCGAGCGACAAAAGACCCTTAAGCGGGAAATGGAATGGATCAATATGTCACCTAAGGGCAGACAGGCCAAATCCAAGGCCAGGGTCAGGGAGTATGAAAAACTGCTTAGCCGGGAAAGTGAAAGGCGGGCGGAGGATCTGCAGATCTATATTCCACCGGGACCACGGCTTGGCAATGTGGTGATCGAGGCCCGGGATGTTGTTAAGGGATTCGGTGATAAGATACTGATTGAAAATATGAACTTTGCTCTGCCGCCCGGTGGGATAGTAGGAGTGATCGGTCCTAACGGAGCCGGGAAAACCACGCTTTTTAAGATGATTACCGGTAAGGAAAAACCTGATTCCGGGACCATTACTGTGGGGGAAACCGTTAAATTGGCCTATGTGGAACAGTCACGGGATAGTCTGGAACCTGAAAAAAGTATCTGGGAAGTCATCTCCGACGGCCGGGATACGATCAGACTGGGAAACAGGGAGATGAATTCCCGGGCCTACGTGGGCAGATTCAATTTTTCCGGGGCTGAGCAGCAGAAAAAGGTCGGCCTTATCTCCGGGGGGCAGCGTAACCGGGTTCATCTGGCCCGGATCCTGAAGACCGGAGCCAATGTCATCCTTCTGGATGAGCCCAGCAATGACCTGGATGTCAATACTCTGCGAGCCCTGGAAGAGGGCCTTTTAAACTTTGCCGGCTGTGCAGTGGTTATCAGCCATGACCGCTGGTTTCTGGACAGGATTGCCACCCATATTCTGGCTTTTGAAGGCGACAGTCAGACCAGTTTTTTTGCAGGCAATTATTACGAATATGAAGAAGACAGGAAAAAAAGGCTGGGTGATGAGGCTCGCCGGCCCCATCGTATCAAGTACCGCCATTTAACCAGGTAAATCAGATAGGATACCGGATATCCCCGGAAACGACTTCATGCAATTTCCCCTGTTCATCTCTGATCCAGAGTAAACCGTTATCATCTATTCCCTGAGAGACACCCCGGATAACCCCACCTTCTGTGGTAAGCCAGGTCAAATACTTTCCCCTGCCGGCATCATAACTCCGCCACTCTTTCAAAATATCACTGAAACCGAATTGTTCTGCCTGAGCCAGAAGATTGTCCATCTGGTTAAGGATTATTTCCAGCAATTCACCTCTGGCCAGAGGCTTGCCGCATGTTTCCTGGATGTTGGTGATTTTACCGGCAATATCCGGGGGGAAATCATGCCGGGGTGTATTCACGTTAATGCCCATACCCAAAATAACAAGATAACCGCTCTCTTGCAGGAAAAATGTCTCAGTCAGTATACCTGCGGCCTTTTTGCCTTTCAGCAGAAAATCGTTGGGCCATTTTAGTACGGGATTGCTCAGGTAGCTCTTTGCTGCCCGGCAAAGAGCTACGCCCGCCGCCAAAGTGATCTTGGGCAGGTCGGCAGGAGCAAGGGCTGGAGACAGTATAAGAGAGAAATAGAGACCGGAGCCGGGAGGAGATATCCAGGAACGCCCCAGTCTGCCCCTGCCTTTTTTCTGATAATCCGCAATAATGACAGTACCTTTTTCTGCTCCTGTAAAGGCTGATTTACGGGCAATGTCATTGGTGGAGCCGACTTCTTGAAAATATCTGACTGGATGTCCGGCAATGCTGTGTTCTTTTATCATCTTTTCCCATATCTTGTCCTGAGGGTACATAATTATTTATCTTTTCTTGGATTACGGTCTCTGTTAATTTATCCGTAGTGGTTCTGTATAATAAATAATAAATATAATTTTTCAAAACCTGAATTGTCCGATTTGGTTATTTTTGAAGGAACTATAAAAAACACCTGGCCCCTATGGTTAGGAGTTTTACGAGGAATTGTTACTATTTATTTTTAAAGGAGGAGAAAGATGGCTGAAAAAAACGTACACGCCTTGGTCAGCGGTAAAGTGCAGGGAGTTTTCTTTCGAGATTATACCAAGTCGGAAGCCGAAAGACTGGGAGTTTCAGGTTGGGTGCGTAATAAAAGGGACGGCTCGGTAGAAGTTTTTATTTCCGGTAAAGCAGATAAGGTGGACCAGATGGTAAATTGGCTTTACCAGGGTTCTCCTACGTCCAGGGTAAGCGGGGTGAAGGCCAATACTGTTGAGAAAGACCCAGGGCTTATTGGTTTTCAGATAAGACACTGAACTTGTTTAACGTATAACTGATAATTAACTGGATAATAGGTAATACCAATATCTGACATTCTTTCTACCCTATTTTTAACATGGTTCGAATTATTACTGATAATGACCGGCTGAGAAGCCAGTATGATGAGCTGCAGGCCGGCGATATAATAGTAGGCAGAATCCGTCTCAAGAAAAGTGAAGAACATCTACTGCTTGATCTAAAGGAAAGAGGGCTTATCATCTTCCCCTCCGCCCTTTCCCAGTTGCTCAGCAGGTCTAAAACTCTTCAGTCCCATATATTTTCGCATTATACGCTGCCCTACACCACCCCTGTTCACGATCGCCATGATCTTTTAAAAGTGCTTAATGAGTATCATAAG
Organism: Desulfobia sp.; assembly: GCA_046497465.1. GTDB lineage: Bacteria > Desulfobacterota > Desulfobulbia > Desulfobulbales > SURF-16 > JAWLDV01. Next base: position 21,233 of record JAWOFO010000075.1, read on the forward strand.
GCAGAAATTAAACAGGTGGTCAGCAAGCTTGATCGGAAAAATGCCGGACTGGGTATCAATCTCTGGCCTTCCATAGAAGATCTTTACAACCAGGCCAGTCTTGACGGGCTGCCCTACCCTTTTGTCATTCAGCCCTATACGAAGGGCTGCAGGGATATTCGAGTAGTTGTTCTGGGAGAGTATGGGGAGGCGTATTATCGGGAGAACAGCCACAACTTTCGTCAGAACCTCCATTGTGGAGGCAGTTTCAGGGCCTGTACCCTTTCAGACAGGCAGTGGCAGATCTGTCGTAAGGTTATGAGGCGGGGTGATTTCCCTTATGCCCATATTGACTTGATGGTAACTGAAGAAGGTAAAACTTTTTTTACAGAGATTAACCTCCGTGGGGGGATTAGAGGTGCGGTAATTAATGCCCCTGAATATCAAAGGCGGTTAAATGATATCCACGAAGCTTTCATAAAAAAAAAGAGAAAACAGCCTGAGCTGCTTTCTCTTTAAAAATTTTAAAAAAATAATAATAATACTATTAAACGCAACCGGTAGGTTTGGGCAGACCAGCCATCTTGCAGGCGCCTTTACCCGGGCCTGAAGGGTAAAGCTCGTAAATCTTCTTTAATGGGAAGCCTGTAGTTTTAGAGAGAATCCTTACCATGGGGGCAATTCCGTTTTTCTTGAAATAATCCTGGAGAGAGTTGATAATTTTCCAGTGCTCCTCGGTCAGCTCTTCAATACCCTCGGTAGTCTTCACATAGTCAACCCAGTCCGTGTCCCAATCTTCCATGCCCTTGGTCAGGAAGCCGTCCTCATCTACTTCATAAGTGTGTCCCTTGTGTTCAACTGTAGCCATTCTGTCCTCCTTTAAAGCTTGTTTAACGACCGCTTTTTTAAAAGAAATATATCCCTTCTGATTTTATTTTTTTTAATCGATCATTGATTTTTTGTCAAGGTTACAATACTATTATTTTAAAGAAATTATTCTATTTTCCTGTTTTGTCCCGGTACCTATCTGTATCCTTATACCAGAATCTTCAAATCCGCCTCATACCGGGTAGTTGCCGCTTAAAATCTGGCTGCCATATTCAGATTAGAGGCATAATCCACTATCCCCCTGGTAATCTGCCGAGCCAGAATGTCCTGATAGTTCCGGCTACAGAGCCTCTTCTCTTCCTCATGGTTGCTTATAAAACCTGTTTCCAGAAGAATGGCGGGCATTCTGGCCCCGATCAGGACAATAAAAGGGGCCTTTTTTACTCCGAGATCATTGACCCTAAAACTGTTTCCCAGACCTTTTATCAACTGCTGATGTAAGATACCGGCCAGATGGTATGATTCCTCCTTTTTACTTTTTTTCATAAGGTCATCCAGGATCCTCTGAAGATCACTGAGCTGACTGGCTGACGACGAATTTTCCCGGGCTGCCGCCCTCCTTTCTTCACGGCTGGTGGCCATATTAAGATAATAGGTTTCTATCCCTTGAAGCCCGGGGTTGGCTGCTGCATTAACATGGATAGAGATAAAGAGGTCCGCCTTGTGGGTGTTTGCTATAGCAGTCCTCTCTTCCAGAGGGATGAAGACATCTTCTGTCCGGGTAAGAATAACATTATAACCTTTTTTTCTATTTAGAATTTTGGCGGTTTTTTTGGCTATGTTGAGAACAATATCTTTTTCCATTAATCCCGAAGGGCTGACGGCTCCGGGATCTTTACCGCCGTGTCCGGGATCCAGAACGATCGTCTTGACCCCCAGGCCAAACTGTTTCGCCAGACTGATTCCCTGTTCAGGTAACCTGGTCGGTTGGGACGGCACAGCCTTTGTGCCGCTGATATCTATTATAATACGGTAGGGGTCTTTGAGCTCAAATATCTTATAGTCTTCCAAGGTCTGGGTATCGAGGACAACCCTGACCGTATCCGGGTTAAACTGACCCGTCCTGATGCGTTTAAGCAGGCCGTCGTCAACCGGAATAGAACTTTTGCTATCAGGAGGGAGACTGCAGTGCTCCAGATCAACATACAATCTTTTAGGATGTTTTTTATTATTGGGAAGCAGAGCTTCCTGGTAATTGACCTGGTCTGAAACCCTGATAACAACCCTGGTGTAGTCCGGGTTGGACCAGTAGCGGACAGGACCGCTTAAACAGGCATAATTTTTTCTCAGGCTCTTCCTATTCTTGATAGTCTTAATACCTTGAATTTCCTGAAGTTTTATGACTGCAGCCTTGTGCATGTCTCCGTCAGGATACTCATTGATAATCCGTGCTAAAGACTGTCTGGCTTCTTTTTTCTTATTCCGATCAAGCCTGAGCCCGGCTATTCTGAATATGGCATCGTCAGCCAGGTTGCTGTCCGGAAAAATGACCTGCAGATCTTCATAGTACGCCACAGCCTCGTGTTGATCATAAGAGGTTTTAAAATGGCAGAACATATTTTCATATATTCGGCCTAACCTGTAAAGACAGGCGACAGCCTTTTTATGAGTCGGCCGGTTATGGTAGATCTTTCTGAATTTATCAGCACATATCAGCCATTCACTTCTATCTCTGCTGCGTTCATTGTCAAATCTCAGGCCATTATAGTAGGCAGTAGCCATTTCATAACGCTTTGTTGTCAGGTCAGCGGCAACACTTGATCCCTGAAAATTAAAGCAGAATAAAAGTACCAGAACAAAAAAACACAGGTTGTGCCTATTTTTTATGGCCATGCCTGCCTGTGCAGCGGTTCGTGACTGTCTGCGCAAAGCAGAAGGAGGGGGCTTATGACTGAAAAACATCCTTAATTGGGGGTGGGTATTAGTAGTGCTCAACAGTCCAAATTTTTTTAACTCTTTTAAGTTAACTTGAATTTTCTATAAGATGCGTGATGCATCCTGAGCGATCAACCTTTGGATCCGGGAATCCATTGACTGTATCTGAAGATACATTATTATTCGAACAAAGTATAACACAACCGGATCTGGATTTCACTATTAGCTTTCTGTTTTTGTTAGAAAATCATGATTCTTTGTTAAAAGTATTTCCTGAAAATCCAATAATTACAGATACTTATTAAAAATAACAAAATTCTTTATTTACTTGATTTAATTAAAGATTTTTTAAAATATATATCTAATACTACAGCGACACTTCCTTTCTGTTTCCGTCATTCCCGCGAAAGTAGAAATCCAGAAAAAGAAACTGGATTCCCCGGTCAAGCCGGGGAATGACGGGAGATAGAACCAAAATGTCGCAGTAGTACTAAATGTCTTTGCCCATCTCTTTGAGTCTGTTTAACAGCTCAACTTTCCGGCTTAAAAAAATAGCAGGATTTCATGCGGTTGGCATGCCAACCACTGAACACCACTGTCTGAAGGGCAATTTTCACATCGCGGCCATAGTTCTCCTGTTTGGCATGTTCGGAACCTGGGTTCTGGAAATTGCTGGCTGATGCCGGTGTTGTCGGCCTGGCCATAGGTTTTGGAGCCCAGACCCTGGTCAAGGATATGATCACGGGAGCCTTTATTCTCTTGGAGAACTCCATTGCCGTAGGTGACTGGGTGGAGGCCGGTGGACATTCCGGCACTGTGGAAAGCTTGACCGTGCGTATTCTTACCCTGCGTGATCTTAACGGCACCATTCATGTAGTGCCTTTCGGGGATGTAACCAGTGTACTTAACTATAACCGTGACTATGGATATGCCCTGATCGATGCCGGGGTTGCCTACCGGAGAACTATGGCGAGGTGGTTCAAGCCCTGCAGGATGTAGCTACTGAACTACAGCAAATGCAACCTGGGGCCGGGATATAATTGGCGAACTCGAGGTATTCGGGTTGAATAAACTGGCTGATTCAGCCGCTGCCTGTTTCCGAGGTCCCGGCCGAACCAGAGATCAATTATTACACTGAATCAGATGCCTCCCAGGAAGCAATCCAGGAAAAGGAAAAAGTGAAGACCGGTAAATACAGTTATTTTCATAACTGATCTTTCAGATTATACAGCACATCCAAGGCTTCGCGGGGTGTCAGGTTGTCCGGTTGCAAGTCTTTCAACTTATCTCTTAAGGAATCCGTCGACTCTTGAAAGAGCTGGAGCTGCCCGGCCTTTTTTTTGCTTCTTTTTCCTGTTTTCCGGGCTATCCCGGGTAAACCCTGAGAGTTGAATTCATCCTTTTGAATATGGCCCAGTAATTCTTCAGCCCGCCGGACCACATGCCCGGGAACTCCGGCCAAAGCCGCCACCTCTATACCATAGCTCCGATCAGTGCCCCCGGCAAGTAATTTATATAGAAAAATTATAGAGTTGTTCCACTCCCTTACCCCTATGTGAAAATTCCTGATCCGGTCATATATACGGGCGAGTTCAGTTAACTCATGATAATGGGTGGCAAATATAGTCTTCACCCCTTTGCCGTTTTTGTTGACCAACTCCTCACTGACCGCCCAGGCGATAGCCAGGCCGTCAAAAGTACTGGTTCCCCGGCCGATTTCATCCAGAATAACAAGGCTTTTGTCAGTGGCATTGTTGAGGATATTGGCGGTTTCATTCATTTCAACCATAAAGGTTGACTGTCCACGTCGCAGGTCGTCCATGGCCCCCACTCTGGTAAAAATTTTATCAACCACCCCGACTTCCGCCTCAGAAGCAGGAACAAATGAACCTACCTGGGCCATTAAGGTGATGAGGGCACTTTGCCTCAGAACAGTCGATTTGCCCGCCATATTGGGACCGGTAATGATAAGTACTTCCTGGCTTTCCTGATCAAGGTAGATGTTATTGGGAACGAATTTACCCGGCGGCATAGCATGTTCAATGACAGGATGCCTGCCTTCTTTTATGGAAATTTTCTGATCTCCGTTAACCCGGGGCCTGACATAGTTGAAGTTTAAAGCCGCTTCAGCCAGAGAGGTAAAAAAGTCTACCCGGGCAATAAAAGAGGCGGCCTTCAAAATACGGGAGCTTGCCAAAGCCACTTTAGAACGTATTTCAACAAATAGACGGTACTCCAAGGCAAGACTTTTTTCCTCAGCACTTAAAACTTTATGTTCGAATTCTTTCAGCTCCGGGGTTATATAGCGTTCTGCATTAACCAGGGTCTGTTTCCTGATAAAATCTTCAGGGACATTACCGACCCAGGCTTTACCGACCTCCAGATAGTAGCCGAAAATTTTGTTGAATCCTATCTTAAGCCTGGGTATACCGGTTCGCTCTCTTTCTCTGGCCTCCATGGCCAGGATATGTCTTTTGGTGTCGTTTACAATGGAGACCAGTTCATCCAGCTCGCTGTTGCAGCCGGGTTTAATAAGATTACCTTCCTTGAGCCCCGGGGGGGCATCTTCCCGAATGGACTTTTCCAGCAGGGCGTGGATATCTTCCAGGACATCAAGTTGGCGGCTGCCTTCTTCAAGAAGGCCATGACTTCGCCGACAAAGTTCACACAGGCGGGGAAGAGGGGCAATGGATTTTTTCAGGGCGACGAGATCCCGGCCACCGGCATTGCCCAGAACCACCCTGCTGTTAAGACGTTCCAGATCATAAACTGCTGAAAGAAGCTTTCTGAGTTCTTTTCTCAAGGGTTTATTCCTTGCAGAGTCAGGGCCAGCGGCCCGATCCCGGGTTTCAGTCAGAGAAGACTGTTTTGATTTTCGATCCTTACAGAGACATTCTACAGTATCAAGTCTGCGGTTGATCTCCTCCGGAGAGCGGGAAGGGAAAAGAATACTGCGTTTAAGAAGACGGGCTCCCATGGGAGTTACAGTGAGATCCAGGGTGTGCAGAAGTGAGCCCTCTCTTGCCCCGCCCAAAATGGTTTGAACCAGCTCCAGGTTGCGTCTGGAAGAGTCATCAATAATCAAAACGTCCTCTTTTTCGATCGGGGTCAGACGTTCGATATGTTCCAAATGCCCTTTTTGGGTTTCCTTTAGATAAGTCAACAAAGCACCGGCAGCGTTTATACCGGCTCTTAAATTTTCGCAGCCGAAACCTGTAAGGTTGGTGATCTGAAAATGCTCAAGCAGGGTCTCACGAGCATTTTCCCGGAAAAACCAGAAAGAGGGGCGTCTGGTCAGACAGGAGATATCCAGATATCTTATTACCGGGTTATTATCTTCACCTTCGGCAATCAGGAGTTCCGCCGGGGCCATGCCTTGTATTTCATCGATCAGGTCTTCACTGCTATCATGTTCGCAGAGCAAAAATTCACCGGTGGACACGTCCAGGAAACTGGCCCCCCAGTTTTTGTCAAAACATACACTGGCCAGGAACTGATTTGTTTTATCATCAAGGATCTGTTCTTCAGTAACAGCCCCGGGACTGACAACTCTTACCACCTCACGTTTGACTACTCCTTTGGCCTCCTCCGGGTCCTCCACCTGCTCGCAAATAGCCACCCGATAACCGGCCTTGATGAGTTTGGCAAGATAAGTGGAAGCTGAATGGTAAGGAACGCCGCAGAGCGGTACCCTGTTTTTTTTATTCCTGTTGTCCCTGCTGGTCAGGGTAATTCCGAGAATCCGGGAGGCGGTAACAGCGTCATCAAAAAACATCTCATAAAAATCGCCCAGACGGTAAAAGAGGATAGCATCCTGATACTGCTCCTTGATTGTCTTATACTGACGGAGCATGGGTGTAAGTTGCTTGTCTTGACCAGTACTCTTGGACATGGTATTGAGGTTCAAAAACCCGGGGTTTTCACTTCCCGCTTTCTGCTGTTTTTAATTCAGGGATCACGCGGGCAATCATTTCTCTTGCATATTCTTCGCTCAGTCCATTGATAAGGCAAACCTTATGCCTGCTCTGTTTTCCTTTTAGTATGGAAATAGATGACTTGCTTACCCGGAAGAAAGGGGCCAGAAAAGCTATCAGGGCCTTATTGGCTTTGCCGTCAACAGGCGGAGCGGTCAGGGCCAGTTTCAGTTCCTGGCCGCGGATACCCCCGAACCTGTTACCAGACGCCCTGGGCTGGATATAGAGGTACAGAATTACAGCCGACTCTTTTTTTCCCAGAAAGGGCATGCCTTTACTTCTTACTTTCTTCCAGGTCCCCGGGTTCCTCCTGATCCCCGGAAGATGTATCATCGATTATTACTGCCGGTCCGGATTCGTAATCAACAGGATCTTCCAGGTTGAAGAACATCCTCCCATCCAAGACCGGCTGGTTTTCCTCATCTTTGCTCTCTTCTTCCCAGTCAGAGACATACCCTCTTAATATATCTCCATTCCCGCTATCAGAAGCGTTTTCTTTTTTTGGATTATCCATGCCGGGCAGATCCAGGTCGTCAGACAGATCGATTTTTTCATAAAGACCATTTCCTTCTTTTTCGACATCATCTTCAGATTCTGTGCTGTCTGAATATTTATCCTGCGAATTTTCCGGATCTTTCTGATCGTTCTGAGGTATGGCGGAAGCTGCGCTCGAACGGGAAAACGGGGTCGGGTCATTCTCCCGGGATGTTTCCTCGTCCAGCTGGTCAAGGTAAGATTGCAGAAATTCTCTCAGTTCTTTTTTAATTCCGGTTTTGATTTTTTTTAGCTCATCGACCTGTTTTTCCAGATAAGTCATCTCGGCATAAGCCTCTTCCTTTATCCTTTCTATCTCCTGCTGGGCCTCCTGGAGCCTTTTTTCGGCCTCCCTGTGACTTTTTTCCTCTATCTCGTCAGCCAGCTTCTGAGTGGAAATGATGGCGTTCTGCAAGGTTTTCTCCCTGTCTCTGAACTCAGATAACTGCTGTTCAAGTCCTGCTGTTTTTTTTTCAAGTTGCTGCTTTTCTTCGTTAAGCAGGGAAAAATTTTCTGCTACTTTTTCCAGAAAGCCATCTACTTCGTCAACATCAAAACCTCGAAAACGAATATTAAACTGTTGTTTTTGAATATCTTCCGGAGTTAATTGCATGTAGTCCTCCTGCGGAATCAGCCCAGTGAATGTGCCAGACCACGTAGTGTCGGCACCAGAAAGCTCTGCAGAAAAAGTATGACAAGGATAAGAACTATTGGTGAAAAATCCAGGCCTCCTGCAATATTAAAAGGCAGAAAACGTCTTATCCTGGCCAGGAGAGGTTCTGTGATATCGTATAAAAACCTGACAATAGGGTTGTAGGGATCCGGGTTTACCCAGGAAATAATAGCCCGGCCAACTATTATCCACATGTAGGCCCCCAGGATGAAATTAAGCAGATTAGCTACGGCATTTATAAAATTTCCAAAGACAAACATCCTTAAATACCCCTTACTATTTTGTTTGGTGAATAAAACCCGGATTGAAAAGGCAATATTTCAGGCTATCCTGCTACCAGGGCTGACTGCTTCGGAAATCTCGGGAAGAAAAAGTTTTTCCTCGTCCCTGGCAGCCAGAACCATCCCCTCGGAGTAAATTCCCATGATTTTAGCCGGCTGCAGGTTGGCTACGATTATGACTTTCTTGCCGGGCAGGTCTTCAGGGCTGTAGTGTTCAGCAATCCCTGCTACAACTGTTCTTTCTTCCGGCGCCTTAAGCCTGAGCTTAAGAAGTCTGTCCGATTTTACCACCTTCTCTGCAGTAATGATCTCTGCCACCCGCAGGTCACACTTTTTAAATTCATCAAAAGTGACGGCCTCCTGCCTATCTTTTTTCCCGGGAAATGGCTCCTCCTGTTTCTTTTGTCCTTTATTTTCCTTTTTCTCCAATCTTGGGAAGAGTGATTTTCCTTTCTCTACAGTAAAACCTGGTTGAAGAAGACCCCAGTTAAAATGTCCTGGCATGCTTTTTTCGGCTTTTATGCCGAGGGAGGAAAGCATCTTTTCTCCTGTTACCGGCATAAAGGGCAAAAGAGTAAGGCCGATCAGCCGCAGTGATTCCAGGAGATAAAAGAAGAAAGTGTTGAGCTGCTCTTTATTCTCCGGGTCCTTGGCCAATTCCCAAGGGGCATTATGAACAATATACTTATTTGAACGGCCGATCAACTCCCAGACTGCGGCCAGCGCCTTACTGAAATTAAATTCCTCGATTTCCCGCTGATAATCGGCCAGCATTCGGCGGCCTGCCTCTAAAAGCCCCCTGTCTTCCGGTCCCGGCTCTCCCGGTTCAGGTACCCTGCCACCCACGAATTTTTGGACCATTGTCAGACTGCGGCTGAAGAGATTGCCCAGGTCATTGGCCAGATCCGAGTTGTAGCGATCAATAAGGGCTTTCGGAGTATAACTGGAGTCAAGACCAAAAGACATCTCCCTTAAAAGAAAATAACGTACCGGATCAACTTTGAACTTATTAACCATTTCTCCCGGTCTGACCATATTACCCAGAGTTTTGCTCATCTTGGTATCATTTACTTTCCAGAAGCCGTGAACATGAAGTTTTCGGTAGGGATTAAGGCCTATAGCTTTAAGCATTGTGGGCCAGTAAACCGCGTGGGGTTTAAGGATATCCTTGGCTATAATATGTTCAGCAGCAGGCCAGTAGTGGCGAAAAGTGTCCTGGTCAGGATAACCCAGGCCGGTAAGATAGTTGATCAGGGCATCAAACCAGACATAAGTAACGAAATTTTTGTCAAACGGCAGTTCCACTCCCCAGGTAAGACGGGTAACCGGCCTGGAAATACAGAGGTCCTCCAGAGGTTCCTCCAGAAAGGAGAGGACTTCATTCCTGTATCTCTCCGGGGTTATGAATTCAGGGTGTTGATTGATATGGTCAACGAGCCAGTCCTGATATTTGCTCATCTTGAAGAAGTAGTTTTCTTCATGGATTTCATCAGGTATGCTCAGGTGATCGGGACATTTACCTTCAACCAGTTCTTTTTCAGTCAGAAAACGTTCACAGCCCTTACAGTAGTGTCCGGAATACTCGCTTAAATAGATATCATCTTTATCATAGACCTTTTGCAGGATTTTCTGAACGGTTTTAATATGGTCGGGATCAGTGGTACGGATAAAATTGTCAGGTTCAATGTCAAGCTGAGGCCAGGCAGCCCGGAAGGACTCACTTATTCGGTCGGCATACTCCCTAGGGCTCATTCCTGCATTCTCTGCAGCCTGGACGATCTTATCGCCGTGTTCATCTGTTCCGGTCTGGAAATAGACTTCTCTACCAATGAGCCGCTTATAACGGCTGTATACATCAGCTGTCAGGATAGTATAGGCATGTCCCAGATGGGGGCGGTCATTAACGTAAAATATGGGAGTTGTAATATAGGTATTCATTTTTCCCCGTTTCTGTTTTCGGCTGCCTTTTGCTTGTTCTTCCGGGTCTTCCGGTTTTCTTTTTTCAGGGCCGGTTCCCAAACCTTCCGCTCCAGCACCTGAGGAGATTCAGAAGTATTTTTTTCCTGGACCGTGACGGTCTCCTCCAAAGGGGTTATCTGACTTATGATATACTCCCTCTGGTCAATTCTAAGCTGGCTGCCGATCTTGGGCATCTCTTTTTTTATCTTATGGTAACTGTCAAATTCATAGGTGAGGCAACAGAGCAGACGATTGCAGATGCCTGATATTTTAGTGGGATTCAAAGGCAGATCCTGGACCTTGGCCATTTTAATGGAAACCGGAACAAAGCTCTTTATATAGCTGGAACAGCAGAGTTCCCGGCCGCAGCAGCCAATACCGCCAATCATCTGGCACTCATGGCGTACCCCGACCTGACGCATCTCTACCCGGGTGGAGTACTTCTGAACCAACTTCTTGACCAGTTCCCGGAAATCAATCCGGTTCTCAGCGGTAAAGAAAAAAATGATCTTGCTGCCGTTGAAAAAACGGGTAACCCTTATCAGCTTCATTGCAAGGCCCATTTTGATGATTTCTTTTTTACAGAACCTGAAAGCCTCTTTTTCCTCCTCAGGCAGCACTTCATACTTCCTTTTTTCTCTATCATCGGCCCGGCGTTTTATATGGTAATAAAGATCATTTGTCCAAACCCCGCTCTCACTTTCTTTTTCAGCAATCTCGGATATGAAGGGGGTAGGTCCCTTGATTTCAGCCGGTTCAAGGTCATGCTCGGTCTCCACCATAACCGATTCCCCCGGAGTAAGATCGGGGATATCTGCTGTGGCCGAATATGTCTGCTGTGCCGCCCTGAATCTTATCTTGTAGTAAGTGATTGGTTTGTCTTTATCATACACCCGGTCTTTTTTCTCTATATTAGTACCCATCGTAATTTATTAATTTGCAGAATCATAAAACTAGGCGGGGCAATTTACTGCTATCTTTTATTAAGCCCCGGATTAACCATTTTCAGCTGAGTATTTTCCAGATAGAGCTTTTTTACTTAACAGTAACAATCTCTTTCAAACTAGCAGAGACATTCTACCATTAAAGAAGATCAAAAAAAAGGACTTCAAAGACAAGCCCTGAATTGCAGTTTCGCCGTAACTGTTTGCGGGCCATTTGGATAAAATCGAGTTTTTCAAGCATTGCCCGGTGATTCCAGCGTTTAACTGCCCTGGTGGTTAATTTCTGGAGATCCAGGTTAATAAGACGGCCATTAAGGCCCTGTCCTGCCAGGATAACATCACGCAACCAGTTGGCTAGAAGGTCAAGAAGCCTTTCCGCGTCTTCCTTAAGAGCGGCGGCCTTATCACTGAGTCTGAATATGCGGTCCAGATCAGGATTATCATTACCGAACACAAGGGTCTCAACGATTTCCCGGCGAAGATCCAGGATTTCCCTGTTTGCCAGGAGAAAGGCCCTTCCCAGGCTGCCTTCACTCAGGCCCGTCAGGGCCAAAGCGGCAGGCCGGTCGATTCCTTCTGCTTCCAATCTCCGGACTACCTCTTCATGAGGCAATGGATAGAAAGGTATCACTTGACAGCGGGAAAAAATAGTGGGCAGGACCTCACCGGCCTCATCAGCGGTCAGGATAAAAATCGAATAAGGAGGAGGTTCTTCCAGGGATTTCAGCAGGCTGTTAGCGGCCTCTTTTCCTTTTAAATTCTGATGGATATCATCTATCAAGATGACCCTGTATTTACCTTCAAAAGGGGCGTAGTTTAGTAATTTCTTAAGGTCTCTTATCTGATCAATTTTTATATAAGCACCGCTTGCCTGAATATGCAGAAAGTCGGGATGACTGCCGGATTTAAACTTCAGACAAGAAGAACAGGTACCGCATACCTGGTTCCCATTAGCTGCAATACAATTAACCAGAGCGGCAAAAGCCCGGGCCAGGCTCTTTTTGCCTACCCCGGCGGGTCCCCGGAACAGGTAGGCATGGCTTATTTTCTGGTTTGAACAGCAGGCCGTGAGGAGGTTTTTCCCTCTTTCCTGGCCTATGATATCCTGGAAATTGATTAACAAAGGTATGAGGTGTTAAGGTTCAGAAAAAGGTACTCCCCTAAAACAGGGTGGGCTGCGGGCCCCCGTTTTTAGTTCGATCTTTTCTTTTTTGATCTGCAGAAGGTTCATCCGGCTCAGATTTACGGCCGGTGTCGTTTAACAGGAGAAAACGGCCCAGATTACCTTGATAAGGACTCCAGCTGTAACCCTCGCCGCTCTCCATCCGGCTGGCCAGTTGTTCAGTATAGTTTATTTTGGCATCCATATCATCAAGAAAGTAGAGGATAAAGGCTTCCTTCAGCATGGGCAGGGAAGGAGAACCGAACTCGTGGCTGCCGTGATGACTCAGGATCAGGTGCTTGATCCTTGCGGCCAGATCCTCGGGAAAATTTCCGATCTCCCTTATTGCCGCCTCCACCATCTCTACACCCATTACCATGTGGCCGAGAAGCCGGCCCTGGTCGCTGTAGTCAAAAGGAGGGATGTCAAAAGAAAATTCTCTTACCTTGCCGATATCGTGGAGCATGGCTCCAGCTAAAAGAAGGGAGCGGTCAACGGAAGGGTAGAGAAGGGAAACCTGGTCGGCCAGACGGCAGATGGAGAGGGTATGCTCCAGAAGTCCTCCGATATAGGCATGATGCATGTACTTGGCTGCCGGAGCCCTTTTGAAGAGTTCCTGGAAATCCCGATCGTTAAATATTACGGTCAGCAGTTTTTTGAGGTTCTGATCGCCGACCTTTTTGATGAGACTCAGGATTTCCGCCATCATCTCGCCGGTATCCCCGGTGGTCGAGGGAATAAAAAAACTCAGGTCAACTGCTGATTCATCCTGAAGGTTGACAGACAAGACCTTCAACTGTACTGACCCCTTGAATGACTGGCTCTGGGCCTGAACAGCCACTACCCGGCCCGGGATGCAGTGTTTCTGCCAACGGTCTGCTTCTTCCCAGATTTTGGCCGGCATTTCCCCGCTGTTATCCATAAGCTGAAGGTTGAGATAGGGTTTGCCTGCTCTGGTCTCGGCCCGGCTCACCTCCTTGATCAGGAAAAGTCCCTCGACCTTATGGCCTTCCCTGATATCTCTTATATAGGGGCCTTTACTTAATGCCTTGTCCATAATGGATGCTATCGTATTTACTTCATTGTATCCGTTCAGCAGCACCACATCTTCGGGCGATCAGCCCGGCTTACGTACGACTTAGTACGCGGCGCCGGTCTGCT
>JAWOFO010000010.1:0-8375 GCA_046497465.1 Desulfobia sp.
TGGCTTACTCCCATGATGGATGTTCCCTGTTTACCGACCTCCATCTTATCTTCATAGTAGTTGGTTGCCATCTGTTCAGAAGTTGAGGCATCCATGACTTTGTAGCGCATTCCTATTACCCAGACTTTACCGGCATCTTCGTTTTCCACGGATGATACTGCAGTGTTGGTGACTGATCCGGATCTTCCGCCGATAAGAGTTCCCAGGATGCTGCCTGCCGTCCTGCCGTTGAAACCTTTTTTAGCACTGGCAACCCTCTCGGCCTTCAGTATATCAAATTTTATAAACCACTTTGTAGACTTGAATTTACCCCTTTTGAATTTTTTCAGGGCGGTGGGATCACCCATGTTGACTGCCAGATTGATTTCGTCCAGGAGAGGACCCAGGTCGCTACGTTCCAGGACACCGAAATTGGCTTTTCCCAGTTCCAGTTCACCGAAATCGGCAATATTGTTGGCAGTGATTTTCTGGTGAAAAGAGGCATTATTACTCTTGATTTTTCCCGGCAGTACAACCACGGTTGGCCCTTTTTTGTCGGCATTAGGGTATTCTATGGCCTTGTACATCTTCTGGTCAGCATTGGAACTTGCCAGATTCAGAGCTGAATTGTTTTTCTGCATGCCGGAAAGGCAGCCGGAAATAAGGGAAATGAGCGCCAGACAGCAAAGGGTTAAACCGAGGTGGAGTCTTTTGTTCATTACTTTTCTCCTTGTTTAAGGGTTAATCTGATAACTATTTAGAAAATCCATACTCAAAACGGATCCGAGACCTTTTTTGTTTAATCATTAAGACAGTATAAGTTTTAAAAATCCTGCATTATAGAAGTGGCAGAAGTGGTTCCGCGACCGGAATCCATACCACCATTGCCCCCGAGATGCGGGTTTAAGGCTATTATTTTTTCGAGTATGTCCCTGTTGTGGATTAGTGAGTTAATCCTTTCCGGCGCCGCCTGGGCCAGGGAAGCCGGAGGCATTGATTCAAGCCTGTTTTTGATTTGCGCTGTATCTAGATCAGACTTGAAGGCTATTTGAATAACGTTGCCGTGTCTGGCGGCTAATCGCAAATTTGTCTCTCCCAGCTTGGCGTTCAGGGGTTTCAAGACAGCGTTGTTTACTATCTGACTGAAGTTGGCCAGGCTGCCGGCGAATTCTACTTCAAAAACAGACAGCCCGGCGCTGTTGAAATCCCGGATAGCCACATTCAACACCGGTCTTAAGCCGACCAGATCTTTTTTGATGAGGAGGGCAGTATCGTAGGACGGCAGGCCGGTTATTTCCATCTGGAATATGGTTGAGGGCCGGTTGAGGTAATTACTGAAAAATTCGCGGTTGAATTCTTCACCTATAAGTCGTCCTACATCTCTCAGGGCCTTATCTTCATGGTCCCAGGTCTTCTGTTCCGGTATCTGATTATTAAAGTATATTTCTTCTCCGGTGTGATTATTGACACATTTAACTGTCCAGGAGGTGAGGATATGCCGGGTCAGCCTGGCACCTGAACCGGGCAGGGTTATATTCTGTCTGCTGAATTTGGTTTCACCGATCAGGGAAAAATCAGCCTCCCGCCGATTTTCAGCATATTTACCCTTAAGACGGCGGCTGTAATTTTCGGACCAGACCCTGAAGCCAAAGCCTTTGAACTTCTCTTTGAGTATATTTTCAGCAACAGTTGAATTCTCCGGCGGGGTTGAACTGCCTCTTGCCGCATCTTTGACTCTCACTGCCACAGAGATTGTGGGATTACCACTTTCCCGGATCAGTTTTAACCTCTGGTTTTCGGAAAGAGTGCTTACCGCATCTTTTACATCTGAAACAAAGACTTCGGCCTTAATAAGCATATGCATTAAGCCGTCTTTGCCCTGCCAGGGGCTGGTCTGCTTGATGATTTTCTTGATCAGGCCGCTGGAACGGCTCAGGACCCGGTCATTGATCACCTGAAAATTTTCTACTAGAGTGGAACTGTCTACAAAAGTTCCGACTGCTTTTTCAATAGCCTGTCTTCTGGCGTCCTGGCGCAGGGCATCAATCATCAGGCCCCTGTCACCCTGGTAGGTCTCAGAAGAAGGGTCGGCCAGACCCTCTGCCGAGACTATAACAGTCTGGACTCTGTCTGTCCCCTCCTGGTTCGGGGTAGCTGATTTACTGTAGGAATCAAACCCCTTTTGGCGGGTTATATTACTTTTTATACTATTTTCCGCGGGCCCTTTTTTAAGCGCAGTTGCTTGTCCCGAGGGATGTTTGCCCATCCATTTGCATAAGTCCCGGTATAGCTCGGCAACGACCCGGTCAGCGTTTTTTTCAATAAGCTGAAGGGCTGCTGAAGTTGTGTCAGCCCCGGAAAAGGAGGCGCTGCCCGCCCTGCTCTGTGATATAACTCTGCCCTCTCTATCACTTAAGGTGAAATCCATACTGACAAAGACTTCCTGGATGCCTACCAGCCGGTTTAATCTGCTCCGCCTGGAGATAAGGCCTTTGATGAAATAGTCGGCTTCCAGTTGCCTTGAGGCTTTAAGGGCAGCCTCTGTATCGCCCCGGATAAGGGCCTTGATCTCTTTTTCAGCAACCTGTTTTTTTAATTTTGCCGGGCTGCAGATTTTAAGCCCCAGGTTTTGCAGGCCCCTGTTTATTACCTGGTAAAATGGCCTGTATTCTCTTTGCCGGAGATGCCAGTTATGGATTTCCTGTTCCTCGGCTATGATTAAGGCGATTCTTTGAGATTTCAGTTTCTCCGGGCAGTTTATGGAAGACAGCTGCTCGGTTTGAGTGGGGGGAGAAGTATCTAATTTTTTTTGTTGTTTTTCGTAGTCAGAAAAGCTAAATCCAGTAGCAGCAGTTGCACTGAAGAAAAAGGCAAAAAATGTTAGTAAAAATGTGATTCTTGTCATACCGGCCTTGCCGAATTATTAAAAAAGGCTTAATATCAGGTTAACTGTGAATTACAAATCAAGGTGTATTTGAGCCGACTAAGCCGACCCGGATAATTTCTGATTAATTCTCAATTTAATCGAGCTGCATATTACTAAAAGGGGGCGTTATGGTAAACATGAGAATTTATAAATCTACTTGGTTTTATAAGATTTTTTTGTTGGGGCTTTTTTTTAGTCTTTTTACCCATACTGTCAGGCTGGAGGCCTCTCAGCCCCTTTACCTTTCCGGCCCCCGTATCAAAGTTATAGACCTCCGGGCCGATTTTCACTCAGATAATACTATTATTGTGGTCAGCGGTAAAATCAAAAATGTAAGTCATGAACCGATGCGCGGTTATGTGAATATTTATTTGTTAAACAGCAGCGGTCATACAATCACGGCTTATGCAGAGCCGGTGAACAGCACCAGGTCTTTTGGCCATGGAGAAATCGTCGATTTTGAGACCGTTATAAATGTAGCTGATATCAAAGGGATAAATAATATATCAGTAGAATTTGTCCGGCAGTGATGACTTGGTATCGTTTGTTGTAGTCAAAGATTCCGTGATCTTGCCCGAGGAATCTGGAATTTTTTCAGGATACCAGGAGAAGCCCGATCCCCCTGCCGACGGTCAAGGATGATCTGGAAGCCATGGATATCCTTGATGGTATGCTCTTTGCCATTATAGTTCTCAATAGCTTTTACCACGTCAGCCATTTTATTTATCTTCAGACCGTTGATAGATTTTATAACCCGGTTTGAAAAGTCATGATAGCCGGTGTTGCTCTTGTCCGCCAGCACCTTGCTGAGGATAACGACTTCCTGGTCTTTGGTTTTCGGTTCTTTATTAAGATAGTAGTTCAGCAGTTCTATGGGGCTGTAATTCGCCCAGTTACCGCCATTGTCGAATTCCTTGAGATAATTCAGAGTCAGGGGTTGAAATACAAGGCCGCAGTAAATATAAAAACGGGGTTGCATGTCAAACTGCTCCTGAGGGACAAGCCGGTCAAAATTAATAGACTTGTTAACGGGTATATTAACATTCTCAATTTTGCCCTGCCGGAGTATGGTCAGCCCGGCGTTTTCTCCTACCTGTTTTTTCTGGATCAAAAGGCCGAAGTAGGTACGCTGACCTGGCCTTAACTCAACAGTTCCGTCGTTACCCACCTGTTGTCCTTCTATGGCAATAATTATATCGTTTTCCCTCAGAATACCTTCACATGGTGATCCAGGATAAATTTTGTTTACCAGGGCTCCGGTATGGTTTTTTTTCATCTTATAGTGACTGCGCAGATCGGGATTTTCCATTTTCTGCATGGATAAACCCAGGGATGGGGTACCGTCATGCCGGCCATCTTCCATGTCTTTCAGAAAATGCCGAATAATAGGAGCTGGAACCATGTAGCCGATATTTTCATAACGGCTGCTGTTCATGCCCTGAAAGGCTATGCCGGCAATCTTCCCCTTTTTTATTACGGGCCCGCCGCTGTTGCCGCTGTTGATCGGGGCATCTATCTGACAGGCAAGAAGATAGGCCCCGCTGTGAGCGTACTCGGTATGTTCAATACGGGAAACCACTCCTTCGGAAAGTGAAAGCCTGTCCCCGCCGTCAGGAAAACCATAGACCGTTACCCGGTCGCGGATATGGGGAAGTGCACCGATTTCCAGGGGTGTGACTCCCTCGAAAATCTTTTCGTCTTTGACTTTCAGAATAGCCAGATCACACTCGTGGGCAACTTCTGCTATTTCAGCAGGGTACTTATCCGCCTCTCCTCCACGTCTCACCTGGATAAAAACCTGGTCACTGACAACATGAGCACTGGTAAGGATTCTCTGGCCGGATATTATGCAGCCCGAGCCGTGGAATATCTGCTGGCCCTTGTGCTGCCAGGGGTTATGATAGCTGTATCGGTTATAGACCGTGTATATCTTGACCATTGCCTGGTTAATTGTCTGACCTGAGGCAATTCCGGATAAGAATATGGGGTAGGCTATTAGAGGGAATATGATGTAAAAAGGAAAGGAAAAGCCCTTTATGTAGAGCAGTAATGGTCTAAAAAGCAGGACGCATTTTTTATTCATGGCTGTGGGAACTGATATCTCCTGCTCCTGAGGTGCGTATATCCAGTTTTGCAGGTTTCCCGGAATAGGTGATGTCGCTGGCACCATAGCTTCTGGCCTTGAGGGATTTTTCGGCATGGACAGTGGCCGTGGAAGAGCCGTGGGCCTCGATTTCTATAATTTCAGCCTTCAAACCCTCTGCCTCCAGAGTAGTGGAACCCTCAAGTTTACCACCCAATTTTTCTGCTTTACCGTTTATGGTCAGATCAGAGGCGCCGCTGAGATAGACTTCCAGGTCCTGATATTGACCTTGCATTACCAGCGTATTGGCCCCGGAGGCGGTAACAGAATGCAGTCCCGGTGAAGTAATATCTATAATCATGGGATTTTGGGAACAAACAGAACGGCTGGCCCGGATCGTTAATTTTTCTTCTGTCAGGTTTGTTTCAATATAGGGAAGGAGGTTTTTATCAGCAGTCAGTGATAGAGACGGTTCTTCTCCTTCTTTTATCTTTAAGTCAAAAGCACTGCCAGCAACTATGAGAGAAGAGAATTTACCAATCTCCCGGGACTCAGTCCCGGTCTTGTTATTGCCTTCCAGGCAGTCTGTAGATACTGTTCCGGTATTCACCTGGTTATTATCGCCGATATTGATTTCAATAAAACCTGTCAGGAAGGGTAGGCAAAAAAGAAACACTAAGCAAGAAAATACGGGTATTTGGTTGTTTGTAAACATGACAGTTACTCAACAGCGCTGAAGGATTTTTTCAGGTCATTTTTTAAAAGCCGGCTTGAGGGGACATCCCCGTATTCCCGGAGATACACGGTTTTTGTTTCCCCGGAGACCGTATCCATGACAAAGGCCCCGATCACCCCGCTGTTTTTGCTCATTTGGCCGGCCCAGGAGGTTATCTGGTAACGGCCGTAGTTCAGGGTAGGGGATGATGAATTTTCTGAAGCCCCGGTCAGAAGCAGTAGACCTGTAAGGGTCAGTATTCCGAGAAGGAAGAATTTTAGCTTTTCATACCATGGCATGAATTACACCTTTTAGTAGTTTAATGATGAATTAAGGATACGTATCAGGTTAGCCGGTGTAGGCAGAGGTTTTTGTAAAACAATAGCCTGAAGGATTTTGTTCAGCTACTGTCATAAGCCGACGCGGTATTTTTACTTAAGGCGTCGCCTTAGTGTTAATCACCGGTTCTGATTTCAGCTGAAGTCGTCTACGTAGGCACCGTTGCCTTCAACCTTGATGACATCATCTTCATTTACAATATCCAGGCCCAGTATGTCTGAAACCTCCTGGGTATTTATGGCCATTTTGACATAGGCGTTGCCTTCATCATCCCAGCCGTAATCGGTCACTTTGGCAAGGTACATGGTAGCCAGTACCTTGGATTTAACCACATCCGAAGTAAGTATGTAGTTCTCCACTGTAGTTTCGCTTTCCAGTCTGAAGCCCACTATACGTTTTGCCAGTTGTTTATAGGCATCAAGCTCGGCAGCCCGCATTGCCTGAATTGGCCCGGCCTGAGAAGGAGTGGAGGTGGCAAAGGCAACTCTTCTGAAGGTTTTGCCGCCCAGATTCATGACTTGTCCGTCAATATTGGTAAATTTGTCCAGAGTGATTGCGGCCGTAGCCTTGGCTATATCTTTTTCGGAATCATAAATAACCTCTTCTACTTTTATGCCGCTTATATCAGCCTTGGTTTTGGATTCGGTTGTTCCTTTGAAACCTGCGGCTACCATGTCAATAACTTCTTCTTTGGAGCGGATTTTCACGCCGTAGATGGATTCAACAATAGCCCTTTCAGCCAGGACCTTGGCCGCCCGTGTGGTCATGATTTTTTTATTACCGCCCCAGCAGAGAGACAGGGGTAGCAGAGTAAATATCATGACTGAAAAGATGGCTTTATTGTTCAACCTCATAGTTTTCTCCCTCCTTTATCAAATCCGGTTCCTTCCTGGTCCGGGTTTTAAGATTGTCCTGTTGTCTGGTACTATTCTCTGAATAATGTGTATCTATCTTTTTGTGCAGTACGCTGATGAAAGGCTCTCCTTTTTCATATTGGATATCAGCTTCTATCTCCACCTCACCGTCTCTGGGCAGTTCAGGGAGCTGGCTGACCGTTTTTTTGTTGAGCCTGTCCAGTTCCTGGATGTTTTTTTCCACCATTTCTTTATTACCGGCAGAAGAAATCGATATGTTCAGGGCTATGCTCAGAAGTACAGGAAATAGTATACTGCTCGTTAACCTGGAGATTCTCACCATTCATCCTCTGACAATCTGCGGCCGAACCCTCCTTTTTGCTGGGAGGTTACCGGTGTTGTTTCCTCGGTTGAGGTCTGTTCAACCGTTGCCGTAGAACTCTGCCGGGATGTAGCTGGCTGCTGCTCCTGGCTGGAAGAGGCAACCCCGGCTTGAGAACCGGCTGTCGCCTCCTGGCCCCCGGCTACTTGTTGTGCGGCGGTATCCTGTACCTGTTGTTCGGCCTGTGAGACGGGAGCCGCCTGCATCTGGGCAAACATCTGATTGAGTTCTTCCCGGCGGGCATAAGCCTCGTTGGTTATGGGAATGGTCATGTAGACCTCTTTGAAAAGTTCTTCGTCTATTCCCTGATCTGCTGTATAGCCCGGCCGGAAATCCTGAAGGGCTTTTACAGTTGTCCCGTCAAGGTTGCCGGTCAGCTCGGTGTCGTAGCCGTGCAGGTAAAGCCAGAGCTGCAGGGCACTTGTCTTACTGGCCTCGTCTAACTGGTAGTAGGTGTCACTGATCTGTTCGGTCACTACCGGATCCGGTTGGGTATCATCTCCCAGCAGTCGCCAGTAAGGTAAACCCAGATATTTACCGACTAATTGAATCATGCTGGCCTGGACCAGGAGACGGACTGCTTCGTGGCGTCCCTGGACCTTTTTAATGGATCCTTTGGAGCCGAAGGTCGGGCCGAAAAGAGTTATTCCCAGTTCTTTCTGGCGTACTGCCTTGTTGACCTCCATACTGTTGGTGACGGTCATCTGAGGAATACCGGCCAGGGTCTGGAAATTTTTCATATTGAAATCAAGAGTTATCCTGGCCTTGCCGGTCTTGCCTGAATCACCATACTCCACTCCTATTTCCTTGGAAGGGAGGTCGCTGCCCAGCTTGTCCCAGTTGTATTCCGCCGATACGTCGGTCCCTTCTCCCCTGGTGGTCAGAGCCCGGTCGAATTCAGTTATCCCACCGGTTATAACCACATCCGGAATCATTTTTTGAGAAAAATCAGAGTAGCCGGTGACCATCTGATTTTGAATATAGGAGGGATCATACTCTATAAAGGCCACATTACCACCCATGGAATTGAGGGTGCTTTTCATGATCTCGGTAATATTGCGCTGTATTTCTCCGCCAGTGGTGGCAGAGGCCCCGGT
>JAWOFO010000054.1:0-5665 GCA_046497465.1 Desulfobia sp.
TTTGACAGCAAACGTTTATATATCTTGAGTTTATTTATAACTTCCGCTTTATCCATAGCTGCAACTCCAGGGTATTATTCAGAATTTCCATACACCTTTTTTTCGTAAGGCTTTTCATTAACTGTTCCTTATGAGTTGGATAACGGGCTTCGATGTTCAGCGGTTCGAGCAAATCAATAAAATCTTTTCAATCGACTGATGCGCCATAAATCCGACATAGAGATAGCGTCCACTCTCCAGCATAGCCTCCGCGGACTGCAGGTCATAGTCGGACATCTCTATCCAGTATTTTATATTCTCTGACATTAATTATTATACCATGTTTACTGGGTTCTAAGTTACAATATATCACAAGTAGATGGTAAGGCAATCTGTATGTTGTTGCAAGGGACAAGGCATCTCACTCCTCATCGCCCACCTCTTGCCTAAGCTCCTCGATCTCGGTTTTCAGCCTTTCGTATTCTTCCATCTTGCGGCGCAGGAAGCGGTAGGTGACCTTGGCCTTTTCCTCAATGCCCTTGGGGGTAAGCTTATACAGGTAAGCAGCCTTTTTAGAGGAGCTTTTGAAGTTGGTAGCTTTGACCAGACCCTTGTCGATCAGGGCTCTAAGGCAGTAGTTGGTCCTGCCCAGGGATATGCCGGCCTTTTTGGCCAGTTCCCGCTGGGTGATCCGGGGGTTGTCCTGGATCTGCTTGAGTATATGATAGGGGGCCACCGATCAGTTGTGAGTTTTGAGTTGTGAGTCTTGAATGATGAGATAAGTGTTCAGTTCTGAACGCTTGTTTTTTATAGTAAATAAATGGGAAAAGGTCAAGGGTGAACAGGTTCAAGGTAAGAAGTTCCAAGGTTCAAGGTCCAGTTAAGATGATAGACGGGCCTTTACTATTTCGTAAACTTTTTCAGCAAAGCTGTAAAACTCCCGAGCCTCTTGAAGAGATGGTTTTCCATCCGGCAACAAACCGAAATCGCCGGGATAACGGGAGCCTATGTAGAGGAGATCAAGTGTTTTCAGTAAACTCTCATCCATTTCATTTTCAATAAAAGGCTCTACCTTACCACTAAGAGTTACAAGGTTGTGAATCTTGGGCGTTTCTATATCGTGTTCTTCCAAGAGGGCCTTAAAAGATTTTTCAATGCACTGCTGCGCATGAAAAGCTACGATATGAGTAAGATGGGCGGCATCGATAATTCTCTCAATAACATCTAAATCATCTTTTGCTGCCTTTAACCATTCTTCAGTCGGGGCTTTCATACAGAATTACCCCCTCTACCGCAATTTTTCGTGCAAATATGCTCCCCAATTGAATGAATTTTTGATGCATGGTTTTTGTGTGAACGATTAAATCTATCGGTACTTTCTTTTCAATATCCGTTATCCTGTTTGAAACTTGAAGGTAAACCACTTTTTTTTCAGAAAAATTTTTCGGTATAAAATCATCTTTGGTGACTACAAGTAAATCTATATCGCTATTCCCGTCAGGAGTACCACAGGCGTAGGAGCCGAATAAGATTACTTTAAGTGGATTGATTTCCTTTAGTCTGCTGATAAGCTGTTCTTTTAAGTCTTCCGGCAACATTTAAGGTGCAAGGTCCCAGTAGAGGTGAACAATGAGCCATGAGTATAGATGAATTATAGGGCGGATTCAAGAGGTAAAGGAAAGCAGTATGTCAGGGCCAGCAGCGGCTCTTCCAGGTTGACCCGAAGAATTTGATGCGGCTCGGCTCCGCCGGCGAGTAGATGGCGGATAATCTGGTCCATAAGCGTCGACTTGCCGGAGCATCTCACACCCTTGAGGACGATAACTTCCTTACCGGAGAGTTGTCGCACAATCGGCCCGAAAACATCATGTTCAACTCCGGCATCAACCCTCTCTCCTGACCAGAAACGGTTATAAGTCAATAATATCTCAAAAAGTTTAGCGGACTCCATGCATTTCACCGATATATCGTTTGTATAAGTTCAATATAGCACCGATATATCGGTACATCAACCCCAGGCTATTTTTCCTGCGAGAGGGGAAAAGGGGGGGCAGACCACGTTTTTCGAAGCAGGCATCGGGGTCAAGGCCGGCTTTGGCTTTTGTCCTGGATCTGCTTGAGCAGATGATAGCGGGTGGCTTCTTTCATGGGGCGCACTTCGTCCCTTTCGGGGGCCCGATTAGTTATGAGTTATGAGTTGTGAGATATGAGTGATGCGAAGAGTGTTCAGTTTTGAACGGATGTTTTTATATAGTACCTAAATCCTGCAGTTAGGTGATAAACAGATGACAAAAAAACATGAAAATGGCAATATTCTCAATAAGTTAAAAGATAAACAAAAAAAGAGGAGTCACCATTTCCATGAGAACTAATAATACCAAAAGAACAGCAAGAACGACAGCCAAAAAAGTAAATATGCTGAAGGAAGCAAAGGGGTTGACAACCCAGGCCGGCCTTATTCCAGCGGTTAAATTTCTGCAGCAACATGGTCTGGAGTCAGCAATACAGCACACCCTCGACCACAAGCGTGGGGTCAATGCCCTCTATGACGTTGTGGACGCCGTTTTTCTCAGCATAATCGGAATCATGGGTGGAGCCCGGTCCATGAGCGGAATCATTACTGTATGGGCAGATACTGTTCTCAGCCGCATTGCAGGTTGCGGGTCGGGGTGGGGTTGTTGTCGGGTTGGGGATTGGGTTGGGGTCGGACCTATACAACCCTTTGAACTGATTGATAACAAATCATCTGCAGGGCCTTAAAATTGTTTTAGATTGACTTTTTTGGGGCTCAAAACGTTGGATTAAGCAATTATGCCCAGAGCCAACAGATACTTTCTTCCGGATCATGTGTGGCATATTACTCACAGATGCCATAAGAAGGAATTTTTATTGAAATTCGCCACAGATCGCAGGGCCTGGATTAGATGGCTTTTTGAAGCCCGAAAGCGATACGGCTTGGAGGTCCTGAACTATACTGTGACTTCAAACCACATTCATCTTCTGGTGTACAGCAATCATGATCGTGGAACAGTTCCCCGGGCGCTGCAGCTTGTTGCAGGCAGAGTTGGACAGGAATATAATCAGCGGAAAAACAGAAATGGAGCCTTCTGGGAGGACCGTTACCATGCCACTGCTGTAGATTCGGGTGAGCATCTTGTCCGCTGTTTAATATATATAGACCTGAATATGGTCAGGGCTGGAGTTGTAGACCATCCGCGGGAATGGAGGCATGGGGGATGGCATGAAATCGTTGATCCGCCCCGGCGATATAGAATAATAGCCCGGGACCGTTTAAAGCAATTGCTTGATGCAGACGAAAAAACGCTGACTGAAAATTATGAGCACTGGGTGGAGGATTATATCGTAGAGGGCATAAATCGGGAAAAGACCTGGACCGACGCCATAGCAGCCGGCTCTGCCGAATTTGTCGAGGGCGTTAAATCCAGGCTTGGATTAAAGGCCAGGCATCGACAAATTCGCAGAAAAGGAAATGGTAAAGGTGCCGTGTACGTATTAGAGGAGCCGCTGGTTGCTTACAGCGCTGATTTTGGCGGAAAAATTGGGATTCTAAGGGGTGAAAACAGGCTTTCTTGGAATGTATTTGATGATATTTGAGTGCGTTTGTTAGGTCCGACCCCAGGGACAGGCGACGAGTGCGTTTGTTAGGTCCGACCCCAGGGACAGGGACACAGGGACAGGGACCAGAGTAAGGGGTTGACAACCCAAGCTTATTGCGCTGCTGGGAGCCGGCGACCATAAATTCATGGACTTGGCTTTTCAGGAGTTTTGAGGCGGGAATATTCAGTTATATTATCGGGGTTTTACTTGCTTAAAATATCCAGATGTAATAATGTATCAGGGCAGGTTCAGCTGCCGGAAATTTAATAAGATTAAGGAGGCACAGGAAATATATGAGTGGAAGGATTCTCGCAATTCTGCTGATTCTGTCAGGCTGCTTGATGTTTACCGGGTTTGCCGGAGCGGAAGAAGGTAGAGACATCGACAGGGTGACCGTGGTTTATTCCGGTAATTTGCAGGGGAAACTCAGGCCCACTTCGATCTGCGGCGGCGGACTTTCCGGAGGTTTTGCCCGCAGGGCCTACGTTCTTAATTCCATGAAGACTGAAGGCAAAGAGATTTTGATGGTTGACAACGGCGGCCTTTTCCCGGGACCTGCCCGTCAGAACCAGAAAATGAGAGCTGATTTGGCGCTGAAGCTGTACGATGAGATCGGTCTGGATGTCCTCAATCTGGGACCGGAAGAATTTTATTTCGGCTCCGGATATCTTGCCGAAGCCAGTGAAAATCTGAGTTATCCCATAATATCTTCAAACCTTATCTCCGAGAGCTCAGCCTGGCTGCACAGATCTGTTATTGTGGAGAAGGGTGGTCTTAAGATGGGTATCCTTGGAGTAATGCCTGAAGATGCTTTTGCCGATCAGGCTGACCTGCAGATGGCTGAGGGCTTCAGGATAGTTTCTCCGGAAGAGGCCCTGGGGGAACTGATCCCTGAAATGGAGAAGCAGACGGATGTTATTATCCTCCTTTCCCGGCTCAATGAAGAGCAGACCGCGGAGTTGGTCAAGGCCTTTCCCGCTCTTAATATAGCTGTGGCTTCCAGTAGAAAAAAGATCTGTGAGAGCCCTGTTGATCTTGATAAAATCGTGGCCTCCAGTGGCGTTAACGGCCATTTTCTGCTTTCCGCAGAAGTGGAAAAGGATGAGTACGGTGTGCGGATCAGCCGGAATCAGCCCCTTGCTCTGGACAGGCCTGACAATCTTGATAAAAGCATAGAAGAATATATTGCTGCCGCCATTGATCAAAGAATGGCAGAGATCAGGGAGCAGAGAAGGCAGATGAGGAAGCATAAGACAGCACCGGGCCTGACTCCGGAGGAGTTCCGCCGCCGTATTGCCGAACAGCAGGCTGTGCTGGAAAAGAAAAAGGAGGCTGGACAGGAGAAGAAGCCCGGCGGTGAGGAATCCGAAGGCGAAGTGATTGAAGGTGTGATTCTGAAATATAACGGCAGGGAAATTCCTGCCGACATCAGAATAATCAGGAAGAATAAAAAAGCAGGTAAAAAGGAAGATATGGAATAATGGGTTATCGTTTACTTTTACAGGGTTTCCTGACCGGCCTGTTTTTCCTGGCGGTATCAGGCTGTGGCATACTGCAGCCTGATACCGGCGCGGGCTCAAAAGAAGCACTGCGCGCCAGGGTTGCAGACTTGATGGAAGCCAAGATGGCTGCTGACTGGGGAAAGGTCTATAACTTTTATGATCCGGAGTATAAAGAAAAAATCAGTAAGGACAAGTTCCTGGGCCTGAATCGTTCTCTTACTTTCCTTGATTATACCATAAAAGAGATCGAGGCGGAGCCTTCCGGAGATGCTGCCACCGTTAACGTGGAAGTTGGTTTTTCCAGTTATGGTTTTGATTTCAATGCCCTGGAAATCCAGCACTGGATCAGGAAGGGAGGGACCTGGTATCAGAAAATAGAAATAAAGAAAACTCCGGGAATGCCTTAATGCCCCATCACTCCCCCGCTCACTCCGCCGTTTCTGTACTTACTGCCGTACAGGTAAAAGCCGCCTGCCAGATCGTTGCCGTCTTCTGTTCTGAATTTCATAAATGAAATATCATCAGCCTTGTCAGCATAAACAGCTGCCACTATAAATGTCTTATAA
>JAWOFO010000015.1:0-101808 GCA_046497465.1 Desulfobia sp.
GATCATAAAGTCTTTGACCAGCATATTGCGCAAGCGGTTTACATCATGACCGCGGACTATGTTTATTCCTTTCTGCAGCAGTTTATCTTCATAAACAGAATAGCCGTGAATAATTTTGACCACCAGCAGACTGGAGATGCAGGCCACCATTAAAGGCAGAATCACTTCATAGTTGTAGGTCAGTTCAAAAATGGTCATGATAGCGGTAATCGGAGCCAGGGTCACACCGCTTACCATGGCGCCCATGCCTACCAGGGCATAGTGGGAGGAGGAAAGGATGGTATCCGGCCAGATGAGCTGGGCCAGGTGTCCGAATATGGTTCCTGTCATGCCTCCGATAAAAAGGGCGGGTGCGAAAATTCCTCCGCTCATCCCGCTTCCTATGGAAATACCGGTGGTAAGTATTTTGGTCAATAACAGGATCACGGCAAAGTAAAAACCGGTTTTGCCCAGCAGGGTGTTGCTGATTGTTTCATACCCTATGCCCAGGGCCTCGGGCCGGAAATAACCGATCAAGCCTACAAGCAGACCGCCTGTTGCCGGAGTCAGCCAGAAGGGGATATTGAGCCGTTTGAATACTCCGGGGAGATTTGTAATTGCAGCCATAAGCAGAACCCCGAGCAGGCCGGCAGCAATCCCCAGCCCGAGATACATTGCCAGTTCACCTGTATGAACCAGAGAAAATGAGGGGATATGGAAAATTGCCGGATCATCCCAGCAGGATCTGGCTACCAGGGTACCGGTTACCGAGGCAATAACAATGTGGCTGAGGAAAGCGGTCTCCAGGTCAAAAAGAAGGATCTCCACCGCGAAAAGGGTGCCGGCCATCGGGGCCTGGAAGGTGGCGGCGATACCTGCAGCTGCACCGCAGACCACAGCTATGCGTCTTTTCTGCCTGTCCAGTTTAAGCAGATGAGAAAGGGTGGAACCTATGGAGGAGCCTATCTGCACTATCGGTCCTTCCCGGCCCACCGAGGCTCCGGCGGCAATAAGAGTGGCAGTAACAAATGATTTGATAAGAGTGACCCGGTGCCGGATATGCCCCCCGCGCAGGGCCAGGGCTTCCATGACTTCAGGTACTCCGGGCCCCCTTACTTCAGGAGCCCAGAAGGTGATGATCGGGCCGATTACAAGACCAGCCAGGGCAGGGAGCAGGATGAACCATACACTTGCAGTAAAGTCAGAGGAATGATCTGCCAGAGTAACCGCAATAAATTGAAAATTTTGGATAAGAAAGGCAATGAGCCAGCGGAAAACAACAGCCCCCAGTCCTGCCAGGGCCCCTATGACAACAGCAATTAACAGGGGATAAAAGAGGTCATAAAAATGCCTGGAAAATCGCATGGGAGTATTTATCCAGATTTTTTTTGTTTTCTGTCTGCGTTTTGATGAGCCCCGGGGTAAGTTACTATCCAGTTTACGGCCTCATATCCCATAATAGATTTTATTTCTTCAGAAAGTCTTTGATCAGGACTGACAGTCATCTCTTCCGGTATATCGATATCCACCTCTCCCCGGTTGTCGAAATGCAGAGTCATGGTGAGTTTGCAGGGGCCGTGATAGCGTTGAAATATTTCCTTGAGCCTGGTAAGTTCCGGTCGGTCAACAGTATCGGCCCTGAGCATGACTCTGGCAGCGGTGGTATATTTCAGTCTGGCTTCTCTGAGGGTGAGGATCTCCTCTGCCATAATTTTGACCCTGCCGTCCTCTTTCCTGAGTCTGCCCTGGATAATCAGAGGATGGTTATCGTTTAAGAGGTGAGAGCAGGAGGCGAAAAGATGGGGAAAGACCACGATCTCTATATGAGAGGAGAGTCCTTCCAGTTCTATAATGGCCATGGGGTCGCCTTTCCTGCTGTTTTTTCCCTGATAAGACCGCATGATGCCGCCTATTCTTACCCGGCTGCCGTCTTTTTCCTCCGGAAGATCCCGGATATTTACGCTGATAAGTTCTTGCAGTTCTTTCCGGAAATCGTCCAGTGGATGGCCGGTAAGATAAAAACCAATGGTATCTTTTTCCGCCGCCAGGATATCCTGCTTGGGCCACTCCTCTATGTCAGGCAGGGATATAGTGTTTGATTTTTCCTGAATTTCCTTGCCCATGGCGGCAAAGAGGGACATCTGGCCGCTCTCCCTGTTGCGTTGGATGGCTTGGGCTTGTTCCATGGCTTGATCCAGGATAGCGAACATCTGGGCTCTTTTTACCCTGAAGGAATCAAAAGCTCCCGCCTTTATCAGGCTTTCGATTACCCTTTTGTTAACTTTACGGGTATCAATTCTGGCACAGAAGTCTCCCAGGGACTTATAGGCCCCGTCTCTCTCTCTTTCTTCAATGATGGAATCAAGGGCGGCACCGCCGACATTCTTGACTGCGGCCAGGCCAAAACGTATGACATCATTGATAACTGTAAAATCATGAAAACTTTCGTTTATATCAGGCGGCAGGACATCTATTTCACGGTTCTTGCACTCTTCGATGTATAGAACCACCTTATCGGTATTGCTCATCTCGGAAGAGAGAAGGGCGGCCATGAACTGGGCCGGGTAGTGGGCCTTGAGATAGGCGGTTTGGTAAGCTATGTAGGCATAGGCGGCACTGTGAGACTTGTTGAAACCATAGCCGGCGAATTTGGCCACCAGGTCAAAGAGACGACTGGCCTTGTTTTCCGGAATATTGTTCTTCCTGGCTCCCTCCATGAACTTTTCCCGCTGTTTTTCCATTTCTTCCGGGATTTTTTTACCCATGGCCCTTCTCAGGATGTCAGCATCACCAAGGCTGTAACCCGCAATAACACTGGCTATTTTCATTACCTGTTCTTGATAGACAATGACCCCGTGAGTCTCTTTAAGGATAGGTTCAAGCTGGGGGAGAAGATAATGGACTACTCTCCTGCCGTGTTTGGCCTCGATATAGTCGTTTACCATCCCGCTTTCCAGGGGTCCGGGCCGGTAAAGGGCGACCAGGGCAACCATGTCCGGGAACTGTTCCGGCTGCATTTTTATAATGAGTTGCCGCATTCCCGGGCTTTCAAGCTGAAAGACCCCTAAACTGTCGCCCCGGCTGAGCAGGTCATAAGTCTTACGGTCATTCATGGGGATCTTGTCAATATCAAGAGGGTTATCCAGATCATTGTTAATCAACTTTACCGCCTTATCTATGACGGTCAGAGTCCTGAGACCCAGGAAGTCGAATTTGATCAATCCGGTTTTTTCGGTATGCTTCATGTCATACTGGGTAAGCACCTCGCCCCCCGGGCCCTTGCATATCGGAAGATACTCCACCATAGGCTCCGGAGATATGACCACTCCGGCGGCATGGATAGAAGTATGGCGCTGCAAGCCTTCCAGGACCATGGCGATCTCCAGAAGATTCGCCACCTTGTCATCGTGCTGCTGCAGACTGCGAAGGCGGGGTTCATTCTGGATGGCTTTTTTGATCGTGATTTTCGTATCATCAGGGACCAGTTTGGCTATCTTGTCCACTTCGCCAAAGGGGATATCCAGGGCCCGGCCCACATCCCGGATAACCCCTTTGGCTTTCATAGAGCCGTAGGTGATGATCTGGACAACATGGGAATCTCCGCCGTATTTCTCATGAACATAATTGTAGACTTCGCCCCGTCTGTCCATGCAGAAGTCTACGTCAAAATCAGGCAAGGACATCCGTTCCATGTTAAGAAAACGTTCAAAGATAAGACCGTTGGGGATCGGATCTATATTGGTAATTCCCATGGCATAGGCTACCAGGCTTCCAGCCCCTGAGCCCCGGCCGGGGCCGACAGGGATATTCTGTCCTTTGGCCCAGTTTATGAAATCGGCTACAATAAGGAAATAGGTGGGAAAGCCCATGTCCTTGATGATTTTTATTTCCCGTTTCAGGCGTTTCCGGTATTCTTGTTCCTCTTCTTCAGATAATTTCCTCATCTCCCTGATTTCAGCAAGCCTCTGTCGAAAACCACGGTGTACTTCCTTTTCAAAGAAGGATATTACTGTTTCTTCTTCTGGGACCGGGAAATAAGGAAAGTGGTGCTGACCGAATTCCAGTTCAAGATTGCAGCGGTCAGCTATTTTCCTGGTGTTTTTCAAGGCCTCCGGAGCCCAGGAAAAATTACTGGTCATTTCTTCCGGGGACTTGAAATAAAGCTGGTCCGAGTCGATCCGGAATCTTTTGGGATCGTTTATGGTTTTGCCGGTCTGGATGCAGAGCAGAACTTCATGGGCCTTGGCCTCATTCGGATTTAAGTAATGGCAGTCGTTGGTAGCAACCAGGGGGATGCCGAGATCCTCGGAGAGCTGCTGTAATCCCAGGTTTACTTTGTGCTGGTCAGTAATGCCATTTTTCTGGATCTCAAAATAAAATCGGTCTCCGAAAATTTTTTGAAATTCAAGGGCTTTGTCCCGGGCCTTGGCCATGTCCTTTTTTTTGGCTATGAGTTCCGGTATCTCGCCTTTCAGACAGGCGGTCATACAGATTAGCCTGTCATTGTACTCTGCCAAAACCTCTTTATCTATTCTGGGCTTATAGTGAAAGCCTTCGAGCTGGGCGATGGAAGCCAGTTTCAGGAGATTATGATAACCAAGGCTGTCCATGGCCAGTAAAATTATATGGTGGGCTGCCTGGCCTGCGCTTTTGGCGCTTTTGTCGAAACGGTCGGTGGGAGATATATAGAATTCACAGCCCACGATCGGCTTTATTCCGGCCTTTTTGGCTTTCAGGTAAAAGTCCAGGGCCCCGAACATGGCGCCATGGTCGGTAATGGCCACAGTATCCATTTTATATTCCCGGCATTTGGCCAGGAGGTCGTCTATGCGGATAGCCCCATCCAGGAGGCTGTACTGGGTATGGACATGGAGGTGAACGAAATCAGACATGGTTAACTAAAGATCGAAGGTTAAGATTTTGGCTACTTTATCTATTTATTCCATGATGTTATCATTGCAGGATACTGTTTTTGATAGTATTCGTAGTTCTTGATTTTATAACATCCCTGCATTCCCTATTAAAGAAGAAAATCGAATTATTGCCATTTTCAAATAATCATTTAAAATACTATCAGGAACTGGTTTCTATTTGCGGTCAATGCTTATCTTATTAATAAATTACAAGGATTTCTGGGGTATTTTTTGATATTTCAGTTAACCGATGATCTGATATTTCCACCTCCTGAACTTGCCGGTAATGAGGGTCTGCTCGCTGTGGGAGGAGACCTGAATATAGACAGGCTGATCCTTGCTTATTCTCAGGGTATTTTCCCCTGGTACGGTCCGGGAGACCCTATCCTTTGGTGGTCTCCTGATCCTCGTCTGATCCTGGTGCCGGATGAGTTTCATGTTTCCAGAAGACTGGCCCGTATCATCCGGCAGGGCATTTTTCAGTTAACCCTTAACAAATCATTCCCGGAAGTGATCAGGGCCTGTGCCTCCATTCCCCGCCGGGGTCAGGAGGGCACCTGGATTGTGGAGGAGATGATAGAGGCATACTGCCGTCTCTATGAGGCTGGTTATTGTTATTCCGTGGAATGCTGGCAGGGGAGGAGACTGGTCGGCGGTCTTTATGGGATCTGTCTGGGAAAGGTGTTTTTTGGTGAATCAATGTTCAGTCTTGTTTCAAACAGTTCCAAGGTGGCTCTGGCCCATCTGGTTAACTGCTTGAAAGAATGGGACTTTGATATGATTGATTGCCAGATGAAGACGAATCATCTAATAAGCCTTGGAGCCCGGGAGATAAGCGGCAGAGAATTCCGAAAAAGGCTGTCCCTGTCTGTAGAGCCGCCTTATTGAGTCAGGGCATTATTTTGATCGTATCAGCTTCTCATTTTCTATTTGCCGTGCAGAATATAAAAAAAATTATCTATTATCTCTTCCATATTGTTATATATTTCATCGGGATAGTTTATCGACTCCTCTCTATGCAGAAGATCATCTATATCAAAAGTGGGGTAATCATCTTCTGACAGGGAATAAATGCCGATACTCACCGCCAGGTAATTGGCCAGGAAGACAGCCATCTTAATTCCTTTTTGTCCATATTTTTCGGGGTTGGTATGATGGTAACCCACCGCTTCATGGATCTTAACCGGTAATCGCCATTTTTTGAGAAGTGCCTGGCCCACTCTGACATGATTGGTTTTCAGGAGTGCTTCTTCCATGGCTATCTCATTAATGAAACCTTTTCTCTGATCAGAATCGAGATTGGATAAAGCTATCTGTAAAGGACGATTCAGCAGCACTTTGCCGATATCGTGGAGTAGGGCTGCAGTGTAAGTTGAATTCTTATCCTGGATGTCTAAGTAACTGCAGATTATTTTGGCAAGAACTGCGGTGGCATAAGAGTGATGCCACAGGGCCTTGGGTTTAAGATTGTAGGCTTCCTGGGGGGAACTCAGCAGTCCGGAGGCTGCCCCGGTGATTGCCAGAATCTGGACAGTTTCCAGGCCAAGTCTTACCAGAATTTCCTGAATTGAGGAGAAACTGCTCTTAAGACCGAAATAGGCGGAATTGGCCAGGCGCATCATGTTGGCGGTGAGGTTTGGATCTTTTTCAATCTTGGCAGCCAGGGAGGGGAAGTGACATTCAGTATTATGGGCCATAGTTGCCACTTCCAGGGCGATATCAGGTCTGGGCACTAAATTCTTTACATTCTCAATATACTTGGATTCTATGGACATCGGTTTACCCTGTCAAGTGTCGGTTTATGTTTTGCCCGTATTGAACTATTTAACCTCATAAGTAAATCAAACCAGGAAAATTAATAAAATGCAACTTAGTTGACAAAGGTTTTTTTTTATATAAAGTTTACCTGGATTATAAATAAGGTTCAGGAATGAATAAAGTAAAATTTTAATTAAATAAATTTTGGCCTCTGAATCTTATCATATAACTTTAAGGCGGTTAAATGGTACAAAAAAAATCACGTCCGGTGTGGGGAAGCAAGCTGGGCTTTTTGCTTGCTGCCATAGGTTCTGCTCTAGGCCTGGGTAATATATGGCGCTTCAGTTATACCGCCTTTGAACACGGGGGGGGGGCTTTTCTTCTTCCCTATTTTATTGCCCTGGTAATCGCCGGTATCCCATTGCTTATCCTGGAATATGTCTTGGGGCACAGGGGAAAAGGTTCATCTCCACTGGCCTTTGCCAGAGTAAGCAGAAATATGGAATGGGTTGGCTGGTGGATGCCGATTATAGCCCTTTTCGGGATCATGCTCTACTATTCCGTAGTAATGGGCTGGTGTCTCAATTATTTTTTCTTTTCACTCAACCTGTCCTGGGGACCTGATCCCCAGGATTTTTTCTTTAATTCTTTTCTGCAGTTGACAGACTCGCCCCTGGATCTAGGAGGCATCCGGGTGCCTATTATTTCAGCAACTTTTTTTATCTGGTTTACATGCTGGGTTATCTGTTATCGCGAGGTAAATTACGGCATTGAAAAGGCCTGTACTTTTTTTATGCCTCTGCTGTTTGTGCTCACCATTATTTTAGTGGGCTGGACTGTTAATCTGGAAGGGGCCGGTTCAGCTATTAAGAACTTCTACTTAAAGCCCGATTGGGACAAGATCAATATCATCAAGAATTTTTCAGACCCGGCGGTCTGGAACGTCTGGGTAACTGCTTTCGGACAGATATTTTTTACACTTTCCCTGGGATTTGGCATAATGATCACTTATGCCAGTTATCTGCCCAGGAAGACAGACTTGGTGGGCAGTGCACTGTGGATATCTATAGTCAACTGTATTTATTCGTTTATTGCCGGTTTTATCGTCTTCGGAATTGTCGGTTTCATGTCCGCCAGCAAGGGAATACCTTTTGACCAGGTGATCAAGGGGGGGCCACAGCTCGCCTTTGTTGTTTATCCTGAGGCTATTCGCCAGCTTCCTTTCGGCCGGGAACTATTCGGCGCCATTTTTTTTCTTATCCTCCTTATAGCCGGTCTGTCCTCCGGAATTTCCCTTGTGGAGGCCTTTACCTGTTCCCTGATGGATAAATTCTCCTGGCCCCGCAAAAAAGTGGTAAGCGCGCTCTGTCTCCTGGGTTTTGCCGGCAGTATTGTATTTACCACAAGAGGAGGCCTGTTGATTCTCGATATTGTTGATCATTTTGTAACTAATTACGGTCTGGTCATCGGGGGAATAATGGAATGTTTCCTGGTAGGATGGCTCCTCAAAGTGCAGAATGCCAAGGCCCATATCGAAGAGGCCGGTGGAAGAAAGGTCCCTTTTTTCTGGGATATATGTATACGTTTTGTAACTCCGGCCCTGCTTCTTCTGCTTGTAGGTAAATCCTTGACCGGAGAACTTGCCTCCCCTTATGGCGGGTATTCAACTGATGCCATTATCCTGTATGGTGTCGATTGGATAATGCTTACCGTAGTAGTAGCGATTGTCTTTACTTTTTATCCTTGGCGCCCGGAAAAGTTGAGACGGCATCACCGCTTATCGGATGACCAGATTCTGACTTGAGATATTAAAATAACAAGTATCTTACATACCAACCGTCTGAAATCATAATAGTTTTCTCAAGTCGGAAAGTTGAGTTTTTTATTTTTTTAGGGCGATCTTGGGGTGGCTTTCAGGCGGTTTTGAATTGGCTCCATATGAGCCCTCAGTGAGGTCAGTGACAGTTTTTGGGTTTTGGTTTTTGGGAGCAGGGAAGGGGAATCGGGGCTTCATAAAGGAAATAAGGTAAATTTCTGAAAATGATAATAGCGGTTGATGTGGATTATCGGGATCAAGGGGCTTCTATTGCAGGTGTCGCATTTGAAAACTGGGCAGACGAGAATGACAGCGGTGTTTTTAAAATTGAACTTTCTGAAGTTGAAGAATATATTCCAGGCGAGTTCTATCGAAGAGAACTGCCCTGCATACTGAAACTGTTAGAAGATCGTGATATCAGGCCGGATATAATTGTCGTTGACGGTTTTGTTCAATTAGACGGTAAAAGTAGATATGGACTGGGTATGTATTTGCACGATGCGCTGAACGCCAGAGTACCGGTAATAGGTGTAGCTAAAAGTCCATTCAAAGACATCGGGAAAGAATACGAGATATACAGAGGCAAAAGCCGAACGCCTTTGTATGTTACAAGTATTGGTATTAAACTGGAAGTTGCTAAAAATAATATTATATCAATGTCAGGTAAATATCGTATTCCCGACTTGTTAAAAAAAGTAGATCAGTTGTGCAGAAAAAATTGATAATGGCAGTGTGAAATATGCCTGATGCAGACAGGATTTGTGGCGCTATGACAAGACAGGGCGAAAGATGGTATAGAATACTCTTGATTGAAGGCTGAGTTCATAATCAATAAGGAATTTGAATGGTAAAAATTAAAATCGGTGTGATTGGTGTAGGTTATCTGGGTCGTATTCATGCTGCAAAGTATGCGGCCATGGATGATGTTGATCTGGTCGGAGTGGCTGACAGCTCCAGGGAAGCGGCAGAGGAAGTGGCCGGCAAATGTCATACCACCCCGTATAACGATTATCGCGAGCTGTTGGACAGGGTGGATGCGGTCAGTGTGGTGGTGCCCACTTCCCTGCATTACCAAGTAGCCGCAGACTGTTTTGCGAGAGGTGTGGATGTGATGCTGGAAAAACCGATGACCCGGAACCTGGATGAATCGGATGCCCTTATCAGGACTTCCGAGGCAAAAGGGCTTATTCTCCAGGTCGGTCATCTGGAGCGTTTTAATCCGGCTGTTGTAGCCATGCAAGATTATCTGACCTGTCCTTTGTTTATTGAGTCTCGGCGGGTACACCGGTTCAATCCCCGTGGGTCTGACGTGGATGTAGTTCTTGATCTGATGATTCATGATATAGATATAATCCTTAATATAACTCCTCAACCCTTGAAGGATATTCGTACAATTGGAACCAGCGTGGTGACAGGATATACGGACGTTGCCAATACCCAGCTTATTTTTGCAGACGGTTGTACTGCCAGTGTCAACGTAAGCAGGGTGGATCTGAATAATATCCGCAGTCTCCGTATTTTTCAGCCTGACAGCACCATTTCGGTTAATTATGCCGACAAGGAAGTCACTATTATCAAAAGGAAAAATGCTCTGAGCGAAGATGGTAGGCCCATAGAAGAATACGCCGATCTCTGTTTTAGCGAACAAGATGCCTTGGCTGATGAGCTGAGTCATTTTGTAGATTGTGTACGGCTGCGTCAGGTACCGCTGGTTTCCGGCCTTGAGGGGCGCCGGGCTTTGCAAGTGGCCCT
This sequence comes from Desulfobia sp., assembly GCA_046497465.1. Classification (GTDB taxonomy): domain Bacteria; phylum Desulfobacterota; class Desulfobulbia; order Desulfobulbales; family SURF-16; genus JAWLDV01. Next base: position 10,219 of record JAWOFO010000015.1, read on the forward strand.
GCAGATAATTGATCAGCTTGAAGCCCACCGCCGCAGCCACCAAGATCTGCTTTGTCAGAATTAGCTGTCATGGCAGGGCCCAGAGTCATGATACTGGCTGGAGAAGCCTCCGGTGACATCCATGGTGCCGGACTTGTAGCAGCCATGCAGGAAATGAATCCCGGTCTTGAACTATGTGGAATGGGAGGAGATAAGATGCGGCAGGCCGGGGTTGATACCATGGTAGATGCTGCCGAGATGTCCATGGTGGGGTTGGTTGAGATTATCAGCCAACTGGCAGCTGTCTATAAGGCCCGTCGTATTCTTCTGGATTCCCTTCAGCAAAGCCCCCCCCGTCTCCTTATTCTTATTGATTTTCCTGAGTTCAACCTGATGATTGCCAGGAAAGCCAGGCGGACGGGTATTCCTGTCTTGTACTATATTCCCCCTCAGGTCTGGGCCTGGCGTAGCGGCAGGGCTCAGAAGATAGCCCGGATAGTTGATGAGATCGGAGTGATTCTGCCTTTTGAGGAGGAGTTCTACAATAAGCGCGGTATTCCCGCCCATTTTGTGGGCCATCCTTTAATGGACTGTGTCAGGGTCTTTATGTCTTCCCGGGAGTTTCGGCAAAAATATGCTGTTCCGGAAAACGATCTCCTGATTGGTATTCTGCCGGGAAGCAGAAGAAGGGAAATAAAAACCATGCTGCCAATTTTCCTGAAAAGCGGGGAAAAACTCAGAGAAAGGCATGATGGTTTGTCTTTCGTATTGCCCCGGGCCTCAACAGTGACCAGGGCAGATCTGGAAGAAGCCGGTCTGGCCTCTTCATCTCTCAAAGTAAAGGTGATTGATCAGGATCATTACACTACAATGGCAGCCTTTGATCTGGCGATCGCCGCTTCAGGGACCGTCACTTTAGAACTTGCCATCCTTGGTGTCCCTATGGTAGTTGCTTACCGCCTCTCTCCTCTAACTTATTTCATTGGTAAAAGACTGGCAAAAGTAAAATTTGCCTCCCTGGTGAACCTGATTGCCGGACGGGAGGTGATCCCGGAATACCTTCAGGGAAGGGCTGTCCCCGAAAATCTCGCCAGGGCCCTGGAGGAATTGCGACCAGGAGAACCGGCCAGGGAGCGGATGATTACCGAACTTAAACAGGTCAGAGAAAGGCTGGGAGGGGGAGGGGCTTCTTACAGGGCCGCCGGTCTGGCTTTAAATCTGCTTAAAAGAGATAATAAAACCAGCCATGATTAATTTTTCTTCAGCCGGGAGACAATGGCATCTCCCATCTGTACGGTTCCCACTGCCTTGTCTTTGGAGATTGCTATATCTGCGGTATGAATTCCATCTTCCATAGTGGCGGCAACCGCTTTTTCAACGGCATCCGCCGCCTTTTCCTCGCCCAGGCTATAACGAAGCATCATGGCTCCGGAGATGATCTGGGCAACCGGGTTGGCGATGTTCTGGCCTGCTATGTCCGGGGCTGAGCCGCCGGCGGGCTCATAAAGCCCGAATTTTTGCCGGTTCAGGCTGGCAGAGGCCAGAAGTCCCATGGAGCCGGTGAGCATTGCCGTCTCATCCGAGATGATATCGCCGAACATATTGCCGCAGAGTATAACATCGAACTGGTGGGGGTCCCTGATAAGCTGCATGGCGGCATTATCAATATAGATAGATTTAAGTTCAACATCCCGGTAATCCCGGGCTACCTCCTGAACCACTTCCCGCCAGAGAACCATGGCAGTCAGGACATTGGCCTTGTCCACGGAGGTCACTTTCCTGCGGCGCAGCCTGGCAGCCTCAAAAGCCATTCTGGTTATCCTCTCTATCTCCGCCCGGCTGTAGATCATGGTGTCCCAGGCCTCTTCTTCCGGCCCTTTTCCCCGCCGGCCTTTAGGTTGACCGAAATAGATGCCGCTGGTCAATTCCCGGACAACCAGGATGTCAAAGCCCTCCTTAACTATATCTGCCCGTAAAGGACAGGATGAGGCCATGGATCTGAATACCTTTGAGGGACGGAAATTGCAGAAGAGGTCAAAGTGCTTGCGCAGGGGCAGAAGCGCGGCTCTCTCCGGCTGTTCCTCCGGGGGCAGGCTTTCCCATTTCGGGCCCCCTACCGAGCCGAAGAGTATGGCATCACTTTTTTCGCAGACCCTGAGGGTAGAAGAGGGCAGGGCGCTACCCTGGCGGTCTATGGCAGAGCCCCCGACATCCGCCTTGTGGTATTCCAGTTTGAATGAGAAAATTTCTGCGGCAGCGTCAAGCACCTTGAGCGCCTCCGCCATCACTTCCGGTCCTATACCATCCCCGGCCAGGACTGCTATGTTGTGCATAATCAAAATCCCTACTAAAAATTTAAGGTATGAGACTTAAGGTATTAGCAATAAGGCCTTGGCTGAAACCTGAAGGCTGATTGTTGATTCGCAATTAAAGTCCCTGTTCAGCCAACCGTTCAACCAGTTTCTTCTGTTCTTCGTTTATTGACTTGGGAACCTTGACCCCAATCCTTACCATTAAATCTCCCCGTGGCCCATTGGCTTTTTTGGGCAGGCCATAGCCTTTTAAGCGCAGTTTTCTGCCGGGCTGGGTGCCTGGAGGTATGGTCACATTCAGATGGCTGCCTTCAAGAGTTGGCACTGAGAGCTTAGTACCAAGAATAGCGGAACTGTATGGTATTTGCTTGTCAACCACCAGATTGCTGCCTTCCCTGGTAAATGTATGGTGAGGCAGTATTTTTACATACAGATAAAGATCTCCAGGTGCTCCCCCGTAAGGAGACGGGTTACCTTTACCGGAGACCCTCAGCTTCTTTCCTGATTCAATGCCGGCGGGAATTTTCACGGAAACCTTTTTACCGCCATGGCCCAGCGAAATTGTTTTTTCAGCGCCATGAAGAACTTCCTCCAGCGGAATAGAGAGCTCCAGGGAGAGATCCTGTCCCTTAACCGGCTGTTGATATCTGTAAAAATCTTCTCTTCCGTGGCTGCCTCCTCCCATCTGGGAAAACAAGTCTTCGAAAGAGCTGCCACCTCTGCCGGAAGTGTGAAAAGTGGTGCGGAAATTGCCCCGGCCGCCCATACCTCCAAGGTTTATGCCGAATTCCCTCAGAATTGAGCCTATATCAGATCCCCGGAAGATATCTTCCTGACTGTATCGCTGCTGGAAGTCTTCCGAACCGTAAGTGTCGTACTGTTTCCTCTTCTCAGGATCAGAAAGGACGGCATAGGCTTCATTGGCCTTCTTAAACATGTCTTCAGCGTTCTTGTTATCCTTGTTTTTGTCAGGATGATATTTGAGGGCCATTTTACGGTAGGCCTTTTTTATCTCATCCTGAGAGGCGTTTTTATCCACCCCCAGGATACTGTAGTAGTCTTTCATATTTTAACTTTATATTATTATTGAATTTTCAAATTAATCATTTCCCCGTCCCTGTCTGAATAGTCCAGTCATATTCAGAAGGGGACCTCTTCTCCTGAACCGCCGCTGCTACGGGGTTCAGGTGTCGGCGGTTGGTCATAGCCTCCCCCGCTGAACGAGCTGCCGCCTTTAGGGTCTAACATCTGCATATTGCGGGCCACGATCTCCGTAGTATACCTGGTTATTCCATCCTTGTCTTCCCATTTCCTGGTCTGGATACGCCCCTCAATATATACCTTTGAACCTTTTGACAGGTATTCACCGCAGATTTCTCCAAGCCGGGCAAAAGCCACTATTTTATGCCATTCAGTCTGATCCTGCATCTGGCCGTCCTGTCCCTTCCACTTTTCGTTGGTGGCTATATTGAAATTGGCAACTGCTGTACCGTTTTGGGTGTAACGTACCTCAGGGTCAGCTCCGAGATTACCGATTAGAATGGCTTTATTTATCATTTTGTTCTCCTTTTCTAATAAAGTTGTCTTGCATTATAGGTTATTACTTTAAAATAAAAATGTAATCCATACAGGTCAAGGTGCAAGAGCGAAAATAAAAAATTAGCTTACAGCTCTATCGAGATTTTCCGGCAGGTTTCGGGCGTCATCGCTTTTAAAACCGCATTCCTGCCAGACCTCTTCGCTTTCCATACAGAAATATAAACAGGTGTCAGGAGCCACATACTTCCGGAGTTCATTAAGAATGTGTTTGTACAGTTCCACTCTTAAGCTGCGGAAATAGCGAAGTTTATTGTCAAGGCCGATAATAAATTCTTCCTGAAAGAAACGGGCCCCGGGAAAACGTCTGAGGGCAACAGATCTAAGTCCGGGCAGATAGCGCAGCGCTCCCAGGCTTATCCACACAATAGCCTCAGCCGGTACTTTTCTAAACAGTTCTCCGATGATATGGCTGTATCCTGCCTGCCAGTCTTTATGATAGATGATAGGATCAAAGTGAAAGGCCAGTTTGTAACCCCAGTCTGCACATTTGGCTGCTGCGGCCAGCCTTTCTTCCAGAGAGGCCGCTTTCAGTTCATGCCGGTCCGCTATTGCCGGACTATTCAGAGACCAGGCCATTACAGTCCGGCCCCCGTGATCAAGCCCCTTCAGGTTTTCAATAACAGCGCTTTTGCTTTTGAGTTCCAGGATTGCGTTTTTTTTATCTTTAAAAAAATCTACGAGGATTCTGCTCAGACCGGTTAATGAGTCCAGGGCCATACTGTCGGTGAATTCCCCGGTCCCTATCCGCCAGAACTGGTTGGTGCGGTTGAAAACCAGATCAAGTTCGCTCAGGAGATCATCGATATTGACAAAAAAGCTGAGCCAGGGGTTATTGAGATAGGCCTGGAGTATGCAATAAACACAATCCATAGGGCAATTCATCCCGATGTTTAAGATCTGGTAGCCACAGCATTGATATTCGCGGGTCCCCGGACAGGGTTTGAAAAAAGGCCCTTTGTTGCTGGTGAGAAGTAAGTGTTGCTTGCCTTCCTTGAAACTGTAAGGAAAAGATGAGATGTCCTTGATCCCGGGATTTTCATGGTCGGCAATGGTTTCTACTTCTATATTCCCGGCTCGTTTCAGTATATCTGCGGTATAGGGATAATGATGACAGCTTTCCTGGACATATATTTTTTTCAGGTAATTAACCGGGTTAGTTGTTTGTGGCATTTTATTTTTGATCCGGAGTATGTCTGTAAATGTTTTAACTTCACAAAATTTATCTTTTTTTACTTTTTTGTTGTCAGATATTGCCTGTCTATGCCTACAGGACAGGCGAGACAGCTTTCAGTAATCGGCAGATAACGCGCGGATAGTAATCCGCAGAGCGATGGATCGGCGCGAAGCGTCCGAGTCATCAACAGGATAAAATCTGGAAAGAAAATAATTCAAGTTATTATTTTTTACGAGTAAATAAGTTTTTTATAATTTTTGTAATTTCAGTAAAGTAAGAGCGGTAGTTTAAAAAAATGAATTTTATTTTTGACAAATTCCTTTATTTTGTGGTCTTATATTTAGAGTAACGCAATATTTAGTATATATTCTATTTAAGAACCATAATTTAAAAAACAATTTAAGGATATGATAATGGGGAGAAAGATGGTGATCGACGAACTTGAACTTGAACTGCCGGCAGGGCTTGGAGCACCTGAATTCAGTGAAACTGCTTTAACAGTACTGGAGAGGAGATACCTCAGAAAAGATGAGCAGGGAAATATTATAGAGGGACCTGAGCAGATGCTCTGGAGGGTGGCCCGGATTGTTGCCGAAGCAGACCGATTTTACGATAAGAAGGCTGATATTCATGCCCTGGCCCATGAATTCTATAATCTTATGGCGCATTTTGATTTTATGCCCAACTCTCCCACCCTGATGAATGCCGGGCGTGAACTGGGCCAGTTGTCCGCCTGTTTTGTTCTGCCAGTCGGGGATACCATGGAAAGTATCTTTGAAGCAGTGAAACAGACCGCTTTGATTCATAAAAGCGGAGGAGGAACAGGTTTCTCTTTTTCCCGTATACGCCCTAAAAATGATATAGTCCATTCTACCCGGGGTATTTCCAGTGGTCCCCTTTCCTTTATGTCGGTTTTTGACAGTGCTACAGAAACAATCAAGCAGGGAGGGACCAGAAGAGGCGCCAACATGGCTATACTCAGAATTGATCATCCTGATATCATGGATTTCATCAAGGTTAAATCCGATCTCTCTGTTTTAAATAATTTCAATATCTCCGTGGCTATAACCGACAGTTTCATGGAGGCCATAGAGAATGACGATGAATATCCCCTGATTAATCCCAGAAACGGTGAAGTGGTTAGCCGTCAGAGTGCAGTAAAGATGTTCAATCAGATTGCTGAACAGGCCTGGTTATCCGGTGAACCTGGAATTGCTTTTATTGACCGGATAAATGCGGATAATCCAACTCCGGACCTGGGCGAGATAGAAAGCACTAATCCTTGTGGTGAACAGCCACTTTTGCCACATGAATCATGCAATCTCGGTTCTCTGAACTTTTCCAACATGGTAACAGACGGACAACTGGATTATGGGCGTCTAAAGAAAACCGTAAGCCGGTGTATCCATTTTCTTGACAATGTGGTCGATGTTAATCGTTATCCTTTAAGGGAGATTGAAGAAAAGACTAGGCAGAACAGGAAAATCGGGCTGGGAGTCATGGGGTTCGCCGACATGCTCTTGAAGTTAGGCATACCTTATTCTTCCCGGGAAGCTCAAAAGACAGCCCGGGAAGTGATGAAGTTTGTTGATGATACCGCTTTTCAGGCCTCCAGAGAATTAGCAGAAATCCGGGGGCCATTCCCCGGTTTTAAAAACAGCATCTATGGCAGGAAGGATATTGATAAACCGGTTCGCAATGCCACCAGAACAACTATTGCTCCGACTGGTACTATAAGTATTCTGGCCGGCTGCTCGAGCGGAGTGGAGCCGCTTTTTGCCATCTCTTATGTTCGACGGGTTATGGATGACGATGAGTTTTACGAGGTAAATCCAGTTTTTGAAGATATGGCCAAGGAAAATGGTTTTTATTCCCGGGAATTAATCAAGAAGATTGCCTACAGCGGAAGTGTTCAGGGCCTGGAGGAAGTCCCGCTGCGTTTCAGGAAAATACTGGAGACTGCCCATGACATTACACCTAAAAACCATATAGATATCCAGGCGGCTTTTCAAAGTTATACTGATAACGCGGTGAGCAAGACCATTAACTTCGCCAATTCCGCCACAGTGTCTGAAGTAAAAGAGGCCTATCTTCTTGCCTACAAATCCGGGTGTAAAGGGATTACTATCTACAGGGATGGCTGCCGAGATCACCAGGTCCTGAACCTGGGAAAAACCGATCAAGAGAAAGCCGGAAAGAGCCTGGAAAACAGACCTGTTAAGAGGAATCGGCCTAAACAGCTTAGAGGCTCAACCTATCAGATGACCACCGGCTGCGGCCCCATGTATGTGACTATAAATGAAAATGGGCCCGGCCAGCTTTTTGAGCTTTTCAATACTGTAGGCAAGGCAGGGGGCTGTGCAGCCAGCCAGTGTGAAGCTATAGGCCGTCTTGTTTCACTTGCCTGGCGCAGTGGTTTGTCAGCGGATTCGGTAATTAAACAGCTTATCGGTATAAGCTGCCATAAGCCGGCCGGTTTTGGTAATAACAAGGTAGTCTCCTGTGCTGATGCTATTGCCAAAGCTGTGCAGCGGCATCTTGAATATAGCGGAGATTGTTCTAAAAATTCTTTTTCCGAGAAAAAAGGGTTGGGGGCCTGCCCGGAGTGCGGGGGGCCTGTGGAGCATGAAGGAGGGTGCTGTGTCTGCCATTCCTGCGGATTTTCCGAGTGTGCCTGATGGTAATCCTTATTAAGCCCCGGCAGGACCCAGAATCAATGGTTTCTTCAAAAAAGCTGGGGTTACCAGACAGCAGGTTTTGAAAAGTTGGGTTAATAACATTATCCTGGATAGAAAGGTTATGAGCAAGGGTATTTATCAATGCAGCAGATGTGGGGTATGGGCGGATGAAGATAAATTATGCCTTGTGGATAATGCCTATTTTTGTGCAAGATGTATGTTCGGAGATGTTGAACCGGTTGAGATTTATCCCATTGGCACGGTAAAAAACAATTTAAAAAAAAGTCCTACAGGCTTTGGTGTGGTTGGAGGGGACAGGATATCCAGAATAGTGCTTTTCCCCGCTCAAAAAGTCTTTATGTATAGACTTAATGAGGAGAAATATATTACCATTGTCTATTATCTCCACAAATCGGGAGCGGTCAAATCAGTATTTAATAGGGGGCTTGATGGAAAGTCTGTGGGGGTCTTTGCTTCCCGCACACCTAACAGGCTTTCCAGGATAGCTATTCAAGATGTCACGCTGGTAAGAATAGAAGAAGCAACACTCTATGTAGAAGGCCTTGATGCTGTTAATGGAAGTCCTGTGCTTGATATCAAATTAAAAATAAAGCGCGATAAGGAAAACAGGTAGTATTCAGTTTATATAGGTATCACTCTGATAGCTTTTTTTCATTTCCGCCAGTCTTTTTTCAGTTGCTTCCGGCAGAAGGAGTTTGTATCGCTGGACATATTCTGCCGCCATACGATGGGTGTTAAAAATCGGGCAGTTTAAAGCAATGTTGTTTACAGCTTTATCCATGAATTCCCTCCGACAGTCAGGTTTGTAAAAACATTGGAGGATGTCTGGGAGCAGCTGATAAAAAGAGGCTGCATCCTGTTTATAAAGGAGCCGATCTTTATCTTCATTAAGACTTTCACGGGTTATCGGAGTCTCATGGCCGAATTTCCAGCCTGCTTTACCCTGGTGATAACCTTCGGCCCACCAGCCGTCCAGAGTGCTTATATTGGGAACCCCGTTTAAAGCAGCCTTTATTCCACTGGTGCCGCTGGCTTCAAGGGGTCTTTTGGGAGTATTAAGCCAGGCATGTACGCCGGAAACCAGGGTTTTGGCAATCTTCATATCATAACCTGTGATAAAGACAAGTTTGGCCAGCCCTCTGGTCTTTTTATACAGATCTTCCTGAACGTCAAGTATACGCTTTATAAGAGCTTTTCCAATTTCATCCCTTGGGTGGGCCTTGCCTGCAAAAATAAAGTTGACCGGATAATTGTTACTGACCACAATATCCGCCAGGGTATTGATATTGTCAAATATTAAGTCGGCTCTTTTATAAGCGGAGAAGCGCCGGGCAAAGCCTATGGTGAAAACTTTTGGATCCAGATGACAGTCATCCTCATCAAGAAGAGAGATATAGTTGGGCGGGTCTATCCAGGTTTCATCTCTTTTTACCCGGTGTTCTATGAACATTTTATCGATAAAATCAATCAGGCGCCTGGTGTCTTTATGCCAGGCTTTTTCCAGGCCTTTCCTGAAAGACTTCTCATCCTTGAGATCAAGGGCGCGGGCAAAAACTGTAGGATTATCCCGCCAACCCTTGAATTCAGCTATACTGTCATAAAAGGCGGCCCTGGCCTCACTTATCCAGGTAAGATGATGGATACCGTTGGTTATTGCCGTTATTTTTTCTTTGAATTCAGGGAACTGTTTACAGGTTACTTCTTTATGAAGGCGGCTTACACTGTTTGTTGTTCGGTTCACCAGCATGGCCAGTTTGGTAAAGTTGTAGAGAGATCCGTCTTTCTGATCAAGGGCTAAGAGATGTAAGACTCTGATGCAGAACGAATTGCATATCCTGGAAATAACAGAGCGTTTAAAACGGTCATGACCGGCCTTGACAGGAGTGTGGATGGTGTAGACAATCTGCCGGGCTACGGAAGAGGCAGCTTCCAGAATATCTTGGTCGGTGGCTTTTACTTGATATGAAGACCCTATTTTATTTTCAAGATATTCTGAAATAAGCTGCAGGATAACAGTGATTCCGTGTTGTTCGTTCAAATGAAAGGTGAAGGCGGTAAGTCCCAGCTTATGCATAACCGGTTTTATCGAGGCCCCAAGCAGCCTGCGCTGGGTTGCCTTGGCCTCTTCAGAGACCGAATCATAAAGTCTCTGGCAGACTTGACAGATATTCTCAGGATTGTAGGGGATACAGAAATCAAGAAGAATTTCCGGAACAAAAAAGTCCAGATCTTTATTTATCTCCATTTTAAGCCATAACTGGGCCCTTGCCAAGATTTCCCGGTCATTTTGGTCGTAAAAAATTATTTCTATTTCCAGAGGAAGTCGGGGATTATCAGGATCTTTTAAAAGATACAGGGACGGGGTGTTTGCCGGCTGCCATTGGGTGGCTGTAGAAATCTGTCCCAGTCGTGAATCTACCAGCTGGGAAAAATAGCCTTTTCGATAAAGCAGAGAGATAGCTACGACCGGGATTTTCAGATCTGCAAAACTTTTCAAGGTATCACCCGCCAGAATGCCCAGTCCTCCACTATAATTGGGAATCTTTTCAGGTCCCGTCATGTATCGCCTGGCTAAATTTTCAAAAACCCGATCTGAGAAGTTTTCGAGACAATAATTTCCCAGGAACTTCTTTACCGGATCATAGACATCCCTGTCGGAACCGATTTCCATGGAAATATAAACACAAGAATTTCCAGAGAGAGAAGTTAATTGTCCCCACACCTGATCAAGCGTTTTCTGGTTGACCCCGAAAAATGTTCCCCACTGGTTTTGGGCTATCATGTCCTGAGGGTCTCGAATTATTTTTCTGGCAACCTCAACGTACTGTTTATTTAGTGAAAAAATCATTGTATTTGTTGAAATTTTTCTGATATCCAATTTAATGATAACAGTATTTATTTAATGTTTATTATTAATCGGCAAAAAAAGATTGAATTTCAAGCAACTTTTTTTTACTGTTAGAGACGAAAATCTCAAAATAAAAAAGACTCTCATAAAGAAAGGCAAAACATCTTTTGACAAATCAGGTTGTACGGTCCCGTTCATTCGCCCGCACATATCTTAACCTTGATTGTGCTGTTAAGCACGATAAATTAACATTTTGTTATCTGGATCGCCAAATAAATTGTAAATCAATTTTTTATTTTGGCTTTTTCTCCTTATATTATTAGGGTATTATTTCAATGTTCCGGATTTTCAGTCTTTGGATTGGGGATGATACTGTTTGGGGAGGCAGCTTTGTGCCGGACGCAGTGGATAATTAATTTCAATAAATTTTAATTTCAATTATTATAAAATATTAGGGAGGATATTTATGAGGGGTAAAATCGTCCAGATGCTGGTATTGGCTACTCTGTTTATCTTTGTCCCAACCTTTATGGCTGGTTGTGGAGATAAGAAAGTTATCTCAGAGGATATGGCACAGCAAACAACAGAAGAAAAAATGGAGGCCGAGGCTGAAGGCGGTGCCGGAAGTCAGGCTGCAGAAGGCACGGAAAGAATTATGGATACCGGAGAAACCATGGGAGAACCTGAACCTCTTCAGTCCGAGGGTGACCAGAGCATGAAAGAGGGCCATGCAGTTTCAGAAGGCCGGACCCATGCTCCTATGCTGCCGGTATATTTTGATTTTGACAAATCCACCATTCGAGAAGATCAGGTCAGCAGAATGAGAAAGAATTGCGAATTTATGGAGGATAATCCGGGGCTGAATATAGTTATTGAAGGCAATTGCGATGAAAGGGGTACCAGTGAGTACAACATGGCCCTGGGTCAGAGAAGAGCTGATAGTGCTAAAAGATATCTCGTCAACCTCGGGATCGAGGAAGATCGTATAAGTACCATAAGTTACGGTGAAGAAAAACCCCTGGTTCATGGCCATGATGAACATGCCTGGACCCAGAACAGGAGAGATGACTTTAAAATTCGTTAGTCTTTTTTTCGCCATCTTTAAGGAGATACGGTAATTATTTTATTTCTCCGCTTTAAGGTCCCCGGTTATGGCAATACCGGCAAGTGGTACTGATAACTTATAGTAGCTAGTGCATATTAAACAAGTCAATCAGGAGTCGATTTCCATGTATTATCTTGGGCGTATTTTGAGTTTAACCTTATTAAGTTTCTGCCTGTTTTTTTCTTTCTCTTGGGATCAGAAAGCTGATGCAGCTGAAATTAAAATAGCTACCATTGATCTGAAAAAAGTTCTCGGTGAATCTGATGCCGGGCAGACCGGACAGAGGAAGCTACAGCAGAAGGTGGAGGAGTTTAGGGAAAAATTTGAAAGTAAAAGAAGTGAAATTGAGGATCTGCGGGAGTCCATTGCCAAGAAGAAATCAGTCTGGAGTGAGGAAGTTCTGAAGGATAAAGAACGGGAAATGGAGAAAATACAGCGTGAATTCCGTCTTAAGCAGGAAGACGCCAAGTATGAACTGGAACAGCTCCAGGAGAGGGTCATGAAACCCATTCTGAAAGATCTTCATGGAATTATCAGGGAGTACGGCGAAAAACATGGTTTTACAGTTATCCTTGATAATACCGAAAAAGGGCTCAATTCACGCAGCGGTTTACTTTACGCCACTGATTCAATTGATATAAGCGATGAAATCCTGAAAATTCTTGACAGTAAAAAGTAAAAGCAACCGTTCATCAAATTTATAGCCTTAAAAAAGTGCAGGCTAAAGGCTAAATAGCCCTTAGGCCTTTAAGCCTGCCCCCTCTGATCTCTCCAGCAAATCTATGGCATTGCTTACTATGGCTTCTTGATCGATTCCCGTATTGTTCCTCAAGATCTGCTGATCACCATGTTCAATAAATCTGTCCTCAATGCCGGTTAACCAGGTGGTTATTCCGGTTAAACCTTTAACGCTAAGGAGTTCCAGAACAGCACTGCCAAAGCCGCCCTGCTTTACATTTTCTTCAATGGTAAGAACTCTTTTCGTTTTTCGGGCCCATTCACAAATCAACTCCTCATCCAGGGGTTTGATAAATCTGGCGTTGATAACTGCCGCTTCCACTCCCTTTTCATGTAGCACTTCAGCTGCTTCCAGGGCTGGATAGACCCGGTTCCCCGCGGCCAGAAGAAGCAGATCTTCCCCTTTTCTTAACAGTTCTCCCTTACCTATAGGCAGATTTTCAAAATGCCTGCTTAAGCTCTTGCCTACTCCTTTACCCCGCGGATAACGTACTGAAGCCGGTCCTGGATAAAAAACAGCTGTATAGAGCATATCCTGCAACTCTTTTTCATCTTTGGGGGCCATTACCACCATATTGGGGATGAAACGCAGGTAGGAAAAATCAAAGACGCCGTGGTGAGTGGGGCCGTCCTCACCTACAAGCCCCCCCCGGTCAAGAGCAAAAGTAACCTGCAGGTTGGGAAGACAGACGTCGTGAACGATCTGGTCAAATGCCCGCTGCAAAAAGGTGGAATAGATAGCCACTACAGGCAGCATTCCCTGGGTGGCCAGACCTGCGGCAAAAGTAACCGCATGCTGTTCAGCTATACCAACATCGAAAAATCTTTCAGGATATATACGGGAAAATAGTTCCAGGCCGGTACCACCAGGCATGGCCGCTGATATGGCGGTTATACGGGATTCCTTTTCCGCCAGGGCAACCACGGTATCTCCGAAGGCCTTGGTATAGGTTATACGTTTGGATTTGTCCGGGTGTGGTTTCCCTGTTTCCAGGGAAAAAGGGCCGATACCGTGATAGATATCAGGATTTGTTTCCGCCGGATAATAGCCTTTGCCTTTGGTTGTAAGTACGTGAATGAGTACCGGTCCTGAACTGAAGTCTCTTACGTTGCGGAAAGTCTCAATCAGGTTGTCTATCTTGTGCCCGGATAAGGGGCCGATGTATTCGAATTGCAGGGCCTCAATAAGCATACCCGGAGTAAGAAGTCCTTTAAGGCTGTCTTCGCTCTTTTTGAGAGCCTGACGGATATTTTCTCCCACGTTGTCAAAACGTTTTAAAAATCTGGAAAGATCGTGCCTGAAACGTGACATGGCCCGGCCCGTCATTTTACGGCTCAGAAAACTTGATAGGACCCCGACATTGGGAGATATGGACATCTCGTTGTCGTTCAGGACAACGATCAGGTCCTTGTCGAGATGACCGGCCTGATTTAAGGCCTCCAGGGCCATACCGGCGGTCATGGATCCATCTCCGATAACTGATATGGTTTTATTATTTTCTTCTTTCAGATATTGGGCCAGGGCTATACCCAGGCCAACTGATATGGAAGTTGAGGAGTGACCGGTATCAAAGACGTCGTAGCAGCTTTCTTCACGTTTGGTAAAGCCGCTGATTCCTTTGTACTGACGAAGGGTATGGAACTTATCCCGGCGCCCGGTAATAAGTTTATGGGCGTAACACTGATGGCCTACATCCCATATCAACTTGTCCTCAGGGGTGTTAAAAATATAATGAAGAGCCAGGGTCAGTTCCACCACGCCAAGGCTGGGGGCCAGATGACCTCCTGTCCGGGAGACGGTTTTAATTATTCTTTCCCTGATTTCTCCAGCCAGAATGGAAAGCTGGTCTTGATGGATCGATCTGAGATCAGCAGGCGAATTTATTATATCTAAAATGGAATTTTCCAGCATAGTTCAAGGCTGAGGCTTTTTTAAATTTAAACTTTTCCACTGGTAACGGCCTGGATTTAATCTTTTCCTCAATTGTCCCGGTAATAGATGAACCGGGCAATCTCCCTTAAGGGATCCCCCTGCCGGCCGAAGGATTCGAGTGCTTCCAGCGCTTTTTCGACTGTATCCCTGGCTTTTTTATGTGTCTCTTCTATTCCCAGGTGCTCAGGATAAGTTGATTTTTTGCGGGCCAGATCCCCCCCTGTGGATTTACCGAGTTTTTCCGTATTTCCTTCAACATCCAGAAGATCGTCTACAATCTGGAAGGTTAGACCGATATGGTCTGCATAATTGGTTAGAGCCTGAAACTGTTGCGGCCCGGCCTTTCCAATGATTGCCCCGGTTTGAACTGATGACCTGATCAAGGCCCCGGTTTTACAACTGTGCAGAAAACGTAAGGTCTCAAGCGGAATTTTTCGGTCTTCATAAGCAATGTCAAGGGCCTGGCCTCCAACCATGCCCCGAGGTCCTATAGCCCGGGAAACAGTGTGCAAGATTTTCATTCTGGAAGAGTCCGGCAGGTCTACGGCAATTTCGGGATCTGAGAGGAGCTCGAAGGCATAACTCACCAGGCTGTCCCCGGCAAGTATGGCTGCCGCTTCTCCAAAAACTTTATGGTTAGTAGGCTTACCCCTGCGCAGGTCATCGTCATCCATAGCTGGCAGGTCATCGTGAATCAGGGCATAGGTGTGTATGAGTTCAAGACTGGTTATTAGAGGCAAATAAGGTTCAGGATTTCTTTCCAGGGCCTCTGCTGTGGCCATTGCCAGAATCGGCCGTACACGTTTCCCGCCGGCAAAAACGGAATAACGTACGGCATTGATATGATCGGCCAGCAGGCCTTCGGGACGTGGCAGAACCTGCTTCAGGGTACTTTCAATTTGTAAGCGTCTTTCTTCCAGATAAGATTTTATATTCAATATCAGTTATTCTTCCTGTTCTCTTAGTTTATCTTCCAAGGGGAAAGGCTCTGATTCCAGGGTGTCATCGTCTTTTCTGACTAGAATCTCCACCTTTTTCTGGGCATCATCAAGCTTCTGGCTGCAGAAATCGACAAGTTTCATTCCTTCATCGAATTTTTTTAAAGAATTTTCCAGACTCAGCCCGCCTTCCTCCATTTCCCGAGTTATTTCTTCCAGCTGATTAAGGGCGTCTTCCAGGGTTTTCTTCTTAGCCATAAGACATAAAACCATATTGTTTTGTTAATAAAAAATTATTTACAGGAATTTTTACCACCACTTGCCCTAATATGCAACTTATTCAATTCAGCAGGTAATAATTATGTTCAAGGCTTAAGAATCGGTTTTCATAACACTTGCTTGGAGGTCGTCAGGTACTGACAAGGCTTAAGGCTGATCGGAAAAAGTATTTGCCTCTTGGCTTTATTGAGTTAAATAGAGGGGTATGTTAAAAGACTCAGGCATTAAAAAAGAGATAGAACAGTTTCTCAACCATCTCAAAGTGGAGAGGGGATACTCTCAACATACGGTCAGTGCCTATGGTCGCGATATCGAGCAATTTTTTTCTTTTGTTGACCGGACCAAAAATATTCATGACCTTGATTCCCGCTTGATTCGTTCTTACTGTTATTATCTTATTAAGTATAAGAAAAATTCTACCTCTGCCAGGAAACTGTCGGCTCTGAGAAGTTTTTTTCGTTTTCTGCTCAGGGAGGCCAAAATAAAGAATGACCCCCTGGAAAAGATTGCCATGCCCAAGCAGGGAAAGTATATCCCGGTTTTTCTCACTGTGGATGAAGTATTTTCTCTTTTGAAAGCCCCCGGAGATAATGACACCTATGCCAGCAGGGATAGGGCTGCCCTGGAGATTCTTTATTCAACAGGTATGAGAGTTTCGGAATTAAGCGGTTTGAACATGGACAGGCTTGAGCTGGCAAACGGTATGGTCAGAGTGATTGGCAAGGGTAACCGGGAACGTATTGTTCCCTTGGGCAGGCCGGCGATCAAGGCCCTTGAGGATTACTTGGCAGAACGGGAGAAACTGCTGACAGCCAGAATTCAAAAAGGAAAGGCGGTGGAAGGTAAGGCTGTTTTTCTGAATGGGCGGGGAGGGAGGCTTACCAGCCGCAGTATACAGCGTTTAGTGCAACACTATGCTCTCAGGGCCGGGATGAACATGCGGGTTACCCCCCATGCCCTGCGCCACTCCTTTGCCACTCATCTTTTGGAAATGGGAGCGGATTTACGGGTGGTTCAGGAACTGTTAGGCCATGTCAGCCTCTCTACCACTCAGAAATATACTCATCTGAATGTGGATCACTTGATGGAGGTATATGACAGAACCCATCCTATGGCCAAGAGAAAACAGCAAGTGTGAGTATCTGTACAACAGAAATATCATTAGAGATCAAAATAGTTGTATCCAGAGGTTTGTAAATTATGGAAGGAGAAACGGAACAGAAAATAAAATCGACTACAATCCTTGCAGTCCGGCATAAAGGCGAGGCGGCCATGGCTGGAGATGGTCAGGTTTCATTGGGTAACACAGTAATGAAACATGCTGCCATAAAGATCAGGCGTCTTTATTATAACCGGATAATTACCGGTTTTGCAGGGGCTACGGCCGATTCTTTTACCCTTTTTGATAAATTGGAGGCCAAGCTGACCGAGTTCAACGGTAACCTTACCCGGGCCGCAGTTGAGCTGGCCAAGGAGTGGCGAACTGATAAGATGCTCAGGCGACTGGAGGCGATGTTGATTGCCATGGACGGCGATCATTCTTTTCTGATAACCGGGACAGGTGATGTAATCGAGTCTGATGACGGTATTCTGGCGATCGGTTCCGGAGGTCCCTATGCCCAGGCTGCAGCCAAGGCCCTTATTAATCACAGTAATCTTTCTGCAGATGAGATTTGCCTGGAATCTTTAAAGATTGCCGGATCCATTTGTGTATTTACCAATCAGGAAATAGTTGTGGAAAAAATATGATGGAGAAGACCTTAACCCCCAAAGAAATAGTCAAACAACTTGATCAATATGTAATCAGCCAGCATGAAGCTAAGCGGGCTGTGGCCCTTGCTCTGCGAAACCGCTGGCGCAGAAGGCAGGTGGAACCGCCTCTCCGTGACGAAATTGCTCCCAAAAATATTATTATGATCGGACCCACAGGCGTGGGCAAGACCGAAATAGCAAGGCGGCTCTCCAGCCTGGCCCAGTCACCCTTTCTCAAGATAGAGGCCTCCAAGTTTACCGAGGTGGGTTATGTGGGCAGGGATGTAGAGTCTATGATCAGGGATCTTACCGATCTGGCTGTCAATATGGTCAAGGAGGAAGAAAAACAGAAGGTCCAGGATAAGGCCGCCGCTGTAGTGGAGGAAAAGCTTCTCGATCTACTTCTACCATCCAACCCTAACTATAATAAAGAAGTTGTTGAAAGTGAAGACAATCAATCCAGTTCCACCCGGGAGAAGTTCCGTTCCATGTTGAGAGAGGGGAGGATGGAGGACAAGGTAGTTGAAATGGATGTGGAACAGCCCCGGAATATACCCATGGTTGAAGTCTTTTCCAATAGCGGTATGGGAGATATGGGCCCGGATATGAAAGACATGTTCGGTAAAATGTTTCCCAAAAAGACCCAACGCCGGCGTCTGTCAATTTCTGAAGCCAGAGAGATCCTCCAGAAAGAGGAGGCCGAAAAATTAATTGATATGGGGCAGGTCTCCCAGCTTGCCATCCAGCGAACCGAGCAGTCAGGTATAATATTTCTGGATGAGATAGACAAGGTTGCAGGCGGCCGCGAGGGTAGACAGGGCGGTGAGGTTTCCAGGGAAGGGGTTCAGAGAGATCTCCTGCCCATAGTCGAAGGGGCCACTGTCTCTACCAAGCATGGTATGGTTAAAACCGATCATATTCTGTTCATAGCCAGCGGTGCTTTTCATGTCTGTAGGCCTTCTGATCTTGTGCCTGAACTGCAGGGCCGTTTTCCCATTAGAGTAGAACTTAATGCCCTGGGTGAAGAAGAGTTTTTCCGTATCCTGACCGAACCGCAAAACGCCCTGATAAAGCAGTATGTTGCCCTGCTGGAAACAGAAAGTATTGATCTTCATTTCGAAGAGGGAGCAATCCGGGAAATGGCGCGCATAGCTGCCCACGTAAATGGGAAGACCGAAAATATCGGAGCCCGCAGGTTGCAGACCGTAATGGAAAGAGTACTCGATCCACTGCTTTTTGATGCCCCGGATATGGAGGAGCAGGAGTTTATCATCAATGCAGATTATGTTAAACGGCAGTTAGCCGATATTTCTGAAGACAAGGATCTAAGCAGGTATATCCTGTAAAGGTCAATGATCAGAATAGACACTGACAAATATTCTGAACCCTTGCCAGAGACTATTGAAAAGTTGAAGTAAGGAGAGAAAAATGTTTGATCCGGAATTTAAATACTGTCCTAAGTGCAGGGATGAGTACCGTGCCAACGTAGAGTATTGTGCGGAATGTGGGATAAGATTGCTTACCGGCGAAGAGATGGCGGCGGCAACCGGTAAGGGAAGTAAAAATGTGGCAGGACCGGTTGAGTTAACTCCCAGCGATGATATTGTCCCGGTCCAGCAGGGTGATATAAAGGAGTTGAAAGGTACTGCTGCCGCCCTTAAAAAGGAGGGTATTGCCAGTATATTGATAGGGAAAGAAGAGCCCGGTTGTTGCGTAAGTCCTGGGGCTTATCTTGCGGTAAGAAGAGAAGATGTGCCTGAGGCCGGGCAGATAGTCCGGCACTACTGGGAGCAGACCACCGGTTTTTCCACTTATGATACCTCCAGCTGTGAAGTTGTTTTTAATAAAGATGCCGGCGAAGCTACCTGCCCAGCCTGTGGATCAAATTTCCAGACCCATAACGGTACCTGTCCTAACTGCGGTCTGTGTCTCTAATGGATGTGACAGTTCATTCTCGCTGTAGCCCGATTACCTTTTTCTGAATTAATTCATTTTTACAATTGTATAATTTCTAATTCAACTTTCCGGATTGAAAAAATTATCATGATTTCAGACGGTTGGTATAGCCATTCAGGAAAGGCTTCGTGTTTGAGTGGTTCTAAGGAAAATTTACACATTATATCATACAGATAAATCAATCCGGAAAGTTGAGTTTTTTTAACATTCATAATACCGCTAAGAGGGAACTCTCTGTTTTTTTCAGGACATCACCCGTTTTTTACTAACCTTATACAAATAAGATAGAAAAATCAGATAGTTAGTCTAGTAAATCAATATAAAGTTAGGATAAGATGGGTGATGTCCTGGTTTTTTATCTTGACATAGACTGAGTATTTTTATGATAATTTTACCAACTAAACTTTCCGATTTGATTTATCTATATGATACAACGTAAAAATTCTCCGTCATACAGTGGTGATTAGCGATTGGCATGCCTTTTCAGGAACATTGTGCAGTGTTTGCCAAGCGAGGCACGAGCGAGTTTTGAAATTTTAGTGAAGCGAGCCTTAGAGCCGCCCTAATTTTTTTTCTTTTCGCTGGAAACGATGCTTAATTTATTTGCCAATAATTCTATTCTCTCAGGGGCCTTATAGAAATATGCCGGATGTTATTGTAAATGCTAAAAAACTTGAAAAACAGTACCGGGTCGGCGAAGTTACCGTGGAAGCCTTGAAAGGGCTGGATTTTATAATTGAAGCCGGTTCCTTTACTGCATTAGTGGGTCCTTCGGGCAGCGGAAAGAGCACTCTGCTCAATATTATCGGTTGCCTGGATAAGCCCAGTGCAGGCACGATCAAGGTCCTGAACATAGATGTTGCTGCACTGAACCGGCGACGGGCGGCTGCATTCAGAGGGGCAAAAATCGGGTTTATATTCCAGGACTTTAACCTGGTATCGGTCCTGTCTGCCGCCGAAAACATCGAGTACCCGCTGATGATGGTAGATAACCAGCCAACCGGCCCGCGTCGCCGAAGAGTGGCTGAATTGCTGGACGCGGTGGGACTTTCCGGTCAGGCCGATAACCGCCCTGATCAACTCTCAGGCGGTCAGAAACAGAGAGTTGCGGTGGCCCGGGCTCTTGCGGCTAATCCCAGACTGGTCCTGGCTGATGAGCCCACGGCCAATCTGGATAGCGAAACAGCCGGCCGTATTATTTCATTGATGCGAGAGATCAGAGATCGATCCGGTACCACCTTTATATTTTCAACCCATGACAAACGTATCATGGACAAGGCCGGACAGGTATTTTTCATCGAGGACGGCCTGCTGATAAACGAGGGATCTCTATGATCCGGATTATCAAACTGGCATCACGAAACCTTACACGCTACTATCGCAGAACCATCCTGACCGCCGGGCTCATCGTCATCGGCATTGTCGCGGTGCTCGTGTTCACGGCGATATCCGGGGCCTTTAAATCCCACATGGTCGCGCAGATTACCGATTCCATGCTGGGACATATCCAGATTCATAGGAAAGGATACATGGCATCAGTTGAAAGCTTACCGCTCAATCTCAACATCCAACCGGAAGTGGCCGTAAAAATCAAATCCATGATCAATGAGGAAGAAGCAGTAGTTTCCAGTACCCCCAGACTCAAGTTTGCCGCCATGTTTTCCAATTTTAAGGAGTCTACAAACATTCGCTTGAACGGAATCATCCCGGAGCGGGAGAACCAGACCGTACCATTGCTTGCTGAGCGTTTTGTTGAAAAATCATCCGAACTTAATGGAAAACCGCTTCTCACAAAAGGCGGACTCCTCATTCCTCAACTCCTTGCAAAGGGGATGAATGTCTCCGTGGGCGACAGCGTAGTAATCGTTGCCACCAACGAGGATGGGTCGGTCAATGGCAGGCGCTTCCAGGTCCAGGGAGTACTCGAGGCTGTCACCGGGCCTGGCGGACGTGATGGCTATCTCCATATCGACGACGCAAGGACGCTTCTGCGTATCGATGGAAACGAGATCAATGAAATCGCTATCCGCATCAAGAATATCAATGAAACCGAAAAAACAACCGCCGAACTTGAACGGCGGATAGCCGCGATAACAAGCCATGGCGACATGCAATCCGGCCCTAAAAAGGCTATAGAAGTACACACTTGGGAGCAATTGACGCCTTTTTCCAATATTGCGGCCATGATCGACCTTCTGGACATTTTCATCCGGGTTATGTTGGTGGGAATCGTCCTGATTGCCGTCATGAACGTCATGATTATGTCCGTTTATGAGAGAATCAGGGAAATCGGCACTATTGCCGCTATCGGAACACCGCCGTCACGCATACTGGGCATGTTCATAAGCGAAGGGTTCCTGATAGGCCTCATGGGCACGGCGGCAGGGGCTGCTGTCAGTATAGTGATCGTCAAGGCGATAAACACCTGGCAATTTACTTTTGCATTCGGACGCCAAGTGATCATCCTGGCACCGGTTATTGCAGCAGGTGATATCTTTATTACCGGTGCGCTCGTGCTTGCCGTATCGGTTTTTGGCAGCCTGCAGCCGGCCCTGAAAGCAGCACGAATGAATCCCATAACTGCCCTGCGGCATGTTTGAAAAAACGAACAACTATCAGGATTTAATTACAAAACAGTAAGGAGGTTATAGAATGACTGTCAAACGAACAGGACAATTGTTGCTTTTCTTTATCTGCGCTCTGCTCGCATTCAGCACGGCCACGGCCGGGGCCCAGGAAGAAAAAATTGCGGTTGCGGCAAACGGAGATAATACAGATACCCTTATCAGCCAGAAAACTGCGCGCGCACCTTTTATTTTGATTTTCGACAAAAACGGTAACTTGGTAGAGTCCCACAAAAATCCGACAATCCGGGACCGACGGGCGGGACCGGCGATGGCGCAGTGGCTTGCGGAAAACCACGTGGATATTATTATCGGCGGTAATTTTGGTGCGAGAATGACACAGGCGCTTGAAGATCTGCAGATTCGCAGAATTAAAAAAAGCGGATCCGTGATCGCGGCGGTAAAGGATGTGCTGGAATGATGTTCCGTCAGAAGCTGACCATAATATTATCCCTCATGCTTTTTTTGACAGTATGGAACGTAGTCTGGCCGGCAGCTAAAACAGAGGCTGAAACCGATGCTGACGAGATGCTTCTGGAGGTGGACCGGAACATGCAGCCACCTTCATTCGAGATGTACCGCAAGCTGATCAATGTCGAGCCGAACGGCGAACGTAAAGAGTATGTGTTTTACACGGTGCGCAAGGATGACAACATGGCCGCGGTGTTTCTCGACCCCCCGTCAGAAAAAGGGCGTAGCACCCTGCGCCGGGGTAATAACATGTGGCTCTATATCCCCGAGGTCGGTCGTCCGATCCGGATTACCAGTCTTCAGTCCGCAGTCGGCGGGGTGTTCAATAATTCCGACATCATGAGACTGGATTTCTCGGATGAGTACACAGCCGAATTTATCGGGGAAGACGAAGGCTCTCATATACTGCTTCTTACGGCCCGTGACCATACCGTCGCTTATGGCCTTTTGAAAATGCGGGTGGATAAGGAAGCGAAAATCCCTACGAGAATCGAGGCTTACGCAGACGAAGGTCTTCTCATAAAAGTTCTTGAATACAGCGGTATAAAAAATTTTGGTGGCGGCATAGTGCGGCCCTCCAGACTCGATACCACTAGTCCGCTCCAGGAAGGCTACCGTTCGGTAATGCTGTTTTCCAACATCCGGGCACGGGAACTTGCAGATGAAGTATTTACCATAAGTTATATGCCCAGAGTAGGAGAATTGCGCTGATGCAGCTCTTGCGGCTGCTGACTGTATTGTTGCTACTTAGTCAGGCGTCAGCGGCGGAAGAATTTGTTTTTGATGCCGAACAATACAAAAAAAAAACCTGGGAATTCGGCGGTTACATTGAAATGACCGCGGAACATCTGCGTTTAAACCGTGATGCATTGCTTTACCGGTATAATTTTCCGGACAAGGACGAAAAATCATTCGAAAGATACCAAGAAGTTGTGGAGTTTTCCGGGCAGTACAGGAATGAGCTGTTTTCCCTCCACGGTCTTTTGAACGCCCGTCTAAGGCACGATATTTTTGAAACTCGTGATGATATCCGGTTTTACCAGCTTTTCGCAAAAACACAGCCGGTTCATCAAACTGAACTGGAAATCGGCAAACGGACACTCCGGTGGGGCACGGGCTATGCCTTCAACCCCGTGGCATTTCTCGAACGCCCCAAAGATCCTATGGACCCCGGTCTTTCCCGGGAAGGCTTTATCATTGCAGGGGCCTCGTATGTCCGCAGCTTTACCGGAGCGCTCCAGGCAATGTCAGCAAGCGGGGTCATTCTCCCGGTTACCAACGATATAAACGATGATTTCGGCCCGGAAAACAGCGTCAATGCCGCCGCGCGGCTCTATCTTCTGTATTGCGATACGGATATAGATTTCATGATCCGCGCTGGCGAAACCCGCCCTACTGCCCTTGGAATGGATTTTTCCAGAAACCTGGCCGACAACTTTGAGGTACACGGCGAGATCGCTTGGTTTAACAACAGAAAAACAGACATGCCGGGATCAGATGGAACAAAAACAGCCCTGAAGGCTGATCCCGTTGATTTGCTTGCAGGCTTCCGCTACCTTACCGCCCGGGAGACTACCTGGATTTTTGAGTATTACCGGAACGGCGCCGGTTATACAGGATCTGAAATGCGCCGTCTCTTCGATATGGCAGAATCGGAAGAAAACATTTCCGGGTTTGCACCGGGTAGAACACGAATCCGGCCTTCCGGATCTGTTTCCCCCCAGCCCATGCGCGACTACCTCTATATTCGGATCATACAAAATGAACCCTTTAACCGGCTTTTCACAAAAACCGGCGCAAGTGCCATGATCAACCTGCATGACGGCAGCGCCTCCATCGTACCGGAAGTAATCTATACAGGCTTTTCGAACCTGGAGCTGCGGGCCAGGGCAGCAGTTCTGGCCGGCGGAGAAAATACTGATTTCGGAGAGCGGCTGAACCGTTGGCGGATAGAGATACGCGGCCGTTATTTCTTTTAGGTTCAGTGCGGTTTTATACAGGAAATTGATTTAAAGGCCTGAAGAACTGAATACCCCCGGCTTCAGCCGGGGGTATTGTCAGCCATTAATAATGAAGGTCGCTGTTAGCTTTTTTAGGCTTGTAAGCGACCTGCTGAATGAAGTCTACTTCGTTACGGTCAAAGGGTTTTTCGAAATCCCCATAACGGTCCACGTTGACAAAACCTGCATCCTCCAGAAGATGGGAAATATAACCCTGACGCAGGGGATACATTTTGAGTTGAAATTTGGCGCCGTCAGGGAATACATATTCGAAGCGGGCCAGATGGCGATTGAGTTCTGCCGGATAAGCATCCACCCCTTTACCGGAGTAATAGTAGTTATGCTTTGATGTATACCCATGTTCCAGCATAGAGTCATAGTTACGATGATCTATAACGACTACGCCTCCTGGCTTGACTACTTTATAAAATTCCCCCAGGGCATCTCTTCTGGCCTCATGTTCGAAGAGATGAGTGAAAGAGTTACCCAGGCAGATTACAGCGTCAAAGCTGTTTTTCCCCAAGTACCGGGAGAGATTGATCCAGTCAGCAGTTCTGGTATCCTTGAGATTGACCCCGAGCTGCCGGGCATTTTCGCTGGTCTTCTTTACCATGTTTTTGGAGCCGTCAGTGGCGGTTACTTCGAAACCGCACTTAGCCAGGCTGATGGAGTGAAAGCCCGTACCACAGGCCACGTCTGCCACGGTCTTGCTGCCGTAAGCATTGAGCAGGCGCAAATAAAAGCCGCTCTCAGCCTTCTCCCGTAATTCCCAGCCTACCAGATCGTCCCAGTAATCGATAAAATCAGGAGTGTACTGCTCGTATTGAAACCCAGTATTCTTGTTCTGAATATGGATACCCATTTAAATTTCCTCCTTAATGGCACGAAAAGTGATGACAAACCAAGTTGTTTTGAGTTACTAAAACAATGGCACCTACTTTTTTTAGTGTCTCGGTCTTCATCATATTTCAAGGTCCATTTATTAATAATACAGTCAAGTGCCAATCAAAAAGACTATCATAATACACTTTTTTTCGGGATATGTCAAACCAGCTGCTTGTTCTTCAGATACCTCCTCTGATCCGGTCGGCCAGTATACCTGTAGCAATGGCGTAATAATCAGAGCGGTTCCACTTAAGCAGGACATTGAAATTGGTAAAGGTCAGGAAGTAGCGTTTTTCCAGAGTATCCGGCTGAATCAGCGAGGCTTTGAGATTTTTTTTCGGTCTTTTTTCCCTGTTTTTAAATTTTATTCCTTTTTTCAACCAGAAAGAGACAGGCCGGGGAGGGCTGCCGGCAAGCAGTTTTCGGTCCAGGTTCCAAGGGACAAGGACCTCACCACCCCATCTGCCGCCGGGTTGCCAGCCTGAATCCTTTAAATAAAAGGCAGCGCTTGCAAAGAGGTCTCCACCGGCTTTAAATATTTCTATACGGCCGTCTCCATTAAAGTCAACACCGTACTCTTTGAACACTGAAGGCAGGAACTGCAGACAGCCCAGGGCCCCGGCCCAGGAACCTTTCATGTCAGCCAGGAGGATAGAGCCGCGGTCAAGGAGATCCAGGGCGGCCAGGAGTTCTTTTTTGAAAAATTGGCTGCGGCGGGGGTCATAGGAAAGGGAGGCCAGTGCTTCCAGGATTGGAAATTTTCCAGTGTAGCGGCAGTAGTAGCTTTCCATTCCCCAAAGGGCTATAAGATAGTGGGGGGACACCCCATAACTTTTTTCTATTTTTTCCAGAAGGTCCCGATCCGCTGCCAGTTTTTCCCGGCCCTTTTTAATTCTGGCCCTGGAGACCATCTTGTTCAGGTATTCGAAAAGACTTAGTTTAAACTCGGGCTGATTCCGGTCAAGCTTTATGATTTTTTTGTTATACTCTATTCCGGCTAGGGCCTTTTCCACTGTTTTTTCTGAAATCCCGACTGACACTGCCTCTTCTTTAAAGTCTTTGAGCCAGTCCGCAAACCCCTGGTTTTTTCCGGCCGACGCTCCGGGAATCTGGTGAAATAGTACTGTAAATACTAAGAGAAAGATAAAAACAAAGAGAAACCGGATTTTACCTGAAGCTGGGTCATGGTATGAGATGTGACTTAATATTCCGTTGACGGGGGAAAACCTGGTCATGATTCTGCCTGCGGTTGCTTCTAGGGTTGGGATTTTTCCGGTTTATGTCATCTTTTTTTGTGCGGGTTTTTTTATTTCAGGAGACAGGTGATGATCTCCCGGGCTGCCTTCTGCTCCTCTTCGCTTTCTTCTTCTATAATGGCCCGGCCGGAGCGTTCTGCTTTGCGGATGGCCTTTGATGCCGGGAAAAAGCCCAGCATTTCGACACTGAGTCCTTCATTCAGAAAGGATATATCTTCCTGGTCTTCCACCATATTGCCGATGAAATATATCCGGAGAATACCGGAATCCAGGGCCATTTTCCTAATTTTTTCAGCTGTCCTTATACTGGATTTGGAAGGAGTAACCACAATAAGCAGGACGTCAACCCCGGCGACAGTGCCCCGGCCCAAGTGCTCCACTCCTGCCTCCATATCAAGGAGCACGGTTTCAGATGGATTGAGAAGGAGTTTGGTCAAAAGTCTTTTCAAAACCGTATTTTCCGGACAGGCACAGCCCCCTTGGGCAGTCTGGATAGCCCCCAGGACCATAAGTTTTACGCCGTCTTTTTCCAGCATGAATTTTTCTGGCAGATCACTGATCTGGGGATTCAGATTGTACATGGGTGAGCCTTCCACTTTGCCGCTTCTTTCAGCTAGCAAAGTGGTCATTTCAGCAATCGGGGTGATTTTTTCCGGATTTTCAATTCCCAGGGTACGGGCCATATGGGGACTGGGATCAACATCAATTACCAGGACTTTCTTTTGCTTTTTCAGTTCAGTTGCCAGGATTGCGGTTATGGTTGTCTTGCCTACTCCACCCTTGCCGCTTATTGCTATTTTCATGATATTCCCCTGATAGTATACTGTCGGCTTTACCTTTGAAACTCTTCATTCAAATCTTAATGTTTAAGGGTATAAGGACATCATCCATTTTATACTAACTTCACATTGGTTTAATTATGAAATCAGCATGTTGATTCATTTGAGGGTATCTTCTCAATAAATCGGGGGGATTGCTTTCTCCGGCACGGTACTGGATTCCAGCTTCCGCTGGAATAACGGCTGGTTGCCTTGTTTCGTCATTCCGGCGAATCCAGGATCGGCGTCCGGGACAGGCGCCGGAATCCAGAGGGCTTCCCCCCAATTATTGAGATGTTACTTCATAGTTAGACTAACTAACTGATTCTGCTACCTTATTTATATGAGGTCAGTAAAAAATGGGTGATGTTCTGTTAAGAGTATAACTTGAAAAGTTATGGTAGTTATAATATCTTATACAAGGCATTATCTCAATATTACTTTTAATTCTACTTTTAAGAATCATCCGGTTAATGGATACCCGAGATTAAAAGGTATAGCTCTCGCCAAGGCGCTGAGGACGCCAAGGATAACAAAAATTTTCTCTGCGTTCCCGGCGCCTTTAGTTTTTATTTTACATTACTGTTTTGTTATGGTCATAACCGGTATTGAAAAATTCTTTAAAAATCCTCCGGCCCGTTTGATTGGCAAGAGACTGGGTCTCTTGTGCAACCAGGCCTCTGTTGACTGCTGTTTCAGACACAGCCGTGATCTGGTAAATGCTGTTCTGCCCGGGGCTTTAACATGTCTTTTCAGCCCCCAGCACGGTTTTTATGCGGAAAAACAGGATAATATGGTGGAGTCTCACCATGGTTGGGATAAGGAACTGAATATCCCGATTTTCAGTCTTTACGATGAGAGCAGAAAACCCTCTTCCGAAATGTTCGACCGTCTTGATGTCCTGCTGGTTGATCTGGTTGACGTGGGAACCCGGGTTTACACCTTCATGACTACATTGGTTTATTGCCTGGAGGCAGCAGCCCGCCTAGGGAAGACCGTTATGGTCATGGATCGGCCTAATCCTCTGGGGGGGTTGCGGGTGGAAGGCAACCTGCTGGACCGGGAATGCCGTTCTTTTGTCGGTCTTTATCCTTTGCCCATGCGTCACGGTCTGACCATGGCTGAACTGGGCCGGCTATTTAATGAGCATTTTGGTATAGGGGCCGAATATGAAGTGGTCAGTATGGACGGTTGGCAGCGGGAGATGTATTTCAGTGACACCGGTCTTCCCTGGGTTTATCCATCGCCTAATATGCCCAGAGCCGATACAGCGCTGGTTTATCCTGGCCAGGTTATCTGGGAAGGGACCAATATCTCTGAAGGCAGAGGAACAACCCTGCCTTTCGAGATATCCGGAGCCCCTTTTTTAAGACCTGAAGATATGGTGAAAGTATCCGGGGAAAATTTGTTCACAGGAGCAAATCTGCGTCCTCTGACCTTTCAGCCGTTTTTTCATAAATGGGCCGGAGAAGTTTGTCATGGCTGTCAAATCCATGTAACCAATCCTCCTGATTTTTCACCATATCGGTTGTCTCTTGTCCTGCTGCAGATTATAAGCCGGCTTTATCCCGGCAGTTTTGCTTTAAAGGAGCCGCCTTACGAGTATGAGTATGAAAAGCTCCCTCTTGATCTTATTTTGGGATCAAAAAAAGTGCGTCTGGCACTTTTGGCCGGAGAGGAAATCGAGGATATTGAGAACAGCTGGCAGGAGGAGCTGGCGGAATATGATGAGCTGCGTCGTAACTACTTTCTTTATTAAAAATCACTTTTATTGAAAAATTGGCTGATATGAATTAATAATCACTTATGACTACACCCTAAGGGCACCTTATGGCAAGGTCGGTTACCTTGCAAAATAATTTTAATGGGGGGTACTTGACGGTTGGTATGTTTATTCAGGAACATTAGAACCACTCAAACACGGAGCGGTTCCTGAATGGCTATACCAACCGTTTGAAATTATAATAGTTTTCTCAAGTCGGAAAGTTGAGATTTTAATTTTTTGATATTACATGATATTTTGACTGGACATATACTGACTTTTCTATTGTCCACTTCCTTATATAACTGGTACCTGCCTATTTTTACAAAATGTGCCAGACAATCATCAGTAAAAAATTAACAGAATCGGCCTGTTAAGCTGTTTGCTGACATCTAAAGGTCCTGTTTTGGAATTATCAAGTTCCGGACAGACACTGACTAAGGAGCAGGGTATGCATATACAACCAATAATTCTGGCCGGTGGAGTCGGCTCCCGTCTCTGGCCTTTGTCCCGTGAACTTTATCCCAAACAGTTATTGAGCCTTACGGAGGAGTCTTCTTTATTACAGGCTACATTAAAAAGGGTTATGGCTCTGGTCGATACTATGCCGCCGGTAGTAGTTATTGGTGAGAATCATCGCTTTCTTGTTTTAAAGCAGCTTGAGGAGTTGGGCCTTGATCAGGAGGTTGAGCTCATCCTGGAACCGGTAGGACGCAATACCGCTTCTGCCGTATACAGCGCCGCCGTCTATTGCCGGTATAATCATGAGGAAGACATTGTTTTCCTTGTTCTTCCTGCTGACCATCTAATCCGTAAAGAACAGGCCTTTCAGGAAGCGGTTAAACAAGCAGTGGAGCTCTGCGGTCAGGGTAAGCTGGTGACTTTTGGTATTACCCCCGGGTGGCCGGAAACAGGTTACGGTTATATAGAAAAAGGTGAAGGCAGTAAGGTCCTTTCTTTTGTAGAAAAGCCGGATCAGGACAGAGCCAGGCAATTTCTGGAGGCCGGCAATTATTATTGGAACAGCGGTATGTTTGCCTTTGACAGTCATCTGTTTATATTGGAGATGGAAGAGTATTGCCCGGCCATAGTAAAAGCCATTAATAATGCTGTTGACAGAGGCCGGCACGACCCCCCTTTCTTTAGACTGGATAGAGAAAGCATGGAGAGCTTAGCGGATGACTCCCTAGATTATGCCCTGATGGAAAAAACTGATAAGGCGGCGGTTATTCCAGCTGATCTGGGCTGGAGTGATATCGGTTCCTGGAAGGCCCTCTGGGATGTGATGGAAAAAGACGATGACGGCAATATTATAACTGGTGATGTTATAACCCGAAGTGTGAACAACTCTCTGATCAGGGCGGAACAGTCCCTGATTGCCGCAATAGGACTGGAGAATATGCTGGTAGTGGAGACCCCGGATGCTATTCTGGTTTCCGGTCTGGATAAAAGCCAGGAAGTCAAGCAGATCGTTCAGCACCTTAAACGCAAAGGACGCGGCGAACCTACTCTGCACCGAAAGGTTTATCGACCCTGGGGAAGTTATACTGTGCTGGAAGAACAGGACTCTTTCAAGATAAAGCGGTTGACTGTCAATCCCGGGGCCAAGCTTTCCCTGCAGATGCACCATCACCGTTCCGAACATTGGGTGGTGGTGAAAGGTACCGCCAAGGTGACCTGCGGGGAGAAGGAGTACCTGGTTCTGGAGAATCAGTCTACCTATATACCCTGCGGTGAAAAACACAGACTGGCAAACCCCGGGGTTATTCTCTTGGAATTGATAGAGGTTCAGAACGGCAGTTATCTGGGCGAGGATGACATCACTCGTTTTGAAGATGATTTCGGTCGACAGGGGTATGCATAACTGGGACTTCAATAATATTAATAATTATCTCAGATTATTCCGTGATATTGCATCAGCCTGTCCTTACGGCTTGGGTGATTTTGCTGTTTTCCGGCAGCACCTGTTTTCCTGGCTTCCCGATCCTTTATTCCATAAATTTCTCGATATCGGGTTCCGGCGTAACGGTAATAATCTTTATACCATGGTCTGCCCTGACTGCAGTAAATGCCTGCCCATTAAGATTGATCCGTATGAATTTAAATCCAGTCGTAATCAGAAAAGAGTCTGGCAGAAAAACAGTGATTTTGAGGTCAGCATGGGTAGACTAAGGATAACCGAGGAGAAACTCAAACTTTGTAAAAGATTTTTTGATGCCCGTTTTCCGGATACATATAACAATCCTTTGGATTATTATGGTTTCTTTTTTACCAATACTATAACCAATACCCTGGAGATCGAGTTTCGTAGACAGGGGAGGCTTATCGGCTCATCGATTGTTGATCTGGGTGCAGAGTGGATAAACGCGGTCTATTTTTATTTTGATCCACTGGAGGCCAGGCGCAGTCCTGGAACCTATAATATCCTCTATCTTATAGAATTCTGCAAACACAAGGGAATAAGATTTTTGTATCTGGGCTATCTGATCCGCGAATTAAAGTCAATGGCTTACAAGGCAAAATTCAGGCCCTATTATATCCTGAATGGGAAGAGCGGTAAGTGGGAAATGGAAAAATGAAAATAGTTCTAGCGGAAAAAGCCGGTTTCTGCATGGGAGTGAGAAGGGCAGTGGATACCTGTCTGGCCCTGGTTGAGGAAGGGGGATATATCGCCACCTTCGGCCCCTTGATTCACAATCCTCAGGTCCTGGAGCACTTAAAGAAAAAAGGAGTCCATATTCTGGAAGAAATGCCGGAAAGTATACAGGGTAAAGTTGTTGTCAGAGCACATGGCATACCTCCCCAGCAGAAAAAACAGTTAAGACTGGCAGGTGCTGATGTTAGAGACGCTACCTGTCCCAGGGTACAGAAGGTTCAGGCTATTATCAAGAAATATTCCGGACAGGGCTATGATACTGTAATAATCGGCGATAAGAATCATGCCGAAGTTCTTGGCTTAATGGGGTTTGCCCAGGGCAGCGTTTATGTCGTAAGCAACATTGGGGATCTGGAACAGTTGAACATGACCGATCCTTTTATTGTTGTAAGCCAGACCACTCAGGATAAAGAGACCTTTTTAAAGCTCAGCAGCCTGATAAGGGATTGTTATCCTGCTTGCCTGATTTTTAATACAATCTGTGATTCTACGCATAGACGGCAGTATGAAGTCCTCAAGTTGGGGGGAAAGGTGGATGCAATTGTGGTTGTTGGCGGCAGGGGAAGCGCTAATACCAGGCGACTGCGGGAACTTGCCGAAGGGATGGGTAAATCAGTTTTCCTGGTGGAGAGCGAGGATGAAATTGATCCGGTATCTTTGGCGGGATTTACCAGTATCGGGGTAACAGCAGGTGCCTCCACCCCCTCCTGGGTTATTGACAGGGTGGTCAAGGTGCTGGAAGGGATTTAATTATGTTAGGCTGGTTTAAAAAGAAAAAAAATAAAGAAGACAAGGTAAGCACTGTTGATAAGACACCTGAAGACAGACAAGGTGTCTTTAAAAAATTTAGGGAGGGGATTTCTAAAACCAGACATTCCCTGGTCAGCAGGATAGATGCTCTCTTTCTGGGCAAAAAGGTAATTGATCAAGAGCTGCTGGATGATCTGGAAGAGATCCTTATTACCGCTGATATCGGGGTAAATACAGCCCAGGAATTGATTGAGAATGCCAGAAAGAAGCTGGACCGTAATGAATTAAATGACCCCCGGGCCTTGAAACAACTCCTTAAAGAAGATATAACCCAGTATATTCAGTCCAGTGAACAACCTGCTGAGCTGGTTATGCCGAAAGATGGACCTTTTATTGTTATGGTAATAGGTGTGAACGGGGTTGGCAAGACCACTACCATAGGTAAAATGGCCCATAAGTTTGTTTCTTCAGGTCAGAGTGTGTTGTTGGTTGCGGCTGACACTTTTCGGGCTGCTGCTATTGAACAGCTCGAGATATGGGGAGAGCGTATAGGTGTTCCTGTTGTCTCCCAAAACAAGGGAGCTGATCCTTCAGCGGTGGTATTTGATGCCATGGACAGGATTAAGAGCCATCCTGTTGATGTTTTAATAGTTGATACCGCCGGTCGTCTCCATACCAAGGTCAATCTTATGGAAGAACTTAAGAAGGTGAAAAGAGTCATGAATAAAAAAATGGCCGGAGCTCCTCACGAGATAATGCTGGTTATAGACGCCACTACCGGACAGAACGGTATTTCCCAGGCCAAGTTATTCAGTGAAGCCCTTGACATCACCGGTCTAGTTCTGACCAAACTGGATGGTACGGCCAAGGGCGGCATTGTGGTAAATATCTGCCGGGAGTTGAAAATTCCTATAAGATTTATCGGTGTCGGTGAGAAATTGGAAGACCTGCGTGATTTTGATGCCGATATTTTCGTGGAAGCCCTGTTTGGCGATTAAAAATTGGAAATAAAGTCCTTCCCGCTTTTTAGCCAAGATTCCGCCAATTCATTCGTAACATCAAACAACTATTTGAAATAAAAACGTTTTGTCATTCCCTAATTCCGTTATAAGTAGAATTTTTTCATTTAATTTTTAATTCGTAATTATTTATGCCTTATTATCGCTATCAATATCATCCCCAGCCCGGCTGCGGCGGCTGTCTGCTTATTGCGGTCCTGCTGATTCTTATCACCGGAGGCGCCCCTTTACTTTTTAATCTGCTGGGTTTTTTTGTGCTTAGCGCTCTTTTTTTGGTCTTTCTGCTCTGGGCCGGTTTATGGGGCTTTTCCTGGCATATTAGACGCAGAGTCAGTGAGTATGAGAATACCCAGACAGAAGAACGTAACAACTTTGTCTCTCTCCTGATCCATATCCTGGTCAAAATAGCCCGTTTTGACGGTCAGGTCACCCGGGCTGAATTGCAGACGATCAGCAACTTCTTTCGTATTAATCTCCGTTATGGCCAGGAAGAGATGCACTGGGTCAAAGAGCTTATCAAGGACGCCCAGGCCAGCGATGCCTCCCTGGATGATCTTTTGGCAATGTTCCGGGACAGTTTTGGTTACGAACCCCGTCTTATCCTGTTAGAACTCGTTTACCAGGTGCTTTTCAGCAATGACCGGGTTAGTGATCGTGATCTTGAACTTGCCGGAAAAATTGCTGACTATCTGAACATATCCTACTATGATCAGCAAACTATCAGGGCCAGGTACATCCACAGGCAGAAAAAATCAGTGGACCGGGAGCAGGAGTACTATGAAATACTGGGACTTAAACCCGGAGTCTCTTTTGAAGAGATAAAGAAGGCCTATCGCAAGCTTAGTTTAAAGTACCATCCTGACAAGGTCAGTGGTCTCGGAGAGGAGTTTAAGAATATTGCTGAAGAGAAGATGAAAGAAATTAATGGGGCCTATCAGTACTTCAAGGAAAAATATAATCAAGGCTGAGAACGACAGAAATATTCTGGTACTGGAGCCATATTATGGAGGATCTCATAAAAGATTTCTAAAGGAACTGAGCCGTTATTTACCTTATAACTTTTCTTTTCTTACTCTACCTGCCAGGAAATGGAAGTGGCGGATGCGTTTTTCAGCACCCTGGTATGCCGAACGGTTGAGTCAAGACAAACCTGCCGAGGCTATTCTCTGCTCCACATTTATCGATGTAGCAACCTTCCGGAGCCTTGCCCCTTCCTGGGTAAACAGAGTACCTGTTTTTACCTACTTTCATGAAAACCAGTTTGCCTATCCTGTCCAGGTTAAAGATGAGAGGGATTTTCACTTCGGCCTGACCAATTTTACCACCGCTCTTGCCTCGGACGGCATAGCCTTTAATTCCGCCTACAATCTGCAGACTTTTCTGTCAGGAGTGGACTGGATTGCCAAGAAGGTGCCGGACATGAAACTGGACAGTGTCAAGGAACTGGGAAGCAAAGCAGTTATTCTTTTTCCCGGCCTTGATTTTACTGGTTTCCCGGAGATCAGGCAGGAAAAGGGCCATTCAGCCGAAGAGCCGGTAATTGTTTGGAATCATCGCTGGGAACATGATAAAGATCCGGAAACATTTTTCGGCACCCTTTACGAATTATCTGACCAGGGCTTTGCCTTCAAGCTCATTGTTCTGGGACAGTCATTTCAGAGACAACCCTCCATTTTTAACGAAGCCCGGAGAAGACTAGCAGAACACATTATTCACTTTGGCTATCTGCCTGAACGGTCCGAATATTTGAAAATGCTGACCCAGGGCAACCTGGTTGTTTCTACCGCCAGGCACGAATTTTACGGTTATTCAGTTATAGAGGCAGTCCGGGCCGGCTGTCGACCTCTCCTGCCTGACCGTCTATCATATCCCGGCCTCTTTCCCTGCCAGTATCTTTACAAAAAAGGCGACCTGAAAAGAAAACTGATTGAGGTTATGGACCAGGGAGGCCTGGACCGGAGTGAGTCCTGTGGGTTGACCGATCAATTTGCCTGGGAAAATCTTGTTACCGGCTATCAGGCCTGGTTTGATTCTGTCAGGCTTAGGCTATGAATTTATAAGTTTCCGCTTTAAAAAACTGACCTTGCATTCTTGAACGGCCGAGGTATGAGTTGACATGGAATAACCGAATGTTTATTTATTGGCAAAGTGCTTGTTAAGGAATTCGCACTCCTGAGGTGACAGGTCAAATTTAAATTCAGCTTCTTCAAATACCTGTTTTCTAGTCTTTTCCGGCCGTTCACTAAGCTCTTCCCCTACCCACTTCAAGACTTTTCTCATTTTATCATGAGAACCAGGTAATTTAGATGTCATAATTTTTCTCCTTGCATTTTTTTACGAAGTCACTGAGCCGTAAAGGATTTTATTCAGCTGACATTTATACCGGCATTATGTCCACCAAAGGCTTTGTTCCGGTATTAGCTCGTTTTTCAAAAACCTGCTGTCTCAAACCTCAGCCTCTGGCTGCAGAATAACTCCTGCCAGAGGAGGAATAGTAATCTTAACATGAAAGGGTGCTTCAGCAAAAGGTTTATCTATCGCTTTGCATATTTCAGGATTATGGATATTACTACCTCCGAACTCCCCCATGTCTGTTGAAATTAACTCTCTGTATTCTCTCTTTTCCGGGACTCCCACTTTATAATCATAATGCACCAGGGGCCTCATATTTAAAAGACATATCAGATGGTCAGATTTGTTTCTGCTGAAACGGCTGTAAGTTATGATGGAATTGTCCACGTCTTCCCGGTTAAGCCATTGGAAGCCTTCAGGATTGCTGTCAAGTTCCCATAACGGCTTGTTCTCCCTGTAAAGCTTGTTCAGCGTTTCCACATAATATTGTAAGCTGAGATGAAAAGGCTCTTTCTCCAGTAATTGCCAATCAAGGCTTGATTGAAAGTTCCATTCTGAAGACTGCCCTATCTCTCCCCCCATGAAAAGAAGTTTTTTGCCGGGATGAGTCCAGAGATAAAAATAGAGCGATCTAAGGTTGGCAAAACGCTGCCACTGATCGCCGGGCATCTTGTTCAGCAGGGATTTTTCATCGTTAACCACCATGTCATGTGCCAGAGGCAGTATATGTTTTTCTGTAAAGGCATAGAGAAGAGGAAAAGTAAGTTTATTATGATGATATTTCCTGTTTGCGGGATCAGAATTGAAGTAAGAGAGGACTTCTTTAGTCCAGTTCAGATTCCATTTGAAGTCAAAACCCAACCCTCCTTTTTCAACAGTTTCAGTTGTACCGTAAAAATTGGTCGATTCTTCAGCAATCATTACCGCATCAGGATGATACTGGTGAACTACGGAGTTTAGATGTTTTATAAATTCGATAGCTTTTATATCTTCATTGCCTGCATTAAATCTTCTTTGATCATCCCTGGAGTTTCTGTACAGCATGGTACAGACATTATCTATCCGAATGCCGTCAATATGAAATTTGTTTAGCCAGAAGAGGCTGTTGGCAATAAGGTAATTAGCTACCTCCCTGCGACCGAAATTAAAATTGAAATTCTGCTGACCGGGATATTCGCCATGTTCGGTCTCTTCATATTCGTAGAGAGCTGTTCCGTCAAACTTTACCAGGTAATGGCCGTCAGGCGGAAAACTTGAGGGGGACCAGTCAAGAATAACACCTATATCATTTTTATGGCATTGATCAATAAAGGACATAAAATCCCGGGGTATTCCGTATCTGCTGGCAACAGAGTAATAGCCGGTATTCTGGTAGCCCCATGATTCATCCAGAAGATGTTCCATTATCGGCATAAGTCCCAGGTGGGTGAAACCCATTTTTTTTACATAGGGAATCAGGGAGTCAGCCAGTCCAGTGAAACTGAGCAGTTTATCGGGATTGGCCGGATCGTGCTGCCAGGATCCGGGATGGACTTCATAAATTGAAAAGGCCTGAGTCTGAAGCCAGCCTTCTTTTCTTTTTTGCAGCCAGTTGTGATCCTGCCATTTGTAGTCATCGATTTCCCAGACTATAGAAGCGGTTTTCGGAGGCAATTCCCCGTGAAACTGGAAAGGGTCTGATTTTTCGATGATATTGCCGGAACTGGTCTTTATTTCATATTTGTATATTTCACCCTGGTGTATTTCCGGAATAAATATCTCCCATATCCCTGTGGAGCCAATAAGTCTCATTTGATGGCATCTGCCGTCCCAGTAATTAAAATCGCCTATAACACTTACTCTACAGGCATTTGGGGCCCATACCCGGAAGATGGTTCCCTTGATATCTTTTATTTTCAGGGAATGGGCTCCCAGTTTTTCATAAATATTATAGTGGCATCCCTGGTTGTAGAGATACTGATCGTAGTCACTTAATTGGACGGGGAAAAGATAAGGGTCATGAAAAGTCTTTATCTCATTATTACAGCATGTTGCTTCAAAAAAGTAATTATAGGCACGGGAGTCATTATCAATGATAATCTCGTATAGGCCCTCTTCTCTCATTTTATACATGTATTTTTTCTGACCCTGATTAACCAGCCGGACAGAGTCAGCCAAAGGGAAAAAAATTCTTATTATAACAGATGAGGGGTCATCTTCCAGGACATGAGGGCCAAGAACACGAAAAGGATCAGAATGGTTTGAGGCTATAACTTTGTCTAATTCAAAAGAAATATCAGATTGCATTATTTTATCTTTAGATTTATTTTTATATGCGATGTTTTAGATATTCGCAGTTAAGCAATAACGAAACCTGTAGTTTAACAACTGAATAAAATCTTAGCATATAACATCCATACTTTTCCAATTTAAATTGAGTAATTTTTGAGTTTACTATAACATACCCACGGGCGAAATACCGGAGGTTTTTTAACTCCGTGAAACCTTAATAAATACAATTATTTTATGATATTGATTCTCAGAATTTGAAGTAATCATTTTAAATTAAGCTATTTTTCGATTATGGAAAGTCTTACAGATTGTTTCCTTATAGCTACGCATCAGATGCCTGATCCCCGTTTTGCCAAGCGGGTGATCTACATATGCAGACATGGCCTTGACGAGGGAGCAATGGGATTCATTGTCAATCAACCCCTGAATGATATTACTCTGGTTGAATTATATGCCAGTATGAATATGGATATACCGGAAGTCAATCTTCCCAATATATTTATGGGAGGGCCGGTTGAGATGAACGACATTTTTTTTCTGCACTCCAGTGATTATGCGGCAGTACCCTATCTTGAGGTGTCTGACTCTATAAGACTTTCCCGATCATCGGCTATTCTCACTGATATAGCACATAACAAGGGACCCCGGGATTACCGCTGTTTTACGGGTTATGCTGGTTGGGCCCCCGGACAGCTCGAAGAGGAGATGAGGCATGAAGGGTGGTTGATTCTACCGGCATCCTATGATGACATCTTTAAGACCAGCCCGGAGAAAATGTGGAAACAGATAACCGCCCGTCACGGTATTGATATCTCGAGTTTCAGTGAACGGACAGGTTATGCCTAGAAAGAATTTTCATCTACAGGAAGAAATATTTGAATGCCAGCGTTGCGGCTACTGCTGTCATGGTGCGGCTACTGTCTCATTGAATGACAGGGATTTACAGAGAATGTCTGATTACCTGGGCCTTTCTCTTTCAGAATTGGAAGAAAGATACCTGCGGAAGAAAGGAAATTTTTTGGAAATGAAGACTGTTGACGGCCACTGTATTTTTTACAGGGACAACGGCTGTACAATCCATCCTGCCCGGCCCTGGCGTTGCCGCCAGTGGCCCCTGCATCCGAGTATCCTGATGGACAAAGCCAATTTTGAAGCAATAACGTATTCTTGTCCGGGATTGAATGCCGGCCTGGGATATGAAAAATTCTGTGAGATACTGAGCCAGCTTGAAGACCGGGAAAACAGGTAATGCAGTTTGAATTGATTTTTCCGGGTAAAACAAAAGAGAGTTATATACGGCAAGGAATAGATATTTATGTGAAGAGACTCTGCCGCCACGTAAAAGTCGATTTCAAAATAGTCCGGGAACATAAGGGAAAGGGGTGTGAACAGGCCGTCAGGGATAATCAGAGCGAAGAACTGTTAAAAAACCTGTCCGAATCCACCCTGGTAATGGGACTGGACTGCCGGGGACGCCAGTATTCTTCGGAAGGGCTGGCGGAACTCATTACCGGCTGGGAGAATCAGGGCCGGGTCAGTGTGGCGGTGGTAATAGGCGGCCCTCTGGGTCTATCCCGGAAATTGCTGGATAAAGCTGACTATCTGCTGTCTCTCTCCAGAATGACCTTTACCCATGAAATGGTCAGGCTCATTTTTTTAGAACAGCTTTACAGGGCCTATTCCATCAAGGCTGGCAGCAATTACCATAAGTAGAGCGGGCGTTCATCATCATCCATCCGCTCGGATTCAGGGTCAATACAGGACTGAATAAACCGCCCTTAACAAGTACCTCTCTGGCACTGCTGAACATTTACCGGGAGGTCTTGTAAAACTATAATTCAACTTTAGTGAGGCAGGTGTACTCGAAAGTCGAGCTATAACTTTGTGAACAGTTGCAAAACAAGCGGGAAACAAAAAGGGTTATAATAAGGGACAGGTATGAGTGAAGAAGTGAAAAGAGAGTTTATCCCAAGTTTACGGGAAGGGGTTGATGTGGTTAGAATGATATTTTTCAGGGACATGAAGGGATATCTTGCCGCCAAGTATCCGGAAGAAGACAGGGATTATTCTGGAATGTGTGCTGCTGCGGTTATGAATGAACTGTTTGGTACACCTAATCCCAAGGGCAGATTTGCCAAGTTCGCCGCTGATAATCAGGAGAGGATTTCCCGTGAACTGAATAATATCAGTACTCAATTCCCGGAGTTGTGCATACCCCTGACTGATGCCCTTCGTATACATTTTCTCTGTAATCAACAGGAAGGGATTAAAGGTGATCATGAGGCCACACTGCAACGGGCCCGCGATCTAGGTGTGTTGGTGGAAGACAGGGAAATCCCTCTGCCCAAAGGCTTTATGGAACTTATCGGCCGCCTTGGCAAGGAGTACGGTCTACTTAACACCTGACAGTCCTGGATAATATCTTGAGATCTTTTTTCTTTTCGTGTGAACATGGGAATGTGTAAAGTGATAGCAAGGGAACTTAAAACTAAACAGATGGTGAATATTATGGATAAGGAGACAAAAACAATCGATATAATGGCAGGGATATTCAGTCAGGCGACCAAGAAAATTCTGGAGAAGAGCACCGGCCAGAAAATCTCTTATTCATCTACTCTGCAGGATATTCCCAAAGTTCGTCTTTGTCCTGATATTGGCTGTTTTGTTCAGTTTAACGGTGACTATAGCGGTTTGCTGGTAATGAACTATAATTCAACTGCGGCAATGACTGTCTATAAAACATATATGATGAACATGGGATTGCCGGAAAATGAGTTGGCAAAGGAATCAACTTCGACTGAGGTTGTTGATACAATAGGCGAGATTACCAACCAGATTATGGGCAGGTCCATGTATCTGGTGGAGAACAAATATCAGTTAAGCTCCTATTTTGGTCAACCCAAGAGTTTGGCCTTGAACAGCGCTATTACCCTGACTCCTGACCTGTATTACCATGTAAGTCGTCGAATAGCTTTCAGTGTGGGAACTGATAGATTCTATATGGAAATATCCTTGGAGCAGACTGAATTCATTACTAAAAAATAAAAGGCAGGGATAACAGGGAGGTAGAAATGGCAGTTAGGTATGGCAGTAGTAACAGGAAGACCTGCGGTTCTGCTGATGCAGCAACAGCCCAGCAGGATACGGCAATAAAGTCCTCACTCGGAAGGATTAAAAATAAAATTCTGGTTATGAGCGGCAAGGGAGGGGTTGGCAAAAGCACTGTTTCCGCCAATTTTGCCCTTGGCCTGGCAAAAAGGGGTTACAGAGTAGGTCTTATGGATGTTGATATTCATGGTCCTGATATCTGTCGAATGCTTAAACTGAAGGATAAACTGCATGAACAGAAGCGGAATAGGGGCAGCCTGTTACCTCCTATGAAGGTAGGTGATAATTTGAAGGTGATCTCCCTAGAGTATATGATGAAAGATACAGATGATCCTATCATCTGGAGAGGTCCCCTCAAGGTCCAGGCTATAAGACAGTTCATATCTGATATTGACTGGGGTGATCTGGACTATCTAATAATTGACGCTCCTCCGGGCACCGGTGATGAACCTTTGACCGTGGCCCAGAATATTAAGGACACCCGGGCCCTGATAGTTACCACGCCTC
Organism: Desulfobia sp.; assembly: GCA_046497465.1. Classification (GTDB taxonomy): domain Bacteria; phylum Desulfobacterota; class Desulfobulbia; order Desulfobulbales; family SURF-16; genus JAWLDV01. The sequence continues at coordinate 52,010 of JAWOFO010000015.1, forward strand.
AGAATATAGCGCTTGCCGATGTAAGGAAGTCCTTGAACTTCTGTAAGCACGTGGAGATAAAGATACTGGGCATCGTGGAAAACATGAGCGGTTTTATCTGTCCACGATGCCATGAAAGAGTTGATATTTTCAAAACAGGAGGAGGAGAGAAGACCGCCCTTGACTTCGGCCTGAAATTCCTGGGGCGTATTCCGGTTGATCCCCTGGTAGTGGAGGCAGGGGATTCCGGGACCCCTTATCTCAGTTCAGATAAAGACAGTCCTTCTACTAAGGCTTTCAGTGAAGTAATTACCAATGTGGAAAAAGAAATGGCTTCAAGCCCTCTTCCTTTTCCGGACAGTGCAGAGTCTCCCTGCGCCTCCTGCAAGATCAGCGGTAACTGTGGCCCTAAACCTTAAACCTTAAACCTTAAACCTTCCATCATCTATGCTTATAAAACAAATGATAGTCGGTTCCATGGAGGTATTTTGTTACCTCCTCGGATGTGAGGAAACAAATGAAGGGATAGTTATTGACCCTGGCGGTAATGACAGTGATGTTCTTGCCGAGATTCATAAGGCAGGAATATCTCTCAAGTATATTGTCAACACCCATGGTCATCCCGATCATGTTTGTGGTAACAGTACGATTAGAGAAGCATGCGGGGCCCCTATTGTAATGCATGAAGATGATGCCTCTTTCTTTTCCCGTTCGGATATCCGTGAGTATTTTTCCATACTCGGGCTACCTCCATCTCCCCCTCCCGATAGACTGGTGAGGCACGGAGATAGCATAGATTTCGGGAATATATCCCTGCAGGTTATTCATACTCCCGGTCATACTCCCGGTGGGATATCTCTTTACTCTTATCCTCATCTTTTCACCGGTGATACCCTCTTTGTCGGAGCTGTAGGCCGTACTGATTTTCCTGGCGGTGATACCGACCTCTTCTTACGCTCCATCAAAGAGCGTCTGCTTACCCTTCCTGAAGAGACAAGGGTCTGGCCGGGGCATGCTTACGGCGGTTCCAGCTCAACTATAGGCCAAGAAAAGAATTCAAACCTTTTTTTAAAGTAAAACCTGGAATTATGCGCAATGTTGTCCTAGGTACAGCCGGGCATGTGGATCACGGCAAAACAAGTCTTATTCGGGCCCTTACCGGCATTGATACAGACCGCCTCAAGGATGAAAAAAAACGGGGAATAACCATCGAACTGGGCTTTGCCTGGCTTGATCTTCCTTGTGGCTTTCGGCTTGGTATTGTTGATGTCCCCGGGCATGAACGTTTTGTTAAGAACATGGTTGCCGGGGCCAGCGGTATTGATCTGGTCGCCTTTATTGTTGCCGCTGATGAGGGAATAATGCCTCAGACCAGGGAACACTTTGAGGTCTGCCGTCTTCTGGGGGTAAAGCACGGGCTTATCATTGTTACCAAGATTGATGCGGTGGAGGCTGATTTACTGGAACTAGTCGAAGAGGATGTACGCGACTACTTTAGCGGCAGTTTCCTTGAGGAGGCGCCTTTACTTTTTGTCTCATCGATCACTGGCCAGGGAATTGAAGGAGTTAAGCAAACCCTGGACAATCTTGTCAAGAATTGGAAATTTCGTCAAGCCTCCGGGCCTTTCCGCCTGGCGGTAGACCGAATTTTCAACCTGAAGGGATTCGGAGCTGTAGTCACCGGGACCTCGATTTCCGGACGAATTACTACAGGTTCTGAGGTTGAAGTCTTTCCTAAAGGGATTACCGGAAAGATCCGTTCCATCCAGATCCACGGAGAAAGCGTGAATTCTGTGGAGGCGGGGAACAGGACGGCTATAAGTTTACAAGGGTTGGATAAAGAACAGGTCAGCAGAGGGGACTTTATTGCTACCCCCGGTTGCCTGAAGCCTTCTTTCATGTGGGATGGCAGCTTTACTTATCTATCTTCCAACAGAAAAAAGTTCAAGAACAGGACACGGGTCAGGGTACATCTGGGTACTACTGAGATTATGGGTCGAATAGTCCTGCTTAATGAAGATGAACTTCTTCCCGGCCAAGAAGCAGATGTGCAGATTATGCTGGAAAGCAAGTATGGTGCCTGGCCCGGTGATTATTATGTAGCCCGTAGCTATTCGCCGGTTACGACTATAGGCGGGGGAACCGTTTTCAACGGTTCACCGTTACGCCGCAGACGTTTCAGGGAAATTAACACCCGGGTCTTTGATCTTTACAGGAATGGCGCTCCGGAAGAACTTGTTCTGCATCACATTGAGGAAAGTGGTTGGTACGGAATAACGGAAAAAGATCTCTCTGTCAAAATGGGGGTCTTTGGCAGACAGTTTCAAAAATTGGTTGAAAAGCCTGTTTCATCCCGCCGGGCAGTACTGGTTGACTTTGATCAAAGGCTGTTGGTTGCCGGTGAAGTCTTTCAGAAAATATGTAGTATTATCATGCAGCGACTGGAAGAGTATCATAAGGATAATCCCTTAAAACTGGGGATATCTAAAGAGGCTCTCAGGAATAAGGTTTATAGAGGACTGAAGGCAAAACTGTTTAAATCCTGTCTTAATGATCTTGTCAAAAAAGGTAATGTTGTCCTGGAGGAAGGGGTAGTTCGTAAAGCGGAACATAAGGTCTTGCTTAAGGTTGATGAGGAGAATCTCCGGGAGGAGCTGAGGAAGTTTCTGGATAATGCCGGCCTCAGAGCCCCTACCTTAAAAGAGATTTACGGTAACTTCCCCGAAAGCAGTCAGGAAAAGATACGCGAAGTCCTGGATCTCCTGGTTAAGGAGAAAAAAGCCTCCAAGGTCGGTGAAGATCTCTACTTCTACAGTATTCATCTACAGGAACTTCAGAAAAAACTCGTCTCTTTCCTTAATGAGGAAGGAGATATTGATGCCCCTAGGTTCAAAAAGCTAACCGGTTTGACCCGAAAATTTTCTATTCCCCTGCTCGAGTATTACGACCGCATAAAACTCACTTTAAGAGTTGGAGACAAGCGGGTCTTGAGAAAGAAATAGGTGTGCAAAGATAAAAGATAAGGTTGGTTACAATAAATACTGCCTTCCGACTTGTCTTGTAGGCAAAAAGTACGAGGTGAGATAATTAGTGCTTTAATCGGTAATATTGACGGGCTAAAAAAAGATCAAATTAGAAGGCTGGAGAGGATTAAAAAGAGGAGAGTCCCCAGGGAGCTTATCCTGTCTCCACAAATGGCAAAAGAACTTGCTGCCCTTTCCCGGGAGATATCCCGGCAGATCGGAGTTCTTATAACCAGAAACGGTAAGGTAGATATTGTTGTTGTCGGAGATCAGAAAGAGGTTGAACTGCCTAATTATGCCCATTTAAGAACAGCTGGAGGCCGTCTTAAGGGATTGCGTTGTGTTCATACCCACTTGGGCGGCGAAGATATAACCGAAGATGATTTAATGGACCTTCTGTTTCTGCGCCTTGATTTAATGAGCATGATAAAAGTGCGGCAGAACGGTTTACCTGAACGTCTTTATACTGTTCATCTCCAGCCTTCTTCACTGGAAGGAGGAGAAAATTTTCATTTTCTGGAGCCGATTGCACCAACTCAACAGGAAACCGACTGTCAGGAATTTATCAGCGCTCTGGAGGAGGAGTTCGCTCGGGGAAGCCTCGCCAGTGATATTAATTATAATCCGGACAGGGCCCTGTTGATAAGTGTAACCACTGATTCCCGGCAGCAGGCCCAGGAATACATGGATGAACTGGTTGAACTGGCCCGCTCTGATGATATCGAAGTCCTTGAGACAATTATTCAGCGCCGGGATAAAATAAATCCCAAGTTTATCATGGGAAAAGGGAAACTCAGTGAGATAATGCTCAAATCACTTTCCCTGGATGCCAATCTCCTTATTTTTGACCAGGAACTAAACCCTTCTCAGGTGCGATCCATTACAGATCATACCCATTTACGGGTAATTGACCGGACTCAGTTGATCCTGGATATTTTTGCCAGGCGCGCTCTAAGCAGTGAGGGAAAACTGCAGATAGAAATAGCCCAGCTCAGATACATGCTTCCCAGATTGGGACAACGGGACGATGCGATGTCACGTCTCACCGGAGGTATCGGCGGAAGGGGGCCTGGTGAAACGAAATTGGAAATTGATCGCCGGCGGATTAATGAGAGGTTGACCAACCTTAACAAACGGCTGAAAAAAATAGGAAAGGAACGTCATCAGAGAAGGAGCCGCCGCAGGCAAAAGAGGCTGCCCGTTTTTTCCCTGGTGGGATATACCAATGCAGGAAAATCTACTCTGTTAAACTCTCTTACCAGAAGCGCTATTACCGCTGAAGATAAACTTTTTGCCACGCTTGATCCTACAAGCCGCCGTTTGCGTTTGTCCGTACCTTCCCGTACCGCGAATTGCGGTGAAGACATGTTATGGCAAGGCAAACCACTGAAAAAACCATCTGCCGCAGATATGGAGGTGATTATCACTGATACTGTGGGTTTTATTCGAAATCTTCCCGAAGAGCTCCTGAAGTCTTTCAAGGCGACTCTGGAGGAGTTGCATGAGGCTGATCTGATAATTCATGTTATAGATATAAGCAATCCCAGGTTTGCGGAACAGGTCAAGATAGTTGACAATTTTCTGGCAGCTCTTGGTCTGGATACTATTCCCAGCCTTCGTCTCTTGAATAAAATTGATCTTGTTGATCCCGAACATGCTGAAATAATAGTAAAAAATTATCAGGGAATACCAATTTCGGCTGTCGATCCTGATACCTTTGGTTTTTTCCTTGAAGAAGTTCTTATAAGGATTGAGCGGGGCACGAGCGGGTTTTGAAATTTTAGTGAAACGAGCCCTGAGAGCACTCAAACACGAAGCCGTTTCTGAATGGCTATACCAACTGTCTGAAATCATAGTAGTTTTTTCAAGTCGAAAAGTTGAGTTTCAAAATTCAAGGCCTGATAATTAAAAATGACAAGGAACAAGGATAAGATAATTTCCGCAGAATCTTTCTGTTTACTCTTTACTATTAAGGAGTTGATCATTGTTGTTACATGTCTTGTCTTTTTATTACTACCATTTGAAAATTCTGCTGTTTCCAAAGAAAGACCTTCCATAAAGGATATGGTTGTTATTAATTCCGAACATAACCTTTTACTCTACTTCCAGATTAGTGAACCTTTTACTCCGGAAATGAAAAGGGGCATCGAAAACGGCATACCAATTACTTTCAGTTTTTATATTAAACTGTATAAAAAACGAAGCGGTTGGTTTGATAAGGAATTGGTATCCCATAAATTGGAGCGCAGCCTGGCCTACGATAATTTAAAAGACGAGTACAGTATAAGACTGTCAGGCAAAAAAAACCGGGTGGTCACCAGAACAAATCTTGAAGATGCCAAGAATTTGATGAAGAAACTTAACGACTTTGAGGTAATCGAGTTAGAGAAACTGGAACCCGGAGATCATTACTGCCTAAGAACAAAAGTCAGTCTTGAAAAAAAAACTCTGCCCTTTAATTTTCAGAATATGATACCATTCTGGAATTTATGGGAATTTGACACGGACTGGACTGAGTTAAATTTTTCCATTCCAGCCTCTTCAAAAATAGAAATAAATCCTTAATCCCTATTTCACCCCAACCCCTTAACCCCTAACCACCTAACTTGATAATGTTATGGAGTCTTTCGAACTTCAGGCAGATAAGGGGAAAAAACAGCGGCGATTCAGGCTCATAATTCTGGCCTGCCTTGTTCTCATTCCTTTTTTATCTTTTTTGGAAAGTAAGATATTTCAGGTCAGCACCGTCTCTTTTCCGGTAAGCGGTAATGTCCTTGTTTTTATTCTTATCAATATCAACGTTCTTCTCCTGCTTCTGGCAGTTTTTCTTGTTTTGCGCAATCTGGCCCAGCTTGTCTTTGAGCGGAAAAGGAAAATATTGGGTTCAAAACTGCGGACAAAACTGGTTGTCTCCTTTATCTCCCTTTCTCTGATACCTACAGTCCTCTTGTTTTTTATCTCTCTTCAGTTTGTCTCTACCAGCATGGATTATTGGTTTAATATCAAGGTGGAAGAATCTCTGCTTGAATCTTTGGAAATAGCTAAAGGAATTTATGAAAAAAAACGTTCCAGAGTTAGGAGATTAGGAGAGATTACCGCCAAGAGGCTTGAGTCCAGCAAGTATCGCAGCTTCCGGGAAAACTATCTGGAACTGTTCCTTGGTGATATCCTGCAGAGTCATGAACTGGCCGGAATGGCAATTATCACTAAGCAACATCAGCCCAAGGTTGAGTTATTCAATGAAAAATTCAAAGAACAGAAAAGTTTTCCTGAAATACCCGGGGGAATGCTCCGTAAGACATTTGAAGGTAAGGAAAACCAGGTGTTGATCCAAAGTATCCCTGAAGGTGATCTGGTCCGGGGGCTTATGCCGGTCGATATCGGTCAGGGAAAGGAGCGAAGACAGGTGCTGGTTACTTCCATTCTGGTTCCCGGAGAGCAGCTTGCCAGAATGGAAAAAATTTCCGGCGGCCTGGAAGGTTATCGGCAGTTAATGTTCTTAAAAAAACCGATTAAGACAAGTTTGTTGATCATCCTTTTACTGGTAACCCTGCTGATAGTATTCTGTGCGACCTGGTTTGGTTTTTACGTGGCCCGAAGTTTAACCGGCCCTATTGCCAAATTGGCTGATGCCACCAGGAGGGTAGCCAACGGAGAACTGGATATTACCCTGGAAGTTGAAGCTGGTGATGAAATGGGGACCCTTGTTGAGTCTTTTAATCAAATGACCAGAGATCTTCGTATTGGGCAGGAAAAGCTGAACGAAAGCAATATTCAGCTTGATAATCGAAGACAGTATACCGAGACCATACTCCAGAACGTGGCGGCAGGGGTTATTTCCCTGGACGCAGAAGGACGTATTACTACCATCAATCGTTTTGCCGAAAAACTTCTCAATATTGATAAAAGAAGAATCCTAAACAATAAGTACAGTGAAGTACTGCATCCCAACCATAAGGCCATTATGGATAATTTTTATTCTGAACTGGGGAAGTCAACCAAAAACAATATAGAAAAACCTTTACGACTTACTATCGGTGAAGATACTTTTTCACTTAAAATCAATATGACAGGTCTGTTTGATGAAAAAGGAAGAGATCTGGGGGTTGTTTTAGTATTTGATAATTTGACAGAGCTGGAAAAGGCTCAGAGGATGGCAGCCTGGAGAGAGGTGGCAAGACGCATCGCCCATGAGGTCAAGAATCCCCTTACTCCTATTCAGCTTTCAGCTCAGAGATTGCGGAAAAGATATCTGGAGACCCTGACCGATAAAGAGGTCTTTGATGTCTGTACTAGAACCATAATAAATCATGTGGATGAACTCAAACACTTGGTCGAAGAATTTTCAAGCTTTGCCAAAATGCCCGCAGTCCGTAAAAAGAACAATGACTTTGCAGCAATGGTCAGGGAAACCCTGGCTTTTTATGAAGAGAGTTATAAAAATATCGGTTTTGCTTTTATCTGCGGGGCAGAGCCGCCACAATTTGCCTTTGATCTCAAACAGATGGAGCGGGTATTGGTGAATCTCCTTGACAATGCGGTAGCCTCAGTTAAAGATGACGGTATAATAGAGGTTGAAATAGTATTTTCTGAACAGGAGCATCTGGTTTACCTGGAAGTCAGGGATAACGGACCCGGAGTAGCTGACGAGGATAAACCATATCTTTTCGAACCTTATTTTTCCCGGAAAAAGAAAGGAACCGGACTGGGACTGTCTATCGCTGAGACCATTGTCACAGACCATAACGGTTCCATACTGGTAAAAGACAGGAAACCACATGGAATTCGTTTTATTGTAGAAATGCCTCTGGTATTTGAAGATGAATAGAAATTAGAGATCAGGAATTATTGTTTTTCCCTTGAATCCTTAATTCGTAATTAAGATAAAAAGATGGCTGATAATATATTAATAGTTGATGATGAAAGCAGTATAAGGGAGTCCCTGGCCGGCATACTGGTAGATGAAGGTTTTGAGACCGTAGCAGTGGAATCGGCTGAGGAGATATTTTCTGTTTTAGAGGAAGAGCGGATAAATCTTGTTCTTCTTGATATCTGGATGCCCGGGATGGACGGGATAGAGGCCCTGAAGCGCATAAAGAAACAACTGCCTGCTATACCAGTGATTATGATATCCGGTCATGGCAATATTGAAACCGCAGTTCAGGCTACTAAGATGGGGGCTTTTGATTTTATTGAAAAACCCCTGTCTTATGACAGGGTTATTCTAGGGGTTAAAAACGGTCTGCATATTGCCCAACTGGAAAGGGAAAACATTATTTTAAAGCAGAAGGATAGGCCTAAACCGGGATTTTCAGGAGAATCGGAGGCCATTACCTCAGTGCGGGAATACATTAAACGTGTTGCTCCAACCGATGCCTGGGTATTAATCAGGGGTGAGCACGGTACTGGTAAGGAATTGGCTGCCCACATGATTCACCGTTTATCTCCCTATTCCCATAAAGCTATGGTGGAGGTTAATTGTGCCGCAATACCCGATGAGTTGATAGAAAGCGAGTTGTTCGGTCATGAAAAGGGCTCTTTTACCGGTGCCACTTCCAGCAGAAGAGGTAAATTTGATCAGGCTGATGGAGGAATTATTTTTCTGGACGAGATTGGTGATATGAGCCTCAAGGCCCAGGCCAAGATACTACGTATTTTGGAGGAACACAGATTTGAGAGGGTTGGAGGCACCAGGACTATCAAAATCAATGTCAGGGTGTTGGCGGCCACTAATAAAAACCTGGAAGAAGAGATAGAAAAAGGCAATTTCCGGGCTGACCTTTTCTGGCGCTTGAATGTTGTTCCTATTCATCTGCCTCCCTTAAGGGAAAGGCTTGAAGATATTCCCATGCTGGTTGATTCTTTGATGAATGACTATGTTAAAAAAGGATACGGGAAAAGAGTCTTCTCTGAAGAAGCTCTTCAGATGCTGGTCAGCCATAACTGGCCTGGTAATATAAGGGAATTGAAAAATTTTCTGGAAAGGATCTCTATCATGACTTCCGAGAATTTGATTACCCGCGAACAGGTAGAAATATTTTTATCTTCCCGTAAAATCGGCTTTGGCGAAGATTTAAGAAAAAATAATAAAGTTAACAGACAAGAAAAACAAGATCACGGGTTGCCAGAGCTCCCGGAAGGCATTAGTTTTAAAGAGGCAAAAATATTGTTCGAAAGGAAATTCCTTCGAAACAAACTTTCAGAAAACAGCGGTAATATCAGCCAAACAGCGGAACAAATCGGTCTGGAAAGAAGTCATTTGCATAAGAAGCTAAAAAGATTAAATTTGGCGAATTAATATCTTAAATTTTGCCTCCTTAATTTTTTGCAGCAAAAAATATTTTTAGTTTAAATAATTCAACTAGTCAACTTTACTAGAGATATTGAGAAAATATCTTTTCTTGTTAAAAACCGAATTGTTATTCATTATTATATACTGACAGCATCCGGCTTGGCCGGGTTAAGATTTATAAGGAATTATTGTTTATGTTTGAAATTAAAGAATTATTTAGTACTGTGCCTTTTTGTTATAGCCCGTCTCCAGGTACAGACATAGTAGCTAACATACCTGATCAAAAAGAGATTGAAAAAGAAATAGGTGAGTATTTGTCTAAAAAGTACGGTGGCAAAGTGCAGATTATCTCAAGTGATGTATTATCCTCTCCTGAAAAAAAGGGAGGTAAAGAAAAGCGGATAACAGATAAGGAGGACACTGATTTTTATTTTGACATGAAGCCTGAGGAGCTGATTGCTTATCTGGATGACTATGTTATTCAGCAAGATGAGGCAAAAGCGATCCTGGCCACAAAGATATGTACCCACTTTAACCGTATTAATCAGGAGATTAAGGGGAAATTTTCTCAACCTGCTGCAGGCAGAATAAAGAGTAATGTTCTGCTGATCGGTCCTACCGGAGTGGGCAAGACTTATTTGATCAAATTGATTGCCCAGTACCTGGGAGTCCCTTTTGTTAAGGGAGATGCTACCAAATTCAGTGAAACTGGTTATGTAGGCGGCGATGTCGAGGATCTGGTCCGTGATCTGGTCAGGAATGCTGATGGTGATATAAAAAAAGCGGAATATGGAATTATCTATGTGGATGAGATAGACAAGATTGCCGCCAGTCCCAATCGATACGGAGCCGATGTCTCCCGAACAGGAGTACAGCGGGCTTTTCTTAAGTCCATGGAAGAGACCGAAGTTGAAATGAAAGTACCCCATGATCCCATTTCTCAGATGGAGGCCATAGAACACTACCGGGCTACTGGTAAAAGAGCTCAAAAAAGGGTCAATACCAGGAATATCCTTTTTATTATGAGCGGGGCCTTTACAAGTCTGGAAGAGACGATCGGCAAAAGGGTCCAGCAGAGATCTATAGGTTTTGAACAGGATGTGGCTTCACCCCGTCGGGATTATCAACTCTTTAAGAATGTCAAGTCCCAGGATTTGCTGGAGTATGGTTTTGAGAGCGAATTTGTGGGACGTCTGCCGGTTATTGCTGTTCTGAATGAACTCAGCGAAGACGATTTTTTTGAGATACTTATTAGCCCCAACAGTAGTGTTATAGTAAGCAAAAAACAGGATTTCAATGCCTATACCATAAAGTTGCAGTTTGAAGAAGATGCCCTGCGGGAAATAGCTAGCAGAGCAGTTACTGAAGGAACCGGTGCCAGAGGGTTGGTCAGTATTATTGAAGAAGTCCTTCTTCATTATGAAAGGAAACTTCCCTCAACATCCATCCGTCATTTTGTCTTAACTAGAGAGATGGTTAGAGATCCTATTGGAGAATTAAATCGGCTTCTCAATGATAAAAAGATGCTTAAAGAGCAGAAGAAGAGATATTCGGCTTTGGTCAAAGAGGAGGTAAAACGCTTTATATCTTTCATAGAATCAAAACAGAAATATCATTTTAATAAACACGGTTTGGTCTTGAATCGTAAGAGGTCACGTTTGATTGCCTCTATCTGTCAGGAGGAAATAAGTGAGCCCAGAAAGGTCTGTCTGGATATTATTGAACGGATTGAGCATATCCAGCAGTATGCCGAGGCTATGACCAAAGAGTATGGAATCGATGTCTCTTTTGATGCCGCTGCCGTGGACCGGATTATCCTGGAAGAACCGCAGTCAATGGAGACAGTTGATTCCAGGTGTGAAAATATTATGTCTGCCTGTGAATACGGACTTAGACTTTTAAGTCAAAAAAACTGGGTGGATAAAATCGTAATAGGCGAAGAAGGAGTGGACTCTCCTTCCGGATTTATGACCGGGTTTATCAACGAACTTTTCAAATTTGATTAACCCGGAAGACAGTCCCGTATAATTCAACTTTTCGAATTGACTTATCTGGTATGATATAACGTGTAAATTTTTTAGTTAGGCAGGGGTATTGGAAAGTTGGATTATCAACTTTTGGACAGACATTAAGCAGGTTTCTGTAAAAAGGAGAATAAGCATGGTTTTTCCAGAATATCGCCCTAGAAGAATGCGGCGAAACAGGCAGATGCGTTCTTTAATCCGGGAGACACGCTTGTCGCCTGAACAGTTTATATATCCTCTTTTTATTATGCCCGGCAAGGAAGTTAGGCAGGAAGTCCCCTCAATGCCCGGGGTTTTCAGGCTTTCAGTGGATCAGCTGGCTGCCGAGGCCCAAGAGCTGATGGCCTTGGGCATTAACCATGTTATTCTTTTCGGTCTTCCTGAAGAAAAAGACAGTATGGGTTCAGGTGCTCATGATAAGGATGGCATTATTCAGCGGGCAATAAAGGAGTTAAAGAATAAGACACCTGGTTTAATGATCTGCACTGATGCCTGCCTTTGTGAATATACCAGCCACGGCCATTGCGGGATAATCATTAACGGGAAGGTGGACAATGATGCTACCCTGGAAGTTCTGGCGCAGGTTGGCCTCTCCCATGCCAAGGCGGGAGCAGATATGATTGCCCCTTCAGATATGATGGACGGCAGGGTTGCCGAGATAAGAAGTATTTTGGACGAGAACAATTTCGACATGCTGCCGATTATGTCCTATGCAGTAAAATATGCCTCTGCTTTCTATGGACCTTTTCGGGATGCCGCCGAATGCGCCCCTCAGGAAGGAGACCGCCGGAGCTATCAGATGGATCCGGCTAACAGCCGGGAAGCCCTGCGGGAGGCAACACTTGATGTGGATGAGGGAGCGGATATTCTCATGGTCAAGCCGGCTGGCAGCTATCTGGATGTGATCAGCAGCCTAAAAGACGAGTTTGACCTGCCTGTGGCTGCTTATCATGTGAGTGGGGAGTATGCCATGATCAAGGCTGCTGAGGCCAACGGCTGGATTGATGGCCCGGCCGTGCTATATGAATCACTGCTGTCTATCCATCGGGCCGGGGCTGATATTATTATCACTTATGGTGCCAAGGAAATAGCCCGGCAACTTTAAGGGAATTTATGAATTACGGAATTTAGTTAAGATATATACATCCATCAAATTCTTGCTTTGCTCCTTCCTTTAAAAGTTCTTCAGCGGTTATCCATTTAAAACCGCGGCTTGAGGCCTTGAAAAAAGAAAAAAGGTCAGAGAAGAGAGGTTCCTGGGTTTCATCGAACTGCCCCTGGCATAGAATACCGCCGGTTGAGATATGAATAAGCCGGTAGCTAAAGTTGACAGAAGCCGGTTGGCTCACTGAGTATTTATTGCCTGTACGTTTGATATAGTGGAAAATACGGGTCTGGAGGACGGCATCTGCCCCCGTTTCTTTCCCCAGGTAATGGATTATTTCCTGTTCAGATCCTTTATAATCACCCAACAATGATTCCACCTGATTCCGGGACAGGAACATCGTGTTTTTCCTGGATGCCGCCTTATTTTTTAAAATAGAAGAAAGAGTTATCGCTCCTTCGGCTATTTGCCCTCCATTATCATTATCGGGGCCGGCAACCTCTATATCAACGGGTAAAATAAGTAGAAAATCAACTTTTAGTGGGAAATTCTCAATAGATTCACTTTTTTCTTTGTTTGTGCATGAGGATATAACGAGTATCAGAAGGCTGATCCAGAAAAGGTTGATTATTGACAGGGAGGGGGATCTCATATCTTACTCTTTATTTTTAGGACGTTAAACTGCCTTTAGAAGAAAGTGTGCTGTTAAGTCTGGTATTAAGTGCAGTAGCCTGATCAAGGCTTCTTCCCAGGGCTTTGAAAACAGCCTCCAGAATATGATGCGTATTTTCACCATAAGGTACTTCAATGTGCAGGGTCATGCCGCCGTGCAGTGAAAGAGCCCTCAAAAATTCCTTAACAAGAACGGTATCAAAGGTTCCGGTTTTAGAATCAAGTCCATCAACTTCATAGTGAAGATAGGAACGGTTAGAAAGATCAACTGTTATGTCAGCCCTGGCTTCATCCATAGGAAGAGAACAGCTGCCATATCGGTTTATCTTGCTGAAATCTTTTAAAATATGTTTAAAGGCCTGTCCAAGACATATCCCTATATCTTCTACGGTATGGTGGTCGTCAACCTCCGTATCCCCCTCGGCCTTGATAGTTAAATCAAAAAAACCATGTACTCCGAAAAGAGTGAGCATATGGTTTAGAAAAGGAACTCCGCTGTCGATCTCGGTATTCCCAAGACCGTCCAGATTAAGTTCAAGAAATATGTCAGTTTCCCTTGTCTGTCTTTTTATCTCGCAGCTTCTTTTATTCATTTGGAATAGGTAGGATTTTAAGTTTTATGACTTTCGAGTAATATTATAAAATATAATAGTTTTTATGCTATCAGGATAACAACTGTATCTTTATGTAAGCAAGTACATATTAATCTTTTTCTCTTAAACTGTAAAAGTTGTTTATTCAAGAAGGATACGTTTTGAAATTTTTTCTGTTGACAAAGACAGGAGATATTGTTTATAAAATACAGCTTTAAAACATGAATGTATCATCTTAGGCGGGAATAACTCAGAGGTAGAGTGCAACCTTGCCAAGGTTGAAGTCGCGAGTTCGAATCTCGTTTCCCGCTCCAGATTAAAAAAGGTTCGAACAGAGTTCGGACCTTTTTTTATCCATTTATTACTATGCCTGTCTTCAGGGCCTTAAATTTTCTTGTTTTTTGTGGTAAAAAATATTATTATCATAAGTAATTCAAAAAGTTAACCATCACAGAAAAAGCTGAAAAAGTGCTTTTTTTCTATTATAAATTAAATTGTCACGAATTATTATAAGCTGATAACTTGTCCGGGTTAGGTAAGTAATTATCAGTAGTTAAGATATTTGTCATGAGGAAAGTTATGAAAACTTATTTGACTCCGATTAAAGATATTGAACGTAATTGGTTTGTAGTTGATGCCAGGGGTAAGATCTTGGGCCGGCTGGCATCAAAAATAGCAACCAGACTGCGGGGCAAACACAAGCCGAATTACTGTACCTTCCAGGATACAGGAGATTTCATTATTGTTATTAACGCCGACAAAGTTCATCTGACCGGCAATAAGATGGAAAAAAAGAAATATTATAATCATTCAGGTTACATATCTGGATTGAGAACTAGAACTGCTCAGGAAATTCTTGATAAGAAGCCTGAAGAAATGGTTTACCGGGCGGTAAAAGGGATGCTTCCCAAAAATACTTTGGGAAGGGCTCAACTGAAAAAACTCAAGGTCTATGCAGGGAGTGCGCATCCCCATAAAGCCCAGCAGCCACGGATTTTGGAATTGTAAGAAAATTTATCAGAATAACAATTATAGAGATTGTTGGAGAAAAGCATGGCAGAACAGAAATACTATGCAACCGGCAAAAGGAAAACCGCGGTAGCCAAGGTATGGCTCAAGGTTGGAAGTGGTAATATCCAGGTAAATAAATCAACTTTTGATGATTATTTTGGTGGAGGGATAGATAAGAATGCTACCATAAAACCTTTTGCCATAACAGAACAGCTGGATAATTTTGATGTCCACGCTACTTTGAAAGGCGGTGGCAAATCTGCCCAGTCTGAGGCACTGCGTCACGGTATAGCCAAAGCACTTCTGGAGATTAATCCGGAATACAGGGGATCTCTGAAAAAGGCTGGCATGATTACCCGTGATGCCAGGGTTAAAGAGCGGAAGAAATACGGGCAGAAAGGTGCCAGGGCCAAGTTTCAATTCTCCAAACGTTAATCTGTTTTATTTAACTCTGAATTGTATACAAGGGAAAGGCGACTTTTTCAGGCTGCTTTTCCTTTTTTTTATGTATCCGTCTTAACAGTTCAAAGTTTTCTTTGGCTGACCTGGCACATCTTGTAAAAATATACAGCCATTAACTGAGATAAGAAATCTATGATCAGAACAGGAATTATAGGGGTTTCCGGTTATGCAGGTGGTGAACTTGCCAGGATAGTTCATCAACATGATGGTATAGAGCTAACCGTTGCCACATCAAGGCAGTACAGCGGTCGGAAATTGTCTGAAATTTATCCCAACCTCAAAGGTACTACCGACCTTGTCTGTGAAAATCTTTCACCTAAGGAGGTCGCCGAACGGGCTGATTTCTTGTTTACTGCTGTTCCATCCCATACTGCTATGGAAATAATACCGCCTCTTTTAGAGGCTGGTAAAAAGGTGGTTGATTTAAGCGCAGATTTCAGGTTTGATTCTGCCACAGTATATGAAAAGTGGTATGGCCGCTCCCATTCAGCAGAAGAATATCTTAAGGAGGCGGTATACGGTCTGCCGGAAATAAATCGATCTTCAATTGCCTCTGCCAGATTAGTTGCCAATCCAGGCTGTTACTCCACCAGTATTATTTTGGGCCTGGTCCCCCTATTAAAGCTTGACTTGATCAATCTCAGGTCTATTGTGGCAGATTCGAAATCAGGAGCTTCCGGAGCGGGGCGGGGGGCAAAGACTGCCCACCTGTTTTGCGAGGTAACCGACGGAGTCAGGGCCTATGCTATTGGCAGACATCGACATACTCCGGAGATCGAACAGGAACTGGCCAAACTGGCCGGAAGAGATATGACCATTTCTTTCTCTCCTCATCTTTTACCTTTATCCCGGGGTATCAACAGTACTATCTATGCAGAAATGAAAGATAAAATGTCTCAGGAAGATATTGCAAAAATTTATAATAAAAATTATGCAGACGAATTTTTTATCAGGCTATGTGAATCTGGTATTTTTCCAGCCACTCAGAATGTAAGAGGCAGTAATTTCTGTGATATCGGCTTTCAGACAGATCCACGAACCGGAAGAATCGTTGTCCTGTCCGTGATAGATAATCTTGTTAAAGGGGCTTCGGGTCAGGCTGTTCAGAATATGAACCTGATGTGTGGCTTCAGGGAGGAAACAGGTCTTGATATTGTTCCTTTATTCCCCTGATCCATTTTTCCGGAAAATTTTAAGACGTAATTAACGCGGACCAGAAAAAAATCTAACAGAAAGTCTTCTTGCGTAAGATCAAGTTGATAATTGCCTATGACGGCAGAAGTTTCAGTGGCTGGCAACGCCAAAAAAAGGCTGCCAGTATTCAGGCTGCTCTGGAACAAGGTCTTAATGTCCTGACAAGAGAAAACCTTACTGTTCATAGTGCCGGCAGGACTGATGCCGGAGTTCACGCCGAGGCTATGCCTGTTCATTTTATTACCTCATCCGCAATACCATGTCAGGCTTTTAAAAAAGGCTTAAACAGCATATTGCCAGGAGCTATAAGAATTGTTGAGGCAGATGAGATGCCCGGCAGTTTTCATGCCCGTTACGATGCCCTCGGTAAAGTTTATCACTATTATTTTTCAAATTCCGAGACCATGTATCCTATGAGACGGTACTACTGTGCCCATGCACCCCGGGTAAAAAATATTGAAAAAATGACTTCTTGTCTTGAGATATTGATCGGAAGACATGATTTCTCATGTTTTGAGGCTACCGGATCCCGTAATTTTTCTTCTGGAAGAAGAGGGGCGATAAGGGAGATCTTCAGTGCTGACATAATATCCTATAATAAACAACTTAATGAATATCGGTTTGAGATATACGGGCAAGGTTTTTTGCGAAAAATGGTCAGAAACATCATGGGGACGCTTTTTATGGCAGGCCGTAATAAGTTATCATTGGCTGATTTTAAAGAGGTGTTGCTGGCAGGAGACCGGAAATATGCCGGTCCTACCGCTCCGGCCTGTGGACTGTTTTTACATAAAGTTTATTATTGATTCAAGTTGTTATATATATTAATGGTAACTATTCAGGCAGAGCTGATTGAAGTTCCCCTAAAGGCCTCCTCTCTGATGATCGCGGCTTTTCAAGAAGTTATTGATCTCAGATCTTGTCAAGACTTATTGAGAATATAACTTAGATCAATTTTCAGACTTGAGAAAACAATTATGATTTCAGATAACAAATACTGCACAATGTCCCTGGATAAACACACCAATCGTCAAGTACCCCTGCCTCACTAAAAAATTTACATGTTATATCATACAGATAAATCAATCCGGAAAGTTGAATACTTAGGATTTGAAATTTAAATTTAGCTTCAGGACGAATAATAATTATGGGTGAAAATCAGATTGAACTTGCTGAGAGAATAAAAGAGATTAAGCCATCCCCGACTCTTGCTGTTAATGCCAAAGCCAAAGCCATGAAGGCTAAAGGAATCGATATTCTTAATTTCAGTGTTGGAGAGCCTGACTTCCCCACTCCAGATCATGTCTGTGAAGCAGCCAAAAAAGCAATCGATGAAAAATTTACCCGTTATACCGCGGTCCCTGGCATACTGGAACTTCGCGAGGCCATAGTCAAAAATTTCCAGGAAAATCATGGCTGGGACTATAAACCGGAACAGGTCCAGGTCAGCTGTGGCGGCAAACATGGCCTCTATAATATGGCTCAGGTCCTTTTCGGTCCCGGTGATGAGGTTTTGATTCCCACACCGTATTGGGTATCATATCCTCCAATTGTTCAGCTTGCCGGTGCCACCCCTGTTTTAATTCCCTTAACTGAAGAAGAAAATTTTGACCTGAAACCTGAAAATCTGGGGTATTATCTCAGTAACAGGACAAAGGGAATTATCCTTAACAGTCCTTCTAACCCCACCGGTTCCGTGTTTTCCAAAGAGGCCCTTGAGGCGGTAGCTGATATGGCCCGTAAAGGTAACTGGGCGATTATTTCCGATGATATCTATGAATCTATTGTCTACAGGGAAGATAAGCTTCCTCACATTCTAGACGTGGCTCCGGATCTTAAGGAGCAGATCCTTATCCTGAACGGGGTTTCCAAGTCCTTTGCCATGACAGGCTGGCGCATAGGTTATACCTTGGGGCCTGCCCGGGTAATTACAGCCATGAATAAAATTCAAAGTCAGTCCACATCTAACCCTTCCTCAGTGGCCCAGAAAGCAGCTTTGGCTGCAGTCAGCGGCCCCCAAGATTTCCCATTGGAGATGCGTGATTTATTTCTGGTCAAAAGGGACTTTATTGTTGAAGAGTTGACCTCGATACCGGAGATAAGCTGTGTGATTCCCAGCGGGGCTTTTTACGTTTTTCCGAATTTTTCTGCTTACTATTCAAGGGGATATAATGGGAAAGTTATTGAAGGGTCAGTAGCAATGTCGGAGTATCTTTTAGAAGAAAGCCATCTGGCCACGGTGCCGGGTATTGCTTTTGGTTCTGATGATTTTATCAGGTTCTCGTTTGCCGCATCCATGGAGGAGATTAAAGAAAGCATGCGGCGCCTGAAAAAGGCCCTGTCTTCTCTGGTTTAATATTTACTTTTCTCTTACACCCTCACACAGAGCCCATGTCCAGGTATCCAGTGGCCTTTCATGAGAGAGTGCCTTTTTCTGATTAGTGGTATAACACTGGTAAACCCAATTGTCACCGTTCCGAAATATTTTTACTATACCCAGGCTGGGGTGCTTATACCATCCTTCCTGAAATTCTCCGTGCATTTTAATTCCCGATTATTTGCTTAGGTTGGCAATAGAGGGTTCGCCTTTGTTTGTTTTCCGTTGTCCTTTTCCGGCAGATTTTTCCTTCTCGGGTTGTTGAGCTTGTTTTCTATAAAAACATCAAGAACCTAACCTAGTAAATAAGAATAATCCTTATTTTTTTAGTTATACTATCTCTTAAAAAATTGTAATAATAACTTTAAGAACCATATTTCTCAATAAAAAAATAAAATATTATGCCCTATGATCTAACTTGAGATTTCATATCCGGATACCTCCGAAACCTTGACAGATTCTACTTCGTGACTATTTTATATATAAAATATCAAGTATTTGATTTTTATTGATAATATAAATAAATACCGTTTATTTGGCTGGAGTAATCAGATGTGCGTATTCAAAAAAGTTAAGAAGTAAATTAACTGAAGAAAGGAGGGTTATCGATGATTAGCAGAAATCTTTTTAATTATCCTGGTCTCAGCTGGCGGGCTCATTTAGATGAATTGAACAGTATGAGAAACCAGCTCAACAAATTAATGGGGAACTTCAATAGAGGGGAGTTAAGTTTACCAGAAAGAGGGGTATTCCCCCTTGTCAACTTGAGTGAAAATAAAGACAATTATTATATCCGGGCGGAATTACCAGGGATAGCCAGGGAAGACCTGGAATTAAGTGCTGTAGATGGCAGTATTTTTATCAGTGGAGAGCGTAAAATAACTGATGAAGATAAAAATGCAACTTTTCATCGCCGGGAAAGAAATGCAGGCAGCTTTTCCAGGGCGGTTTCCCTGCCCGGGAAAATTGACAGTAATAAAATTGAGGCCAGTATGATCAACGGTATTCTGGAGATCACTGTTCCCAAGGCTGAAGAAACCAAGCCGAAACAGATAAAGGTCAAATGATAAGGAGGGATACTATGGTTGCTGACACCCGCAATAAAGAAATGCAGGTAAAAGAAAAACAGGAAGCCCTGAAACCGGAACAGACCACCGAAGGACCGATATTTATGCCGGCCGTAGATATATTTGAAACTGATAAGGAAATTACGGTATTGGCAGATATGCCGGGAGTAAAGAGCGATGATTTGAGTATAGATTTGAACAATGATATCCTGACCCTGTCTGGAAAGGTGAAGCCTTACGATAATAAGGAGGAAGAGCCACTGCTGAATGAATATGAAACAGGCAACTACTACCGGCAGTTTACCCTATCTGATATCATTGATCAGGAAAAAATTGAAGCTAATTTAAAAAACGGGGAACTTCGCCTCAGACTGCCTAAAGCGGAAAAAGCCCGACCCAGAAAAATCGAGATAAAAGCCGATTAATCTGTCTGCAGTGTCAGGAAGGGGAGAAGCTGCATTTTTACAGAATATGAACAGGCTCCCTTTCCTGTTTTTATAACTCAACTTTCCGACTTAATTTATAGATATGATATAACGTTAAAATTTTCCGTGTCAGACAGTGGTTTTAGCGGTGGAGATGTCTATTCAGGAACATTGTGCAGTGTTTGTTAGCGGCTTTTGGCAAAGCCGAAACGTTAAAAATTTCAACTACCGGAGCGAGGTACGAACGAGCCTCAGAGCCACTCAAACACGAAGCCGTTCCTGAATAGACATGCCAACCTCGTGAAATTTTGCTATTTTTCTTAAGCCGGCAAGTTGAGTTATAACTAACCATTACGAGAATTCTAAGCAATCACTTGGGGCCCGCCGGATTTGAAGGGATTGGTCCGCATACCGAGTGAAAACAGGTAGGGGTAATTATTCTTGAGGTGTTCCATATAGTCCAGCCATTGAAGCAGCATATACCCGTAGGCTCTCTCCGCGTCTCCACCAAGGTGTGCTATATCGGTTTCGGGTAACGCGTCAACATCCTCCCGGTGGGACAGCTCGTCGGCCAGGTGGAACACCGCCCACAGTACATCCGTAAACGCTTCATGCTCCAGCAAGTTCGGATTCTGTAAAAGGTCTACAAGAAACTGCCTTTTTTCCAGCAAAAACAACTGCAGGCTTTTAAGTTCTTCCCTGGTCATTTCCAGCCGGCAGTTATGGCGTTTCAGTTGTGCCCGTGCCCGGTCAAAGTCTGACCCTGTCCATTCACCGTCGATACTCGTTTCCTGCCGCAACATTTTCAGGTTGGGGTCGCTCTGCGTAAACTTCCTCAGCAGCTCGCGTCCTACCTCACTGAAAAATGTACCTATGACCATATTGAGTTTTTCCATAATGGCCTTTTTTTCGCGCACTTCCAGCAGACGGTGGATAATGACCGTGACCATGAGCACTTCGATGGGCACAAAGGCGATGTCTCCTACCATATAGATGAAAATGTGATGCGTGTCGTGGAAGATCAAGTAGTGCACGTAGTACAGGATGGCGGAGCAGGCCAGCAGGACGAGAGTCAGCAACAAGGGCCATCTCCATCTCTCAAGGAATTTTTCGCGGTTAAACGTTTCAGGTTTGGGCATGATTATCGTCCTATAACTGTTATTTTTTTCATTATAAGTTGCAGGGTTCGGCGAGGACGCTGGACTTGCCTGTCTTTTTTAGTCCCGAATTTTAAGGCAGACTACTGCTAATCTATTTTGACTGGTAATGTCAAGAAAATTAAGATGATTTCCCAACGCCTTTCAATTACGTCCTTTTTTCCTGGACGTGGCCCATTTTTTTCTGATCTTGTCTGCCGAATTTCATACTTGGTCTATAATTGATTATATAGTCTTTGACTTATAAAATATAGTTATCTATATTTATCTGACTACAAATAAAAACTTTAAAATAGCGCCTGAATTCAAAGACAAATTATGTTTTGATGGTCTATTAAAAACAAGTAACTGTTTGAGGTGGTGCATGGTGACTTTTAAAGGGATTAATCATTTGGTTTTTGCCACGCCAGATATCGATTCAACCATACGGTTTTGGCGCGATCTATTAGGATTACGGCTCGTTGCTGGAATCGGAGATCAGTACTACCGGCACTACTTTTTTGAGTTGTCGTCTCAGGATATGATCGCTTTCTTTGAATGGCCGGATGTGGAGAAGGTTCCCGAAAAAGACCACGGGATGCCGGTGGCCGGACCGTTTTCCTTTGATCATCTGTCTATGGAGGTTGAGTCTGATGATAACCTCTGGGAACTTAAGGTACGTCTGGAGACAGCTGGTTTCTGGGTGTCGGAAGTTATGGATCACGGCTTCATTCATTCTGTTTATGCCTTTGACCCAAATAATATCCCTATAGAGTTCAGCGCGCCGGTGGTCGGCACTGATTTGCGTAAAAATCCGGTTATGAAGGATAGATATCCTGCAGCAACGGCATTGGAAGGAGCCGAGCCCCAAACCGGCTACTGGACGAAACCAGAAGCCCCGATTCCTGAATCCGAAAGGTTGATTTTTCCTGGTGAGGGCTTAATTTTATCTGAGCTGGCTAATAAAGACTGAAATCAAGAATCCCGCCTTTTAATTGATGGCTGACGCTATATTTTCTGGCCAAATTGATACGGTTATGGTAAAAACAGGGTCCAAACGGTATAAAAGACCGAAAAAAGAGGTCAAGACACGGTCAAATTTCGAACTGTTATAAAAAGTACAATTGTGAATAGATAGTGTAGGTCGAAAAGTTGAATGAATAGATAAACCCGGTTAGAGAAGAAGGGAAATCTGATTAATGGGAAAGACCATTACCGAAAAAATATTTGCGGCCCATCACCGGGACAATCCCTCCGGAGAAAACCTGGTTCTGGATATAGATACAGTGATGTGCCATGAGATCACTACCCCCATCGCTATCAACGACCTTATGGAAAAAGGTTATGACCGGGTGTTTGATCCGGATAAGATTAAAGTGGTTATCGATCATGTCACTCCTTCCAAGGATTCTAAAACAGCCACCCAGGCCAAGATACTGAGGGATTGGGCCAGGCGTCACCAGATCAAGGATTTTTTTGATGTGGGAAGGGGTGGTGTCTGTCACGCCCTTTTCCCGGAAAAAGGGTTTATCAGACCGGGCAATACAGTAATCATGGGAGACTCCCACACCTGTACTCACGGAGCCTTCGGCGCCTTTGCCGCCGGAGTGGGAACAACCGATTTGGAAGTAGGCATTCTCAAGGGAGTATGTTCCTTTAGAAAACCGGAAAGCCTCAAGGTCAATCTGAACGGAGATCTGCCTGAAGGGGTTTATGCCAAGGACGTAATTCTCAATATCATCAAAAAACTGACAGTAAAAGGTGCCACTGATCAGTCCCTTGAGTTTCACGGTCCGGCAGTTGACAAAATGAGTATGGAGTCAAGAATGACTCTGTGCAACATGGCTGTCGAGGCCGGGGGAACCGTGGGAATCTGCATGCCCGATCGGGTTACAGCCGAGTATCTCTGGCCCTTTATCAAGGAAGACTTTAATTCGATAGAGGAGGCGGTAGAAGGTTTCAGAAAATTTCACTCCGATTTAGATGCCTTCTATACAAAGGAGATAAGTATGGATGTCTCCTGTCTCCCCCCCCAGGTTACTTACGGTTATAAGCCTGATGAAGTAAGAGATATCACGGAAATGGAAGGGACCCATGTTGATCAGATATATATGGGATCCTGTACTAACGGCAGGATAGAAGATCTTCGGGAGGCGGCCAGGATTTTGAAGGGCCGCAGGACTGTCCCCACAGTCCGGTCCATAGTATCTCCTGCTACCCCCGAAGTTTACAGCAAGGCTCTGGATGAGGGCATAATCAAGATATTCATGGATGCCGGTTTCTGTATAATCAACCCCACCTGCGGGGCCTGCCTTGGTATGAGTAACGGGGTCCTGGCTGAAGGCGAGGTATGTGCTTCCACCACCAACCGTAACTTCAGAGGCCGTATGGGTAAAGGCGGTATGGTTCATTTGATGAGCCCGCTTTCTGCCGCAGCAGCGGCGGTCAAAGGCTATATTACTGATCCGCGGCCTTTGTTGAAAAATTAAAAGTATTAACTTCAACTTTCCGGATTGATTTATCTGTATGATATAACGTGCAAATTCTTCGTAATAAGACCAAGCAATCTATAAGTAACTAAGATATGAAAAAGTTTGACGGACCGGCTCTCTTTCTGGACAGAAATGATATAAATACCGATGAGATAATCCCGGCCAGGTATTTAACTGAAAACACCAAAACAGCCTTAAAACCCTATATCCTGGAAGACCTTGCAATTCCGGGTTTTGATCCCGCTGAAGACTGCGCCCGAGCCAGGGTAATCGTAACCCGGGGGAATTTCGGTTGCGGCTCCTCCAGGGAGCACGCGGTCTGGGTCCTGGAGGCCAATGATATCAATGTGGTTATAGCAGAAAGCTTTGCCCGTATTTTTCGGCAGAATATGTTCAATTGCGGTATGCTGGCTATTGAGCTTCCCTCTGAAGATATTGAATCGATTTTGCAGATGAAGGGAGAAGTTGTAATCGAGATCGATCTGGACAAGCAGAAGATAAAAGCTAAAGCCCAACAGGATGAGAAGGAATTTTCATTCGGAATGGGCAGCTTCGAGCATGAACTTGTGGTCTCCGGCGGCTGGCTGGCCTATGCTGATCATAGATATTGATTGTTCACAAGGTATTTACTGATTAGATGGAAGACAGGCAGTTTATTATGGAGCGTATTCCCCACCGGCCGCCTTTTCTTTGGATTGATCGAGTTAAGGCAATTTCAGAAGACCGGATTCTGGCGGAAAAATATGTCTCCACTGACCTGGACCTTTTCCAGGGACATTATCCTGAGCAACCTATTCTGCCCGGTGTCCTGGTTTGCGAAGCACTGTTCCAGACCGGAGCCCTGCTCATTTCCGAAATAATCAACAGGGATGACAATAGTGAGGGTGCATCTGTTCCGGAAGGGATTCCAGTACTGACCCGCATCCAGGGGGCCAAATTCAAACGGGGAATATATCCCGGAGATAACCTGGAACTGGAAGTAAAACTATCCGAAAAGATGGGTCCTGCCTGGTTTATGAAAGGTATAGCCCGGGTTAAAGGCAATACCTCGGTTAAAGTAGAATTTGCCTGCACTCTAAAAACATGATAAATGATCTATTCAACAGTCAATCCCACTCTTACTTTTACCGCAATCAGCGGAAAAGGCATTCAAAGCACACTGAACCGGGCTTGGCCGTTCTTATCCTGTTAATATTTCCAATCTCTCTTTTTTTGTTTACAGGCACCAGCGCCCTGGCCCAAAAAGACGGAAAAATCGGCTATATTGCTGTTATGCAGGGGGAGGTTATTGCTGTTCAGGAAGATGGTAAAGAACGCACCCTTAAAAACCGCAGTCCCGTCTACTGCGGGGATACTATCAGGACCGGGGAAAAAAGCAGGGTTCAGATGATTTTCAATGACAATACCATTGTCAGTATAGGATCGGCAAGTGAAATGGAAATAGCCGATTATTACTGGTCAGAACGGTCCGGCAAAGGCAAAATGAAAACCAGGGTAGAAGAGGGAGCCTTTCGGATTATGGGCGGGGCCATAACAAAAAATTCCCCGAAAAAATTCAAGACCAAAACACCGCTTGCTACCATTGGAATCCGCGGTTCCATGTATGCCGGCCTGGTAAAAGACGGGCTTATCCAAATCGTTTTCGAGGGCGGTACAGGTATTTATGTCACAAACCAGGCAGGGCGGGTTGAAATAAACCGTCCAGGAGAGGGAACCACCGTGACGAGTTCCAGTGACCCACCTGAAACTCCCCGGTTTTTCAGCCCTAAGGAGAAAGCTGATATTACGCAACAGGTAAGTTTTTCATCTTCAAGAATTTATAACCATTCACAGATCAGGGATTCCAGTAATATTGAACAAGGAAAGGGCAGCAGGGCCAATATGGGGACAGTTGATGTCCGGCAACAGGGGTCATCAGTCAGCGGTGAAGTAACAAATGAAAGCCGGATCAATGACAGCGCTAACACAGCTATTGGCCAGGACAATGAAGCCAGCGTAGGTTCGATAATTATTGAGTAGGATTCGCCTGAAATCATAACAGTTTTCTCAAGTCGGAAAGTTGAGTTACAGTTTAATAATAGATAAAATTGCTCACAGAGACGCTAAAGTTGCTAAGACCTGGTTCTAAAGTTAAATGATATGGGTTTTTTAAACATAAAGGATAAAAATTTTGTCATTTTCGGTCTGGCCAACAAAAAATCCGTGGCCTGTGCTATAGGCCGGGTCCTTCAGGCAGAGGGGGCCAGGATTATCCATGTGGTGCGTAGCCGGGAAAGGGCGGAGGCTGCCGGGAAACTTTTTCCTGATTCTCCTGTTTTTATCTGCGATGTAGAAAAGGAGACCAATATAACCACAGTCCGGGACCAGATCGGGGAGACCCTTGATGGCAGACTGGCCGGGATCATCCACTCAATTGCCTATGCCAATTATTCTGAAGGGTTCAAGCCTTTTTACGCTACCCTGAAAAAGGATTTTCTCCAGGCCGTGGATATCTCCTGTTTTTCCTTGATTTCCATAAGCAACTATTTTAAGGAGCTCCTGGATAAAGACGCTTCAGTGGTAACCATCTCTATCTCCTCCACCAAAATGGCGGCAGAGAATTATGGCTACATGGCCCCTGTTAAGGCGGCCCTGGAATCCTCCATCTGTTTCCTGGCCAAAAGTTTCTCCTCCTTTTCCCGGGTAAGGTTCAATGCGGTTTGTCCCGGACTTCTGAAAACTTCTTCCTCCGCTGGTATCCCCGGTTATCTGGATGCCTATCTTTTTGCGGAACAGGCTACCCTGCGCAAGGAAAATCCCGGAACTGAAGAAACCGCCAATACCGCCGCCTTTCTGCTTTCGGACCGTTCTTCAGGAATTAACGGTCAGTGTCTGGTGGTAGATGCAGGTATGGGTCTGAACTATTTTGATAAAGATATTATAGGCCCTGTAGTCAGTTAACGCCTGTCCATTTTTAAAAGTGTGCCAGAAACTTTCAGCTTAATATTGATTTTTACTTTTTGATTTTATTTATAATAATATGCCAATATATGACAACGTAAGCCTGCATGCCCCGGTTTATGAACTGCCGCCCCGGGTAATAAGTTCTACTGAGATCGAGGAGCGCCTGGGGCCGCTCTACCAGAGACTTAAACTTCCCTTCGGCCGTCTGGAGCTGATGAGCGGCATCAGGGAGAGGCGTTTCTGGAAAGAAGGGACCCTGCCCAGTGATGGCGCGGTCCTGGCCGGCCAGAAGGCTTTGGCCGATGCCGGTCTGGATCCGGAGGAAATTGACTGCCTGATTTTTACTTCGGTCTCCCGGGATATGCTGGAACCAGCAACCGCCTCTTTTGTTCACAGTAAACTGGGGCTTTCCCGGAAGTCCCAGGTTTTTGATCTCTCCAACGCCTGCCTCGGTTTTTTAAACGGTATGGTCATCTTGGCCAATATGATTGAGCTTGGGCAGATAAGGCAGGGGATGATCGTCTCTAGTGAGACTGCCGAAGATCTTCTGGAATCTACCATCTCATATCTTCTGGAAAATGAGACTCTGACCCGCAAGAAGATTAAACCGGTCTTTGCCTCTTTGACCATCGGTTCAGGGACAACCGCTCTGATTATGAGCGACCGCAGGGTTAATGACACCGGCCACAGGTTAAAAGGTTTTACCTGTCGTAATAATACCGGCGGCAACAACCTTTGCCACGGTGACAATCAAGGTAACATGGGGTCTGTAATGGCCACTGATTCAGAAGAGCTACTGAAGCAGGGGATTGCGGTGGCTGAAAACACCTGGTCCGATTTTTTAGCTGAGACCGGCAGCCGGCCTTCTGATTTTAACGTCTTTTTTTGTCACCAGGTGGGATCAGCCCATGCCCGTCAGCTCTTTGTAACTTTGGGAATCGATCCTGCTAAGAATTTTGAAACCTTACCTTTTCTGGGCAATACCGGATCGGTGGCTACTCCCATAACCATGGCCATGGGTATCGAACATGGTAAACTTGCATCCGGCCAGCAGGCCGCCCTGCTTGGTATAGGAAGCGGTATAAACTGTCTGATGCTTTCAGTCGAATGGTGAGAGGGGGATCATGTTGATTTATCCTTTCACACCCCGGACTTTTGAACTTCCGGACGGCAGCATTATTTCCTATCTGGATGAAGGTTCAGGGCCGGTTATAGTTATGCTCCATGGTAATCCTACCTGGTCTTTTTATTACCGCAACCTGATTAGCCTTCTCCGGGACGAGTACCGGCTTATTGTTCCGGACCATATAGGCTGCGGCCTGTCCAGTAAACCGCAGAACTATCCCTATCATTTAAAAAACCATATAGACAATCTGGAGATTCTGCTCTCTTATCTGGAACTCAAAGAACATACCCTGGTTTTCCACGATTGGGGGGGCGCTATAGGTATGGGCTATGCCGTCCGGTATCCTGAAAGGATCCAGGCCCTGGTGGTTTTTAATACCGCAGCCTTTCCTGCCCCCGATATGCCCCTGCGTCTCAGGATCTGCCGCCTGCCTTTTCTGGGGTCCTTAATAGTAAGGGGATTAAACGGTTTTGCCCGGGCAGCTCCCTATATGGCGGTAACCAAGAAAATGGATACCGAAATAGTCCGGGAATATCTTAAACCTTATGACTCCTGGGAAAACAGGATCGCCATTCTGCGTTTCGTCCAGGATATCCCCATGCATGAAAATCACCCCTCATGGCAAACCCTGCTGGAAATCGAGGCCGGCCTGCCCCTCTTTAAAGACAGGCCCATGCTGATTGCCTGGGGCGGCAAGGATTTTTGCTTTAATGACTGGTTCTATAAAGAGTGGAGGCGGCGTTTTCCGAAAAGCGAAAGTCACTATTTCCCCGAAGCTGGTCACTATATCCTGGAAGACGCTTTTGATAAACTGGGGCCTGTGGTGCGCGATTTTCTGGAACGGAGCATTTCAGCTTTTAACAAATAATAACCTGCTCTTACGTAAACTTCAGTTTATGGGATTAACGGGAACAGTCCATAGAAGCGGCCACACACTTGCGGTAACCCAGCAGCCATGTCCAATAATATATACCAGGCCCTGACCAGACAGGCGGGAGAACGAGGGGGAGAAACCGCCCTTATAGTCCCCAAAAAATCGGGCGGCTATCAGGGCTGGACCTTTCAGGAAATTCTTGGAGAGAGCCGGGACTATGCCCGCGGTCTTTCATTTCTGGGAGTAAAAAAGGGTGACCGGGTCATGCTAATGGTCCCCCCTTCCAGGGGCTTTATTTCCCTCACCTTTGCCCTGTTTTCTCTGGGGGCTGTGGTAATCCTGATTGATCCGGGCATGGGCTTCAAAAATCTGGGCCGTTCCATCAGCCAGGTTAATCCCCGGGTCTTTATCGGTAGCCCAAAAGCCCATATTTTCAAATTTTTTTCCGGAAAGTCTTTTCAAGATACTGATCTCAGTCTGGGCACCGGCCTGCTCAGCCGGATTTTGGCCGGTAACCCGGACCGGATAAAACAGCTGCGGCGGCAAGGCCCTGGAATTCCGGGGGTTGAGACCAATCAGGACGAGCTGGCTGCGGTAATCTTTACTACCGGTAGTACCGGCCCGCCCAAGGGTGTTCAATACACCCACCGGATATTTGCCGGTCAACTTTCCCTGATCAGGGATTACTATGATATCAGACCCGGTGACCGGGATCAGCCGGCCTTCCCCCTTTTTGGTCTTTTTTCCATCGGCCTGGGCGCCACTGTGGTCCTGCCGCAGATGGACCCTTCCAGGCCGGCCAAGGTCAATGCTGCCAAGTTTATTAAAACCATTATAGAGCAGGAAGTAAGTTACTCTTTCGGCTCTCCCGCCATCTGGAACGTAGTTAGCCGCTATTGCCTCCCAAAAAAAATCACTTTATCATCCCTTAAAAAAGTTCTTATGGCAGGGGCTCCGGTTTCCGGAGAACTGGTGGCCAGAGTCAAAAAAATACTGCCGCCCGAGGCTGAAATCCATACTCCTTACGGAGCCACTGAAGCCCTGCCCGTCGCCTCGATTTCGGATTACGAAATTCTGACTGAGACCCGGGACAAGACCAGGGCAGGGCAGGGGACCTGCGTGGGGCGCCCTCTGCCCGGTATTGAAATCCAGGTGATAAAACCGGTATCCGCTACCCTTGGCTTCTGGAGTGAGGCGATTGTCTGTCCGCCCGGTGAAATCGGTGAGATTGTAGTTAAAGGAAAAGTGGTGACCCGGGCCTATGATGGTCAGGTACAGGAGACTGAACAAGCCAAGATCAACGACGGTAATTCTTTTTGGCACCGTATGGGTGATATGGGTTATTTTGACCGGCGGGGCAGGCTCTGGTTCTGCGGCCGTAAGGCCCACCGGGTTGAGACAGTTGACAGAATCCTCTATCCTATTCCCTGTGAGGCCATTTTTAATGAACATCCCCTGGTACACAGATCTGCCCTGGTAGGAATCGGCTCTGCCGGCAACCAGAAGCCGGTTCTCATAGCAGAACCTGTCAACGGCAGAATTAACCGGAAAAACCTCTTAAAAGACCTCGAAAAAATAGGGGCCAGGAATCAACTTACTGCAGACATTACAGCCTTCCTGATCCACCCTTGTTTTCCGGTCGACATCCGCCACAACGCTAAAATTTTCCGGGAAAAACTGGCTGAGTGGGCCTCAAATCAGCTGCAGATCTCTTGAATCAGACAACTCCAAGGTCAATATTATCAAAATTCTGCTGAAGACAATTGAATACGGTTTTCAGTGTCGGACATCAAAAAATATGGAACAGAATCAGGGTCAATACCTTCTCCATACTTTATTGCCGTATTCGGCCGACAACTCCGAGTGCAATTGGCTGAATTCCTCGAATCACACTTGAAAAAAAACAGGAGTGAGTCGGCAGTTTCGGGGTTGATTTTTCAGATCATTGTAATTACAATGTGTTTATAAGTAGTATAGAGGAAAATACGAATGAGGGCACGTGTAATTAAAATCGGAAATTCCCAAGGCCTGCGTATACCGAAGCCAGTCCTTGATCAAACCGGCATTAGGGATAATGTTGAGATTGAAGTTGAAGGAAACCAAATCATCATTCGGCCTGTCAAAAACGTTCGTGAGGGATGGGATTCCGCTTTCAGGGCTATGGGGGAAAAGGGGGATGACGAACCGATAATTGATACTAACATTTCACATTCATGGGATGAAGAAGAATGGCAATGGTAGTAAAGCGTTTTGACGTTTATTTGGTCAATCTTGACCTTGCCATCGGTTCGGAAATTCAAAAGACCAGACCTTGCCTGGTGATTTCTCCGGATGAAATGAATCGCAACATTCGGACCGTGATTGTCACCCCGATGATCACTGCCCAAAAAGACTATCCTACCCGTGTTTTATGTACTTTTCAAAAGAAAAAGGGGCAAATTGTATTAGATCAGCTGCGAACGATTGATAAGGAACGGCTGATCAAAAAGCTTGGCACAATCGAATCAAAAGACCAGCTGGAAGTAATTTCAAAACTAGAGAGGCTTTTTGCATTTTGATTCATAGGCCGGCCTTTTGGCAAAAGCCAAAAAAAATTGGGGACATCATTACAGCCACTTTTTTCTGACGATTTGCTGCTTTGTTTTTTATACTATCCTTGGGTCAACAAACGGCTTGTGACCAGACAGAGTGGCAAGCAGTTCCTGGAAGTATTTTTTCCCGTGAAGACGTCTTTTGTTGTACTCCGCTCCCACCTCCATTAAAAGAGAGGCGGTCTTTGTTTTCATCTTCACATCACATCACAAGTTTTTTCGGTATTCCAGAGGATTTCGATTTATGTTTATTATGGGTTTGCCAAAATAGGTATGGTGTCACCGGAATCTTATTTATGGGTGACGCTGAAAGTTTGAATATTTATGAATTCTGATGTTGTCCAACTGATAGCTTACGTGTTACTGGCATTGGGCTTTTCATTTCTCTGTTCTGTGGCAGAAGCAGTCCTCTTGAGTGTTACGCCTTCATATATCGAGGGCCTGAAAGAAGAGCAGCCAAAGCGGGCTGCACTGTTGAAACGCCTGAAGCAGGACAAGGTGGACCATGCGCTGGCGGCCATCTTAACCTTGAACACTATTGCGCATACGGTCGGGGCCATTGGGGCCGGGGCCAAAGCTACCATCGTTTTTGGAAGCTATTGGTTTGGTCTGTTTTCAGCGGCTATGACGTTCATGATTCTTTTCCTGTCCGAAATCATCCCCAAAACGATAGGAGCCGTCTACTGGTCAAAGCTTACCGGACCAACAGCGTTTTTTGTACATATTCTGATTGTGATTCTTTATCCAGTGGTTTGGATTTCGGAGAAGCTGACAAAGCTTGTTGCACGCAGAAAGGATCTGCACGCCTTCAGTCGGGAGGAGTTCATCGCCATGGCCAGGGTGGGTGAACACACTGGTCATATCCAAAAGACTGAGTCCCGGATAATTCATAATTTATTTCGTTTTGAGTCTATAGAGATTTCAGATATTATGACACCACGCACTGTAATCTCAGCATTTCCTGAGGATATGTCGATAACGAATGCATTGGAGCTTACAACTCAAACCCCTTTCTCCCGTTTGCTCATTTACAGGAAGGACATGGACGACATAACCGGTTTTGTCCTTAAAGATGATGTTCTGGTATCCAACACACAGGGTCAAGGCGATAGAAAGCTCAGGTCCCTGAAGCGTGATATCCTTGCCGTCCCGGAGTCGATATCGTTGCCAACATTATTTGAACATCTTCTCAAGGATCGTCAGCACATCGCCATTGTTGTCGATGAGCATGGAGGCACAGAAGGACTGGTGACACTCGAAGATTTGATTGAGACATTGATGGGCCTGGAAATCATGGATGAAACAGACAATGTCAAAGACATGCGAACTCTGGCACGGAAGAAATGGGTAGAACGTGCCAAGGCGCTGGGGATAAATAGTGAAATAGCAGAACAGAGCAAAACCGGACACGACGCTGCCTTTAGGCGAAAGTAGTCAAGAAAAAACAATGATCGACTAACTCCTTAAGATGATAATGGTAACCGTGCAGAGCGGGTTGCTGCCGATAAGTTCCGCTGGCAACCCGTGTGATGCCCTCGAAGGAGTAATGAAGCAAAGTGTCTGTAATGTTACAACTGGAAAGCCCTGGAGAGAACGAACCGGAATCCTTCTGGCCGTGGTTGTTCTGCTGTTTCTTCCTTAATCAAGTGGCAGCCCGGTGAAATCGGTGAGATTGTAGTTAAAGGAGCGGCCGTAAGGCCCACCGGGTTGAGACTGCTGACAAGATCCTCTATCCCATTTCCTGCGAGGCCATCTTTAATGATGGTACACAGTGCCTTGGCAGGAATTGGCCCTGCCGGCAACCAGAAACCGGTTCTCATAGCAGAACCTGTCAACGGCAGAATTAAACGGACGGCAATTCAATACGGTTTTCTGTGTCGGGCATCAAAAAATATGGAACAGAATCGGGGGTACAGCTTTTACTTACTGTTCCCACATAAACACTGGCCCACCAGCCTTCTACCCTGATCCAGCCTTTACGGCGTTCAGAGCTGGCCTTACGGCGTTGGTGATGGTGGCGACGTTCAATTCCTCCGTTGTTAAAGTAGTCAAGATCGTATACTCTGCGCCGGTCTTCACCTGAGCGCCGGTCCAGGTGGATTCTTCTCTCATCTATCATGACAAGTCTCCTCTCTACTATGGTCCAACAGCCAGTTCCAGACAGCCCGTCTGCTTTAACCATTTACCTTATCATAATTATGACATTAACAGGTCCACATGTGAAGATAGATGTTTCAAAAAATTATTATGAAGATGTCATTTGTATTCGAGGAGACTTATAAACCCAGATAGGCATTTATTGCTGTAAAAACCGGCCCCAGGAACAATCCGCTGGCAACAGCGAATGAAATAAGAAAAGGCAGGGATTCTCTGGCGGTTTTTTTTGATGATTTTTTCCTGAGATAGTAGATGAGTAAGATAGATACGCCAGTCCAATAAAGAATCGTTATAAAAATTTTATACTCCAATATAAGGTTGTCACCGAGTAGATAAAATGGTGGAAACCAAAACAGTAAGGCAGTTATAAACAGATTCGGTCTGCTTAATGGTTTATAGGCAAATGACCGGCTGGCGTGTTCATTTATTTCAGTTATTCTGTTCCTGATAAGTCTTGTTAAGAAAAAGTCACTGTAATCCAGAATTACAACCAGCAAGACAGCGATAAACAGGATAAATAGAGATCTCATAATATACCTGTGGCTATTATTTTTTTTTCCTTCTTTTTTTGATGTGCTTCGGAATCATTCTGCTGGTAGTATAAACTCTACCGTTGGAGAGCAGGGTGAAGTTGCCGCCATAGGGGTCAGCCGGTATAGCAGAGATAAGGCCGGCCCGCACCAGATCTTCGAGCTTTTCAGGCGACTGGCCTGATTTTTTTTTATACTCCGCCGTCTTGTCTTCCAGATCAGCTATAATTTTTAAGGTTTCAATTCTCTGGGCCAGATAAGCCTTTATTCTGGGGGAGTCGGACTGCCGGAGTACTTTTTTCAGGAAAGAGATTCCGGCCCTGGTATCCTTGCCGTAATGACTGAAGCGGGCGGCCAGGCCGCTTAGATAGTATGGAGCCCCGGGTCTCAGGGAAGCCTGGCGGAGATACCTGCCCGCTTTTTTATAATTTTTTTTAAAAAAAAAGTGGTTGAAGCCCAGGAAATAGAGAGGCCGGTAGTCATCAGGACGGTTGCGGGCGGCTTTCAGCATGAGCCTGTTGGCCTCTTCAAACATGCCGGCATCCCAGGGCAGCATCATCTCGCCGAAGAGGTATGGATCCCAGAAGCGGGGATCAAGGTCGGTGATCCGGTCGATCATGTCATGGATGAGCTGCCATTCCTCGGCAGAGGCCTTTTTTTCCTTGCCGATTTTTTCACCGACGAAGAAAATGGTTTTCAGGAAAAGGAAATCAGCCACCAGGCCCTTGAATTCCAGGCTGACCGCCTGAACGACCCCGGAGGGCATCCGGCCGAACCGGCTCATGGTCTCGGTCACGTACCCGGACCTGACTTCATAGACCCGGGGCACGGTGAAGACAATGAGCAGAACTGCCATGGCAAGGGGGCATACGGTCTTGACCAGAACTTTCAAACTATATCTCTCCTTTTAAAGATCATTATGGAGATCAGGAGCAGGGCCAGGGTATAGACCGCGGCGTAGAAAAACAGAATACTTATTTCACCGACTGCCGGATAGAGGCCGTGGGCTGCCTGGAGCTTGAAGTCAAAGGCTGCCAGGTTGGGAAAGACGTACTGAGCTATATCTACAGTATGCTTGACCGCGGCTGAAAAAGTGACCCGGGCATGGTCCGCCCTTATAAAGCGAACTACGTCATCAACGGTCTGGCCGATCAGGTAGGAGAAGATGGTCAGCAGGATGGCCAGAAAGGAACTGGTGGTCAGGGTGCACCAGAGGACGACCAGGCCGTTCAGGATAATCAGGGCCAGGGCGCTCAGCCCCACCGAGGCCAGAACTGCTCCCGGAGAAAAGGCGGTGAAGTAGCCGCCGCCGTAGATTATTTTGGCAATAAAGACCGAGGCAAAGGTGGCCCCGGTGAGAATGGCCATGATCAGGAGGGTCAGCAGCACCAGGCCCCCGAACTTGCCCAGGATATACTGGCTGCGTCTGACCGGCCGGGACAGGACAGCAAAGACGGTATGCTGCTCCAGGTCCCGGGCCAGGAGGTTGATACCCAGGAAGAAGGGGATCAGCAGCCCTCCAATATTAATGGAGGCCAGGCAGAAGTCCAGGATGACCTTGGAGACGTCGCGCATAAAAAGGCCGCTGACCAGAACAGCCAGGACCATTATCAGCAGGGCGAAGACCAGGACCCCGTACAGGACCCGGTAGCGCAGGCCTTCCTTGAAACTGAGCAGGGCAAGGGCAAAAATATTTCTCATGTCTCTTTCTTTTCTTTTTCCGGGATTTCACCTTTTATGGTTTTCAGGAAACAGAACTCCAGGGGAGACTCGAGTCCGCTTTGTTCCGGGATGTTTTCAAGTTCAGCCGGGGTAATGGTGGCAACCAGACTCCCCCTGTTCATGATGCCGATCCGGTCGCAGATCCGCTCCACGTCAGTCAGGATGTGGGAGCAGAAAAGGATGGTGTGTCCTTTCTGATTATACTGCCGGATAATGTCCACCACCAGGCGCCTGCCAAAGGGGTCCAGGCCGGACATGGGCTCATCCAGGATCAGGATCTCCGGCTCGTGGAAGAGGGCGTAGGCCAGGGCTGCCCTCTGGGTCATGCCCTTGGAAAACCGGCGGATAGGGGTCCTGGCGGCATGGGCCAGGTCGACCAGGGAGAGGATCTTTTTTGTCCTTTCCTTCAGGTTGGCAGTGTTTCCAGAGGTTCGGGCGGCAAAGCGGAGGTGGTCGGTTATGGTCAGGTTTTCATAGAGGCAGGGGTTTTCCGGGAGATAGCCCACCCTGTTATGGGTCTCAGGATTGCCGGGATTGTGGCCCAGGAGGTTTATCCGGCCGCTGTCCGGGCGGACGAACCCCATGAGGATTTTCAAAGAGGTGCTCTTGCCGGCCCCGTTGGGGCCTATCACCCCGAAGACTTCGCCGCTTTTGACTTTTAGGTCAAGACGGGCCAGGGCGGTGGTGGTGGTGCGTTTAAAATCGTGTTTATAGCTTTTTTTTACCTGCTCGAAGATGATGGCGGGGGAATTTGTCATTTGGGGTGTCAGGATCCCTGATCAGATTAAGATTCAATGCTTATAAACCCTCTATTATAATTTCTCAAACAGTTCCTAAATTAATATGGATATTTTTGCCATTCACTGGAAAAACCTTCGATCGCGGTACGAGTATTGCGGATATCACTCAGGGCCGCACTGTCATGAGCCCGTGTTCGGTATTTGGTGAACTGGGTTATTGCAATCCCTGCAAGAATTCCTATGATAGCAATAACTATCATCAGCTCGACCAAGGTGAAACCCTTTTTGTTTTTCCCGAGATGTTGACAGCTTGAATTTACCATCTCAACCCTCGCCAGAGTAAAAAAACAACAGTTGATATTGAAAACCCCCTTCCGGTTCAGGAAGGGGGTAAAATTTTTTCAGATTTTTTTACTGGCCCATTGCGGTCCAGTCGCCATTGAGGCTTGTATCAGTTTCACCGGCTAAGGTGCTATTGGCTGTGGTATCATCATCATTGGGATCCCAATCCGTCTCGGTATCTGGATCAACGCCTACATCATACTGGTAAACAGCGGTGTCCCCAGCTTCGACCGCGTAAGCCATGGGGCCTTGGTCGTTTTTGGTAGTCATCATATATGATGAGCCGGTATCGCCATCGGTATCATCATCATCACCATCATATCTAAGGGTTACACCGGGAGACAGGCTTACATCATTCAGTGTCGCGTTTGCTCCTAGGGTTCCGCCATCGGTTATTTCCTGATCATCCGCTGAAAAACCTTGCTGGGCCAGAGCCAGAGCCCCTGCTATAATTATGGCACTGATAAACTGTTTTTTCATTATTAACCTCCTTATAAAAGGGAAAAAGCTTGATTTTAACTCTTTAGTCTGAAGAACACTGGTTTAATATGGGTATTTCTGCCACTCAGCCATGAATCCTTCCAGATCAGTGCGGGTGTTGCGCAGATCACTGAGGGCGGCCGAGTTAAAACCCCTTTCCCGGTACTTGGCGAACTGGGGGATGGCGATGGCTGCCAGGATGCCGATAATGGCGACAACGATCATCAGTTCGACCAGGGTGAAACCCTTTTGATTCTTTTTCTGGTGAAATAGTTTGAACATCTTAACCTCCTTATTGAATGATTGTTTCCAGGCTGGGTCTGAATTTTAGCCTCAGTTCTGAATTCTTGTCTACCATATTGATGCTCTTGTTCCGATATATGTTGCCAATACCATGCCACAGGAGAAATTTTGCCGTAATCTTTTTATATCCTGCTGATTTATCATGAAAATAAGCAAACAGGGCTTGTCCGGACCAGTCTATTTGTCAGAAGATAAGTGAGGCCGGCTGACAAAAATTGTCACCTTGGCTGACAATTTTTGTCAGCTGATGACAAAATGTGTAAGTAAAAGCCTCAGGTCCAGAGTTAAATCCTGAGAACTTTTAATCCGGCTTTAAGACGGTGGATGTTCAGTATCAGGGACTTGCCACAGGGTACTTGATTTAACCTGTTTAAATAGCTATAGTTGAATAAAAGACTCATCCCGGTCCGGCCAATCTACGGTCCTGCCTGGAGATTTCCATCAGGATCCTGCAGACCGGATAATTGTAGCCACTGCCAGAGAGGAAAACGCCGTCATTCTGACCAGAGACGAACGTATTATTACCTATCCGCATGGTAAGTCTGTATGGTAAGAGCTGCCAGTTCTCAGACCCTGAACCTTTAACTTTAGACTCTGTTCATCATGTTTTCCCTGGGTTTTTCCCCCTGTCCCAACGATACCTTTATCTTTCACGCCCTGGTCCACGACCTGTTAGGTGAGGACTGCCGGCTTTTCCGGGAGCCGATTTTAGCTGATGTGGAAACCCTGAACGAATGGGCCCTGCAGGGGCGTCTCGAGGTAAGCAAGATGAGCTTTGCCGCTTACGGACATGTGCGTGACACCTATACCCTTCTTAATTCCGGGGCCGCCCTGGGCCGGGGTTGCGGCCCCTTGCTGGTTGCCGGTAACAATTGGCCCCTGTCAGAGATCGAGAACAAAAAAATCGCCATTCCGGGAAGGTACACCACTGCTGCCACGCTTCTCAAACTCTTTGCCCCGGGCTGCACCCGGCTTGTGGTCAGGCGTTTTGATAAGATTATGGAATCAGTTGCCAAAGGTGAGGTGGACGGCGGGGTGATTATCCATGAAAGCCGCTTTATTTATCCGGACTATAACCTGGTCTGTCTCCAGGACCTGGGTGCCTGGTGGGAAGGAGAAACCGGCTGCCCCATTCCCTTGGGCGGTATAGCCGCCAAAAGCGAGTTAGGAAGCGAAGTCATTGAGAAAATAGACAACTGCATCAGGGCAAGTATATTATACGGATACGAACACCCCGGGGCAGGCCGCGATTATGTCAAACATTATGCCGCCGAGCTTGACGATTCTGTGATAGACAGCCATATAAGCCTCTATGTCAATAAATTCTCTAAAGACTTGGGCAGGGAAGGGCTGGAAGCGGTGGAAGAGTTCCTGGAAAGGATGACCGCAAAGTTGAGTTAATTATTTATTTGCACGGAATAAGCTTGACAAGGC
Source organism: Desulfobia sp. (assembly GCA_046497465.1). Lineage (GTDB taxonomy): Bacteria > Desulfobacterota > Desulfobulbia > Desulfobulbales > SURF-16 > JAWLDV01. Next base: position 91,104 of record JAWOFO010000015.1, read on the forward strand.
CTGTTTTATAGATATATATTTTTGATTTACCTTAATATTATGGTATATAAAGCCTTCTACCTGAAATGAGGGAGAGTGCGGTCAAGGATTGAGAATTTCAGTTTATAATATTTTTTATTGTCATTTATTTGTTAACTTTACAGTTCAAAGTTCTCGTAACTCATTGAAATAATTAAAATAATATATTTATGGTCGTCATTCCGGCGAAAGCCGGAATCCAGTGTTTTATCAGTAAGATATGATTTCTGGATGCCGGATCAAGTCCGGCATGACGGAAGAACTTTTGACTGTCAAGTTGTTAAAGGTTTCATTTAAAATAAACTCAAGAAAAGAGCAGGCCATAAGTTATGAAGATGCGAGCAACAGAGGCATTCATAAAATGCCTGGAAGAACAGGATGTTGATACGATCTTCGGTTATCCCGGCGGGGCGGTAATCGATTTATATGACGAGCTGCATGACCAGGTCTCCATTCATCACTATCTTGTACGTCATGAACAGGCGGCAGTACATGCTGCCGATTCCTATGCCAGAGTAAAAGGTGATGTAGGCGTTGCTCTGGTAACTTCAGGACCGGGTGCCACTAATACTGTTACGGCAATTGCCTCTGCCTATATGGATTCTATACCAGTGGTGGTCTTCACCGGTCAGGTTCCCACACCTCTTATCGGTAATGACGCTTTCCAGGAGGTGGATATCGTCGGTATTACCAGACCCTGCACCAAACATAACTATCTGGTCAAAGACCCGAAAGACTTGGTGGCAACCATAAGGGAGGCCTTTTACATAGCCAGGACCGGCAGACCGGGTCCTGTTCTGGTTGATCTTCCCAAGGATGTAATGGCTGCCAGGGTTAATTACGAGGAATTCAAGCCGGTCAAGATGAAGACCTACAAGCCGACTTATGAGCCCAATCAGAAGCAGATTGAAAAAACCTGCCAGGCCATAATGAAGGCCAAGAAGCCGGTGCTTTACATCGGCGGCGGGGTTATTGCCTCCAATGCCCATGAAGAGCTAACAGAACTGGCCCGTAAACTTGACATCCCCGTTACTATGACCCTTATGGGCCTTGGCGGTTTTCCGGGAACAGACCATCTTTCCATGGGAATGCTGGGGATGCACGGTACTTATTACTCCAACATGGCGGTGGCTGACTGTGATCTGCTTATTGCCGTAGGGGCCCGTTTCGACGACAGGGTGACCGGCAGGATCGATGCTTTTGCTCCCAAGGCCAGGATTGTCCATATAGACATAGACCCGACTTCTATCAGTAAAAATGTCAAGGTGGACATTCCTATTGTTGCCGATTGCAAACATGCCCTGGTCGCCTTAAATGCCTGGTTTGATCGGAGTGACTCCTTTGATCCGGCAGCCGAGAAGGAAAAGCATGTTCCCTGGCTGAAGCAGATAGGGAAATGGAAACAGGAGCATCCACTGGGTTATGTTGAGGAGATTGATGTTATTAAGCCTCAATATGTTATCCAGAAGCTGCATGAATTGACCCGGGGAGATGCGATCATCACTACTGAAGTCGGGCAGAACCAGATGTGGGCTGCCCAGTTTTATCATTTTAATTATCCCAGGCATTTTATAACTTCCGGCGGCCTGGGAGTTATGGGTTTCGGTTTTCCGGCTGCCATTGGTGCCCAAGTCGCTGCACCGGACAAAACGGTTATAGATATTGCCGGCGACGGCAGCATCCAGATGAATATTCAGGAGCTGGCTACCGCCCGGCATAACAGGCTGCCGGTCAAGATAGCCATCCTGAACAACGGTTTTCTCGGTATGGTTCGTCAATGGCAGGAGCTGTTCTATAACAAGAAGTATGCCTCCACTGTCCTGGAAACCGCCCCGGATTTTGTAGCCCTGGCTCAGGCTTATGGAGCTGTGGGCTTACGGGCTTCCAAGCCGGAGGAGGTAGAGCCGGTTATCAGAGAAGCTCTGGAGACTGATAATACAGTTATTATGGATTTTGCAATTTCCAGTGAGGAAGGGGTATTCCCCATGGTTCCGGCTGGTAAGGCAACAACTGAAATGCTCCTGGTTTGATAATAAAATTTAAAAATCAGGTAATCGATCACCGCAGCCCTGATATTGGCCGCCTTGAACGCTTGCAGATTGGTTGCTGTTGAATGCTTACGAAATTAGAAATTAGGGATTAAGAATCACAAATGGTTTGATCATTCAGGCATATGTCTCAAATTCTTAATTCATGATTTTAAATTATTAAGGTAGACCCATGAAACATACCATATCCGTATTACTGCAGAATAAACCAGGGGTTCTGTCCAGGGTTACCGGCCTGTTCAGCGGCCGGGGATTCAATATTGAAAGCCTGGCAGTAGCGCCTACTCTGGGAAAAGATGTTTCCTGTCTGACTCTGGTTACCACGGGCGATGATGCCATTGTTGAACAGATAACCAAGCAGCTCAATAAGTTAATTGATGTTATAAAGGTCAATGATATCACTGAAAAGGCCTGCGTGGAAAGAGAGCTGGTCCTTATCCGGGTTAAGGCGGAGTCGGGCACCAGGGCCGAGGTTTTGCGGATTGTCGATATCTTCAGGGCCAGGGTCGTTGATGTCAGCATCAGGACTTTTGCAGTAGAGGTTACCGGCACTGCGGACAAGATCGGGGCCATGCTTGACCTTCTCCGTCCCATTGGAATTAAAGAGGTTGTCCGTACAGGAACCATAGCCATGACCAGGACTCCCAAAAAAAATTAAAACTTTAATTCCATCTAACTGCCGGTCCTTCAATTTTTCCACAAATCAGCGGCCTCTTTCAGATGCCGGTTTGTTTTACTTTCAGACCGTTAACCTACAGACTTAAACAACCTGAATAGTGACGAGGGATGCGGCTTTGTGGCTCCATGCGATACCGATTTTCGGATTGATTTATCTGTATGATATAACGTGTAATTTTTTTAGTGAGGCAAAGGTACTTGACGGTTGGGCGGAAAGTTGAGGATCAAAGTTTCAGGGGATTACCTTGTCGGAGACATGAAAAAACAAAGTATACCTATAGCTGCTGAAGGCTACCCCTTTATCGGCTTTCTTGCCCTTATCACTTTGGTTTGCGCTGGGCTGGACTATCCTGTTATAAGCCTGCCGGCCTTGCTCTGTACCGGTTTCTGTCTTTATTTTTTCAGAGACCCTGAACGGATCAGCCCGGAGGACGACAGCGTAATTGTTGCTCCGGCTGACGGTAGGATTATTCTGGTGGAAAAAAGCAGCGATGAGCGATTCGTAAAGGAAGAAGCCCTGAAGATAAGTATTTTTATGAACCTGCTTAATGTTCATGTCAATCGTATACCTTTTCCGGGCAGAGTAAAATCCGTCCGGTTTTCCTCCGGCAGATTTTACTCTGCCGACACTGAGCGGGCCGCCCTGGAAAATGAATGGTGTGCCCTTGTTATAGATACTGACAGGAAATATAGTTATACAGTAGTGCAGATTGCCGGCCTTATTGCCCGTCGTATCGTGTGCCGGGCTGAACCGGGAGAAGTGGTGAATCTGGGCCAGAGATTCGGCCTCATTTATTTCGGTTCGCGGCTTGATGTATACCTTCCCCCAGACACAAAGGTACAGGTTGAAAAAGATCAGAAGGTCAGAGCTGGAGAGACTGCCCTGGGTTACTTTCGCCGCTAAATTTTAGAATTACTGAAAACAATGAACTGATTGGAGGCCTTGTGAAAGATAATATATTAAAACAAAAAGGGAGTTCGATCGCCCTTCTGCCCAATCTGCTGACTACAATAAGCCTGTTCAGCGGTTTTTATTCCATCGTGGCCTCTCTGGAAGGAGATTTTTTTCGAGCTGCGGTGGCGATACTGGTTGCAGCGGTGTTTGACGGGCTGGACGGCCGGGTTGCCAGAATCACTAATACCACGAGCCATTTCGGCATGGAGTATGACTCCCTGAGCGACCTTGTATCCTTTGGTGTGGCTCCCGGACTCCTGGTTTATTTGTGGGCTATACAGTCTTACGGCAGATATGGCTGGCTGGCCGCTTTTCTGTATGTAGCAACAACTGCTTTGCGCCTGGCCCGTTTTAATTCAAGAATAGAGAAAACACCCAAGAACATGTTTATCGGACTCCCCTGTCCCGCTGCAGCAATGGTTATAGCCACTTCCCTGCTTTTTTATAATTTTATCGGCTTCAGCGGTGATATGGCTAATCTGTTGATCCTGCTGCTGGTTTATCTTTTATCATATCTTATGGTAAGTAATCATTTTTATAACAGCTTCAAGGTCATTCCCCAGGCCAGGAGCTTTTATATTCTGGTTGGTATGGTTTTAGCCTTGATTGTCATAGCTTCTGAACCTCCTGTTACCCTTTTCCTGCTGGCTTTGGGCTATATGCTGTCCGCGCCTCTGGCGGGGATCTATCGTTTTGTAACCAAAAAAAGCAGGAAGCAGCAGAATAATGAGCAACAGGAATATGATTACAGGTAAAAAATATGGGCCAAAATAGTTCGGGTATAAAGGACAAAATATATATTTTTGATACCACCCTGCGGGATGGTGAACAGTCTCCCGGTGCCACCATGAATATGCAGGAAAAATTCCGTCTTGCAGGTCAGTTGGCCAAGCTTAATGTCGATGTAATAGAAGCAGGTTTCCCGGTATCCTCCAGAGGTGATTTTGAAAGTGTAAAAAATATCGCCGAAAATATAAAAGGGGTCCAGGTGGCAGCTTTGGCCAGAACCAGACAACAGGATATAGATATTGTCTGGGAAGCCATAAAAGACGCTGAGAACCCACGGATTCACACTTTTCTGGCAACATCTGATATCCATCTGGAACATAAGCTCAAGATGGACCGGGACAAGGCCTTTGAACTGGCAGTGTCATCTGTGAAATATGCCGCCCAGAAAACTTCGAATATTGAATTTTCGGCTGAAGACGCCACCCGAAGTGATCTTCACTTTGTCTGCCGGGTTATCGAGGCTGTCATCAAGGCCGGGGCTACAACCATTAATTTTCCTGATACAGTCGGCTATGCCCTGCCTGAGGAATACGCAGCTCAAATAAGCTGTCTGTTAAATAATGTTTCCAATATAGATAAGGCTGTAATCAGTGTTCATTGCCATAATGACCTGGGTCTTGCTGTGGCTAATTCCCTGGCTGCCATTAATGCCGGGGCCAGACAGGTGGAAACCACTTTGAACGGTATCGGGGAAAGGGCCGGAAATACTGCTATGGAAGAGCTGGTCATGGCAATTAAGACCCGGGCTGACCGTCTGAATGTCAGAACGGATATTGTCACTGAACACATTCACAGTTCCAGTCGAATGGCCAGTTCCATAACGGGTATGAATATTCAACCCAATAAGGCTATTGTAGGAGCCAATGCCTTTGCTCATGAGTCAGGTATCCATCAAGACGGGGTCTTAAAAGAAAGAACCACTTACGAGATCATGGATCCGGCGGAAATAGGTCTTACAGTCGGCAATCTGGTTCTGGGTAAACATTCCGGCCGTCATGCCATAAAGGACAGACTGAGAGTAATGGGTTATGAAGATATAACCAGAGAGGAACTGGATCAGGTGGTCGAAAGGTTCAAAGAGCTGGCTGATCTTAAAAAAAAGGTTTTTGATGAGGACCTGGAAACCATACTCCTGGATGAAGTAATACGTATACCTGAGGTCTATCAGCTCGTCTCTTTCGGGAATATGAGCGGCAGCAAGACTATTCCCACTTCAGCGGTTTGCCTGCGGGTTCATGGTGAAGAAAAGGTGGGCTCCGCGACAGGAGTAGGCCCTATAGACAGCGCTTTTCGAATTATCGCTGAATTGACCGGCACCAGCAGCAAGCTCCTCTATTTTGCGGTCAGTTCAATAACTGGAGGTACGGACGCCCAGGGTGAAGTAATGGTGAGAATTGAAGACAATGGCAGGGTGGTTGTAGGCCAGGGGGCTGACCCTGATATTATAACCGCTGCAGCCAAGGCTTATCTTAGTGCTTTGAACAGGCTGGCTTATCTGGGGAAAGGTGAAAAGCTGAGGTAATATTTTATGAATTCTACTGGTTATAATGTAACAGTTGCCGGAGCAACAGGTGCTGTGGGCAGTGCCATGCTCAATGTCCTGGAGAGAAGGGATTTCCCGATCAAGGAATTGCGTCTGCTTGCCTCTCAACGTTCCCTGGGCAGGAAACTGGTATTTAAAGGCCGGGAAATCCCGGTCCAGCTCCTGACTAAGGACGCCTTTGAAGGGATAGATATTGCTCTTTTTTCTGCCGGCGGTGACCGCTCTCTGGAATTTTCCCCGGCTGCAGCCAGGGCCGGAGCAGTTGTTGTTGATAATTCCTCCGCCTTCCGCATGGATCCCGAAGTTCCACTGGTGGTACCGGAAGTTAATCCGGGTGATGTAGGTCTGTATACCAAAAAAGGAATAATAGCCAATCCCAACTGTTCAACAATCCAGATGCTGGTTGCCTTAAAACCTGTATATGACAGTGTGGGAATCAAACGTATTGTAGTTTCCACATATCAGGCTGTATCCGGTTCAGGCACCCCTGCAATTGAAGAGCTGCAGAAACAGATCAAGGCTTATGTGGCAGGAGAACCACTGATAAACGAGGTATACCCCCACCAGATTGCCTTTAACTGTCTGCCTCATATCGATTCTTTCCTGGAAAACGGCTATACCAAGGAAGAAATGAAGATGGTCAATGAGACCAAAAAGATCTTTGGTGATGACAGGATAAGGGTAAGTGCCACCACTGTCCGGGTTCCAGTTGTCTATGGCCACTCTGAAGCGGTAAACATTGAAACCAATCAGAAAATCAGCGCTGCAGAGGTCAGAAAACTCATGGCCACTGCCCCGGGAGTCAAACTGGTTGATAAGCCGGCTGATAATGAATATCCCCTGGCTATTGACTGTGCAGGGAGGTTTGAGACCCTGGTAGGTCGTATACGGGAAGATGATACTATTGCCAACGGCATTAACATGTGGATTGTTTCCGACAATATTCTCAAAGGGGCCGCTCTTAATACTGTTCAGATTGCTGAAGTTCTGATCAGTAAGTATCTCTGACCTTATTAATGCGGATAATTGGTGGATCAGCTAAGGGTCGCAGACTTGCCGGCCCGGGAGGCCGTGAAAAAGTCCATAGTATCCGGCCCACTTCTGACAGGGCTAGGGAGGCGGTATTTAATCTCCTGGCAGCAGAAATTCCAGATTCCCTTGTACTTGACCTTTTTGCCGGCACTGGTGCCATGGGCCTGGAGGCCTTAAGCAGAGGAGCCAGGGAGGCTGTTCTGGTGGATAATAACCCGGAAGCCCTTCATCTGATTAAAAGAAATATAGAGATATGTTCTTTTGGAAAGCAGGCGGTCTGCAAGAGGGGTGATCTTACCAGGTCCCTTTTTCCTCTGAAACAGATGCGGCTAAAACGGGGATTCAACCTTGTTTTTATGGATCCTCCTTATAATATGCAGACTGCCGGACTTATACTGCAATGGATAAGCCGCAGCAATATCCTGGCAGAAAAGGCTGTAGTAGTAGTTGAGGTCAGAAAGAAAGATAAATTACCACGGGAAGCAGGAAGCCTGATTCTTTATAATCAGCGATCTTATGGTGAAGCCGGTTTCTGGTTTTATTCAGTTAGTTTTTAAATTTGAATTTTAAAATCTTATGAACAGTACGTGCCAACCTTCCGTCTCTCCGGAGACTCATGAAACAATCGCCGTATATCCGGGGACATTCGATCCCATTACCATGGGGCACCTGGATATTATAAAAAGGGCTACCGCCCTCTTTGACCGTCTAATTATTGTCATTGCCCAGAATCCTAAAAAAGAGTATCTATTCCCCCTGGAAGAAAGAATACGGATGATCAGGGAATGTTTTCCCAATGATGAAGACCGGATTGAGGTTGATTACACTAAGGGTCTGTTGGTAGATTACGCTTATAGCAGAGGAGCCGTGGTTATTGTTCGGGGATTAAGGGCCTTGTCTGATTTTGATTACGAGTTTCAGCTGGCTTTGATGAACCGTAAAATTAAAAAAAAGGTGGAAACCGTTTTCCTTATGACAGGTCTGCGCTGGATCTATATCAGTTCCAGCATAATCAAGGATGTTGCCAGACACGGCGGAGATATCAACGGCCTGGTGCCGGATCATGTCTGTGAGGCACTAGAAAAATGTTTTGGCCCCTCCTCTTTTAATTCTTAATTTTTTTCTTTATTCTGCCGTGCAGTCTGAACATAGAAGGGCTTTTTTTAAAAAGGGATGGTTCTGGCTTCGTCTTCTGGCGGTAGGATTACTGTTTTATCCCCTCTGGAGGTTTCTGCGCTTCAGTACTCCCAAAAAACCAAAGCTTGTCAAGGTAAATCAGAGACTCTTGCCTGGTGAAATATTTCTGGATCCTGACTTTATTCTTTTCCGGGGAGATAATGGCAGGGTCTGGGCTGTCTCTCGAATCTGTACGCATTTGGGTTGTCGCCTTAATTATTCTGTAGAAAAAAAGCTTCTGATCTGTCCCTGCCATGCCAGTAAATTCACCAGGGAGGGCAGGAGGATAGCCGGGCCGGCCCAAAAAAACCTCCCCCGGCTGGCCGTGGAAAAAATGGGCGAAGGGCCGGAAGATGGCTATATTGTGAGTAAATAGGGCGGCAAAATATGTTCATAATCAGGCGCCTTTCTGAAATCAGATGGGGTGAATACAGCCTCGTAGCCCTTTATGTTTCTATTTTCTCCGGTATTGTAGTGGCTCTGCAGTATGATTCAGTCCACCCCTTTTACTCTTCAGTAGCCCTTGACAGCCTTATACCATTTGGCTGGTTCTGGCGTTCTCTTCATTTCTATTCCAGCCAGGTATTTTTTCTTTTCAGCGGTTTTCATCTCTGGGCTGTGATTTGCAACCAGTCAGTTTTAAAGCTTTCATTGTCTAAATATATAATGCTTTCCGGCACTCTCCCGGTTGCTCTCCTCCTACTTTTTACAGGCTACATACTTCGAGGTGATACTACCGGAGAATTCGCAGGGATCATTGCCGAAAATGTTACCCTGTCAATACCCTTGCTGGGAGGGATACTGAATGATTTTTTATTTGATATAACCAAAAAGGGAATGCAGAATGTATATGTTAATCACCTTATAGGACTGGTTGTTTTATGGCTGATCCTGGCCTGGGATCATATCCGCCGTTATCCCACCGGTTTTCTAAAGCACGGGTTGCTGTATTTCATGATAGTGGGATTAAGTTTTGTCCTGAAAGCCCCTATGGATATTAATAGTCCCGGAGAACAGTTTTTTTCCGGTCCCTGGTTTTTTTTAGGCATTCAGGAAATAATGCGTTTTATTCCCCCGTTCTGGAGCGGGGTGGTTATTCCTTTGCTGTTTATTGTGGCTCTTGCCATGATCCGCCTGGATAACATATGGGGAAGAAGGGCAGTTTTTTTTACCTCCACCTGGCTTGTTCTTTATGGGGGGATTACGTTATACTCATTGCTTAGATTTTAAATTGAATGTACCTTCAGGGAACAGATATTTAGAAATTTTGAAGGCAGTCACTTAATACAGAGGAATAGTCAGGTAGTCAGTCAAGAACTATTGACTCCTTGTTAATGATTCATTTACTGTTTAATATAAAGTAAGCGTACAGGAAAACCATAATTTTGGTAAGAGGTCACTATATAAAGGAATATTAATATGTCTATTAATCTGTCGCAGATCTTGGTTTTGGCTGGTGCAGCCCTTTTTTTTATACTATCAGGAGCCCTGGTGTCATGGTTTATTATGAAAAGACAGAAAGTCATACAATTACAGGAACTTGAAAACAGGTTGACAGAGCAGATCGATCACCTCAAGCAAGAACTGACTGAAGCAGAGGCGCGCTTTAAGGAAGAGAACAAGAAAGCTGCTAATCTGCTTGAAGATAAAAAACGTCTCAAGGAAAAATTTATTGCTGTTGATGATCAGTTAAAAAACATGAAAGAAAATATATCCGGGCTATCCAGACAGTTGTCTGAACGGGAAATGCAGATCAAGGACAAGGAGAAATCACTTGCCGAAATCACAGCCGACAGGGATGAAAAGGTCAAAGAGTTGGTTCAGATTAATGAAAAGTTAGAGCAGGTAAATGAAGAGTGTTCCAGGAAAGTGGCATTAATGGAAGAAGAAATCAAAAATTATAAAGAGAGAGCTGAGCAGGCTGAACAGCCGGCCGACAAACAGGAAACGGGTGACGAAATAAAGACGGTTATAAGTAAATATGCCCAAAAGATAGCCAGGGAAATAGTCTAGCGAATTTTTAATAAACTGACTTTGGATAATTCCCGGCTCGAGGAAAGGATTTAAGAAGAATATGGCTAATCTTCTTGAAGCACAGTTTTTAGTATCTGATGCCCAGCATTGTCCCCTGTATGAAAAAGGTGATGAATTTTTTCTTTCCGGGTTCGGCTTATCGGTCAATAAAAATAAACCGGTCTGTCTTTTGCTCAGCAGAGATATTACCAATGTTCTTCTTGAGAGTTCAGATAATTCCATGAATTCAGCCGATGTCTTGAAAAATCAGAGGGAGTTCAGCTGTGCCGGATGCACTGGGATGATAAAACTCACCATTCTGGAAGAAAAGGAATTTCAGACCCCTCAAATGCAGATGATGGCTGCACTTGAAGAAAAAAAACAAAAAGAGCAACAACTGGGGTCTTTTGATAATTTAGTTAATACTTTTTCGTTTTTTCAAGTACTTGATGA
>JAWOFO010000005.1:0-32660 GCA_046497465.1 Desulfobia sp.
AAACCGATAAGGGGAACGACTATACCGTCTGCCTGGATACTGATGCCCCTCACTTCAGCGAAGAACAGGGTGATCCTCTTTATACCGCCAACGGCGAGCCGGCCGAGGTCCTGGAAAGGGCTCGTGATTTTTTACAGCGTTACCAGCAGGAAATGCTGGAGACGGAAAAAGTAGGCACCCTTTTGCAGGACCACGGGGTGTTAGTGGAAAAACAGTTTACGGTAGGCAAGGGAGAGAAAAAATCCACAATTAAGGGTTTTCGTACCGTGGATATGGGAAAGGTGGCTGAGCTGGACGACAAGACCCTGGCTGATTGGGTCAGACGGGGAATATTCGGTTTTATCTATGCCCATCTGCATAGTCTGGATAATATTAAGGCCCTGGCTGCCAAGCAGGATATAGGGGGTGAGAAAAATTAAAAATAAAGGAAGGAAAAAAGGGGGAAAGATTTATTTCAGGGCCTGCCCGGCATCAGCTAAACAGAGGTGCAGGGAGAGATCCCAGGCCGGCATCCTCAGGCCGAACCTCTCTTCCAGGGCCGAGACATCCAGCCTGGAGTTCCGGGGGCGGGTTGCGGCCGTGGGATAATCCCCGGAGGAGATTGCCGCGATCTCCTTGACCTTCATCTTCTCCCGGCCCAAAAAGTTTTCCGCTTCCTCCCTTATCCTGTGGGCGAAACCGTACCAGGTGGTGGCTCCCCTGCTGGTCAGGTGATAGGTGCCTGATTCGAAATGGCCTTGTCGCTGTTCCCGCCGGGCCTGATGAACGATCAAGGCGGTGGCCTCGGCTATCAGCCGGGCCCAGGTCGGGGCCCCGGTCTGGTCCGCGATGACGGATAGTTTTTCCCTCTCCTGGAAGAGACGGAGCATGGTGAGCAAAAAGTTTGTGCCCCGCAGGCTGTAAACCCAGGAGGTCCGCAGGATCAGGTGCCGGCAGCCTGTTTCCCTGATCTTTTCCTCTCCCTCAAGTTTGGTCCTGCCGTAGACATTAAGGGGAGCCGGTCTGTCATCTTCCCGGTAGCGGCCTTTCTTTTCACCGTCAAATACATAGTCGGTGGAATAATGAATGAGAAGACTGCCCAGGCGGCCGGCCTCTTCCGCCATAATCGCCGGTGCCCGGCTGTTGAGGAGCCGGGCTTTCCCCTTTTCCTCTTCCGACCGGTCCACTGCCGTATAGGCGGCGGGGTTAACTATTATGTCCGGCCGGACTTCCCTGACCTTCCGCCTGATTGCCTCCTCCTCCCCAAGGTCCATGGCGGTTCTGTCCGGGGCGGTGATATCACCCAGGGCCTGGAGGGTTCTCTGCAGTTCCCGGCCCACCTGCCCGGTCCGGCCGCTCAAAAGGATTCTTGTCATGGATAGACCTCAGCCTCCTGCAGGGTTTTGCCCTGCCGGTCTTTGGCGGACAGCTCCGGAGTCTCTTTTAAGGGCCAGTTTATGGCCAGGTCAGGATCGTCATAGATGATACAGCGTTCATATTCCGGGGCGTAGTAGTCAGTGGCCTTGTACAGGACCTCGGCTGTTTCGCTTATTACCAGAAAGCCATGGGCAAAGCCTGCCGGAATCCAGAGCTGTTTCTTGTTTTCCGCAGAGAGCCGGTCCCCTGTCCAGCGGCCAAAGGCCGGGGAGCTTCTACGGATATCCACGGCCACATCAAAGACCTCACCCTGAATCACCCGCACCAGTTTGCCCTGGGCCTGCCTTATCTGGTAATGCAGGCCGCGCAGGACACTTCCCCTGGAACGGGAGTGGTTGTCCTGGACAAAGGAGACCTCCAGTCCGGCCATCTCCCGGAAGCGCCGGTGGTTGTAGCTTTCAAAGAAAAAGCCCCGGTCGTCGCCGAAGACTCTGGGTTCAATGAGCAGAACCTCCGGTATGTCTGTGGGTGTTACTTTCATTGTTAGCCGGTTCGGGGTTTAAAGATATTATTTTAACTCCTTGAAAGAGGAGCACAGATTAATGCTACAGCTACATTTTGGTTCTCTCTCCCGTCATTCCCCGGCTTGACCGGGGAATCCAGTTTCTTTTTCTGGATTTCCCGTTTTCGCGGGAATGACGGAAACAGAAAGGAAGTGTCGCTGTAGTATTAAAACCTTCAGTTTGGATCCGGCATTTTTCAGCTGTCGAGAATCTTATTATTTGCCGCACCTCCAACGACTTATTGCCCTGATTCTTCTGATCAGCTACTTCAGCGGAGCTCGCTGCCGTTTCCTCACATATCTTGCATATTTTCCACAAATTTTCCATCTGTTATTCCGAGAAGGTTTTGATTCCTTCCGACCTGGCGGCTTCCGCAAGCTTATTATCGAAGCAGATAAATTCAAAGTTTTCGGAAAAATTTTCATAAATCAATGATGCCGCAGCGAGATGAATAGCGTCAAAACCTCGGAGAGGATATTTTTCAACTAAGCGTTTAATATGTCCATTAAGCTGGTCATTAACCTCTATCCGAATAAAACTTTGCCAGTCCTGGTGAAAGGAATCCGCAATTTCCCGAATCAATGTATCCGCGATATTTCCCTCTCTCTTCTTGCGATACAGGGAAGCCATCATTTCCGCATAAGCAACAAAAGATGTAACAATTTGAGTTGCCGATTTCCATCTGGAAATTACCTCATCGGAATAGGGCTCCATAATATACCGCTTCACCAGCGCGCTTGTGTCAAAATACAAAATCATCAGTCAGGTTATCACCTGCGGTCTTCGATCACCATTTCAGAAACAGGCTTACCTTGTATACTTATTGGCGTAAGCCGATCTTTCTCGATGTTTCTGGTGGGAAGAACAACCAGTCCTTTCTGGATCAGAGGTGCTAATGCTGCCCGAATGGACTTATCATCGTGGCCCTCTCTCAAGATACGGGCCACAGGCTTTCCTCTGTCAGTGATCACAATTTCCTCTCCAGTTTTTACCCGGGCCAATAGTTTACTAAGGTTGTTCTTGACTTCCTTTATTCCGGCATTGATCATGACACTCTCCTGATTAGTAGCCTTTTTATTATAATAGTAGCTACTTTCTATTCCGCAGTCAACCTCTATTTTTGCGGTAGTTTCAGATAGAGGGCCTGCACTGCTGAACGGATACAGTCCGGAGATTTCAGCGCCTTATCAAAACGGTGAACGGTTACGATTTTATAATGCCTTATGGCTTAACAGGTTCAGGAGATACCGGCCGTAGCCGTTTTTCTCCAGGGGCCGGGCAATCCTTTCTACCTGTTCATCGCTGATGTAGCCCAGGCGCCAGGAAATCTCTTCCAGGCAGGCGATTTTAAGGCCCTGGCGTCTTTCCAGGATCTCCACAAAGCGGCCCGCCTCCAGCAGGGATTCATGGGTCCCGGTATCCAGCCAGGCATAACCCCGCCCCATCAGCGACACATCCAGGAGGCCCTTCTCCAGGTAGCGTTTATTGACGTCGGTAATTTCCAGTTCCCCCCTGGAGGAAGGTCTGAGATCAGCGGCAATATCAGCTACCTGGTGATCATAAAAGTAGAGGCCGGTCACAACGTAATTGGACCTGGGCTCTTTCGGTTTTTCCTGGATATCCAGGACCCTGCCTCCCTTATTAAAATTAACCACACCATAGCGTTCCGGATCCTTTACCTGGTAAGCAAAAACCGTGGCCCGGTCTTTTTTTTCAGCGGCGGGTCTTAGTAGCTCGGAAAGCCTGGGGCCGTAGAAGATATTGTCTCCCAGGATCAGGGCACAGGGCTGGTTGTTTATGAACTGTCTGCCTATGATAAAGGCCTGGGCCAGGCCGTCCGGACTTTCCTGGACAGCATAGGACAGGTTGATGCCCCATTGCCCCCCGTCTTTCAGGAGCTGTTCAAAACGCGGGGTGTCCTGGGGAGTGGAGATTACCAGGATATCTCTGATGCCGGCCAGCATAAGGATGGAAAGGGGGTAATAGATCATCGGCTTGTCGTAGACCGGCAGGAGTTGTTTGGATATCGCCTGGGTGACCGGATAAAGACGGGTAGCTGAGCCGCCGGCCAGGATTATTCCTCTTCTGTACATTGTCTCTCTCCGTAGTTCCTGTTCAGCCATTCCTGGTACTCGCCGCCGGTAACCCTGGTTATCCAGCCCTGGTTTTCCAGGTACCAGGCGACAGTTTTTCTTATCCCGGACGCAAAAGATTCCTCGGGGCGCCAGCCCAGTTTCCGGCCGATTTTGTCTGAATCTATGGCATAGCGCAGGTCATGACCGGGCCGGTCCCGGACAAAGGTGATCAGGGAGTTGTGCGGCCGCCAGGGGGAGTCCGGCAGCAATTCATCCAGGATGGCGCAGACGGCATGGATAATTTCCAGGTTGGTTTTTTCCTGTCCGCCTCCTATGTTGTAAACTTCGCCGACCCGGCCCTCTGCCAGCACGGTGCGGATGGCCCGGCAATGGTCTTTTACATAGAGCCAGTCCCGGATGTTGCCGCCGTCCCCGTATACCGGAATCCCGGCGCCCTGCCGGGCGTTGTGGATAATAAGGGGGATGAGCTTTTCCGGGAACTGGAAGGGTCCGTAATTATTGGAGCAGTTGGTGGTAAGGGTGGGCAGGCCATAGGTCTTCCAGGCGGCCCGGACCAGGTGATCTGCCGCTGCCTTGGAGGCGGAATAGGGACTGTTCGGGGCATAGCCGCTTTTTTCGCTGAAGGGAGGCTCTCCCTTTTCCAGGCTGCCGTAGACCTCGTCTGTAGAGACATGAAGGAACCGGAAGGCATTTTTTCTGTTATTATCCGCTAATTCAGACCAGTACTTCCTGGCCTCCTCCAGAAGGTGAAAAGTACCCACCACGTTAGTCTGAATGAAGGCATCCGGGCCGTGGATGGAACGGTCTACGTGGCTTTCCGCGGCGAAGTTGATGACCGCCCGGGGCTGATAATGCCTCAAAAGATCGGCGACCAGCGGCCGGTCAGCTATATCGCCCCGGACAAAGATATGGCCCGGGTTGTCTTTGAGGCCGGCCAGGTTGCCCGGATTGCCGGCGTAAGTCAGTTTATCCAGGTTGATTACCGGGCCCTGTTCTTTCTGAAGCCAGTAGTAAATAAAGTTGGCCCCGATAAAGCCGGCGCCGCCGGTCACCAGGATGGGATCATCGTTGGTACTTTTCATTTTTGTTTATCCGGTTTTTGTTATCTGCCAGATCGCGTTTATGATAACATAGGCTGTAAGGCCCGTTCAACTTTCCTGCTTAAGAAAAATAACAGGATTTCATGAGGTTGACATATCCACCGCTAAATACCACGGTCTGACGGGAAATTTTCACGTTATATCATGTAAGTTTGACAGCCCAAAGTTTTCTCGTCGTGCCGGTCCCGGATCGTGTCCGGGATGACGGATCCGGCATCCAGATGCCATATGATGCTGAAAACATTCTGGATTCCGGCTTTCGCCGGAATGACATTAATAGTAATAATATTGGATTTTCAAAGTTGCCAGGACTTATTGAGAACTTAAAATAAAAAATGTCAACAAAGCAGATAATAGACAATTTTGCAAGCGCTATCAAGGACCTTTGTTTTCCTCCAGCCTGTCTTCTCTGCAAGAGGCCGCTCAGGGAGTCATCCGTTCTTATCTGTCCAAGCTGTCTTGATGGACTTTCTTTCAGTTTATCACCCTTGTGTCTTCGGTGCGGCAAGGTTTTTGCCAGCCGGGAAGGAGAGGATCATCTCTGTTCTTCCTGTATGACCGGGGAGCTTTTCTATCATAAGGCCCGTTCTCTTTTTGTCTACAATGATCATATTGCACCCCTTATCCATGATTTTAAATACGGGGGCTGTACCGCCGGCCTCAGGACCTTTGCCGGATTGAAAGAGGAGATGAATGTGGGAGCTGATCTGTCTCCGCCTTCTCTTATTCTGCCCGTACCACTTCATAGGAGACGTCTGCGCCAGAGAGGGTTTAACCAGGCCGTTCTTCTGGCCAGGGCCCTCTTTCCCGAAGAAAAATATATGATTGAGCCCCTTATTCTGCGCCGGGAGAAAGACACCAGGCCCCAGACTTCTCTGAGCGGCCGGGAGCGGCGGCATAACCTCAAAGGTGCTTTCAGGGTGGAGGGCGTAGAAAAGATAGCAGGCCGCAATATCCTTCTGATAGATGATGTTCTGACTACGGGAACCACGGTAAATGAATGTGCCCGTGTTTTATCCCTGGCCGGGGCCGGCCGGATTGAGGTCTTTACTTTGGCCCGGGTTTTGGAGTAACAGGCTGGGAGGCCGGGAGACTAGAGGTTTTTTTAAGAACCGTATCTTTGGCCGGTGTTAAGTTGTTGGCCGGGTAGTTGATCAGGTAATGCAGTCCCCGGGATTCCTTGCGGCTGATGGCGCATTTGATAATCAAATCGGCCAGGATAGCTATATTGCGCAGTTCTATGAGGTCGGGGGTCAGCAGGTAATCATGGTAATGGTTCATTACTTCCTGGAGAATAAAATCCATCCGGCGCTGCACCAGATTCAGCCTTTTCTCTGAACGGACGATTCCGACATAGTTCCACATCAGTCTTCTTATTTGATCCCAGTTGTGAGTGATCAGGACGCATTCTTCGATACGCTCGGCCTTGCCCGATGACCAGGGTGGAACTTCCGGAAATTCTTGTCTGCGGAGTTCCGGCCAGTCTTTTCGGCACTGGAGATAGGATTGATGGGCAAAGACAACCGCCTCCAGAAGGGAGTTGCTGGCCAGGCGGTTTCCGCCGTGGAGACCGGTACAGGCGGTCTCGCCAAAGGCATAAAGGCTGTTTATGCTTGTGCGGCCCATGATATCCGTAACCACCCCGCCGCACATATAATGGGCTGCAGGAACCACCGGGACAGGCTCCCTGGTCATATCAATGCCCAGTTGGAGGCATTTTTTATATATATTGGGAAACCGTTTTTTAATGTATTCCGGGTCCCGGTGGCTTATGTCCAGGTAGACGTGAGATTCGCCGCTGGCCTTGAGCTCCTGGTCTATGGCCCTTGCCACCTGGTCCCTGGTGGCAAGATCGCCTCTGGGATCATATTTTTTCATAAAAGGATTGCCCTTTTTATCAATAAGTCTGCCTCCTTCCCCCCGGACAGCTTCAGATATCAGGAAATTTTTGGCCAGGGGATGGTAGAGGCAGGTGGGATGAAACTGGACAAATTCCAGGTTGGCAACCCGGGCCCCGGCCCGCCAGGCCATGGTTATGCCGTCGCCGGTGGCTATATCAGGATTGGTGGTATAAAGATAGACTTTGCCCGCCCCGCCTGTACAGAGCACGGTAATCCTGGCCTGGTAGCCGGAAATCGAATTGTCGCGCCGGTCCAGGACAAAAGCACCCAGGCATCTGTCATTTGTGCTTCCCTGCGGGAGAATACCCGCCCTGCTGGCAATAAGTAAATCCACGGCCAGGTGATTTTCCAGGACAGTAATATTTTTATTTTCGGAAACCTTGTTAAGCAGGCTGTTTTCGATCTCTTTGCCGGTGAGATCTTTGGCATGGGCAATTCTTCTGAGGGAATGGCCGCCTTCCCTGCCCAGATCAAGAGAATGGGAAGGTCTGTCTTTTCTGGTGAAGGATACACCTAATTCAATCAATTCCTTTATCCGGTCAGGCCCGTTTTCCACTACCATCCTGACAACCTCCTCTTTACAGAGGCCGGCGCCGGACTTCATGGTATCCTTGATGTGCAGTTCAAATGAGTCCTCTTTGGAAAGTACGGCAGCAATCCCCCCCTGGGCCAGGTTGGTGGCGGTATCTATTTTATGTTTTTTGGTTACAATGGTGACCTTCCCCAGTTCCGCTGCTTTAAGGGCAAAAGAAAGACCGGAGATTCCGCTTCCCAGTACCAGGAAGTCGGTCTTATTTTCTTTGCTTAATTGTTTGTTAGGGGCTATACTCTGCATGTTTAAGCTTCAGGAATATTTTATTTTCTTTAAATTTGATTTGATTATGCCGCAGAAAAAACTTGTTATTTTTGATTGTGACGGTGTGATGTTTGATTCAAAAAACGCCAATAAGAAATTCTATAACCATATTCTGAACTTTTTCGGCCATCCGGCCATGAGCGCCAAGGAACTGGAATACGTCCATATCCATAATGTGGTGGATTCCATAGGTCATATATTCCGGCATTATCCCGAAGATCTTGATAAGGCCCTTGATTACCGGCTTGAGGTGGACTATGCTCCTTTTCTCGACTATATAGCCATGGAGCCGGATCTGCCCGGTTTTCTGGAGTTCTTAAAGGCAAAAGGCTGCGACATGGCTATTTCCACCAACCGGACGACCACCATGGAAAAGATTCTCGACATATTCGACCTGGGTTCATACTTCGGCAAAGTCATGACCGCAGCCAGTGCTCCCCGTCCAAAACCCTGGCCTGATGCCCTTTTTGAAATTATGGACCATTATAACCGTTTCCCGGATGATGCTGTTTATATTGGTGATTCTATCGTGGATGAAGAGCATGCCGAAAATGCCGGGGTGGACCTGGTCGCCTTCAAGAACCCGGAACTTAAAGCCGACTACCATGTCAGCAGTTTTACGGAACTGTCGGCTTTGTCCATATTTGAATAGGCCTTAACCCTGCAACGTCCCTTACCGGTTGTGCAGCCATTCGTCACTCCGTTTTTCTTGCAACTGCGACTGGATTCCCCGGTCAAGCCGGGGAATGACAGAGAGGATAGCCGGGGAATGACAGAGAGGATAGCCGGGGATGAGACAGGAGAGAACCCCAATGTCGCTGTAGTACTAAAGAAGCCCGCTCCATACTAATGATGATGCCCTTTGTCCTCTACAGGCCCTCCCAGGGCTTCCAGTGCCTCTTCCAGTGCCTTATCCGTTTCCTGCATGCTTTTTAAGGCCTTTTCTATAAAGGCGGCGGTGGTTATCAAGCCCTCGTCTCGGGTTTTATCCAGCCATTGCCGGAATTCGTTTTGATGGCTCCGGTTGTGTTCAAGCCAGTGGGGCAGCAGTATTCTCAGTTTTTCCGGGGTGGTCTTTTCCGCCATTTAACCTCCTTCTTCCGGTAAGGTGGGAGCCAGGTAGACCTTGCCTCCCATAAA
Source organism: Desulfobia sp. (assembly GCA_046497465.1). Lineage (GTDB taxonomy): Bacteria > Desulfobacterota > Desulfobulbia > Desulfobulbales > SURF-16 > JAWLDV01. Next base: position 9,013 of record JAWOFO010000005.1, read on the forward strand.
GTCTATCTTTTTGACATATGAATCCTTGATCAGGCTTGGTTCTTCAAAAAGGGTACTGAGAGAAATTCCCTCATCTGTGGTTTCAAGATAGGTAACGTTCTCCATTATCGTCTTTTCTTCCCTGTTTTCGTTTATAACCACGCTCATCTGGCACATTGCCGTTCTCCGAATTGTTTGTAGCTGCAAGGCAGATCAGTTTTTCTTTATTCATCATTCACCATTCGTAATTCCCCTCCGGTATCATGTTAAGTCACGGGTAAAAAGTCAAGGCTAATATTCAGTTAATTTGTCCAGATTTTTTTGCAGGGTATTGACCAGGGCCTGCCGGGAATCAGCAGTCATTTTGTCCGGGTTGATTGTCAGGGAGTACCCCTCTCCCCCTTCCCGGATAGTCTCATTCCTGTTTTCCAAATTTTTACGCAGGTCAACGGCATCGTAGACCTGCACAGGTGCCAGCATCCCTTTCAGTTCAATATTGCCGACTTTCCGGCAATGTATGCAGTCCTTTACCAGCATATAGGTGGTGCGCGAGATAAAGATCCGGTCACTGCCGGCCCGGTTTTCCAGCCGGGAGGCCAGGTTGACCTGGGAGCCGATGGCGGTGTAATCCATTCTGTCTTCTGTGCCGAAGTTACCCACAGTACAGTAGCCGCTGCTTATTCCCATGCGGACCTGTAAAGACCTCTGGGCACCTTGTTCTGCCCAGAAGCCCTGCAGTTCATGGATTCTTTGTCTCATCTCCAGCGCCATCCTGACACAGGCCAGGGCATCTTCTTTTTTCCCTTTACTGTGAGGTGCACCAAAGAAGGCCATAATGCCGTCGCCGATGAATTTATCAATAGTGGCGCCGTGTTTAAGTGCTATCCTGGACATTTCTCCCAGATAGGAAGAGAGGAGACCGCTTAAGACCTCCGGTTCCAGATGTTCGGTGGTCCCGGTAAAATCTACTATATCAGAAAAAAAGAAGGTCAGGTGCTGGCGGCGCGATTCTATCCTGGCCCAGGTATCTCCGGTGAATATGGCATCCCTGATCTGGGGGGAAAGATAACGGGAGAGCTGTTCCGAGGCTTTTTCCATGGTTTTCTGGGCAGCTGCGAGTTTTTCGTTGGTACGCCCCAGTTTTTTCTGCATATTGTCCCGCATGGATTCATAGATAAAGGTGAAGGCAGCTACTATGATATAGGCAACCAGAAAGCGGATTAAATAGGGATCAATGATCCGGCTGTTATACCACATGACCCAGATCAGGATCAGGAAATAGAATATTGTCCAGAAAAGGCCTTCTTTTTTGCCCAGTAAAAATATAGCTCCTAAAGGGAGGGTGAAAAACCATAGAGATACCCCTTCACTGCCCCGGCCCCCGAAAAAGGTAAGAAAGATGATGGTGAGAGCCCCCAGGCTGACGCCTGTGCGTAAGGCAGGTTTCAGGCGCTTTGTTATTCGGTAGACAAGAAGATTGGCCAGCAGGGCTGAGGCAAAAGCAGCATCAATATAGACAAGCCGGGAATCGTGGCGAAAGAAAAAATAAACGGCCATAAAAGCCAGAAGGCAGGTTGTTACCAGTGATATTCCTACGAAGACCCCGTGTTTTAAGGCATAATCCGTAACCAGGGATTCGTTGTTTTTCTTTTTTCTGATACCCATTCCCTCAGTATTCATCATTCGTATCCGTTCAGCAGCACCACATCTTCGGGCGATCAGCCCGGCTTACGTACGACTTAGTACGCGGCGCCGGTCTGCTTGCCCAATGGATAGATTCGTCATTATCCTTACCATAACGTACCTTTAGGTACGGTCAATCTGCGGCACTGCTGAACGGATACAGTCCGGAGATTTCAGCGCCTTATCAACGGCGACGGTGAACGGTTACTATCATTCATCATTCGTAATTCGTCATTCCCGGTTTCCAATTCCTCCAGGTCATTTTTTTGATTGATATTGTAAAAAACAGACAGATCCCCTCCCATAGACGTTAACTCATCCAGGTCTATAGTGCGCAGGCGCAGCGATTCAATGACCTCTACTGTTTTATAATTGCCCCTGTTCAGCTGGTTTTCCAGGAAATCATTTGCTTTCTTGCGATAGACGGCGTGAAGAGGTTCGGGGCCTGAAGGAAGCCAGGGCAGGGCAGCTTCCCAGTCGCCTGCGAGATTGCAGAGAGCGGAGATGAATTCCGGTTTAAGCAGGGGCATATCACAGGCGATTACAAAGCCCTGTTCCGTCTTTATTTTTTTGAGAGCCGCATGTATACCTGCCAGAGGACCGCACTCCCGGTACAGATCCCCGGCCATGGGCCAGTTCAGAAAAGCAAAAGTGTCAGGCTCATTGGTGACCAGCAGTCGTTCCGAAAAAATTGTCTCTAAACATTTTGCCACGTGAAATATTAAAGGTTCCTGGCGGTAGAGGGCAAGGGACTTGTTAGGTCCGAAACGCGAACTGCGGCCGCCTGCAAGGATTATCCCGGTTGTTTTTTCAGCAGGTACGGTGGTGTATTGCATGGTTCTTACGGTTTCAGGAATCTGTTGATAAGGAAATCAGCCAGCTCCGTAAGATTATCCGGGCTGAACACCGGCAGATTGCTGTCCATGTGGTCGTTGCTGACAAAGGCCAGCCAGGTGTGGTCCCTGTTTTTTAAGGGACAGGAGGAAACTGATTTCCGGAAGACTTCGATTTTCGGGATTGGACCTCTCTTATAGCCTTCAGTCAGGACCAGATCAAGATCATGGAAATAGAGACAGGCAATTTCAGTGGGTGACAGGTCTCTTTCAACATCCTTGATTATCCCTAAGCCGGTCGGGGAGGAAAGAGCGGTTGTATGGGCGCCCGCCTGTTTATGGCGGTAGGTGTCCTTGCCCGGTTGATCCATTGTAAAGTCATGGACATGGTGTTTGATGGTGCCGACGCGAAATCCCTCCCGGCAGAGTATCGGTATGAGCTTTTCGATGACCGTGGTCTTGCCGTGGCCGGACCCGGCAATGAAGGAAATAATGGGGGCCGGCATGGGATCAACCAGGGGGCCAGGACAGGTGGCGCCCTCCTAAAATATGCATGTGGAGGTGAAAAACGGTCTGGCCTGCCTCGGCACCATTATTAAAGACCACCCGGTAACCGTCCCTGATGCCTTCCTGGGCGGCAAGCCTGGCACCTGTGCGCAGAAGTTGGCCTATCATTTTTTCATCGTTTTCACTGATATCCGCGGGGCCGCTTATGTGTTTTTTGGGGATTACCAGAAAGTGGACGGGCGCTTGCGGTGAAATGTCCCGGAAGGCCAGCATTTCTTCATCTTCGTAAAGCTTATCAGCAGGAATATCTCCCTGTACGATTTTGCAGAAAAGGCAGTCCATAGGTTTTAATACTCCCTGAATATAAGGTACCCATAAGAAATAAAAAATCGAGTAATAATGGCAATTGTAATATATGAAAGAGTAAAGATCAAAGATTAAAGTATTTCTTGAGTTTTAAACGTTTATTTTTTCTTTTCAAACGGTACCTTATGAATTATATTTGTAAGTTCTCGATAACTTGAGGGTTTCCTAAACCCCTAACTACCTAACCGCCGTAATGAAGCCGGAAATACTTATCACTAATTGTCTTCTGATGTCTCCTGATGCCGACCGGGGATTTATGAGCGATCAATATGTTTATCTGGACGGCAAATCAATAAGACAGACCGGTCCTGTGTCCCGGGCGCCCTCCGGAAAGGGTGCTGAAATTATAGATGCCCGGGGATCACTGGTTATGCCCGGCCTGATAAATTGCCACAATCACTGTGCCATGAGTCTTTTCCGGGGTATGGCGGATGATCTGGAACTGGATGTCTGGCTGGAGAAATATATATTTCCGGCCGAAGCCCGGCTCATTGATGCGGACACTGTTTACTGGTGCACAAAGCTTGCTGCAGCGGAGATGATCCTGAGTGGCACTACTACCGTGGCGGATGGTTATTTTTTTGAAGATTCGGCGGCCCGGGCCTTTGCGGAAACCGGCATCAGGTCTGTAGCAGCCCAGGGGATTGTTGATTTCCCGGCCCCCGGAGTAGCCGATCCTGCTGAGAATCTTGAGGTGGCCCGTAGTTTTCTGGATAGATGGCAGGATCATGAACTTGTAACCCCTTCTCTTTTTGCCCATTCACCCTATACCTGCGGGCCTGAAACTTTGCAGAGAGCCAAGGAAACAGCTGTATATTTTAATTGTCCTTTCTTTATTCACCTGGCAGAGACCGGGGAGGAAAAAAGGCGTCTGCAAAAGCAGACCGGACTTTCTCCGGTCTGCTACCTTGAGGATCTCGGTATTCTGGACAGCCGGACAATCTGTATCCATTGCGTGGCGTTGGATGAAAGGGATATTGACATCTTAGCTGCCAGGAATGCCAGAGTGGTAACCTGTCCTGAGAGTAATATGAAACTGGCCAGCGGAGTTGCCCCGGTAGCCGGCCTGCTGGAGCGAGGCATTGCCCTGGGTATAGGTACTGACAGTCCGGCCAGTAACAATAACTGTGATATGTTCAAGGAGATGGATTTTCTTGCCAAGCTGCAAAAGGTATCCTGTCTTGATCCTACAGTGGTATCCGGTTTTGAAGTATTGCAGATGGCAACTGCAGGAGGCGCCCGTGTCCTGGGAATGGAAGGGATGATCGGCAGTTTGACTCCGGGGAGCCGGGCTGATCTGGTCATTGTTGACCTGGAAAGAGCCAATCTCGTGCCCTTTCTGGATATAACTTCCCTGGTTTACTGTGCCAGCGGAGCAGATGTATTAACTGTTATAATCAATGGCCGGACAGTTATGAAGAACAGGGAGATTCTTACTTTTGATTACCGGCAGGCAATGGCTGAAGTCAGGAGACTGGCGGGAAAGGCAAGGTCATGAAAACAGCTTCTCCACCTTCCTGGCATTTTCACCGCCGTCTTTACTTATGGGTCCTGCACTGGGGATATACCCCTTACGCCCTTCCAGCCCTGATCGCCTTATCTTTTGCCGAGAGCAGTTTTTTCCCTATTCCGCCTGATATACTGCTTATTCCGCTTGTGGCAGGGCTGCCGTCAAGATGGTTACGGTTTGCTTTCTGCTGTACTATTGCTTCTGTGCTGGGTGGTCTGGCAGGTTATGGAATAGGCTTTTTTGCCTGGGAGACTGTGGGTAAATGGATTGTTGAAAATCTGGTGCATGTAGAGCTGATTAATGTAATGGGAAGACAGGATATTGCCCTGCCGCCTTATCTTGTGGAAACTTTTGGCCCGGTTCTGGGCGGCAGGTATCTATTTCAGGTTTATGATCACTGGAATGCCTGGATAGTTTTTATCTTTGGTCTTACTCCCCTGCCTTATAAGCTGGTCACCATAACCGCAGGAGTAGCCAGGGTAAATATTCCGGTATTCATCCTGGCCTCGATCCTGTCACGCGGAGTCAGGTTTTTTGCAGTGGCCTGGATCGTTAATAAATGGGGCAGGCAGGCCAGCAATTTCATTGACCGTTATTTCAACCTGCTGTGTCTGCTCTTTATTGTTCTTTTAGCTGGTGGTTTTATTTTGCTTAAGTTTATTTTTTAGATAGCTGATTTTAAATAATATTGACGGAAAACTTGCCTTTTAGAGGTATATTTTGTAATAATGGGATGGTATAATTGAACGGAATTTTTTTTGTACAATACAACCCTGGTGAACAGAATAAGGGGATAAGTCCTACAGAGCGCCAGGTTGACAAGTTAGTGTCCATCCAGAAATGGCCCTTTTGTCCGATCTCTGCGTCACAGCAAAAGTGAAAAATGCTCACATATCACATATATGCTGCGCTTTTTAACTTTCACTGTTCCTTGACCTCGAACAAAAAATCTCGTTTCTGGACGGACACAAGTTAATTTTAGGATAGATAGCCAGGAGGAAAAATTATGATAAAAGATGACCTGCGGAATCCCATTTTCAAGACGGTTCTGCTTATAGTTGCTATTACCCTGATTATTCTATTTTCCTTTAATGCCCCTCCGGACAGTGGTATCTGGGGTACGTTAACAGCTATAATCTCCGGGATTTTTACAACTGTCAAGGTGGTAATCGGTTTGGCGGCCGCCTTTGCCATAAGTATTTTTCTGTTTATTGTTCTTTTGGCTTTATCTGTGGCCATTATTTCCAGAGTAGATGCTGTTAAGATAATCAATGCCCTGGCTTATCGGTTGACAGGTAAAGAGGTCCTGCCTCAACCTAAACCACGGTCTTATCCAAAAGAGAAACCCGGTGTTTCCCCTGCAGTAGAAGAGGTAAAAGAACAGGAGACGGCTGAAAAAGGGGTTGAAGACAAATTAAAAGATTACCTTGACAGCCGGCTTGGACCTCTGGACAGTGCCAGAGAAAAGCTGATGAATGAAATTTCTTCATTGCAGTCCAGATTGGGGCAGCTTACCTCGGAAATCAGGGAGCCGAAAGAAGAACCGCGTATCGCAGAACTTGAAGAGAGCATGGGTGAGCTACGGTCGGATATCAACAGCCTGCACCAGGGAGTTGGAGAGGTTAAAAAAGAAATTGCGGATTTAAAAAAACAGTTGTCTGCGGCAACTTCGCCGGAAAAGCAGAAAGAAAGCGATAAAAAAGAAGAATCGAGACCGCCTGAAAGCGAGCACCGGATTTTTGAATATTTGAGCCGCGAGGCTGATCGCAGGGAGCTGGCAGAATTAACTGAAAAAACTGTTCAACAGGGGATGTCATATGCCGAGGCCATTAATTTTATTACCAGCAACCTGCCTGGTGAGGCGGCAAGCGAGGTAGAGGCCCATCCAGCCCTCACCAGAGAATATATAAAGAGCTGCAGGGATTTGGCGAACAGGACCTAAAGGGGATTATCGCGCCAGCCGTACTGGCCGATCAGGCCTACAAAACGTACCTGTTCGATTGTTTCCCGGCTTATCTGCCCCTCTTTTTTACGGACAACCACGAGTTCCTGGCTGAAACGGTCGCCAACCGGGATAACCATAGTGCCCGGATCCCTGAGTTGTTCTAATAAGGGGGGAGGAATCTCCGGACTTGCCGCGGTGATTATAATGGCATCATAGGGGGCATACTTGTCCCAGCCGGCAGTGCCGTCATCAATTTTGATCACCACATTGAGGCATCCTAATCGGTCAAGGTTGCGGCGTGTCTTGATAGCCAGGGTTTTAAATCTTTCCACCGAATAGACCCGCTCACACAGAGCTGCCAGCACAGCTGTCTGGTAACCGCAGCCCGTGCCGATCTCCAGAACTGTTTCATGGCCTTTTAATCCCAGGGCCTGGGTCATAAGGGCGACAATGTAAGGTTGAGAGATTGTCTGCCCTTCGCCGATGGGAAGGGGATAATCGCCATAAGCCTGGTTCTGCAAAGCGTCCTCGACAAAAATATGCCGGGGTACCTGTGCCATAACCTGCAGGACCTTTTCATCGTTTATTCCCCGGGGGAGCAGTTGTTCTCTGATCATCCGGTTCCGGGAAACAGAGTAATCATTTGTTTTTTCAGCCATTACGGTGATAGTCCTTTTTTTTGAATTCCTCCGGTGTCATTGATTGATACTGAAAACCGATCACCTTGTTCTGCCGGAATTCCACAGATACTACATCAACTTGGGCTGAACCCATAAATCTTCCAATCAGCGGGGTCTTGCGCAAAAGACTCTTGTTGACATGGTAATAGATCCATTTTTCTACCTTGGAAGGTTTCTGCCGGAAATCCGGTTCTTCCAGATAACTCTTTACTTCTTTTTTGGACATTCCCTCTTCCAATCCCACTACCTTGGCAGTCAGATGGGGTACGGGCTGACCCTGGCAGCTGTTCATCAAGAAAACTGCCGGGAAAATAACCAGGTATAATAAATTTCTGTTGAATTTTTTCATAATTTCCTCACTGAATAATCACTCCTGGACAACCTTATTTTATCTTTGATTTATTCTTCTATTCTCCAGGGGCAATGGTTTTTTTTGGAGCAGAAATCACAGGCGATACTGTCTTGTTTCATATCAGGACCCATACCAACAACTGAGGATATGGATTTTTTAGGGATCATCAAGAGGCTGCCGGTCAGGCGTACCCCGATTTTTTCTGCAGGCAGCCGGTCAAAAATGACCTGTTGTTGCTCAATCGCCCATCCTTCCTGGCCGGGTTGTGCTATCATTCCTGAACCCAAGCCCTTGCCTGCCGCGGTTTTTCTTATTTCTGCAAGAAGCGCCTCTGAAGTTAAACGAAGGGCGGCAATTCCGGCGCCGGTCAAAGCCATTGCCCTGACCGGATCCTGGCGGAAAAGCTGTTCACTTAAATTTTCCAGCTCGGGACCGATAGTGCACAGCCCCAGGGCCACTTCTTCGGCCCCGGCAAGGGTACGGGCGGCCAATTCCCCTTTAAAAAAGCCGCCATCCTCGAGTTCAATGATCTGGTGGTGGTAGTCCCTGACCTTAAAGGTCTTGAACAGGGCTGCTGGTTCTATAAGTTCCCGCGTTTTTTCCAGTACATGTTCGGCCTCGGCAAAAAGGGCTGAACCAGCCTTATCCGGCTGGACTCCCTGACCTTTCAGGATAGCATTGACATCAAGAGAGATATGAATACTGTTTAAAAAAATCGTAATCGTTCACCCACTAAAGTTTTAGTTTTACAAAAAATTTTTAAATAGCCGCCCTCTTAATAATAGGATCAAAATATAAATACAAGGTAAAAGCTTTATAAGACCGGAATTTTGTTTTTTTATTCTCGAACGGAGACACAAGATTTAAAATTCATTCAATTATTCCATTGAGTATCCTGAATTTTTTGTATATAATCCAAATCAGATTTTGTACAATGGTTGTAATTTCTCAATAACTTGAGGCTTCCTGTTCTGTAACTTTTCATTAAGTCCGGGCACCAAACGTCATTCCCCGGCTTGACCGGGGAATCCAGAAACCTCACAAAAGCACTGGATTCCCGCTCCCGGATCGGGGAATGATATTAATAGTAATAATATCGGATCTTCAAAGTTGCCAGCACTTGTTGAGAACTTACCCTGTTCTTCAATAATGATTGTGGATTTTTGAGAAAAGATTGGTTTTAGATTCTGCCGGGAGTTATTGAGAAATTACTAATGGTTTTATAAGTCAATTAATGAAAGCCTTTACCTATGTACAGTTTATTTTATCATATTCCAAGGAAATAAGAGATGCGTTGCCCAAAATGTGGATACATATCCTTTGATCAAGAGGAGACCTGTGCCAACTGTTCACGGAGTCTGCAAGAATTCTCAGCTGAGATTAAAGGTACAGGCCTGAAAGTGGAAAAGACCTCGTTCTTGAAGCCTGCCATTGAGGATTCCGGCCAGGAAGCAACTCGGGCCGAAGATTATGGGGACGGAATTGAAGGAGACGATTTAGTCCTGGAAGAGTTTGATCTGGGCGAAAATTTGGAGACAGAGGAAGAAGACGGGTTTGAGTTTTCCCTGGACGAAGAGGAGATTCAACAGGCAGTCCCGGAAGAATTTGAGTACAGTGATTCAACAGAAGGGTCTGTTTTAGAGACCGAGGAGGAATATCAATTTGATACCTCTGAAACAGGCCTTGAAGAGGAAACTGCATTCGAATTGGTGTCTGAGAGCGATGCTGATATAACAGGGGAAGAAGATTCTCACCCTCCGGAAGAACCTGATTTTAAACTTCAGCTGGAGAGTGATATAATGGAGGAAGAGCCGGATGAAGCCGGTCTGGAATATGACCTGGAAAATATTGATATGTCTGATTTGCTTATTGAAGGCGAGGAAAACGAAGAAGATGAAGACGAGGTTGAGCGGAAAAAGGACGGCCACTCCTCAGCTGATTTGCCTGATATCGAACTCTGATAATCAATTTGACTGACCACGGACAGGGGTTTAATGCAGTCAGCTGACCATGATTTTTCAGAGCAGCCAAGAGACCTTGTCCCTGTTGCAAAATTTACCAGCAGGGCAATAGCCTTTGTGCTGGACATAATCATCTTGCTCATGATTCTGGGCCTGTTTCATCTGCTTACCCTGACCTTATCTACGACCATGGTCCATGAAGATTATTCAGACCGGTTAACTCTGGTGCTTTTAACTTATTTTTTGACAGTTTTTACCACCTTTGTGATTATTCCTGCCTACTTTTTCGTTTTTCATGCCCTTGATGGAGTAACCCCGGGCAAGTTAATTATGGGTATCAGAGTGGTTAATCTTGAAAATAAAACGATAAAGTTAGGGGTCTCTTTTTTGCGGGTCATTGGTTATATACTGTCCGGTTTTCCCATGGCGGCGGGTTTCTTATGGATTTTAATGGATCAGAATAAAAAAGCCTGGCATGATAAACTTGCCGGTACCAAGGTAATTTATACCTAAGTTTAATTCAGATTAAATCTGAAATCTTGTAAGCGTTCACCATGGTTACAGTTTTATGAAAAAACGATTATGATATTTTTTCATTCCCCGGCAGTCATCTGTTGATATGTTGTTTTAGAAAAATTATATTGACATATTTAAGTTAGATGCGATATAAGAAAAATTTTATTTATGCCGAGATAGCTCAGTAGGTAGAGCAACGGACTGAAAATCCGTGTGTCCCTGGTTCGAATCCTGGTCTCGGCACCACAGTTGACTGAAAGGGGTTGCGTTTTAACGTAACCCCTTTTTTTCATCATCATTAACTGACAGGGATTGTAACATCTCAAAAATCGGAAAGCAGGTCTTTCTTGATATTTACTACCAACCTGAAATAGGATAATAATGTTATGCCGGATCCGAAAGAATGTACATTGTATAATAGTGGCCTCAGGGGCGCAGAAACCGCTTTTGGCGAGATTGCCGAAAAATGGGGGGTTAACGAGGTTAATTTTACTTTTGAAGGCCATCAGATATTCCGCAATCGTAATGTGCAAAAGTTAAGTGAGGAGGAACTGGCCAGGGGAGATATCAGCATGGAACTGGTTTCCAAACTGATGCAGCGTACTTATTATGAGAAAAAAAAGATAAGAAAGGTCATCCAGATGATCTTTCATATGGTTAATAAGGGATACCAGGTTTTTACTGTGGGATCTATTCTGGCAGACAATACGGTTCGAGGGGGTACTGGCTGGGCTGTAGAACTGGCCAAACTTTTTAACCGGCCGCTAAGTGTCTTTGATCAGGACAAACAGGCTTGGTATACCTGGATTGAAGGAAAATGGCAGTCTGATTCTCCGAGAATTACTTATACTACTTTTGCCGGTACAGGTACCAGGTATTTGAGCGATGCAGGAAGGGAAGCAATTGAGGAACTGTTCAAAGATTCCTTTGCCAACTCCTGACCAGCTGGCGTTATTTTTTGAACACCTGAATTTATTTCCAAAATAGTAATTTTTCAATAAGTCCTGGCAAGATCCAAGACCGATTTTTTTCTAAGGGGACCACGATTATTGGAGAAAAGCTACAACGAATTTATATTGTTTGTATGGAGAGGTTAAGGAAATCAAGATGAAACATGATCTTAAGAAAGTCAGAAATATCGGAATAAGTGCTCACATTGATTCCGGTAAAACTACCCTTACAGAACGGATATTATTTTATACTCAGCGCATCCATGCTATTCATGAAGTACGAGGCAAGGATGGCATCGGCGCAACCATGGATTTTATGGAACTGGAAAAGGAGAGAGGGATCACTATCCAGTCGGCAGCTACCTTCTGTAATTGGAAGGGATATGATATCAATATCATAGATACACCCGGGCACGTAGATTTTACTATTGAGGTGGAAAGGGCTCTCCGTGTACTCGATGGCGCTGTACTGATTCTTTGTTCAGTCGGCGGTGTTCAGTCGCAGAGTATAACAGTAAACCGGCAGATGTCCCGTTACAAAGTACCCCGGCTTGTTTTTATCAACAAGTGTGACCGGACCGGGGCCAATCCTTACCGGGTGACCGATCAGGTACGTAACAAGCTGAATCTCAATGCAGTACTTATGCAGGTCCCTATCGGCCTGGAAGCTGATATGGAGGGGGTTGTTGACCTGGTTAAAATGAGGGCCGTTTATTTTGAAGGTGACAGTGGTGAGAAGATCAGGGAGGCTGAAATTCCCGGGCATCTGCGCCAGGAGGCTGAAGAAAGGCGTGAAGCCCTTATCGATGCAGCGTCCATGTTCTCTGACGAACTCACGGAAGCCGCTCTTGAAGGTGAGCCTACTGAAGATATGATTAACGAGGCCGTCCGCAAGGGCACCATTGAATTGGGTCTTGTTCCCGTATATATGGGTACTGCCTATAAGAATAAGGGAGTACAGCCGCTGCTTGATGCGGTAACCAGTTTTCTGCCCAGTCCTCCTGAGATTAATAATACTGCCCTGGATCTGGACCGGCAAGGTGAAGAGGTGCCTGTATCCTATAATCCGGATGATCCCGTTATTGCTCTGGCCTTTAAACTTGAAGAAGGTCCTTACGGACAGCTTACTTATGTAAGAACCTACCAGGGTGTCCTGAAAAAAGGTGATACGGTTATTAACCGCAGGACCGGCAAGAAGGTCCGTATAGGGCGGCTGGCCCGCATGCATGCCGATGAGATGGAGGAGATAGAGCAGACCCATTCAGGGGACATTGCCGCACTATTCGGAATTGACTGTGCTTCCGGTGACACCTTTTCTTCCGGGGAGCTTAATTATTCCATGACCTCGATTTATGTCCCTCAGCCTGTTATTTCTCTGGCCATTGTTTGCAAGGATAACAAGGCGCAGGCTAATATGTCCAAGGCCCTGAACCGCTTCACCAAGGAAGATCCCACTTTTAGGACCTATATTGATCCTGAAACCGACGAGACCGTTATCTCGGGGATGGGTGAGCTTCACCTGAGTGTTTATGTAGAACGGATGAAAAGGGAGTACAAGGCTGATGTGGAGGTGGGAGCACCTCAGGTGGCTTATCGTGAAGCCATTACCTGCCGGGCTGATTTTGATTATACCCACAAAAAGCAGACTGGTGGTGCAGGCCAATTCGGCCGGGTGGCAGGTTATCTGGAGCCTATGGATGAAGGTGATTATGAATTCGTGGACAAGATTGTCGGGGGTGTAATACCCCGTGAATTTATCCCCTCCTGTGACAAGGGATTTCAGAAATGTTTAAGTAAGGGACCACTTGCGGAATATCCTGTAACCGGGGTCCGGATAGTCATTAATGACGGTTCCCATCATCCGGTTGACTCTTCGGACGTTGCTTTCCAGTCCGCGGCTATTGGAGGTTTTAAACAGGCCTATGCCAAGGCCGGGCCTGTTTTGATGGAACCTATCATGAAAGTTACCGTAGAAGGCCCCTCTGAATACCAGGGATCTGTAATGGGCAGTCTGAACCAGCGCCGGGGAGTGATTATCGGTACCCAGGAAGAAGGCAACTATACCGTGGTTGAAGCCGAGGTTCCCCTTTCTGAAATGTTTGGCTTTTCCACTGTCTTGAGATCATTAACTCAGGGTAAGGCTGAATTTACCATGGAATTTACTGATTATAAACAAGTTCCCAAGAATTTGGCCCGGGAACTTGTTGAAAAACATCAGAAAATTAAAAAGGGTGAGGAGAAGTAGGGAATGTTAAAAGAAGATTTTATTAATAAAAATCCGCTGCGTATTATTTCACCGCTTGGCAGGGGAGATTCGTCGCCAAAAAGGATGGGGCTGGTTATGGCCCGGGCCGGAATGGGTAAGACTGCTGTCCTGGTGCAGATAGCATTGGACAGCATGTTTCAGGGGAATAATATTCTGCATGTTTCTATCGGCCAGAAACTGGATAAAGCCACGGTCTGGTATGACGATATGTTTCGCGATATAGCCCGTATCAGAGATCTGGAAAATTTTAAGCAGATCCAGGAAGAGATAATGCCCAGGCGAATGATCCTGACCTTTAATGTAGATAGTTTTACAGTGGCCAAGTTGAAGGAAAGACTGGAGGACCTTGTTGAACAGAACATTTTCTGCCCAGCCTGTGTGCTCATTGATGGCTGTGATGATTCACCTTCAGATGCCGAACTTCTTGAATTGCGTGCCCTTATGGACAACTACGGTTTTGATACCTGGTTCTCCGCCCGGAATCACCGCGGCGACCAGCGTGCCAGTGAAACCGGGGTTCCGGCCCCATATCACAATGCGGAAAAATTTTTTGATACCGTTATCCTGCTGCAGCCCGTTAAGGATGGAGACCGTATAGCTTTTAATATTATAAAGGACCAAAAGGAGGTCAGTAAGACAGACAAAAACCTCCACCTGGATCCATCCAGCCTGCTGATTACCGAAAACTGAGGGGGAATCCCCACATGAGTACTTTATGAGAATACGTCCCTGTATTGATCTTCATAAAGGCCGGGTTAAACAGATCATCGGCTCCACTTTTTCCGACACCTCTCCGGACAGTGTGCAGACCAACTTTACCTCCACCAGGCCACCATCTTACTATGCTGAACTTTATAAAAGAGACGGCCTGAGCGGCGGCCATATTATAATGCTGGGTCCCGGCAACGAAAAAGCAGCCGGTGAGGCCCTGGCCGCCTGGCCCGGCGGTATGCAGCTGGGAGGAGGGATCAATCCGGTTAACGCTCCTGAATGGCTGGCAAAAGGTGCTGCTGCCGTAATTGTTACTTCCTACATATTTGAGGACGGCCTGGTTCTGGAGGAAAGGCTGCGGGAAATGGTCAAGGCAGTGGGCCGGGAAAATCTTGTTATCGATCTGAGCTGTGCCAGGAAGGGGAACAGCTATTACATATTGACCGATCGCTGGCAGAAATTTACCAGAGTAGCTATCAGTAAAGAGACCCTGGATTATTTTGCTGATTTTTGTATTGAATTTTTAATTCATGCCGTGGACGTGGAAGGTAAATGCTCCGGAATTGAGACGGAATTAGCCGGGTTATTGGGAGAATTGAGTCCCATAGCCACGACTTATGCCGGCGGCATCCACGGTCTGAATGACCTGGAAATTCTGAAAAAAGCAGGCCGGGGAAGACTTGATGCCACTATAGGCAGCAGTCTCGATATTTTTGGCGGCACAGGTCTTACCTATGCCCAGGCCCTTGACTTTCATCGCCGGCAGCAGGGGCCTAGTATAAGCGTTTAAACAGTACGGAGATTGTGAGACTTTGGCGGTTACATCGCTGAACGGTTACGGGGTATTTGACCGGGCCATACCTGTAACTTGTCGCCACAATGGATTTTACCTCCTGCAGGGCAAGTTCACCTCTTTTATAGGCCTGGTGAATCTCCGGACAAACCCTGTCAGCCCCTTCTCAACCAATGGAAATGCCTCCTCACTTATCTCCGGAGTCGTCAGCAGGCAGCATTCCAGCCATAGCCGTCAGCCATCTCTCCATAATCTCGGCATACTCCGGGAGATTGTTATAGATACTGATGGCAACCCCTTCATGGTAGGTATGGGAAGTCAGATTCCGATCATCAACCATGACCAGAGCCCTCTCGGTCTCCTGCCGGCTTAAAAGACCGATCTGGAAGCAGGCACGAATAACTTGCTTAGGCGACCGGGCCTCGACACCTTCAACCACCGACAGATAAACCTTAGCAGCCTTCCAGACCGACTCAAAAGTATATTCAAAACGTTGAATAGCGGCGTCCCGATAAACGGCAGAAACGTTATTTGTTCCCAGCAGCTCCTCCAGGGTGGCCAGGGCCTGGCGGGCTGTACGGTATCTCTCAATCAGTCTGTCCATTCCACTCCGCTGTCAATCACTTCTTTTCTGAACTCAGGAGAAACATTGGTTAAATCGACAAGATCAACCACATAAGGGGTACTGCTCTCCTCCAGATTTTCACGAATCCTGCTTAATACACCCGAAGGAATGGGGGCGAGGGGATCAACGGCAACATCAATATCCGCCCGAGGCCCGGCAGTCCCGGAAGCTCTGGAGCCGAACAAGTATACCCGGGCCCTGCAACCGGCAAGCCCGGTGAGGACGATCTCTTTGACGATATCAAGGTTTCGGTCCGTCATTATTATTTTATATTCAAAAACCGTTTAAAGAAGCCGCCTGCCCTGCTCCTCCACCCAGTCCAGAAAATCCCGGGAGGCTTCCCCGGCATATTTCAGATCGATGGCAACATCAGCCAGCTCGGGATAACAACTTTTTTTCTCCAGTAATAGAAAGCATGGCAGGAGAAATTATGCCTAATGATTCTTGAAATCGGCATTAATATTGCCGTAAATGATCACGGGTTCAGCCCAGAAAAAATCCGAGCAATTCAAGGGTACTGGCAAATTTACGTTCCTGGCCGGGCAGCACGACCAGATGGTTTTCTCCGGCCGGCAGACACAGTTTGCTTAAATCCTTATTGGTCAAAGCCTGTTTGCGCAATTCCGGCCCGCATTCAATTAAGCTGGTCCGGCCGACGTTGACAAAGGCGGTGGAGCGCCGCCTTATCTCTTGAAAGAGATTCTCCAGTTCGTTGCTTAATTTTTCCCCTGCCGAAGATTCCAGCACTGTCCTGATTTCCGCCAGGCGGTTTTGATACCGCCGGCCGGATCTTTCTGCAGGGCTTTACGCCCGGCCGGGGTTAAGGTCAGAAACGAGCCTTCCGCTTTTGTCAGGCCGCCTTGCAGGAGCAAAGGCCAGGCAAATGGTTGCATGGGACCGATCTCGTCATCATCATACCAGTCCGGCTCGTAAAGCAGCTCCCCCATTTTTTTCAGCGTTGCCGCCGTCCCCCGGCCGGTTTTAGGGCTTATCCTTATCTTCTTGTCAGCGGCAAGGTTTAAGAAAGTTGTCAGGTTGGCAAGAGCCGCTCTTGCTGTTTCCCTGACGGTAAGGTCCTGATCAGGGACATCCGTGTAGCGTACGGTATCTTCCGGAGGTCTGGGGACAAATTCCAGCAGCCTTTGCCGGAGGTCCCCGGGAATGCGGCTGCGAATGAAAAAAAGACGGAGCAGGTCTATCTGCCGGCTGCTGTTCTTCTCTGATTCCTGCCAGGGGGAGGCCAGGTATTTATTGACAAACATCCGGCCTTCAAAAACACCTCCCCAGGTATAAAGCGCTTCAGAAACCGCGTTTTGACCGAGATCGGAAAGCTGGGCAAACCAAACCGGCAGATCATGAAACAGGGTTTCCACAATAGCGTCAATACGCTCTTGTTTTCTTGCCGGAACCTTGGTACAGATGAGACTCGCCAGTTTTTTTAAATCCGCTGTCAGATATTCTCCATCAAGGGCCAGGGCTAATGTCGGATAATTCTTTGTTAAAACAGGCATAATTTTCGTATGTGGTATTTTCTGTTTATTCCACTTTTTGATTTGGGACTACCTTGAAAAATTTAGTATTTTTTATACCTATTTACCATACTGACCTGAAAAATCAAATTTCCGGACAAGATGAACTTAAAAGAAAAGGCAAACAAGGAGATATCGGCTTATCAATCCCTGCCGCCTGTGCAGAAAAACATGGTGCGGATTATGGCTGTCAACATCGATTACTGCCGCCTGAATAAATTGGTTGACTGTCTTGCCGGGCTGGGATTGACAAGGGATTCCGGCAGAAAAATCACCGTCAGCAGCCTGCAGCCCCTGCAGAACGAACTTATGGAAAAAGGTCTGCTGCTTAAAACCGGGAAAGGGGTGTGCTGCCCGGAATCCGTCAGGCAAAAGGCCCTGCATGATATCCTGCTGAAAAACAGGTTTGCGGAGATTGCCGAAGTGCTTCAGGTCAATATGCCGCCCACCGGTGGGGCGGAGAATTATCACCAGCTTCTTCGAAATTTCCAGATTGCCCTGTTTACCCGGGATAATATGGAGGATATCTACTGGATCCTCGACTCCTATTACAACGGTTATTCCCGCCATACCCAGCACGAAGATCCGTTCCTGACCACCTTGAACAAGCCCTTTTCCCCTCCGATTATTGAAAAGATAGCCCCCGCAATAAGGCTTGATGTCCTTGGCTTTTTACTTTTAGCGGCAGTAAGGAACCTTGAACCGGCTGCCGCCATTGTGGAAAATATCGAGCAAAACAGGGACCCTGGAGCCGGAGGCCCCGTCTGTTTACCGGCCGTTATTTTTTATTTTTTGAGTACCGGTGATATAAGCCGGGCCCGCTCCCTTCTGGAAAATTCAAATGATGATATAAGGCTGGAGAAACTCGAATATCTGGGCTGGCTGGAATTTATCAGCGGCAACTATGAGCATTCTTTGCAGTCTTTTGCTGAGGCTTTGAAATTACTGAAGGAAATAACACGGAAAAGAAAAGAGGTTCTTCCGGGCTATTTCGGCCTCTTCCACCTGCTTGCCCTTTTGCGGTCAGGGGAGAGATCCCGTCTCGAAGAAGGCTTGGAGTATATGAATATTGCCCGGAAAAAAAACAAGCCGGTAATGCCCTTGGTGGATATGCTCCGGCCTGTTTTCCAGGATCAACTGGGGCTGCCGGACCACGAGTCCCTGTCGGCTTTTTACGGTTATGAAGACGAGCCCCTGGTCCTTTTCCTGAGCCATCTTGCCCTGGCCTGGACCGATAAAGCCATGGCCCGTACTGGAATATCTGAACTTAATACGATCAGGGACAGGGCCCTGAAAAACAAATACCTCTGGCTGGCAGCGGAACTTTCCGCTCTCCTGGCATTCCTGGGTCAGGACAGGAAGAAAAACCGCGCCCTTGCCGCGGAATTGCACCATAAATGCAAGACCGTAAGTTTTGTTGATATGGTCAGGGAGCAGCCGCAGTGGGAAAAGGCCCTGAATCATCTGCTCACTATCCCGGACAACTCCGAGACCGGTAAAGAGAACAATCAGGAACAGCGGCTGATCTGGCTGTTTGCCCATAATGAAAAGTACAATCTTTGCCGGCTCAGCCCCCGCATGCAGAAAAAAAGTAAAAAAGGGGGCTGGACCAGGGGCCGTCCCGTGGCCCTGAAAAACCTGTACCGGAACCACTCTGAAATGGCGGGGCTCACCGGGCAGGATCTCCGGGTCTGCCGGGCCATTAAGGAGGAATATTACCGCGTGAACTGGCGGTACGGCAGAACCGAATACGGGATTGACCATAGTATGGCCCTGCCGGCCCTGGTCGATCACCCCCTCCTCTTTCTGGAAGATTCACCCGATGTCAGGGTGGAACTGGTCATGGCCGAGCCTGAGCTGCGGCTGAGGAAAGAAAAGAATAAGCTTAAGCTCTCTGTTTTTCCTGAAAAAAACGAGATGGCAGATCAGGTGGTGGTGATAAGGGACACTCCCAGCCGTTTCAAGGTGATCCGCTTTGGGCGGAAGCATAGAGAAATCATCGAACGTATCGGTTCCGGGATCACCGTGCCGCAGACCGGAGAAAAGCTGGTGAAACAGGTGGTTGACTCCCTGTCTTCCCTGGTCACGGTGCAATCCGATCTGGCCTCTGAGCAAAAGGCGGAGAGCATCGAGGCGGACAGCCGCCCCCATGCCCATCTCATCCCTTACCGGGACGGCATCTCCCTGGAATTCCTGGTAAAGCCCTGCGGTGCCGGGGGCTCGAGTTTCAGGCCTGGCAGGGGTGGTAAAAGCGTACTGACCGAAATTGACGGCAGCAGGATTCAGGCCGAACGCAATTTCAGGAAAGAAAAGGAGATGCTGGATAAGGTCATCCTGTCCTGCCCTTCTCTGAGTCGACTTGAAGAAATTGAGAATCAATACCTGGTGGATGACCCCGAAGAGGCGCTGGAACTGCTCCTGGAGTTAAGGGAGTGCGATGATGACCTTGTCCTTGAATGGCCCCGGGGTCAAAAAATGAAGGTGCGCAAGGAGGTTTCCCTCAATCGGCTTTCCATGCAGATAAAAAAGGACCGGGATTGGTTCAGGGCCGGCGGTTCCCTGCAAATCGATGATTCCATGAGCCTTGAGCTGCGCAGGCTTCTGGATATGCTCAACCAGGCCACCGGACGCTTTATCCCCCTGGACGACGGCACCTTCCTGGCCTTAACCGGCGAGTTACGCAAGAGGCTGGACGAACTTGCCGCCTTTTCCGAGGGCCATGGCAAAGGAGTTCGCTTTGCCCCGCTTGCCGCCATGGCCCTGGAGGACCTTACCGAGGGGGTCGGTCAACTGGAAAGTGACGGGGCCTGGAAAGAAAAGTGCCGGCAGTTCAGTGAAGTGATCACTCCGGAGGTGCCTTCCACCCTGCAGGCCTCGCTGCGTGATTACCAGATGAACGGCTTCAGATGGCTGGCCCGGCTTTCCCACTGGGGTGTCGGTGGCTGCCTGGCCGACGACATGGGGCTTGGTAAAACGGTGCAGGCCCTGGCCGCCATCCTGTTGCGGGCAGCTCTGGGGCCGACCCTGGTTGTGGCCCCGTTGTCCGTTACCTCCAACTGGCAGGAGGAGGCCCGTCGTTTCGCCCCCACTCTGAACGTAAAACTCCTCGGCCCCGGCGACCGGGAGCAGCTGGTGGCCGGTCTCCAGCCTTTTGATCTCCTGGTGGTCAGCTATGGCCTTTTACCCCTGGAGGCCGAACTCCTGTCCGGGGTCCACTGGCAGACCGTAGTCCTCGACGAGGCCCAGGCCATTAAAAATATGCAGACCAAACGATCAAAAGCGGCCATGCAGTTGCGGGCGGAATTCAAGATCATCACTACCGGCACCCCGGTGGAAAACCACCTGGGCGAGCTCTGGACCCTTTTCAATTTCCTTAACCCCGGACTCCTTGGCCCGTTTAAGAAGTTCAACGAAAAATTCATCGCCCCCATTGAAAGGGACCGGGACCATGAGGCCCGTAACCGGCTGCGCAAACTGATCCGCCCCTTTATCCTGCGGCGCCTGAAAAGTGATGTCCTCCGCGAACTGCCGGCCAAGACCGAAATCACCCTGGAGGTTGAAATGGGCAGGGATGAAATGATGCTCTATGAGGCCAGGCGCCTCAAGGCCCTGGAAAATATCAGCAGCCATGATGATGAAGGGGCCGGCCAGAAGCATCTGCGAATCCTCGGGGAAATAATGAAACTGAGGAGGTTATGCTGCAATCCGGCCCTGGTCCTGCCCGAAAGCACAATCAGGAGTTCCAAGCTGAAAGTGTTCGGCGATACCCTGAGCGAACTGCTGAGCAACAATCACAAGGCCCTTGTCTTCAGCCAGTTCGTCGATCATCTCCGGATTATCCGCGGCTATCTTGAAGAGCGAAAGATCAGCTGTCAATATCTGGACGGCTCCACCCCGAGAAAAGCAAGAGAGGAGCGGATAAAAAATTTCCAGAACGGGGAAGCGGACGTATTTCTTATCAGCCTCAAGGCCGGCGGATCAGGGCTTAATCTGACGGCCGCCGATTATGTCATCCACATGGATCCCTGGTGGAATCCGGCGGTGGAGGACCAGGCCTCGGACCGGGCCCATCGCCTCGGCCAGGAAAGGCCGGTCACGGTTTACCGCTTAGTGGTCAAAGATTCCATTGAGGAACAGATCGTTGAGCTGCACAAAGAGAAAAGGGAGCTGGCCGACAGCCTCCTTGAAGGAACTGATGCCGCCGGGAAAATTTCAGCGCAGGAGTTGTTGAATCTTCTGCAGAAGTGAGTGAATTAAAAAATCTGTAAAAGTTTAGGCCTTTGAAAACTGGTGCTTTCATGAACTTACCTCTTATAATATGTACAACGATATCTTTGCCGAGTTCAGTTTCTGGCGACTTACCAGCGGCATAGAAGCCGATTTCATCGTCAACAATATGGAAGTTGCCCTGGAAGCCAAAGCAAGTGAGCGGATAGGAAAAAAGGAGTTGAAAGGACTGCCCAATCTGAAGCAGGACTATCCCGAACTTAAGAGGGCCGCAGTTATATGCCTTGAAGCAAAATATAGAAAAACTGAAGACGGTATAGAAATCATCCCGGCAGCAAAATTTGCCGAAATGCTATGGACAGGCGACTTCTTTTAATAACAGAATCGGCCTGGAATAACGGCCGGAGCTTTTTCGCCCGCCCTCTTACGCCATTTTTGAAAAAATCTTCGATTCCGGAATAGACAGAATAAAGACAAGCTGCCAGACTGTCCGCCAGAATATCTTCACTTGACGCGTGCCATCCTGTTTTTACATATAACATCCTGTTTGAGCAAGTACCAGGGGCCCCATTTCGCAAACTAGTTCCTGCCCTCTTGACTATAGCTCCAGAATGAAGTAAACTCCATAATAGTTAAACTAAAATGGAATTGAATTCATTATGGAAGAGATAAAACGACTGCTTACGATTGATCTGCCGCCTGGCCAGTCGGCATTTTTATGGGGGGCGAGGAGAACCGGCAAAACCACGTTACTTAAGCAGCAATTTGCCAACTCCATTTTCATAGATTTCCTGCAAACCGATATTTTTATCGAATACTCCAAATCGCCCTTTCTGCTCAGAGAACGTCTGCAGGCCCGTCTACAAGAGGCGCGTAAGTACCCGGTCGTGATTGACGAAGTACAGAAAGTCCCTCAGATACTTGATGAGGTCCATTGGCTTATTGAAAACGAGGGGATTACCTTCATCTTGTGTGGATCCTCGGCCAGGAAACTTAAAAAAGGGCAAGCGAACTTGCTTGGCGGCCGGGCCTGGCGTTTTGAGCTGTTTCCGCTGGTTTCAAAAGAAATTGAAAATCTGGAATTGCTCAGAGCCTTGAACCACGGCCTGATCCCGTCCCACTACCTGCAGGAAAAATACAAACGGTCATTGCGCGGCTATGTCCAGGATTACCTGAAAGAGGAAGTGCTCCATGAGGGGCTGACCCGTAACGTTCCGGCCTTTTCCAGGTTTTTCGAGGCAATGGGGTATGCCCACGGCTCATTGGTTAATTATGCCAATATTGCCCGTGAGTGTGGGGTATCCGCCAAGACCGTCAAGGAATACTACCAGATTCTGGTTGATACCCTGCTTGGCACCTTTGTCCCCCCCTTTAAGAAAAGGCAGAATCGCCAGGTCATCGGCAAGGCCCCAAAATTTTATCTTTTTGACCCCGGAGTTGCCGGGGCTATCAGCAAGCGGACCATTGCAGAGGAAAAAGGCGAAATATTCGGCCATGCCTTAGAACATTTCATCTACCTTGAGATGTTGGCCCACAGCTCATACCATGAAGTTGATTATGATATCAATTTCTGGCGGACAAAGTCCGGTCAGGAGGTGGATTTTGTCTTGGGCGGCGGGGAAGTAGCCATTGAGGTGAAAGGTGCTGCTCAGGTTGATAAACGAGCGCTCCGGCCGATGAAATCTTTTGCCGAGCTGTACGGACCCAGGGATGCAATTATCGTTTGTAACGAGAGAGAAGAACGGCTGCATAGCGGGATTAGAATTATGCCGTGGCGTCTCTTTCTACAAAAGCTGTGGCATGATGAAATAATAAGTTAGTGTCCGTCCAGAAACGAGATCTTTTGTTCAAAAACATTTCCGGACAGACATAAGCCAATCCAAAAGCAATATTGCTTCCTTTTTAATGAGTTATCATTTCGGACAACAATTTGACAAAATGCATATCAAAATGTAAAATATTTCGGCAAAAGTAAGAAAAATGCTATGCAAGTAAATGAACTGATTGAACTTGACGTAACCGTTCACCGTTGCCGTTGATAAGGCGCTGAAATCTCCGGACTGTATCCGTTCAGCAGTGCCGCAGATTGACCGTACCTAAAGGTACGTTATGGTAAGGATAATGACGAATCTATCCATTGGGCAAGCAGACCGGCGCCGCGTACTAAGTCGTACGTAAGCGGGGCTGATCGCCCGAAGATGTGGTGCTGCTGAAC
>JAWOFO010000022.1:0-22167 GCA_046497465.1 Desulfobia sp.
AAGGTACGTTATGGTAAGGATAATGACGAATCTATCCATTGGGCAAGCAGACCGGCGCCGCGTACTAAGTCGTACGTAAGCGGGGCTGATCGCCCGAAGATGTGGTGCTGCTGAACGGATACCATAATTCAAACCACTCCTTCAGGTAAAGCCGGAATCTCTTCACCTCCCAGGGTATAACCGCCGTCTAATTTTATTATACTGCCAGTCATAAAGAGGGCGTCTTGTATCAGGAAAAATATTGTCTTGATTATGTCCTCATATTTTCCGGTCCTGCCCAGAAGGGTGTGATTCATGATTGCCCGGCGGTCCTTTTCTCCCAGTAGCGGCCAGCCCCTTGTTCCTTCGGCATGGCGGCTCTCAAAAAATCCAAGCATTATTTCGTTGACTCTTACCTCCGGGGCCCCCTGCCTGGCCCAGGTTTCAGTAAAGGATGAGATGGCCCGGTTGGCAGCGCTGTAGCCGTCGTTGAAGATCAGCCCGGCTGGTCCGGATCTCCCGGTAATACCGGAAATCGAGGACAGAGTTATTGCTGCCGCGTTTCCGCTGTCTTTGAGCAGAGGTAGAGCTTCGTTGAAAACAAACCACTTGGCTTTTAAAGTGGTTTCCATTTCCAGGTCCCACTGCTCAGAGTTATATCTGCCATGGACCACAGGCATGCCCCCGCGTTCAATATTGTTGATCAGGATATCCAGGCCATTATAGTTGTTTTTAATGGTTGTAAAAAGAGTCCTGATCTCCCCGGGACGACGGAGGTCAACCTGGACCGTACTATGGTCCGGGCCTGTGGCAGCCAGTTCCTTCTGCATGACCGGCACGGCATCAGGCCAGTCATACCAGGTCATAATAACTTTTGCCTCCTGACGGGCCAGAGCGAGGCCGATTTCTTTGCCTATTCCTTTGGCCCCTCCCAGGACCAGGGCTGTCTTGCCTTTTATATCCATTAGTTTAGGATAGATAAGAGAAGGGACTGATTTTGATCATCCCCCGGGCTGTTCTTTTTTGAGAACCAGTCTGGTCTCAGGATGAATAAGGTTGTCCTGCAAATTGTTCAAAGACTTTATCTGTTCTACGCTGATGTTATAACGTCTGCTTATTTCCCATAGACTGTCCCCTTTTTTAACCGTATAATGGCGGGGTACAAGCGCCAGTTGCTGTTTATTTGTCCTGTTACGAGCAATATGGGGAATGGATGGGTTATCCTCAGTGATATAGAGAGCGAGCTTGTCCCCGGCCCTTATGTTGTGGACATTGTTTAAACCGTTCCAGGCGGCTATCTGGTGTACAGGAACCCTGTATTTTAAGGAGATGTGGGAAAGAGTTTCTCCCCCTTCTATACGGTGGAGGATAAAGCCGTCTTCTGCCGCCATTTCCATAGACGGGGGGGTATCCAGCATGGCATATGTCTTGGTCTGGTAAGGGATGCGCAATCTCTGATTTTTTTTCAGCCTGGCGCTCTTCAGATTGTTGGCCTTAAGCACGGTTGTTTTATTTAAATTATAACGTCGGCAGACCTCGGAAAGAGTTTCATCTTTTTGAGCCACATGCGTCTTGTAGCGTGTATGTATGATGGCGTGTATCCTGGGTAAATTCCTGGAGGCAAGTTTTTTTGTGCCGGCGGGGATCTTGATCTCGTAAGGTTTATTGCCGGGAGGGGCAAGTTGTCTTTTCAGATCCCGGTTTAATTCCTTGATTTTCTTTAAATCTGTATCACAGGCCAGGGATATTTTGTGTAAAGATGTCCAGGGCTTGACTTTGATGGTATCGTAAGCGAATGGGGATGCGTAATTCAGGTTATTGAAGCCGTATTTTTCGGGATTTTTAGCAATTACAATGGCGGCAATCAATTTAGGTACATACTCCTTGGTTTCATTGTAGAGGTAGTTCTTTTCGGCAAGTTCCCAGAAATCCTTGCTGTTGTAACGTCTGATGCCTTTAATGATTTTGTATCTCCCCGTGTTATAGGCGGCGACCGCTAATTGCCAGTCGCCGAATTCTTCGTAGAGATCGGACAGGTACCTGATCGCCGCATCTGTAGATTTCAGTGGATTTCGGCGTTCATCGATATAGGAGTTGATCTGTAGACCGTAATGCCGGGCAGTTGATTCTATGAACTGCCAAAGACCGGCGGCGTGGGACCTGGAGTAAGCGGTAAGGCTGTAGCCGCTTTCGATCAAGGGAAGATAAGCAAGATCAAGGGGCAGGTCTGACTGGTCAAGTTTTTCCTCGATTAAGGGCAGATACCTGCTGGATCGTTCCAGCCATTTTTTAAAGGTGGGTTTCCAGTCCTGCTGGAAAAGGGAGATATATTTTTTTACTTGGTGGTTTATGGTTACAGGAAAACTGTAGGTAATCCGGGGTCCTGCCTTTCGGGAAGATATTTTCTCAGCTGATTTACCTGGAGAATCAGAAATGCCGTCCTTTTTAGTATCAGGCCCCTCTGTTTTCACTAAGGAATCCCGGATTTCGTTTTGCCTGGAGAATTCCGTCCGGACTTTTTCTGTTGATGCTTTTTTTGGAGGAGGGCTGGTCTGTTTTTTCGTCTTAAGGCTTGGTTTATCCAGCGTCATATCAGGCGGTAGAGAGGCGGTCCTGTTTTTAGCTGTATAACAGGACGGGAGAACAAGACAAACGAGGATAGTGGCGAAGTACAAATATATATATGATATATTGTGATTTTTTGTGTTAGCCATTATACTGTTTAAGTTAGAGTAATTTTATTTAGGTGGATCAACTATTAACATTACAGGCTGCAATTCTTATGCCGTCAGGAGATATACAGCCGTTATTGAAGGTAGGTTTACCCGTTAATGGTTACAAAATGGTGCTACAGTACTATTAACTTTAGCATCATAACCCATGGAGAAATTTTTTTCAATTTAAGGCCTTTGCTCGGCCCATTTTTTTGTTACACATGTTAAAAAAAATTTTTATCGTAGGCACCGGTCTGGTCAGTTTACTGATAGTTCTGGTTGTGGCTGCTTATTTTGGACTGGTAGTCTTTTTATCCGGCTGCAAAGTAGAACGGGAGAACATCCAAAATATCCTTTCCAGGCAAAGTCCGGTTTATTATAGTGACGGGAAAACCGTCCTGGGAGTTTTTTTTCGTAATTCTCATCGTCTTTATATTCCTTATGAGCGTATACCCGAAAATTTTGTCAAGGCTATTATCGCCGCAGAAGACCATGATTTTTTTTCCCATGCCGGTGTTGATTTTTCCGGTATAATCCGGGCATTTATGGCCAATCTCAGGGCAGGCCGTATTGTCCAGGGCGGCAGTACCATTACCCAGCAGACCGCGAAAAATCTGTTTAAGCGGCATGAACGTTCTCTGCAGGCCAAATTGAGAGAACTTCTTTACGCCCTTCGTCTTGAGTACCATTATACCAAGGAAGAGATTCTTACTTTTTATGTAAACCAGTTTTATGTCAGCGGTAATGGCAGGGGACTGGGGGTTGCTGCCCGTTATTATTTTGATAAGGAGGTAGACGAACTGACCCTTGTGGAGTCTGCTTTTATCGCCGGGAGTGTTAAAGGGCCTAATTCTTACAACCCCTTCACTAAAACCGGTCCCCGGAAAAAAGAGTTGGTGAGACAGAGGGCAAAAGAAAGAACCGCTTATGTTTTAAATCAGATGCATCATCTGGGTATGATTGATACCAGGAGCTACCGCCGGGCCCTTAAAAAACAGGTTCCTTTTAATAAGGGAAGGATGAGATATCCCTTGAATACGGTTATGGATATGGTTGAGGAGGCCCTTAATACTGAAGGTGTCCGATCCGCTCTGAAAAATCACGGTATTGATAATGTGGCAACTTCCGGAATAAGTGTAATTACCACCATTGACAAAAAAATTCAGCAGTCCGTGATCCATTCCTTGCGCAGTACCCTGTCCCGGCTGGATATTCGTCTTTCCGGTTATGAGAGAAAAAAGGTCCAGCAACGATATGCCGAATTAAACCTTGTAAATAATTCTCCTTTGTCCAGGGGAGATTTTTTACTGGGGCGGGTTACCGGAATTCAGAGCGGTGAAGAGCCGGGCCTTGAGGTCAGTTGGACTGGTGAAAACAAGGAATTTGATTTAACCGGAATTATAAGCGAAAAAGGCCTGCGCCCGGCCCTCAGGGCCCTGGTCAAGTATCAGCGTCAGCGTTGGTCTGTGCCCGGAGAGGGTGACTGGCCCCTTCTTCTCGATCAGATCAGGGAAGGAGACCTGATCTATGTCTCTGTTCGGGGTCATAGTGACAAAACAGATAAGTATGAGTACGAACTTGCCCTGGAAAAATATCCGGAGCTTCAGGGAGGGGCTTTGGTTATTCGGAACGGCACGATAAAGGGAATTATCGGCGGTTATGATAACTTTTATTTTAACCGGGCTGTTCAAGCCAGGCGTCCTATGGGTTCCACTTTCAAGCCTTCTCTCTATACAGCGGCTATACAGCTTGGTTGGAATAGTCTCGATCTTCTGGATAACAGGAGAAGAAATTTTGTTTACCATGATAACGCTTATGTTCCCCAACCAGATCATTACAGTCCTTATGAAAAAATTTCCATGGCCTGGGCCGGAGTTAATTCAGAAAATGTAGCCTCGGTCTGGCTGCTTTATAATCTCTGTGATTATCTGACCCCGGCCCAGTTCAAGGATCTTTTGAGTAATCTCGGTCTGGCCCGGCAGGAAGGGGAGTCTTATAACCACTACAAGAGCAGGGTACGGGACAGAATGGGGATTGTGGTCGATTACCAGACCCTGAAGCGTACCGCCTTTGCCAATGCCCTTTCTCTCTGCAGAGCTGATCTTGCCTTTGCCGGCAGAGAAGATGAATTGACTGTATTGGAACGTTTTGTTTACAGTGATCGGTTTGCTGACTTGGCGGGAAAGGCTGAAGGCCGGGAGGCCGAAATAAGAAAGGAGATATTCGCTTATAATTTTGAGCATTTCAGGAAATTAAGGGATCAGCTGCAGGATACTGCAGCGAGACTGGATGGTTCTCAATATTTTGAAAATAACCTGGTAAATAACCTTTATATTCGTCATTCCTCCGGAAGGGAGGCATTATCCGGCCGGAAATACCGGAAGGCGCTGGCTGAGGGTGATTATGTATTTGCCTTGGAAGATCCGGGAGACAAGTGGGAACCGGTACGGCAGAGCGAATTTCTGGATTTGCTGTCTGGTATGGACAAGTCGGCAAGAGACCTGTTCTGGAATTCGGTCAGCCTTGACAATCTTCTGAGTCTGGAAACCGTTAATATAGTTGATAACTGTTTTCAGGAGGAATTAAAGCGCCTCGGCCGGTATCCTCGTTATTCGCCCGAAGTCCTGTACTCTGTTCCAGATTTCCGGATAATGGCCGGGCTTAAGTATTTAATAGGTTTATGCAGAGCTGCCGGTGTCCGTTCAGATTTAGAACCGGTACTTTCTTTGCCGCTTGGCTCCAATGTGGTAAGTCTTTATGAACTTACCCGGCTATATGAAGGCTTGTTAACCGGGGAAATAAAGAAGTTTGGTTCAGGTACCAGTCCTGGACTCAGTCTTATTTCCCGTATCATGGCACCTGACGGTGAAGTCATATATTCCTTGGATCCGGAGTCCAGGAAAGTAGCTGATGATCGTACTGTGCTCGAGGTCTCTGATATCCTGAAAAATACTGTCAGTTATGGCACAGGCAGATATGCCGGCCAGCGGATAAAAATCAGGGAAAGCACGTATTCCCGGACGGCAAAACCTCTGACCGGAGATTTACAGCTGCCTCTTTTCGGTAAAACCGGTACGGCTGATAACTACACGAATTCCGCTTTTGTAGGGGCAGTGCCCGGTTTATCCGGTTCCCGGAATGGAGTTAACCTTGAGAATCCTGACTTTATCGGGGTTTATTTGGGTTATGACGATAATCGTCCCATGGTCAGGACTTCCAGCCATATTACCGGCTCGAGCGGGGCCCTTCGGGCCTGGACCCGGATAGCCGGGGATGTTGTTAAACATAAAGATTATGCCGATACCCTTGATTTTGTTGATCTGGCTTTTGCCGGGGCGGAAAAAGTCCCTCTGCATTATCCTGATCTTGGCCAGATCTATGTGCCTGTAGATAGAAGAAGCGGGATTCCCCTGCCGGCTGAAGGGAATTCAGGGGACCCTGAAACTGACAGTGCATCCGTGGCTACTTTTGGCAGGATGGGTGATAAGGGGGAGTTAAAGTTGGAACGGCATTATCGCCCTTACTGGCGGCTTGAAAAAACGGGGGATCAGAGATAGAAGGTAAAGATTATTGTATCTTCTTAACTCAACTTGCCTACTTAAGAAAAACAGAAGGATTTCATGAGGACTGTCTGACGGGAAATTTTCACGTTATATCATATAAACTTTACAGTTCAAAGTTTTCGTAACTGGCTGAAATAGTTAAAATAATATATTTATGGTCGTCATGCCGGTCCCGGATCGGGGTCCGGGACCGGCATGACGGAGTGACGAATGCTGCACAACTGGTAAGTGACGTTGTAGGGTTAATAACTTAAAAGTTTTTATTAAAGAGGAAAATGAGAAACATATCGATAGGCTTGTTGTTGTCCTGTATTTTTTTGTTATTGCTGAATGGATGTCAGGGGGGGGGTGTTTCCAGGA
This sequence comes from Desulfobia sp., assembly GCA_046497465.1. Lineage (GTDB taxonomy): Bacteria > Desulfobacterota > Desulfobulbia > Desulfobulbales > SURF-16 > JAWLDV01. The sequence goes on from JAWOFO010000022.1 coordinate 6,617, forward strand.
AACCGGTAACAATACCTTCTTATGATCAGGAAAGTGTGGAAGAGAAGGAAGAAGTTGAAGAAAGCGCTGAGCCCGAGACAGAAGAAATCGAGGTCTCCGGGCAGGAACTGTTCGAGATTCCCCCCGGCGTTAAGGGGGAGTCATCCCGGATCAGTCTTTTCCGTCAGCGTTTGCATTTCTATCAGAGAAGTACCGAATACTGGGAAAAGCTTAATAAAAAACTCAAGGGTCTGGACATTGAGTCGAAAGAGAAGGAAAACTGGCAGCGCTGTGGTTCTTTTTTTCGGGATATGGCTAGTTACTACAGGCTGGTTTTATTTCAGGAAGATGAGGGTGATTTCACTGTAAGCGGTAATGCCCGTTTTTGGAATATTTTTGCCAGGGACTTTGATTACCTCCAGGCGGGAGACTTTTGCCCGGATCAGTCATTGCCCCGGGATAAAAAAGATCCGGGGATGGAGGAGTGCGGGGAACTCATGATCGGCAGGGCTGCTGCGGTAGTTAACTACCATGCCGCCCGCAGGCAGTACAGCGAAGTAATTGATGCCTATGGATTTATGAAGAATCTTATGAATGGTGCAGAAATTGCATCAGGGATAAAGGAGAGATATGGGAGGGCCCTGGTTGAAAGAGGCAGACTGAAAGAGGCCCTTGGGATTTTTATGGAAGTTCTGGCTGAGGACAGTGGAAGACCCTTTAAGGGTTTGGCCCTGCGTCAGGAGACAATAGCTTATCTTATAGCCCTGGGTGATTTTGACCGAGCCAGACTGCAGTTAGAGCAGCTGGACAGCATAAGCCGGTTCTGCTGTGATGCCGGGCAGTCGGGAGAAAAGTACAGTAAGTTGTTAAACGATTCTTCTGAAAGGGAGTTGAAATTGTATGGCGAAGCTCTTCATGCTTGGCTTGTCAGTGACAGGCGGGAAATTCCTGCTGTTTTACGGGAAAACGTGGCCGAGCTTAAGCAGGATGCCCCCGGGTCAGAAGCAGCCAGATTGGCTTTAATCCTTAAAGAGCAGGTGGAAAAAAATGTAGAGAAGTACGTATACCGGAAGCTCAGCCGCGCCGTAGAACTGGTTAAGGAGAACAACTTCGGGCAGGCCCTGGAAGTTGTCGACAGCCTGAGCCGGTTATCGCTTCCGGCTGAATCCCTAAAGAAGGTGAGGCAGACAGAGGCCGCCGTCCGGAAAAAGCAGGCCCAGGAGGAACTGCGCCAGGAAAAATTGAGGCGGGACGCCCTGGCTGCCAAGTGGGATAAGGCGGTTGGTTTTCTGGACCGTAAGGAGTATGACGAGGCCCTTGACCATTTTCGCTCGCTTTTAGATACCAGCTACCAGGAGCGGGCCAGAGAAAAAATAAATGAGACCATACGTCTTGCCGCTACAGCCAAGCGTCAAAAGGCAGCGGAGTTTTTTATCAAGGCCCGCGACGCAGAGGATATGGAGAGTAAGGTCGATTTTCTGCAGCAGTCAAGGCAGCTTTTGCTTGAAATTTGCCAAAAATATCCGGAGGCGGAAATCATCGATAAGGTTGAGAAGAATCTCAGCGCGGTTGAACAGACCATGCAAAACATAGATCCCGGCCTGCTGGAAAGCGACGATAGTGTGAAAAGGGAAATATCCCCGGAAAAGACAGGAGAAGAGGAAAAGACAGGAGAAGAGAAGGATGGCTGGTTTTGATTAAAAAGCAGGAGCCAGGCATCGGGGATTAGCCATAAGATTTTAAGCTGTATGAGTAAGATAGAGGAAATATTTACTTTTGTCAACCGGATCCCTCCTTTTCCAGGGATAGCCAGGCGGGTTATTGAACTGCTTGAGGATCCTGATGTAAGTGCAGAGTATCTTGCTGATGTAATCCAGTATGATCAGGCTATCACCGCCCATGTTATGGGGATGTGCAATTCCGCCTACTTTGGCTTTCCCCGGAAAATATACTCGATCAGTGAGGCCCTGGTTATGCTTGGGCAGAGTGCCCTTAAAGATCTGGTCATGGCGGGAGCTGCTGCCGGCTATTATGAAGGTAAAGCAGGAGGAGGTTATAAGCTGGAGGAAGGGGAGCTGTGGAAGCATTCTGTTGCTGTTGGTCTGATGGCAAAATCCCTGGGTCGTTATGTGAGTGATGTTGATCTGGGCAGTGTTTTTACCGTCGGCCTTCTCCACGATATCGGCAAAAGTTTTTTGAGTGCATTTGTATCTGATGATTTTGACAGGATCATGGAGAGGGTTGAGAGGGATGATTGCAGCTTTGTCAGTGCCGAATATGAGGTTATAGGCATTAATCATGCCGAGATTGGGGGGATTATCATGGAAAAATGGGAATTTCCTGATTCCCAGATAGAGGCGGTCAGGAATCATCATGCCCCTTTTGCCTTAACTGACGAGCCCTTAACTGCTCTTACGGCCCTGAGTAATAATTTGGTTAAAAGTATAGGCATTGGGGGGGATGCAAAAGGGTTTAACGCTGAAGTCCGGGAAGATGGTCTGAAGAGACTGGGTATAAGCCGGGTGGAAATGCAGTTATGCATGTCGGATCTTATCCTGGAAATGGATAAGGCAAGGGAGCTGGTGAATATATAGAAAAGCCTGAGGCTGGAAATCAAGGAAAGGCCTCCAGTGCAAGCAGCCTTTTTTTTATCTCGCTGCCGCCGGCAAATCCTCCCGGGTGATTTTTCCCAATCACCCTGTGGCATGGTATGAAAAGGGCCAGCGGATTGGCATTGCAGGCAAGTCCCACGGCCCGGGCAAGGGTAATTCCCTTTAGTGTCCGGGCAAGCTCGCCATAGGTTTTCGTTTCACCGTAAGGAATGGCGCTGATCAGCTGCCAGACCCGGCGTTGGAACGGAGTGGCCTTATCAATAAAAGGCCTGTTTTCGGCTGGTGGCAATTCTCTTATATTTCCGGCCAGTAAATCTTTTACATTTTTCTCGGGGAATTTTTTTATCATGGCTTTAAGATTTTCGGAGGGGAAAGTTTTTTTTACGTAAGATAAGGCGCCCAGGTGTTTTTGGTGGTCAAAGGTCAGGTGAATCGTTTTGTTGTCATATAAAATGACGTAAAAACAGAAAGTTACTTCGGCAGACACAGCTGTGGCCAGCTCCTTATTGACTTGTAATGGTTTTTTTCTGTCCAGAATTTTTACTTTTTTAAAGCCAACAACAGAATATTGTTATAATTTTTGATTTACTTATGAAAAAATTATATTATGAATATTACTAAAGATCAAAAATTAAAGATTAAGATCTGTTAATTTTCCATAAGGCTATGGTTGTTTTTGATTTTAAATAATAAGGAGGGGGGTGAAATGTCCAGGCCAAAGTACATTGCGCTTATTTCTTTATTCCTGTTCGTCTTTATCGTAATTTCCGGAAGCGCAGCCAGGTCCTCTGACCTTATTGTAATCACTGAATCAGCCAAACACCGGCCGCAAGGATCTTCCGGGGCAGCAGTCAGCCGTAATACCTCCTTTGTCATCACCCCTGATCCTGATAATAAAACAAGGGCCGCAAGCCGGTCCTGCCACATATCTTCCCCCGCCTCTCTTTCTTCTTTGACCGGAAGCATTAGCGCTAAATCGGCTATTATCAAGGATGGTATAAGCGGGAGAACACTCTATGCCCATAATCCTGACCTGGAAAGGCAGCCTGCCAGTACCATAAAAATTCTTACCGCCCTCATATCTCTTCAAAATCTCAAAGACCGGGATTGGGTATATATCAGCAGCAGGGCCTCCGGAATGCCCAGATCCAAGCTTTATCTCAATCCGGGGAAATCCTATTATGCCAAAGATCTGATAAAAGGTCTGCTCATTTCTTCAGCCAATGATGCGGGTGTGGCTCTGGGAGAAAAAATAGCCGGATCCGAGTGGGGTTTCGCCAAAATGATGACGAACAAGGCAAGAAAACTGGGAGCTTATCATACAGTCTGCAAGTCAGCCACGGGTCTTACCTGTTGCGGCCAGAAATCAACGGTCCGCGATCTTGCCACAATATTTGATAAGGCTATGGAACATCCTGATTTTGCAAGTATCATGAGAAAGGAAAAGGCTTATACCAGCTTTGGCAAAATGCTCACAAATCATAATAAGGCCTTATGGAGGGTAAGAGGGGCAACAGCCGGTAAAACCGGTTATACAGATGCTGCCAGACAGACCTATGTGGGTCAGTTCAAGCGTAATGATAAGGAAATAATCGTTGCTATTATGGGAAGCGAGACCATGTGGCATGATATAGGAAAAATGGTGGAGGCCGGTTTCAGGATCTGGGGGGATGATCTGGCTCCGGCAGCGGCCCCGGCTATTCTGGTTTCCAACAAGAAACAGCGGCCTTCCGGAAGCGGAGAAGAGGCCACAGAAAAAGCTCTTGCCAGGCTTATTACTGAATTGCGTAGCGAAAAATCATCAGTTATCTCAGGAAGCAAAAAATATCCTTATATGTGAATTGGGAAAATCTCAGCTTAGATACTGTTCAAAAAGATAAAAACAGACTGCGCAATGAGTTATCTGCCAGTGTAACCAATCTGCGGCAGGCCGGCAAGGTTGCCCAGCAGCTGAGGAGTTGTCCGTCCTACCGTCGGGCTGAACGGATTTTTGTCTCTCCTGCCAAAGACTTAAAGCAGATACGTATTAACTGTCTTGTGGACGGCAAAGAACTGATTATGCCGGGCCCGGCCCTGAAAGACGGTCTCTATGGATTTCAGCCTTATTTCGTGAATTTTACGGACCTCGAATATGCCGTAACTTTTAACGGTTTGAAAAAATATGGGAAATTGCTTGATTTGTCCAAGACATTGCCCGTAGATCTTTTTTTGACCGATGGTTTCGCCCTGAGCTGCGAGGGCAGCAGGCTTGGCGATGGTAATGGTTTTTTTGACCTGGCTTTTGCGGTCCTGGCCTGGTCATATCCGGGAAATGCAGACAGTAAAGTCGGGATGGTCTGCAACGAAGAACAGGTCATTTCCATGCCAATCTCCACGGCCCCCTGGGATGTAGATGCTGATTTTTATATAAGTTCAGAAGGCCAGAGAGACCTTATACCTGCAAAGGGTCGGTCTCGTTCCGAGAGGGAGGCTGGCCCAATCTTCTGGCAGCACTTGTCTTATCAGAGAATCAAAAAGGTGTCCCCTTTATGGAAAATATGGAAAAACAGGAGCTGACCCAGCATCTCAGAGAGTTGCGTGACAGCCTGGTCCATTCACTTATCGCTGTAGGCATAACTTTTGCCATTTCCTACTATTTCATTGAAGCGATAGGTCAATGGTTTTTAGCCCCTCTTTATGAGGTATTACCTGAAGGTTCCAGCCTCATATTTACATCTTACCAGGAAGCCTTTTTTTTTATCTGAAATTAGCCTTGGTCTCCGGCCTGATTATTGCCAGCCCGGTTATTTTCTGGAAATTCTGGTCTTTTGTGGCTCCCGGATTGTACAGCCATGAAAAAAGGGTGCTTCTGCCATTTTCGCTTATCTCTTCTTTTTGTTTTATAGGAGGAGGCGCTTTTGCTTATTACGTTGTTTTTCCCCCTGCCTTCGATTTCCTGATGGGTTATAATAATGAATACCTGAGCGCTTTGCCCGCGGTGAAGGAATACTTTTCCCTGGCCTTAAGGCTGCTTATAGGATTTGGTATAATTTTTGAAATGCCGGTTTTTATGGTACTGCTGGCCAGACTCGGTATTGTGAACTGTAAAGTTCTCCATGAAAATCGCAGGTACGGGATTGTTATTGCCTTTATAGTAGCCGCTGTAGTCACACCCACTTCTGACATAATAAATCAGCTTCTGATGGCCCTGCCTTTGATAATATTGTATGAAATAAGTATAGTTGCGGTATGGCTGTTTGAATGTCGAATGACGAATGACGAACCGCAGAATGATGAATGGGGAGGATGAACGGAGAGGATGAAGTGAGAATTTCAGCATTCGACATTCGACATTCGACATTTGAAATTTATCATTCCCACATTTCCAAATGCAATATATTTTGATAATTATAATTGCTTATCTGGTTGGCTCCGTTCCGTTCGGTTTTTTGCTGGGGAGGCTTTCCGGAGTAGATATCCGCAGGGCCGGCAGTCGTAATATCGGCGCTACCAATGTAAGCCGGCTACTCGGTAAAAGGCTGGGCATAATTACTCTTATCCTGGATATAGCCAAAGGCTATTTTCCTATGCTGGTCGTTTCTATCTGGGGAGCACCGGAAAGGATAGTTATGTTCACCGGCCTGGCCGCCTTCCTGGGACATCTTTATCCTGTTTATCTAAGGTTCAGAGGGGGGAAGGGGGTAGCTACAGCTCTCGGTGTCTTTATCTTTCTTGACTGGATGGCGATTATCATCTCTCTTGTTCTGTTCATTATGGCAGCAGGGATAACCGGTTTTATTTCCGCAGGTTCCCTGACAGCCTCTGTGGCCATGGTCCTTCTGCTTTTGGCCTTCCATGGATTGAACGATTATTTTTGGTTGGGATTGGTTGTAGCCATACTGATCTGGTGGAGACACCGGGATAACATCAAACGCTTGATTCAGGGCAGAGAGAAAAGCTGGAAGAGATCAGGTAATTAAAAAATGCTGGGAGACGAGAGGTTATGACCAAGAAAGACTGGAAGAAGATAGATGCAGCCAGGAAGGTCCTTGGTCTGGGGGAAAAGGCCACTTTGGCTGAAATAAAAGAGGCTTATCGTTTTCAGGCCAAGAGGAACCACCCGGACCTGGCAGCCGGCGGCAGAGAAGCAAAGCAAAAGCAGAAATGTTCCATGCAGGAAATAACTGATGCTTACCAGGTCCTGCTGGCTTATTGTAAAAATTTCAGTTACCCGCTTGTCAGGCCTGATAATGAAGAGGTGGATCCTGAAGACTGGTGGATGGACCGGTTCGGCCAGGATCCTCTCTGGAGCAGGAAATAAAGAATTATAGATCCAGCCTTTTTTTGTTGATACTTATCTTGCTTTTCTGCATCTGATGATCAAGCCAGGCATTGATGATCTGAGCCTGTTTTTCCCGGATCATTTTTTTTCTGAATTCCGCTTTTTTCTCTTTTATCTGTTCAGGGTCTGGTTTTCTGACCTTATTGAGATGGATTACGTAGAATGAGCCTTCTGCATTGACTACTTTCCCGGGATACGGTTCCTTTTCCGTCAATTTAAAAGCAGCAGAGAGCACCCGGTCGGGAAGACCGGTTTCCCTTCTACTTCTAGAGAACAAACCGGAGCTGGAGATCTTGATGCCGGGAATTGTCTCTGTTGCTGCTGTTTCCAGGTCTTTATCCTGCCGTGCCGCCGTTTCCAGGATTTTTTCCGCCTTTTTTTTCGCCAGGCTTACACCCAGGGCCCTTTTCATATCTGCCCGAACTTGATCTTTTACTTTAACCAGTTCAGGGATATAGGGTTCTTGGCGTTTTTTAAGATAGATAATGAAATAACCCCGGTCCCCTTCGATAATTGAACTGAGTTCTCCTTCATTCAGCTGAAATACTTTTTTTAAGGCAGCAGGATTGGCGGATAATGGCTCAGGGGCCTTATCAACAGAGAAAAACCCGGTTTCTTCAGGAGTTATGTTATTTTTGCGGGCGTAAGCTGCCAGGCTGCCGGCCTTGATGATCTTCTCATAGGTTTTGTTGGCCCGGGAAAAGGCAACTCTTTCCGATTCGTTCCGGCGCAGGATCTGTTCTATATCTTCCTTTACTTCTGTCAGGGGCTTAGTCCGGGCCGGGACTATATCCTGCAGCTTAATGAGATGTAAACCGAAACGGGTCTGGACTATATCACTGATCTCTCCTTCCTTCATACCAAAGACTTCTTCTTCAAACGGCTTAGTCATCCTGCCCCGGGTAAAATAGCCAAGATCTCCACCCTGCGGGGCGGTGGCTTTATCCTCGGAATACCGGCGAGCCAGTTCGGAAAAGTCTTTGCCGCTTTTTACCTGGTCCAGGATCTCCTTCATTTGCCGGTGTTTTTCCCCGGCGTTTTTAGAATCTCCTCCTGACTGCCCGGCAGAGGTTTTAAGCAGTATATGGCTGGCCCGTCTTTTTTCCTTCACATGGAAATCTTCCTGGTGCCGGTTATAGTAATCTTCAATCATTTTTTCAGTTATTTTGACGGACTCGCCGGTTTTTTCACCGCTGAAGTACAGGTATTGCAGTTTGATCCTGGGCTCGGTCCTGTAATTCTCCCGATTATCCCTGAAGTACTCTCTGAGCTTTTCTTTCTGGATCTCCACCTGGTCAGTAAAATCGTCACTTTGTAAAGATACATAGTCGATCTGTCGTTCAGACAGGTGGAAGTTAAGCCGGCTGTCAATCTCTAAAGGAGATATACCGCTGAATTTTTTAATATAATAGTCAACTTTGTCGGCAAGGATATCAGAGCGGAGGCTTTGTTCAAACTTGGAGGGAGTCATCCCGGAATTTTTCAGCACTTTTTCATAACGCCCTTTGTCAAAGGAACCGTTAACCTGGAAAACAGCCATGTTTTCTATGGTCTTTTGTATCTCAAGGTTACTTATATGTATTCCCATATCATCGCCGCCCTGTTGAAGAAGGATCTTATGGATCAACTGGTGGAGTACCTGTTTTTTCAGGTCCAGCTGTTCCTTCAGTGCTTCCGGGATGCTGCCCCCGAATTGCTGCCGGTAACGATCCAGGATCTGATCGTAAGTCTGCCGGTATAGAGAATAGGTAATGGGTTCACCGTTTACCGTTGCTACGTCATTACGTCCCGGGCCCTGGTTTACTCCAACTCCCCAGAACATGAATACAACAATGATGGCCACGACAGTTGCCTGGATATAGGGTGATTGTGCCTTCCGGCGTAATAGGGCAAGCATGAAAAAATTCCTTTGTCGGTTCAGGTTGCGGTTTCGGGGGTCCTCCGGTTTAATTCCCCTTCCTTAAGCCTTAGACCCTCCTTATATAACCTGTTTATTTTAATGAAGCAAGGTTATAGCCGCTTGATAAATTAGTCTGGAGGGGGATAGCAAGTCTTATGACGGATTCCATTTTTTCTTTAATTAGATTTCCTGTCTCATCAAGTTCTTCTTCCGGTACTTCAAAGATCAGTTCATCATGTATCTGGAGAAGCATGCGGGCAGTTAAAGCCTTTTCTTTCAGAGACTGGTTCGTAGTAAGAGCGGCCAACTTGATTATGTCTGCTGCCGTCCCCTGGATAGGGGTATTAAGGGCGGTACGTTCGGCGAATTCCCTCTTGTTTCGGTTGCTGCTGTTTATTTCCGGCAGGCTCCGCCTTCTCTTAAGCAGGGTGGTTACATACCCCCGGCTTCTGGCCTGTTCAATTATCTCTTCCATAAACCTTTTGATGCCGGGATAAACAGAAAAGTAGCGGTTTATAAAGGTCTCTGCCTCTTTCCGGCTGAGGCCAAGTTGTTCGGAGAGACCATAAGGGCTCATTCCGTATACTATTCCGAAATTAATTGATTTTGCCACCCTTCTCATACTCGGGGTGATAAGGGCGGCATTAACCCGGAATATCTCTGCAGCCGTCTGGTTATGTATGTCCCGCCCTTGCCTGAAGGCTTCTAATAATGCTTCATCCTGACAGTAGTGGGCCAGAACCCGGAGATCTATCTGGGAGTAGTCTGCGGCCAGGAAGGTATAGCCGTTTTCGGCAATAAAGGCTTCCCTGATTCTTTGGCCATCCTCACCGCGGACAGGCAGATTCTGTAGATTGGGATTACTGCTGGAGAGCCGGCCGGTAGCAGTAACAGCCTGGTTAAAAGAGCAGTGAATACGGCCTGTCCCGGGATTTATCAAGGGATAAAGCTTGTCAACATAAGTCGATTTAAGTTTACTGAGGGTGCGGTAGGAAAGTATCTCAGCCGGCAGTTCGTGATAAGCGGCGAGTTTTTGCAGGACTCTGATATCTGTTGAGTAGCCGGTTTTGGTTTTTCTGCCGTAAGGAAGCCGGAGTACGTCAAAAAGGATACGGCCCAGCTGTTTTGGGGAATTTATATTGAATTCTTCTCCGGCAAGCGCGTAAATTTTTTTCTGCAGTTTTTTTATCTGGATATCGAACTCCTTAGACAGTTCCGTAAGGATTTCAGGGTCAACTTTGATTCCTGTTTCTTCCATGGCAGCCAGAATAGGTATCATAGGGGTTTCCAGGTTGACAAAGAGGTCCTCCAGTTCCGCCTTTTTCAGCCTCGGTTTAAAGTACTGCCACAGTGCAAGTGTTGCTGCCACGTCTTCACAGGCATAGTTGCGGGCTTCTAACAGATCGGTGAATATGAAGGCCTCTTCCCTTTTATCTCCCCGGGTTACTTCCTGGAAAGAGGTCAGGCTTAAATTCAAATGGGCGGTGACCAGGTCGTCAAGTTTATGGCTTCGCCGGGAAGGTTCCAGGAGATAGGAGGCGATCATGGTGTCAAATAGAGGTCCCTGCAGTTTAACTCCGTGCTGGTGCAGTACTTTATAGTCAAACTTGATATTATGACCGATTTTTATTACTTCCGGATCGGTAAGAACCTGCCTGAGTTCGGAGAGCGCTTGGTCCCGGGGGATTTGCCCTGGACAAAGAGCCCGGTCTCCTGTCCGGTGGCCTACCGGAATGTACCAGGCCTGCTGTGGACCGGCAGTTGCCTGTTCCCGGAACAGGGCCAAAGAGATACCGATCAGTTCTGCTTTCAGGGCATCAAGGGAACTTGTTTCCGTGTCAATGGCCAGAATTTCCGGCTTTGTCAGCTGGTTAACCAGTTCTTTAAGTTCTTCGGTGCTGGTAATCAGCTGAAAAGTATCGGTCTCGATAGGGGAAGAACCAGCTGTTTCCTTGAAATAAGAGTCGAATTCCAGTTCCTTGTAGATCCCGGCCAGGGCCTCTTGGTCAGGAGGCCTGCAGCGGTAATCTTCCTTGTTTTCAGGCAGATCAGCATCCGTCACCAGGCGGATCAGGTCCCGGGACAGCAAGGCCTGTTCGCGGTGCCCAATAAGTTTTTCCTTGAGCTTGGATTCCTTCATCTCATTGATATTTTCATAGAGCAGATCCATACTGGAGAACTGACATATCAGTTTTATGGCTGTTTTTCGGCCTACGCCCGGTACCCCGGGAATGTTGTCGGCCGAGTCTCCCATGAGTGCAAAAATATCAATGAGCTGCTCCGGTTTTACCTGATACTGTTCTTTGATTACCAGCTCATCAATGACCAGGTTTTTCATGGGTTCCCAGATTATGGTATTGTTATCTATCAGTTGCAGAAGGTCTTTATCGCCTGAAATTATGACAATGGGTTCCCCTTTAGCACTGAAGTGTCTGCTGACTGAAGCCAGCAGGTCATCCGCCTCCAGCCCTTCCTGTTCCAGGATCGGTATGTTATATCCCTGGATGATATTTCTTATGTATGGCAGCTGACAGGCCAGTTCTTCCGGCATAGGGGGACGTTTGGCCTTATAATTTTTATAGATCTTATGCCTGAAGGTCGGTCCCTTGGCATCAAAGGCTACAGCCAGGTAACCGGGGGATTTTTCCTTTATAACTCTGCGGAGAATATTTAAAAAACCGTAAACAGCATGGGTGGGCTGACCCCGGCTGTTTGAAAGTGGAGAAATGGCATGATAGGCCCGGTGAATATAGGCGTTGCCGTCAATCAGGTATAAGCTGTTGTTGTTTTCCGTCATACTCTTCGCATCCGCTTTTCTATAACACTTGACAGAGGACAAATTAGATAAACCCGCCAACCTGCCGATACTCTTGTAGCAAGGTATGCTACCGGATTCCCCCTTCTGCGGGAATGACCGAATGGAGATATTTTCTAACTTTCCAGGGTTCCCTGCCCCTACAGCGACACTTCCTTTCTGTTTCCGTCATTCCCCGGTCAAGCCGGGGAATGACGGGAGAGAGAACCAAAATGTCGCTGTAGTATTTATTTGATATAATATCTAAAATTTTTATACGGATTTTTTTGTTAAAGTTTACCGGGCAACGAACCGATCTTTAAGTCACAGAGAGTTACAGAATATAATGTTTTTCTATTAAAAAAAAAGATAAGAATAGTTAGTGCCCGTCCAGAAACGAGATTTTTTGTTCGAGGTCAAGGAACAGTGAAAGTTAAAAAGCGCAGCATATATGTGATATGTGAGCATTTTTCACTTTTGCTGTGACGCAGAGATCGGACCACTGGATTATTCAGTCACGTTCCTTACCAGAACGTACCAAAGGTACGGTCAAAGGGCCGTTTCTGGATGGACACTAGTTAAAAAATATGCCTCAAGGAAAGGGGGGCGTGAAATGAAAGTAACAGATATTATTTCCCAGATAATTAACGAATATAAAATAGAAAATAAAAAGGAGATACCGGACCGGAAGCAGGAGCAGGAGGTCAAGGGTCTGATAGCTGACAGGGTTGAGATTTCCAGGGATGTCCAGGAGATGGAGGAAATGGTTCGGTCTGCCCCTGAGGAGCGTACCGAGCTGGTCCGGTCCCTGAAGCAGGAAATAGAAAGTGGTGAATATAAGGTTGATTCAGGAGAGCTGGCTGGTGATATGCTCATTGATTTTTTGAAAGAACAGGGGGTTTTCCCGGAATAGGCAAAAAACTTTGGAATGATGTTTGGTGCCCGGATTTATTGAGAATTTACGCTTTTTTGGGCTAAGCCCCTGAAAATGAAGACCTTTCAGAATACGGGCCAGCAGGGATCATAGTCCTGGTCAAGAATGACCTGTTTGGCCAGTCTTTTTTCGCTGTTGATAATAACGGGGGCCAGCAGGTTGGCTGTCATCTCCCGGGGCCGGCCTGCCGGGATGGTCAGTATCAAAAGGATTTCAAGAAAGCCGTTCCCATCAGCCCCCAGTTCTTTTTTGATAAGGTCGGGAATGGTAGGGTAATAGTCGGGTTTCAGGTGAGCTGCCTGAATCACTACAAAGGCAAGGCCGGGGTTATCCAGTGACTGCAGCCAGATGAAGGCAGATCCCTTTTTATGCGGAATAATAACAAACCTGCTTGACTCCGGAAAGCCCGGGAAAGGGGCGGTCATCCTGATAATAAGGTCCGAGTTTACCTTTATTTCGCCAAACCGGCTGGTGCTGACGGTCATATCCCCTTCTGTGCCGCTGTTTTTGTTATGCATATCTGTGGAGATTTCCATATTAATAAAAAATTCCCGGTCTTTTTTACGAGGTTTGTTATTCTTGATCTTTCAGTAATATATCTTCCAGAGGGGACAGGTCTTCGGGATTGTCCCGGGCAGCCTTTTTATTTTCTTCCAGTATGCGTTGGTACACTTCTTCCCTGAGAATTGCCACATCCGCCGGGGCCTCCAGGCCCAGCTTGACCTGCCCGTTTTTGCTTTCCAGAATCTTGATGCTTATGTCATCATTTATAATAAGGGCTTCTCCCTCCTTGCGGGACAGGATGAGCATATTTTTCTCCTAGAGGTAATCAACCAGGCTGAGCTGCATGGTCTTGCCGGCTGAATTCAGGGCGGCCTGGTAGGCGGTCTGGGCCGCCTTGAGGTCCATTATCGCCTTGGTGTAGTCCGTATCCTGTACTTCCGAGAGGTTCTCGTTGACTTTCAGCTCCAGGTTGTCATAGATCTGTTTCTGGACTTCAATGCGGTTGGCCCGGGCCCCGAAGTCCGATACCCGGGTGGTCATTTCGCTGAAAGCATCCTCCAGCCCGGCCAGGGAGTCATCCAGGGCCTGCATCTGCATGGTTTCCGAGTCGGTTCCGGTAACTGCCAGGAAGTTGCTGGTGTCTTCACTTACGGTATAGGTATAACGGTCCGGTTCAGTGGTGCTGATCTCCAACTGGTTATTATCGTTCCAGTAAGCCTCCATGCCGGGAACACCGTTAATCTTGACAGCTACCGAACTCAAAGAATCCTGGCCCGCATCCACCGGGATGGTAAACTCAAGTTCTTCCGGGGGGCTGTGTTCATGGTCCTTAACTTTGACGGTAAAGGAGCCGTCTTTCAGGTCTTCTTCTCCGGCAAGTCCTGTCTTGCCGCTGTCCAGGGCGGCAGTGACATCACCGGCCTTATGGATGCCGGTAACCCGGTGGTAATTCACCCCCCGGAGATTGTCTTCCAGTTGGCAGAGGATAGAAAATATGTCTGTGGACATTATGGCCTGGTCCCCGTTGCTGCTTATATCCATGCTGTCAGTGCGGCCGGTTTTGATAGAAAGGTTGTCCTCCCGGTCTCCGGCGTAGCGGACAGAGCCCTGTTTTTCTATGACCTGGTTAACGGTTATTCTGCCGTCTCCCGCCTTATCACCGGTCTCGCCGCTGATTAACTGACCGCCGGCCAGTCCCAGGGCCTCGAGACCATACTCTATTTTATCCAGACCAAAGACTCCTGTTTCCAGGGTAAATTCCTGATCGCTGTGAAGCTGGACCCGGCCCATATAAACCTGGTTGGCGGCGGCAGGCGGGCTGGTGCCGTTGATATGGGTCAGGCTCTCGCCCTGGGTCGAGGTCTCGATATGAAGATTGCGGCCGTCAATGGTCTTTAACAGGATGGTACCCTCGGCATTCCGGGTGGCGGCGACGCCGGTTTTACCTTCTTTGTCATTTATGGCATTAAGCAGGGTATTATCATCGTCTTGGCTTTTTAAAGCAGTGTTTGCAGTAAAAATGTCAACCCCGTTGATAACAAGGTCGCCGCTGCCCAGGGTCCCGGCTTCTACAACGCCGTCAGCCTTTTTATAGGCCGGGGTTATCCTGGCAGTGACCCCTGTTTCATCAGACCTGGCATTTATGGCCTCGGCCTTGGCTGCTGCCGACTCTGCCGGGTACAGGATGGAGTTCTCATCGGGGGCGGCCGCATCTATGTTGATGCCGTTTATCTTGAGGTCGTTCTGGCCGAGGGTCCCGGTATGGTTAAATCCGTAGACAGGGTTGTCGTTGTTGTCAGTCCCTGTAATACCCACATAGCCGGCTTTCAGGCCCAGGTTCTGCAGGGTCCCGTCGCTGTAGGCGGAGTCGTTGAAGGTAAAGGGTTCCGTGGAGCTGAAGGAGATGTAGCCCGTATTATGGGAGGCATCAGCCCCCTGGTTGAAATTGTCCAGCCCGGTACGGTTGATTTCAGCAACACCCAGGCCGGCTATCTGGATGGCCCCCTCTTCCCCGTCCTCAGAGTTTCTGAGCACCACGGAGTTGTTGGACCCGCCGTTGCTGCCGTTGCCCCGGAAGGCCCGGATACCGGTCTGGTCGCTGACCTGGTTGATTTCTTCCACCACCTTATGGGCAGTCTCCACGGCGTTGCCGTTAACAGTGAAATTAAGACTTGCCGTGCCCTCCACCCCTGTGAGATCAAAGGAAATGTTTTCGGATCCCCCGGCTGCTGCGGCACTGTCTGCTACCAGGGTGGTGAGGCCGGCGCTGGTTTCCGTCAGGGCGCTGGCATTGATACTGTCCCTCAGGTTGGCGGCTCCGGCCATGTTGAGTCCTTCAACCAGGGGGTTGGTCAGGTCGGCGAAAGGAATGGCAACGGTGCCGTCCGTATCGTTGGTAATTTCCAGGTCACCGGCCGGGAGATCGGCGCTGTTTTGAACCAGCCAGCCCGGGGCGTCAGGATCGCGGGGATCCGGCATGGTTCCGTTGACCCGGTAGCCGTCAATTT
>JAWOFO010000072.1:0-17026 GCA_046497465.1 Desulfobia sp.
GTTGGTCGGTGTCCTGGGGGCAGGAGTGGTTTCCATGCTCAGCACCTCCTCCTTCCAGGGAGTACGGGCCAATCACGGAGAAAGGGCCTACTACCTGGCTGAATCCGGTTACCGCTACGCCCTCTCCGTTTACAGGGATGAGTCCGGTAACAAAGTTGATGCCCTTGAAAGCTTGAACGGCCGCAATGTAACCATCCCCGGCGGCGGCAGCTTCACTTTAAAGTCCGTAACGGTCCTGTACGATGAAAACAATCCCTGCCTTTTCACCATAGATGGCAACCAGACCGTTGGGGAGGGAGACGATCTCCAAATTGTTCCGGAACCCGGAGTCGAGCTGGAACAGTACAATAATGCCTTTGCAATAAAGGACAAAAAATACCGTTACCTGGAATATGACGATGGCCAGAGCAGCCTGAAAAACATCCAGGCCCTGTCCCCGGATACCGAGGATACCGACCTGCACTTCCGGGACGGGGACAACGCTACTGCGGTTGAGAGCCTGAGACTGGTCTCCAGAGGGGAATTCCCGGGACCCGGGACCCCTTTCAATGTCGCCCGCGAGGTCAGCTACTGGCAGCCCCTTCCCTCTCCGGAAGCGGCAGGCGGGGGTGGGGGAGTCAGCGAATTCAATCCTGACAACTTTCCCGGAGGCCAGAAGCCCGAGTATCATATAACCCCTGTAGCCCAAAATGACTTCAACCTTGGTTCGCAGGGCCCCAATGCCAAAAGCACTGTGGATACCCGGACGTATATTCATCCCCGGGGCGGAACCTATCAGCGCACTGACCTGCGCATCACAGGCTATGACGTCCTGGGCAGCGGTAACAATGAAGTCAGGTATTACTATGTCCCCTTCAAGCACAGCTCCGCCGGTCTCGGCCTCCAGTGGGCCCGGGACACGAACGACGACCTCCTGAGTTACGACGTCCAGATAAAAACAGCCACCGGTCCCTGGCTCAAGTACGCCTCCACGGGCTTCATGTTCCGGGCCCGGGAGCAGGGCAGCGGCAACAACAGTTATTACCGTGGTTACGGTATATCCTTTATGCGCTACAGCAACAGCCAGGACTATATTCCTGACGGTATCAAGCCTGCGGACGGCAACGACAACTCCCTGGAAAACAGGCTGCTCCTGGTCCTCTGGGAGCAGACCGGACAGACCGGCTGGCAGTGGCTGGCCTACAAGATTCTCCATACCCTGAATCAGGGGGGAATGTCTGATATATGGAATCTGCGCACCACCGGTCCCCCTCTCTACGATACTTTTGTCAAGGGCAGTCAGTACAATGCTGACGGCTACTTCATCCACGATGATACCACCCTGATGATCCGGGTAATTGAAAAAATGATCCGGGGCGAGCGCAGCAATGATATCCAGCTATTTTTCGGAGACGCCAGATGGGCCAGTGATACCCAGGAAGGCAGAAGCCAGGATCAAATCGCCTATAACGTGGAGAATCTGCGCTTCGGCTATGAGCAGCGCTTTGCCTCTCCGGGTGAAGACCTCTGGAGATGGCCCTCCCTGCCTGATATCTCGGCCGCCAACTGGAACCCGGAGGCAAATGACTGGTTTACCGCCGTGGCCTGGGACAGGATCAACCCGGCAAGACCGGAAGCGGAACTGATAAGCGACCGGGAGGATATCAACTCGGTAATCCGGGACAAAGCCCATACCTCGGCCGGTTTTACTAACAACCAGCAGGACTGGCCGGAGATTGTGATTCATACTTTTGGCCATACCTCTCCCGACTATTATGTGCCCGGCCAGGGTCCCGTCCACTTCAGGGACCTGGCGGTACGTCTCCTCCAGGGACAGGGCGGGGGCGGAGGCGGCCTTGACTATGTGTCCCCTATTCAACAGTAATTATTTTAAGGAGCATTCATGACAAAAACAGCGGGCAGGGTCCTGACAGT
This sequence comes from Desulfobia sp., assembly GCA_046497465.1. Lineage (GTDB taxonomy): Bacteria > Desulfobacterota > Desulfobulbia > Desulfobulbales > SURF-16 > JAWLDV01. The sequence goes on from JAWOFO010000072.1 coordinate 1,915, forward strand.
CCTGTTTCTGGCAGCCCTGTTGATAAGAGCTGTTGATTGTCCGGCTCTTACTGCTCTGCCGGATCTGGGAATCAACTACCGCCGGATGAAGATTGAACAGCCGGAAACACTCCGGAATCTGGGCATGAAGGATGTTCATGCCGGCGACAGGGTTAAAGTAAATATGAATCCGGAAAAGGAACTGGTGATTACAAACCAAAGGACCGGTGAATCCCTGGTTATCACCCGGGGAAAAAGCGGAAACTAAATATCATGGACAACTTTGAACGATTAAAAGAAATAATCCTGGAAAAATCGTACCGCCAGGGGACCTTTACCCTGACTTCCGGCAGGCAGTCGGACTTCTATATTGACGGTAAGCAAACCACCCTTTCCGCTGAAGGGGCCTGGCTCTGCGGTTCCCTTATTTTTGACAGGCTCAGAAATAACCCCGTGCCGATCGGAGCTGTTGGAGGCATGACCCTGGGGGCCGACCCTCTGGTAACGGCGGTTTCTATAGCCAGTTTCCTGGAAGGCAGCCCTATCCCGGCTTTTATCGTCAGAAAAAAAACCAAGGCCCACGGCACGGCAGCCGTCATGGAAGGCCGGACTAACCTGAAACCCGGCTGTAACGTGAGCCTGGTAGAAGACGTGGTTACCACCGGCGGCACCCTGCTGGAGGTGATAGATCAGGTAGAGGCCCAGGGTTTTAAGCCGGCTCATATCATTACGGTAGTAGACCGCCAGGAAGGCGGGATCGAAGCCTTGGCTGAACGGGGATTTACCCTGGAAGCCCTTTTCACCAAAGATGAACTGCTAAGCTGAGGCAAATGCCGGTAATCAGCCCCGGCTCCCTATATCTGAATATGCCTGATCTGGTCATAGCTGAAAACCGGCCCGTCCAGGCAGACCAACTTATCGTCAAAGTAGCAGTGGCCACAGATCCCCACCCCGCACTTCATGTAACGTTCCATGGTGGTAATAATAGCCTGGTCATCAAAGCAAAACCGTTTAAGATCGGCCAGTACGAACTTGATCATTAAAGGTGGACCACAGACCAGGGCCGCAGTATTTTCAGGACGTATATCTGCCTGTTCCCACAGGGTAGTCACCACACCAACCGGCCCCTGCCAGCCGGGTTCACTCTGATCCACGGTAAGATGACATGCTACATCCGGCCGCTGCCGCCATTCCTCCAGATCGATATGGAAAGCAATGTCCGAGGGTAAACGGCTTCCGTAAAGAATAGTCTTACGGCCGAACTGATTTCCCTTATCCAGACAGTAGTTAATCAGCGACCGCAGCGGTGCCAGTCCAATGCCACCCGCGACAAAAAGCAGGTCTTTGCCGGCCAGACTGCTCACGGGAAAAGGCCGGCCATAGGGACCGCGCAGACCGATGTGGTCACCGGCCTTTAACGCATGCAGGGCCCTGGTGAGTCGACCGGCAACCCGGACGCTCAAATGGATATCCCCGGGCCGGGTGGGAGTGGAGGAAATGGAAATGGGCGCCTCACCCTGATGGGGCACAGACAGCATCAGAAATTGACCGGGTTGGTAAGAGAAATTCTCCCGGAACTCCTCGTCTATAAAACAGACGACAAAGGTTTTGATCTGGGAATTTTCCTCGATCACCTCCCTGATCCGGGCCGGATGCGGTAAGTAGCAATTTTCGATATTTGTTCCAGGCATGGCTCTATCAAAGTATTTTGTTGGTTTTGCCTGTAATTACTGATACTATCGTGGTCATCTGTAATCGGCTGACTACCGGTTCATGGTGTCCTGTCCGCACACCATGTCGATAAAACTGATGATATCCACCCCGCCGAAACAGATATCCACACAGCGGCCGCATCCTACACAGCCTGGACGGCCGTATTTTTGATAATCGTATAACAGTTTATGCAGAAAACGGCGGCGTACAGCCTGGCTTCCACGGTCAACCGGATTATGGCCGCCGGCCATGCCGGTGAAGCCGCTGAAAGTACAGGCATCCCAGGAACGTACACGTTCTCCCCGGTTTGCGGACAGCGACCGGTCATAGACGGTGAAGCAGGTGCAGGTGGGGCAGATGTAGGCGCAACCGCCGCAGTCCTGGCAGCGTGAGGAAAGATAAGACCAGATCCGTTCGTCAACCTGATCGGCAGCCAGTTTTTGAAAGGCCGATTCCACATGCACCTGGCGTTTAAAGTCGGCCCGGGCTTCAAGGGCTAATTGGTATTGGGCTTTGGCGTCCTGCTCAGCGGCAGCCTGAAAGAAATACCGCCAGCGCCTGATCAGCTCTTCTCCGCGAATACGGCCGGGTTCAACAAAAAACCTGTCACCCAGGTCGGTCAGCTGCAGGTCGAAGCCGTAATCCAGAAAAGGGCCGCTGCCGGTGGCATTGCAGAAGCAATTGGGGGAAGGTTCATTGCAGCCTATGGATATCAGCAGGGAATTTTCCCGTCTTTTAAGATAATATATGTCTCGCGCCCCACGCAGAAAAATAACGTCCATATAGAGGATAGCTGAAAGGTCGCAGGAACGCAGGCCAAAAAAGACTGTGGGCGTCTCATCCAGATGCTCTTTAAAGACGTATTCCCCCTGTGGACTGATCCGATAGGAGAAGAGCACTTCCTGTTGCGGCAACAGAAAAGGTTTGGCCGAGCCCTGGGCCTGACAGTCAAAATCAAATCTGGCCGTGTCTACCGATTCAACCTCCTGCAGGAGGACGTCCCCGTGACGGTTGGCAAGTGGAGCGATTAGCCGGTAATCCTTGGCCAGTTTGCGCAGAAAAGGAACGAGGTATTCTTTATACAGGATATACTTGTCATTCATTACTCCACCTTGGTGATATTGGCAGCGCACACTTTGTATTCCGGACATTTGGCAATAGGATCCAGGGCTTCCTGAGTGACCATATTTACCGGCGCTTCAGTAAAATGAAAGCTGGTATAGCAGTTTCCCTGGCTGACCCGGTCAGTGATTTCGGCCCGCAGACAGACTTCGCCGCGCCTTGAAGAAAGACGGACCAGTTCACCGGCCCGGATTTCCAGTCGGCCGGCATCAATCGGATTGATCTCAAGCAGGGCCTCGGGACATTCTCTTTCCAGCATAGGAGATTTCCTGGTCATAGTGCCAGTATGATAATGGTGGTATACCCGGCCGGTCATGAGAAGATAGGGATATTGATCATCGGGCTGCTCGGCCGGTGGTTGGTGAAACGTAGAAATGAAATGGCCCTTGCCGCGGGTAAAGCCTCCCTTGTGGAGAAAGCCGGTGCCGGGATGCTGCCGGTCGGGACAGGGCCACTGCAGCCCCCACCCCTTTTCCAGCCGGTCGTGATAGATGCCGCCGTATATAGGGGCAAGCATGGCTATTTCCTCCATGACCTCGGTAGAAGATTCATAGGCCATTTCATAACCCATACGGCCAGCTATTTCAATGATTATATCCGCATCTGTTCTGCAGTCAGGGATCGGATCAATTGCCTGACGGATCAACTGTACCCGCCGTTCCGAGTTGGTAAAAGTACCAGTTTTTTCTGCAAATGAAGCGGCTGGAAAAACCACGTCGGCAAGCTCGGCGGTTTCAGACAGAAAAATATCGGAAACCGCCAGAAAGTCAAGTCCCTTCAAGGTTTCCTTAACTTTACTGATGTGGGCGTCACTGAGCATGGGGTTTTCCCCCATGACAAAAAGACCCCTTATGGGACCGCTGACACCGCCATGGGTCATTTCCATGGCAGTAAGGCCGGGTTCCGCCGGCAAAGAGCCGCCCCAGGCCTTTTCAAACTTGGCCCTGACAACCGGGTCGACCACTGACTGATAACCCGGAAAAACAGCGGGCAGACCCCCCATGTCACAGGCACCCTGGACATTATTCTGGCCGCGCAAGGGATCTACGCCGGTATATTCCTGTTCGACGTGACCGGTAAGCATGGCCAGGTTGGCAATATTCTGTACGTTGTCCGTACCACAGATATGCTGAGTGATCCCCAGACAGTAACAGATGACCGATTTATGGGCGCTGGCATAAGTCAGGGCCGCTGTCCTGATCTGCTCCATTGGTACACCGGTAAGCGCTGCAGTAGATTCGAGATCCATCCGGTAAAGCATATCCCGCAGTTCATGAAAATTTTCCGTACGCATCTCTATAAAAAGATCATCGATGAGGTTGTCATCCAGAATAATACGCATCATAGCGTTTAAAAGCGGGATATCTGTACCGGGAGTTATTTGCAGATGTATATGGGCGCTTTCAGCCAATTTGGTACGCCTTGGATCAACAACAATGAGCCGGGCGCCGTGATGGTCGACAGCTTCCAGAATATGACGCGCCATCTGTGGATGGGCCTCTGTAGTATTGGAACCGATAACCATAATTACCTGTGAACCGGTAAGTTCGGCAATGGAGTTGGTCATGGCACCGCTGCCGAAAGTAGTGGCAAGACCTGCCACGGTCGGCGCATGTCAAAGCCGGGCGCAATGGTCTATGTTGTTGGTCTGCAGGACCCGGCGGGCCAGTTTTTGCAGGAGATAGTTTTCTTCGTTGGTACACTTGGCCGAGGCCAGAATTGCGAGAGCCTTTCCGCCATACTGGTCACCCAGGCCTATCAGTTTTTGAGCTGCATAATCTAAGGCCTCATTCCAGGAAACGGCAGTCAGTTTGCCGTTTTTGCGTAACAATGGTGTTGTGAGTCGATGGGGATCGTGTATGAATTCATGAATATGCCAGCCCTTGACGCACAGGTTGTTACGTGATACAGGATGGTGCCGGCTTGGCTGGGTACCTGTAACTCTGCCGTTTTCAACATGGAGATACAGACCGCAGCCGCAACCGCAAAAGCAGCAAGTTGTTAATATATCCTGCATGATGATTTTCTCCTGTCAGAATATTTGCCCAAAATATACTAAAATTACAAGGCGTCCAAGAAGACAAATTTACCCCGCAGAAAGCCTGTGTTACCACTCAATCCGGAAGGTGCCGTCCAGGGGACTCACCTTGGCCAGTTTCACCTTAACCAGGTCGCCGGGCTGTACCTGCCTGGCCTGGTTCAGAGGAAGATCACCGGTCAGCAGTGTACAGGTCAGCACTACCTGGATACGTCGAGGCTGAATCTCCAGGACAAGGGCCTCCACTTCTTCTCCTGCCTTTGCTTTCTGAGCCAGATAGCGCAGAAGCCAGTACCTCTTTCTCTCATTACTTACCTTTTGGGCCCGTCCCTGGGATAAAAAGATGTCCCCGCTGTACTCCCGGAAATCAGAAAAAGTGAACAAGGGTCCTTTCCCGGCCAAGACAGAGGCCAGCTGGAGCTGAATCAGGAGATCAAGAAAACGTCTGATAGGAGAGGTTACCGTGGTATAGCACTCAACTCCAACCCCGCTGTGCGGCTTGGGATCAGTAAGCAGCTCTCCCCTGGACAGAAATCTCCTCTGACGGAAATTGGTAAAAAGATCAGTTGTTATACCACCTGCCAATCGTTCCTGGGGAGGGGGCTGGGAGCGGAACAGCCCGGGGATTTCACGGTCAGCCAGATACTTGGCTGCCAGACTGTTAGCCAGCACCATAAATTCGGCTACCAGCCTGCGGGCCCTGCTGTCAACCGGGGCCAACTCAACAGCTATTTTATCATTACCTGAAAAAAATATATTAACATCAGGGATCGGAATAATAAGGGCCCCATTATCTAAACGTTTTTGCTGAAGTTGATCAGCCAGCTTTTGTAGAATCTGTAACTCCCTGTCTTCATTTATTATATTTTCAACTTCACTGTAGGTGATTCGTCTTTTTACCTGAACCACGGTCCTGGCCAGACGAAAATTATGGATCTCACCGTCTTTGCTGAATGTTACCAAAAAACTGAGAGCCGGCCGCACCTCTCCAGCAATAAGACTGCAGGTCCCTTCCGATAATACCGGCGGCAGCATGGGAATTTGAGATTCCGGAAAATAAACCGAGGTCCCGCGCTGTTGGGCAGCAGCAAAGAGATGACTGCCAGGCTTAACAAAACTGCTTACATCAGCAATGTGAATACCTACAAGATAACTCCCGTCATCCTTTTCCTCCAAGTGAAGGGCGTCGTCAAAATCCCTGGTATGTCTGCCGTCTATGGTAAGCAAGGGTTTATCTCTTATATCCAGACGTCCCTCCTCCAGCAGATCACCTGTGGAGGATAAGCTTGCTTCTGCCTCCTGAATCGCCTCCTTGCTGAACTTCACCGGCATATCATAAACAAGGATTCCGAGATTTTCATCTTTCTGCCAGAAACCAGCCTGAATCAGAAGGTGGTAAGGATCATGCGGTCTGGTTTGACCTGCTCTTTTAAGAAGTTCCCTGGTCAGTTCACTGTCTTCGGCCTCATTACCGAAAAGGTAATAATCACGAATCATATTAAGACAACGTTTTTTTTCAGACCATTTTCTCCAATCACTTCCAGACAACAGGGCGCGAATAACCATTACACCTTTTTCCAGGAAAGCCTCCCTGGCCTTTTCTTTTTCAGCCTGGGCCCAAAGCTGTTCCACCACCTCTGGAGAAAAGACCAATACGATCCCGTTTTTATATTTAAAAAAAAAGCGATCCCTGATAACCGCCCTGATAAAAGCAGCTTCCCGGTCCGGGTCTGCCTGATCACCGTAAAAGAGCTCACAAAGAAAAGACGGGGAAAAGGAGTTCTCATCTCCTTCCGAGACAAGTTCCCAGATCTCCTGGAGCTCAATCTGATCGGCATAGCCCTCCCGTCTGCTGCCCACTTCCCTGAGAAACTTCAGGGCCTCTTCCCTTGAAGAGAAAGTGACGGGGCTACTCTGTTCATGGGTAATTCTGTTTCTGGCTATTCTGATCTCCCGGCCGTTCTGGTTAACCAGCTTCAGGCTTCTATCTGCAGTTTCATGAGAGAGGGCACAGATAAACCTGCCCTGCTCAAGATATTCAACGATTTTTCCTTGCATTTTTATATTAAAAGGGTTCCTAGTTTCAGGCTAAGATGATTTTACAGTCAATCCTAATCTAAATCATCCTGATTAGCAAAAAATCGTTTATTTAATTTTAAATTGAATGAAAACCGGCATAATATCAATTATAGGCCCTCCCAACGTGGGAAAGTCAACCTTGCTCAATCAACTGCTGGGTCAAAAGATCTCTATTGTCTCTCCCAAACCCCAGACTACCAGAAACCGGATTACGGGAGTAGTGAACGATGGTGACAGTCAGATGGTTTTCCTGGATACCCCTGGTATCCATAAGGCCAACAATCCATTGAACCGGGAGATGGTGAAAAATGCCCTGAGAAGTCTGACCGGTGTTGATTTGATTATTTTAATGATCGATATCAATTTTCCTTACCCGGAAAAACTGCACAATGCCCTGCATGAATTGAAAAAATCCAGTAAGCCTGTCCTGCTCCTGATCAACAAAATCGACCTGATAGACAAGAACAGGCTTCTGCCGATCATAAAAATATATGCTGATTTTTTCCCTTTTCAGACCCTGCTGCCGATTTCAGCCAAAACCAGTGAAGGAATAGGAAAGATCAAAAATGAGATTATTCCCTTTCTTCCGGAAGCCCCCCCGCTTTTTCCTGAAAATATTCCAACTGATCTAAATGAACGTTTCATTGCCTCGGAAATTATCCGGGAGAAAATATTTCTCCTTACTCATCAGGAAGTCCCCTACTCCACTGCGGTAATCATAGAATCCTTCCAGGAGGAAAAGGGTAACCCGGTAAACATCCATGCCACAATTTATCTGGAGAAAAAATCTCAAAAAGGTATTATCATAGGCAAAAATGGCAGAATGCTGAAAAAAATAGGCATATCTGCCAGGGAAGACATGGAAAAAATGCTTGGAACCCGGGTTGTTCTGGACCTCCGGGTAAAGCTGAAAAAAGAGTGGAGAAGGAATCAAGGTTTTTTGAGAGAACTGCAGATTACAGATTAACCGCCCATCCCTTTACAATTCCTCTTTAATAAAGTAATTAGTTTTTACCAAATCTTTAGCTTTCGTATTAAGCCTTATTTTTAAAAGTCTTATCTGGCTGGATTTTTTATCCTCCCATAAACTGAGGCTTTTCATAAATTTTAATTTTTTTATCTATTGCTTTTAAGGAATAAAAATGTCCGAGGTTCGACTGCGTTTTCCGCCTAGTCCCACAGGTTATCTCCATATCGGCGGAGCCCGTACCGCCATTCTCAACTGGCTCTATGCCAGGAAACACAACGGCAAACTTATCCTGCGCATTGAAGATACAGATGCCGAACGTTCTACCCAGGAATCAATCCAGGGAATTCTGGACGGTCTTAACTGGTTGGGAATTGACTGGGATAAGGGCCCTTATTTTCAGAGCAAATATTCTCATGATCACCAGGCGGCTGCCCGAATTCTACTGGACAAAGGACTGGCCTATAAATGTTTCTGCAGTAAAAAAGAGTTAGAGGCCAAACGTCAAGCTGCTCTGGCTGGAAAAAAAGAGGTTAAATATGACGGCACCTGCCGTAACCTTACCTCCAAGGAAGTAGCAGAGAAAGAGGCCCGGGGGCAAACTTCTGTGATCCGTTTCCGGGTACCTGACCGTGATGGTAAAGTATACTATGACGACCGGGTCCTGGGGCGGATAAGCCGAAAGTACCGGGAAATAGAAGACTTTGTCATAGTACGCTCCAACGGTAACCCCCTTTATCTTCTCTGCAACGTGGTGGATGATATCCGAGACCGGATAAGCCATATTATCCGGGGCCAGGACCACCTGGGCAATACCCTGCGGCAGCTTCTGCTATATGAAGCCCTGGGGGCGGAACCGCCGATTTTTGCCCACATGCCCCTGACCCTTGATTTGAATAAGGCCAAAATTTCCAAACGCAAACACGGTGAAATCGTTGCTGTCCAGTTTTACCGGGATAACGGCTTTATTCCCTGGGCTTTGGTCAACTTTCTGGTTCTGCTCGGCTGGTCTCCGGGAGATGACCGGGAGATCTTCAGCAAAGAAGAACTGATCCAGGCCTTCAGCCTGGAACGGATAAACAAATCTCATTCCATCTTTAACTACCGGCCCGGAGACCCCAAATTTTTTACCGACCCCAAGGCAATCAACATCAACGCCCATTACCTGCGAACTATGCCGGTGGAAGAAATTGCGGAAATGGTCAAAGATGAACTGGAAAAAGAAGGCCTCTGGGATCCTGCCTATGCCGGTGAAAAAAGAAAATGGTACCTGAAAACTATTGAAATGAGCCGGGAACGTTTTCATACCCTTAAAGACTTTACTACCCTGGGCCGGGCCTATTTCAGTGAAGACTTTGAGCCAGACCCCAGGGCCCTTAAAAAAAATCTTTTCAAGTACCCGGAACTGAAAGAATGGCTGCCTATACTTGCTGAACGTTTTGAAGAACTGGAAGAGTTCACTCCGGAAACCACTGAACAGACTGCCAGGCAACTTGCCGAAGACATGGGAGTCAAGCCGGGTGTCCCCATAAACGCTGCCCGTGCGGTTATTACCGGGCAGATAAAAGGGCCGAGTATGTTCGAACTCTTCGCCCACTTAGGTAGAGAGACGGTTGTAAAGAGACTGAAAGAAGCAGGTAAGAAAACCGTCTGAAATCATAATAGTTTTCTCAAGTCGGAAAGCTGAGGTTACAAATTTTGAACCCTGAATAGCTATGTCAAGCCAAGAAATTAAATCAAAACCGAAAGACTTTATCAGAACCATCATTGACCAGGATTTGGCAAGTGGTAAACACAGCACAGTAGTAACCCGTTTCCCGCCGGAACCAAACGGCTATCTCCATATCGGTCATGCCAAGTCCATCTGTCTTAATTTCGGTCTGGCCCGGGAATATGGCGGTCGCTGCCATCTTCGTTTTGATGACACCAATCCTGAGACTGAAGAGTCAGTTTATGTAGACTCCATTATCGAGGATGTCCGCTGGCTTGGTTTTGACTGGGGTGATAATCTTTTTTTTACTTCGGATTATTTCGATCAATTGTACAACTATGCAATCCAGTTGATCAAAAAAGGCAAAGCCTACGTCTGCAGTCTTTCTGCCGAAGAAATCAAACAGTACCGGGGAACTCTTACCGAACCGGGAAAGGAGAGTCCTTACCGGCAAAGGACTGTTGAGGACAATCTGGATCTCTTTAAAAGCATGAAGAACGGGGAGTTTCCCGAAGGCAGGCACGTGCTCAGGGCCAAAATCGATATGGCATCACCCAACCTCAATATGCGTGACCCGGTAATCTACCGGATATCTCACCACAGCCATTATCGTACCGGAGACAAATGGCATATCTATCCCATGTATGACTACAGCCACTGCCTTGCCGATGCTATTGAAGGAATAACCCACTCCCTCTGTTCACTGGAATTTGAAGACCACCGCCCCCTTTACGACTGGATTCTGGATGCCCTGGCAACCGATTGTCATCCCCAACAGATAGAGTTCGCCAGGCTTAATCTGAACTATACAGTAATGAGCAAACGTAAACTGCGGCAGCTGGTTGAGGGCGGCTATGTCGAGGGCTGGGACGATCCCCGGATAATGACCATCTCCGCCCTGAAAAGAAGAGGCTTTACCCCGGCCTCTATCCGGAATTTCTGTCATACCATCGGCCTGGGCAAAAAGGAGAGCAGAATCGATATGGGGGTCCTGGAGCATGCTATCCGGGAAGATCTGAATAAAAATGCTCTCCGGGCAATGGCGGTAATCCGTCCCCTTAAAGCCATTATTGACAATTACCCCGAAGATAAAGAAGAAGAAATGGAGGTGGCCAATCACCCCCAAAATCCGGAAATGGGGAAAAGGGCCGTCCCTTTCTGCCGGGAGATCTATATTGAACGAAATGACTTCCTGGAAAATCCTCCCGAAAAGTTTTTCCGGCTGACACCGGAAAAAGAGGTCCGCCTCCGGGGCGCCTATCTCATTACCTGCAATGGCGTCATCAAGGATGAACATACTGGAAAAATTAAAGAAGTGCACTGCAGCTATGATCCGGGGAGCCGGGGAGGATCGGCTCCAGACGGACGCAAGGTAAAAGGGACCCTCCACTGGGTTTCAGCCCGCCACGCTGTCCCGGCTGAGGTGCATTTATATGACCGGCTTTTTATAACGGAAAACCCGGAAAGCGACCGGGAGCTGGATTTTAAGACCAGGATCAATCCTTCTTCTCTGGAAGTATTAAATGAGGCATTTATAGAGCCATCGCTTACCCGCCTGACCCCGGAAAACAAAGTTCAATTCGAGCGTCTGGGCTACTTCTGCATGGACCGGCTTTATTCAAGACCTGAACGCCCCGTATTCAACCGAATCGTCACCCTGCGTGATACCTGGGAAAAAATCAAAAAAAAGAGCTGAGGTTATTGCAGCATTTCCCGGGCCTCTTCTACCTCCAATCTGCTGCCGATAATCAAGGGAACCCGCTGATGCAGGCCTTCCGGTTCAATATCCAGAATATTACGGCCATCGTCAGTAATAGCGAGTCCTCCCGCCTGTTCAACAATAAAGGCTAAAGGGGCCGCTTCATAGAGAAGCCTCAGTTTACCATAAGGCTTGGCCGGATTTTTATTATCCCTGGGATAAAGAAAAACACCGCCGACAATCAGGTTCCGGTGAAAATCCGCGACCAGCGAACCTATATAACGTGTGCTGAGGGGCCGGCCTTTTTCCTTGTCTTCGCTTTTAAGCGAACTGACAAAGTCCTGGACCTTTTCAGGCCAGTAGATACTGTTACCCTCGTTAACGCTCAGGTACTTACTCCTTTCCGGTATCTTTATATCAGGATGGGATAAATAGAATTCCCCTACGCTGGGATCAAGAGTGAAGCCATGCACGCCGTCTCCCGTAGTAAAAACCAGCATGGTACTGGAGCCGTAAATTATGTAACCGGCCGCAGCCTGCCTGCGTCCCGGCTGAAGGAGATCCTTTTCATTACCTTGCCCGGAACTGCTTAAGCGGCGCTGGATGAAAAAAATTGTTCCTATACTGACATTAACATCAATATTCGAAGAACCGTCCAGTGGATCAAAGGCCAGGGCATACTTGCCCTCATAACCTTCCGGTACCGGGATTATTCCTTCCTCTTCCTCAGAGGACATTACACACAGATTTCCACTTAAGGAGAGCCTTTTCTTAAAAGTCTTATTGGCAAACTCATCCAGCTTCTGGACTTCTTCTCCCTGGATATTGGTTTTACCGGACATTCCCAGAACATCGGCCAGACCAGCCATATTAACTTCCGAAGAAATGGTTTTACCGGCTACAATAAGCTCATTGAGAAGGCTGGAAAGCTCGCCGCTTGCTTCCGGATGAAGCCTCTGGCTGTCAACTATATGACGGATAACAGTTTGTCCAAGTGGTCTCTGCATTGTACTTACCTCCTTTTTTCTTTTTAACCTAAGGTGCCAGATGTTCCGCCCGCCGGCATAACTCCAGATAAAACTCACCTTCTTCGCAGCGGCCATGCTTTAGACAGCCTCTGCCATAAATCCGGCATTTCCGGGCCAGTTCCATACCGGCCAGGCGCCGCTGTTCCTCAGTCAATCTCTCAGTAGTTAAAACTTTAAGTATGCTGTTTATACGGTACTTATCCATTCCTGTCCGGTAACAGGCCGATACTTCATCAGTTCTGCCCCCTTCCTTGAAAGTCAGGGCTTCGTTGATTTTTTTAAAAGGATAATAAACGCTGACTCGGAGCCAGAAATCATAATCCTCGCAACAGGGCAAATCTTCGTCAAACAGTCCTATCAGTTCAAACAGCCTGGTCCGGGCCATGACCGTTGACATGCTCACTGAACAGATTCTCAGGCAGTCAATAAAGATATCCCCGTCCGGTTTACGGTGTTTTTTTTTCTGATTTAAGTACTTACCTTGACGGTACCATATCTCTTCAGTATGAGAAATTAAAATCTCGGGATTCAGCGCCATGACCTTATACTGAGTTTCCAGCTTATGAGGGGCGAACCAATCGTCTGAGTCAAGAAATGCCAGCAAAGGGTATCTGGCGGCCTTTATACCCGTATTGCGGGCGGCAGCCGGTCCCTGGTTGTCCTGAAAGATATACCTGACCTCACCTCCACAGTTCCGGAGAAAGTTACGGGTATCATCACTGGAACCGTCATCAACCACTATCAATTCATAATAAGGCCGGGTCTGCTTAAATACGGAATGGACAGCCTTCTCCAGAAAACTGCGGCGATTATAGCTAGGGATTATGATGGATATGGCTTGTTTCATAACTGAAAGGTGTGGAGTACAGCTAGAAATATATCTGAAAACGCATCTGATAGGCATTGGCCTCGGCATCGGCAATATTGGCTTTACCGGCATAACTGTCTTCAACATCGGCATGAATATAATTAAAGCACCAGCGCACGTTGGTGTAAGGATACCAGTTCAGGGCCAGGGTTATATCATCCATTTCACCTCCCTGGATGCCTTGGTCATTCAAATCAACTTCCGAATACCGGGCAGCCACTTGCCAGGCCCCCCAGCTCCCTTTTCCCGGATTAAAGGGAGATTTGATATCTACCAGGGAAAATTCCGCTCCGTCATCGCCTCTGGTTTTATATTTCCTGTGTTCTCCGGTCAGAAAATAACTGCTTGTCAGATAATAACCCTTAAAACAGGGATTATCATGTTTATTGGAATCCAGCCGGGTATACCAGTATTCGCCTTGGAGACACAAGGGGCCAAATACCAGGGCAGCTTCCAGGCCTACCATGTCAGCCTCCTCTGCTTTAATATAACCGGTGTCCAGCACTTTCAGATCTGAAATATGGAGCTCGGGGGCTTTTGAAAACCTTAACCGCTCCTTTTCTACGTCCTCATTGGCAAACTTATGGCTGTAGCTCCCCCCCAGGTGCAGGAGCCTACAGCCGTTATCCACATACCAGGGAGTTACCGTCAACCTGCCGGTAATATTGTAATCGCCGCTTTCGGTGAACTCGTCGCCGTGGCCCCCTGTTTCCTTGAAAAAACCCACACTCCAGCTCAGGCGCGGACTGTCAAGAAAATTTAAAAAGCGGATTCCGGTGTTTCTTCCCGGTACTATGCCATCGGGCAGGGCCCGCTCCATGAAAGGCATGTACTTGCGGCTGTTTAAACGCTCCAGCGAAAATGGTTCCTTGGTATGACCGATCCGCACCTGACCCAGATAGGGCAGATCCGGAAATCCGATCCAGTTTTCCATGAAATTGACCTCTCCGCCGGCAAAGTCAAACTCGTTTTTAAAGGCCACCTGATCATAGAGAAGCCCCTGCATATAGAGCCTGGCCTGGCGAAATTCCACACCGGTTCCCTCAAAGGTTTCACCACTTGCAGCCTCGGCTTTTTCAAATCCCTCATCTCCTTCGATGGAAACCATATCAATCAATATCCGGCCGCCGATCTGAAACTTGAACCGGCCGTCCCCGGAGTTAATATGGAGATTGTTGTCAAAATATGTTTCCAGGCCCCGGTCTTCTTTCCGGGCCATGTCCTTTAATTCCTCATACTTAACCTCAGTAATATCACCGCGGGAATGGAGAATATCCAGAACCTCCTCCATTGTACTCCCGGCCCGGGCTTCCGGCAAGCCGGCAATAAGAAGAAATGAACCGAACAATAATATTATATGCCTGATCAGCAGATTTTTACTCATAAAATTACCTCCTCTCATATATGTTCCTGAAACCTGTATTCCCCCTGTTGTCGTAATAAATCAGAAAAAGTCAGAAAAGGAAACCTTCATCTCAAGTCTTGACCTGTTGACCACAAGAGAATTATAAGTAAAGTAAAAGTTGGAGAATCATGGGGGAGGCTGATCTTCCGGTGAACCGATACCGAATATATTCGATCAGTACACTTTGATATCAGGTAACCGTTCACCGTTGCCGTTTATAAGGTGCTGAAACCCCCGGACTGTATCCGTTCAGCAGTGCCGCAGATTCGGGCAAGCAGACCGGCGCCGCGTACTGAGTCGTACGTAAGCCGGGCTGATCGCCCGAAGATGTGGTGCTGCTGAACGGATACGATATCAGGGAGCTGAAGACAGGAGATAATAAGGCATGACAGACAGACCCGCAGAAAAAAAAACCGGGATCAACTACCCCTGTCAATGGCAGTATAAATTGATAGGCCGGGAAAGTGAATCTCTCAAAGATGCGGTAAAAAAAATTGTAAAAG
>JAWOFO010000007.1:0-43474 GCA_046497465.1 Desulfobia sp.
CAGTACCTGTCAAATATGTTCACATATGATTTTATTGTTAGCCGTAGTGTGGAGCCAGGGGCAATAAGAGTAATATCTTCTCTCGCAAAGGCGCCGGGAACGCAGAGAAAATTTTTATTATCCTTGGCGTCCTCAGCGCCTTGGCGAGAGCTATACCTTTTAATCTCAGGTATCCATTAACCGGATGATCCAATTTTTATAAAAAGTCAAACTGTTGGTCTACTATCCGGCAATTAAATTTCAGACCGACCAGTTAATAAAAGTATATGTAAGTATAAGAAAAATTTTCAGTAATAACAATTATTATTTAAATATGCTTTGTCCGTGGTCCGGCGATTAATAGATGACCGTCTTCGTTAATAAAAGTGAGAGTCTCGGCGATCTGCTGAAACGCCGGGGAAAAATAAATAAAAATCAGCTGGAGAGAGGCCAGTCCTATTTGGAAACGGTTCCTCAGACCCTGGGGGAAATTCTTGTCTCTCTGGGTCTTATAAGTGAATATGATCTGAGGGACGCCCTGTCTGAACAACTTGGACTAGCGTGTTACACGTATAGTAACAATGATGATTTTCTGCCTTTAAATGTTTCTGCCTTATTTCATAAGGAGCACCCTTTTGCCTTGTTGCATCGGGATAGTAAGAATATTCTTGTTACCAGCAATCCCCTTGATGGCGATATACTATCTGCTGCTGAGTCCCTTGGTTTCGGGTCTTTTGAGATTCAACTTGCCACAGATGGAGAGATTAACAAAATACTGGAGGAGTATTATGATCTGGGCGGAGAGGTTGAAGGAGCGGCAAATGTTCTTGAAGAGGCTGATGTTGACCGTTTAAAAGATATGGCCTCAGAGGCCCCGGTAATTAAATATGTAAATAATTTAATTGAAACTGCAGTTGAACGCCGGGCCAGCGACATTCATATCGAGGCCTTTGAAGATGGGCAGCTTATCCGTTTCCGGATTGACGGTATTCTTTATAATTATGAGATACCGCCGGCTGCTATCCAGGCCGCTATTATTTCCCGGACAAAACTTTTGGCATCTCTGGATATAGCTGAAAGACGAATACCCCAGGATGGAAAAATTTCCACAAGAATAGGGGGCAGGGAGATAGATCTTCGGGTATCTACTATACCTACTATTTATGGAGAAGGGGTTGTTATCCGCATTTTGGAAAAAGGGGCCATTATTTTGGATATGGACAGTCTGGGGATGACCGAAAAGATAGAGTCGCGTTTTAAAAGATTGATCAGTCAGCCCAGCGGTATTATTCTGGTTACAGGCCCTACCGGTAGCGGGAAAACCACCACCCTGTACTGTGCACTTAATCAGATAAATTCCGAAAACAATAAAATTATTACTCTTGAGGATCCCGTAGAATATCAGCTTAAAGGCATTAATCAGATCCAGGTAAAACCGGAAATAGGGTTGTCCTTTGCCAGGGGCTTACGTTCCATAGTCCGTCAGGATCCTGATATAATAATGGTCGGTGAAATCAGGGACCTGGATACGGCCGAGATAGCCGTACAGTCTTCCTTAACCGGGCATCTTGTTTTTTCAACTCTCCATACCAATGACGCCCTGTCTGCCATAACTCGTATGGTTGATATCGGTGTGGAGCGTTTTCTTTTATCTTCTTCATTACGGGGGATTATGGCTCAAAGACTGGTAAGGAGGATATGTTCTCATTGTCGAACAGCCAAGGGCAGTGTGACGGAGCTTTTAGGTTATGAGCCTGCAGAAGGAGATTTTGAGGTCTATGTTGGCAAAGGCTGTTCCTATTGCCATTCAACCGGTTATACCGGCAGGGTCGGAATATATGAGCTGGTGAGCATGAGCGAGGAGATGTGCCGGGCCCTTTCTCAGGGCATGGGACAGGCTGAGTTCGGGCAGATTGCCGCTGGAGAAGGTTTCCGCACTATGTTTGAAGACGGTCTGCTGAAGGTCAAAGCCGGGATAACCACTTTGGCCGAAGTGGTTCGAGTAACCGGAGGGAGCGGTGATGGGGTTGTATAAGTATTCCGCTCTTGATAAAGCCAACCTGGTCAAACAGGGGATACTGGAAGCCGCTGATAAGGAAGAAGGTGCCAGTAAACTTATGAATCAGGGGCTTCGTCCTTTGCAGATCGATTCTTACCGGGAAAAAAGGCGTAATCGGCTTAATCTTCGCCTCAAGCTTGTCAACCCGAAAATCAGCAAATCAGATATTAATTTTTTTACCAGTCAGGTTACACTTCTTCTTAAGGCCGGTCTTTCCCTGGATAATTCTTTAAGAGTAATGAGACGCAACAGCCAGAAAGAGGTTTTTCAGGAATTTGTCGGTTCTCTGGAAAGGAAGTTGAAAGAAGGCAAGTCTTTTTCTGAAGCCCTTTCTGACTACCCTTACTTTTCCTCGATGTATATTAACATTGTCCGGGCTGGGGAAGAGGGCGGAATTTTGCCGGAGATGCTGACCAGGATAGCCCAATATCAGGCCACCTTTCGAGAACTTAAACAGTTTATAATCTCGGCCTCTGTCTATCCCCTTTTTCTTTTAGTATTGGGGTTCATAGCCATAATTATTCTGATCACCACCATACTGCCAAGATTTGAGATGCTTTTTGAGGGAATGAACCAGCAATTGCCGGCCAATGTCCAGATACTTATGTCTTTATCCGGTTTTATAAGTGATCATCTGCTGATGGTTCTGGCTGCCCTTTTTTTACCGTCAGCAGTAGTATTTCATTATTTACGGACTGAGCGGGGCCGGAGATTTTTCGAATGCTGGGCTGTCAAGATTCCGGGGCTTGCCAGGTTTATTCAGGGACTGGAAACCACCAGAATATTCAGAACCCTGGAAGCTTTGGTCAAGAATGGGGTTCATCTGGCTACTGCCTTGAGAATTACCAGTGGAGTGGTGGTTAACCACTTGTACCGTGAGATGCTGAATCAGGCAACTGAAGCCTTAAAACAGGGCCATCGGATCAGTGATCGTTTAAAAGGGAGCGATCTGTTACCTGATATGGCAGTTGATCTGCTATCTATAGGAGAGGAATCCGGTAGGGTCGGGGAGGTTTGCGGTCAGATTGCTGATCATTATGATCAGGAATTAAGAAACAGGGTAAAGAGGATGATCTCTCTTGTTGAGCCCCTGTTTATTCTCTTTATCGCACTGGTGGTTGGATACATTGTCATATCTATGTTGTCGGTTATTCTTAGTATTAACAGTATAGCAGGGTGAATGGAAATTACAAAAGGGTTTTCTCTTTTTGAAATGCTTATTGTGCTTATTGTACTTTCTATTATTGCCGGGGTCAGCGCTCCCGCAATAGGAAAGTTTCTTGATAATCTTGTTTTTAGCCGGGAAGTTGGCAGTATTACGGCACATCTTCGTAAATACAGGCTGGAAGCAGTGACAAAAGGCGAAAAGGTTGCAGTATGGCAGGAGGGCCGGCAGTTTTTTACCTCCCCGTTGAAGAAAGAGGGTAAGATGTTATGGTACGAGGGTTCAGAGGAGAGGAATTTGACAATGGAGCCTGCCCGGGTTGTCTTTACTCCCTGCTCAACTGTTACCCCGGCGCGTCTTTCCTTGAGGTATAATAGTCGTAAAGGGATAATCAGACTGGATCCCCTGTCCGGTTTACCGGTTGTTCAATGAACAGGTGGGAGGAGAAGATTTCCAGCCGTTTTGAGAAGGGTTTTACCCTTCTCGAGCTCCTTGTCGCAGTGACGTTGTTGGCGATAATCTGTTCAATGATCTATTCCGCTCTTAATGTAAGTATAAATTTTTCGGATAAAGCAACCGGGAAATTGCTTTCATTGAGAAGGGAATACGGTCTTATGAGTCTTATTAAGCGTCAGGTGCGTAATGCCTGGTTTGATTCCAGGAAAGGCAGGGTTGTTATTTCAGCTCAGGCAAATACTTTGAAACTTGTTACCCGGGAGCCCCTGCTCCATCCCGGCGCCGGTCTTGTTCTCGCCTATTACCGCTATGAACCGGCCGATGATAATATATACTATACTGAGAGGCTGGCTTATTATAATACGGATTACCATGATGATTATATTTTCCCTTTGGAGGACATGGAACTTCTCATGGAGAATTCCGGTAATCTGCAGTTCAACTATGAGATCAGAGAAAATAAGATAGTAATTTCCCACCGTGGCCAAGAATATGAGTTTATCACGGGATGTCCACAATAATAAAGGTTTTACCCTGCTTGAAGTCCTGATCGCCGTAATTATTTTGGGTCTTGCCTATGTAGCCGTCCTGCAGAGTTTTTCTTTTTCCATGTGTAATATAGCCAGGATAGAGGATGAGTTTGGCGCCGATTTTTCAGAATCTTGTCGTTTTCTGGCAGAAGCCCGTTATGAAGGGGGTGCTGCAGGCGATGAAAAAAGGAGTGGCCAGGACTATATTACAGGGCATAAGTACAGGCTGATAAAAGTTACCTCTGAAGATGGAGAGTTGATAACCCTAAGGTTGGACAGGCAGTAGTGAGTTTCAGATTAAGAAAGATAACAGGGTCGGCCGGGGGTTTTGCCCTAGTTATAGTTATCGTGATCATGCTCCTGGTAAGCTTTTTGGCCGGCCAGTTGATCCTCAACGTCAGCACTGAACTGAAAATTGCCCATAACAAAAAAAAGAGAGAAAAAGAGTTGAGCCTGGCCCAGGCCGGCTTGAACCTTGCCATTTTTCGGTTACTTGATACGCCTCTTCAGGATCTGGGCCATGAGTGGGATTCTTTTTTGCAGGGCCGTAAGTACGAGGCTTACCTGCCCAACGGCCGGGCTGCTTATTTTGTGGTCAATGAATCCGGCAAGATAGATCTTAATCATTTTGATAGAGAATTTTTGGATCTTTTTCTGAAGTATATGGAAGTCGAAGCCGAGGATCGTGAAGTAATTGTGGATTCCCTGCTTGACTGGCAGGACAAGGATGATTTGCATCGGCTCAACGGGGCGGAGCAGGATTACTATGCCGGGCTTAGAGATCCCTATATTCCTCGTAATGGAAATCTTATGGATCCTGAGGAATTTTTTCTGGTCAGGGGGGCTGAAAAATTGGCGGGACGATTTCGGGCCCGGGATATCTTTACTGTCCATAACCGCAGGCAAAAGGTTGATTTTAATAACTTGACCCCGGTTATGCTTGATTTTTTTGTCGAAGGAGACAGTCTTAAAAAAAAGGCGTATATTGAGACCAGACATATGCAGGGAGCTCTGGGTGCCCCTCAGGCTCGGCGGATTTTAGGTGATGCCCGTTATGAACAATTGGCCCCTTTTCTTACCTACTCCTCCGCAAGCCGTTATTATTCTATAATCTCCAGGGGGGAGGCCGGTATTACAGAAGATGGTGATCAGCATTATTCAGGGGCTGCGATGGAGATCTATGTCCTGATAAGGAAGAGAGGCGGTAGAATAAAGTACTTTGCCTGGGATGAAGGCCTGTCATGAGTGAATGGCTTGAGATTGACATAGAAAGTGAAGGCATCCGCTTCTATTGCAACAGGGGGAAAAAGGCGGCTGAGCTCTTTCTGCCCAAGCCGGTAGAGGATTTGGGCAGCCGTTTGCGGCAGTTCGTAACCGAAAACCGCCTGGGTACCAAGCCATTGGTATTTTTTATTGAGGAGGACCTGCTTTTTTTTAAAAAATTTTCTTTCCCCCTGCACACAGTAAATGTCAGGGAAGCTATATATTATCAGTTATCAGTGTTGACTCCTTTTAATGAAGAGGTGCTATATAACTTTACTGTCAGCCGTGGCCGCAATGAACAGGAAGTTGCTCTCTATGCTGTAAAAAAAGAAGAGGTTTATCCATACCTCAGGCAGGCCGCAGAAGAGAAATTCCGCCTCCTTGGGGTTTATCCCGCCAGCCAGCATTATGTCATCGGCGCCGGCAGGAATAAATACTGGGGGCTCTTGACCGGCGGGCATTATCCTAAATTAATTTTATTTAAAGGGGCACGGTTGCTGGATCGTTGTTTTTGGCTTCGCCCTCCGCATCCGGAAGATATGGAGGGATTAGCGGATCCGCCAGAGATTGTTTACCGAATTGCCGGTAATTATGGTGGAGAAGGTTTCAGGGAGGCGAAAGATCTCTTGTCTGCTCCCCCCCTGTTGAAGGATTTCAATCTATTGCCCTCGGAATACAAGCGGCCTGATTATCTGCGTTATGGTCTTATCATGGTCTGCTCTCTTAATATAGCCGCCCTTCTTGTCCTGGGAGGTATAAAAGAGTACAAGCTCAGGGAATACCACAGCGCTCTGCAGA
Source organism: Desulfobia sp. (assembly GCA_046497465.1). Taxonomy (GTDB): domain Bacteria; phylum Desulfobacterota; class Desulfobulbia; order Desulfobulbales; family SURF-16; genus JAWLDV01. The sequence continues at coordinate 6,251 of JAWOFO010000007.1, forward strand.
CAGAGATAGAAGAGGTCCGGCCCCGGGTCAGAAAACTTCAGAGATTAAAAGGCCGGGAAAAAGAGCTTAGTGAAGCGGTTCAGGAAATTGAAAAGGTCAAGATTGAACTTGATTTCATTCGGTTTTTGGAAGGTCTTACAGCAACACTGCCCCGGGACAGTTATCTGGACAGGATAAGAATAGAAGGCCGGGGAAGCAGGGTTGTTCATCTGCAGGGGTATACTGGTGATATCAGTACTCTTACCAATAATTTGAGCGATCTGGGGGAGGTACAGCTTCGTTCCACCCGGCAGAGACAGAATAAAACCTATTTTCATGTGGAGTTGATTGCCTTATGAGGCAGATTATTTACCGGCTGCAGCAGTTTGACCGGAAGACCCTGCTTTTCGGAGCTGCAGCCCTTCTCCTCATTTTCAATTTGGGCCGTATGACCTATAACTATTATCAGGGACAGCTGGAGGAAGTCGCCTCTCAAAAAGATCTTTTTGAGCAGTATAAGGCTTCAGCGGAAAAACTTCCGGAACTTGAGGTCCGGGTATCCAGACTGGAGCAGCAGGCTGTTTATCTGGAGAGGCATCTTTTTATCGGAAAAACTATTGATGAGATATCATCAGCTGTTCAGATAATGATGCAGAAAATGGTGACCGGCGCCGGCCTTACACCTGAATCTCTTCGCCCTATAAAGGATAACAGAGCAGAAGCGGGGAAAGCGGGTTATGAAAAAATGATGATTAAAATGCGTCTCAGTGGCTCTTTGCCCCAATTCATTGATTTTTATAGCCGTCTGTATAGATCGGGAAAACTTTTTCTGATTGATAGTATAACCCTGAGGTCTTACAAGGGAGATGTTTTGAAGAGTTATCTGGTAATTCAGGTCTATTACAAGCTCAGGGATTAAGTATGTATAAAAAAGCAGCCTTTGTCTTACTTACTCTCTTTTTAATTTTTTTGATCCGGGATGTTGTTGCGACCTGGCAGAAGTCTTATGATTTTTTTCCATCCCTGAGAGAAAAAAATACAGTCACCCATGGGAAGGCGGTCCAGAAGGCAGATTTTTATCCCCCCCTTCCTGACCCCCTTCCTGATCTGACTGAAAACTATCTTTTTAATAAGCAACGCCGGCTGGAAACGGAAGGGGAGGGATCGCAAAAAAAGAGTCAGGGTGCTGTTATAAGTATGGAAGGCCTTATTTACAGAGGTTCGATTATTACAGGGGCAAGCCGTAAGGCCCTGGTATCCTATAAGGAAATCGTTGAACAGGAGACGCCGTTCACAACAGGGGGAAAAAAGCAGGAAACCTCGGAACTAACGTATGCCTTACTCGGCATATCTGATAAATTAGGTGAGTACAGGTTAACAGCGGTCGAACCGGAAAGGCTTATTTTTCAACAAGACGGTGAAACTGTGGAAAAGCTGCTTTATGACCGGAATCAGAACAGGGTTATCATGCCTTCACCCCGAAGTGATCAGCAGTTCAGGCCGGTTAATACAGGTACACAATCAGAAAAAGACCACAATAAAAGGGAGAGAAAGCCGGTAGTATTTTCCCGCAGACCTGGAGATAAGAAGACTGTCCAGGAGACGGAAAGAAAGATGCGTATTCCCTTTAGATAAGCTCAGGGTTATTTTTATTTCCTGCTAAACATCGATTGACAGAGAAACCTATGGATACAAATCATATTCAGGCAAGCAGGGTTGGTAAGGACAGCCACGTTCCTTATCATAAAATGTCCTCAGACATGTTCAGGCTTACTGTCCTTATCCTTTTGGTCTGGGGTCTGGTCTTGACAGGCTGTGGAGCGAAAAGTGAAAGTAAAAGGGAAAAAGGACTTGCCCTGGATCTTGCCGAGATTAACGAAAACCTGGTCAAGCAGGGAGACAGATCAGGGGTGCTTGAGGCAGAACAATCAGCCCGGGAAAAAAGAGAAGATCGTCCCGATGTAAAGAGTCTTTCCTTTTTTAAAGACGGGAAAAATTCGGACTTGGCTGACATCCCGGGCTCTAAGGAAGAAAGGAGAGGAACAGATGCGGGAAAAAGGGTTGATCAAGAGGAAGGTATACTTTTAAATTTTAATAATGCGGATATTTATGAAGTTATCAAGGTAATTGCCGAAGCCCTTGATCTGAATTATATTATCGATCCCCAGGTCAAAGGCGTGGTCAATATTCATTCCGGCAAGAAAATTCCTTATTCCGAACTTTTCGCGGTTTTCAAGAAGATACTCCACATAAACGGTCTGGATATCTCTAAAGAAGAAGACTATTATTATATCCATATGGCCAAAAAGGCGAGCCCCGATCAGGTCTACGGGCCGGATAACGTTGATGAATTAAAGGACTCTTCCCGCCAGGTTATCCAGGTGATTCCCCTTTTTTATATTCCGGCCGCCGAGGCAATGGATTTGCTGAATCCTTATCTTTCGGCCCAGGGAGGAGTATACAGCCTTGGCAGTCAGAATACGCTGATTATAAGTGATTATGAAAGTAAGGTGGCAGATGCCTTGAGAATCCTGGCAAAACTGGATACAGCATCTTTGGCCTCTATGGAAGTTCAGCTCGTCAGGATTGACGAGGCCCCTGTTTCCAAGTTGAAGGAAGAGCTGGATGAGATTTTACAGGCCTTGAAAGTTAATGCTGAGCCCCTGCAGGGAGTTGCAGTTATTCCCCTTGCCAGGATTAATTCCCTGCTTTTGGTGGGTATCAGTGAAGAAAACGTAACCATGGCCCGGCGCTGGATAAATGAGCTGGATGTGATGCCCGCCTCTGATCAGGACAGTATTTATGTTTATAATGTCCGGAATTCAGTGGCCTCCAAGTTGGCTGATCTCGTCAAGCAGCTTATTTCCGAGGAAGAACCGGTTAGTGACAAGGAAAACCATCAGGATGACCGGAACAAGGCTCACCCTGGTCGCAAGCCCCCTCTTTCCTCTCTTGGTTTTAAGGGATCGCCGGTTATCTTTGCCGATGATGACCGTAATATGGTCCTGATCAGGGGGCTGGCCCCCGATTACAAACGCGTAGTCAGGATTCTGGAAAAACTTGATACCCTGCCCCGCCAGGTACTGGTTGAAGTGATCCTGGCAGAGCTTACCCTTAAGAATGAACTGTCTTTCGGTATAGAGTGGGCCTTTCATAATCAGAACATCAGTAAAGGAGGCCAGGATTACCGGCAGGATTTTATCAGTAATCTGGCAGATTTGGTCTACAGCGATGCGGAAGGGGTGCCGGGTTTCACCTATGCTCTCAGTAAAGGCAGGAACGTATATGGCCTGCTGCAGACCCTGGCCAGTCAGAATGATGTTTCCGTCCTGTCTTCCCCCCAGCTTCTGGTGTTAAATAATGAGACCGCCACCATCAATGTCGGCAAGGAGGTTCCCATAGTAACCACGGAGACCCAGAATGAGGCTGCCGATGATGTTAGTACGGTGGATAAGACGGTGCAGTATAAAGATACCGGGGTGATACTTGAGGTTACCCCCCAGATCAATTATAATGGCATCATTCTGCTGGACATCAAGCAGAATGTCAGTGATGCCCTGGAAAATACCAGCTCCGGTATCGATTCCCCGGAGATCTCCCAGCGTGAGCTCAACACCAAGCTTGCGGTCAAGGACGGCCAGACCATTTTAATGGGAGGGCTGATCGATCAGGGGGATTCTGAAATTGCCAGCGGTATTCCCTTTCTCATGGATCTGCCGGGGATTGGCTATCTGTTTAAATACAAGAAAGAGGTCCAGGAAAAAACCGAGCTTTTGGTGATGATAACTCCTTATGTTATCGAGACGGAAGAGGTTCTGGATCAGTATATTGGAGAATTCAAAAAGAAGATGAAAGTGTTGCGGGGCAGATTTATGTCCGATGATAATTTTCACAGAGCGGGGGAATAAGAAGTAATGCGGCAGATCGTTATCGATGAATTAAATCATGAGGAGCGTGATTCCATAGAGAGTTATTTGAAAAGGAATTTAACTGAGGGAGAGGTGGCTGGTATTTTCTGGCTGTCTCTACCTGAGCATCTTCTGTCCGGAGCTCAGCTGGCTCATAGAGATTGCAGCCCTTTTGTTTTCGGAATTGAGCTGACTGATAAGAAATTACAGGGAGAGTTGCTGGTTAGAAGCAGCAGAAACCTGCATTGTTCCTGTATCAGTTATGCCAGTAAAAAACAACGTGAATTTCTTCTGGATTTCCTTGACCGGATGCTTGAGGAAGAGGGTATAACTTCTTGATTAATAAAATGGTATGATATAAAACCCTGCCTTATTATAGGGGCAGGGTTTTAACTTGGCTGGTTTTTTTGAAATTTATAATTTTATATCGTGAGCTTACCACCAGCATATGGTCTGGTCGGCATCCCATACCATCTCCACCAGTTTGTCGTAATCCGGTGAGTCTACATTGAGATCAAAGGATTCTGTCTCCCGGCCTTCAGAGACAATCTCCACCAGTTTTTGGACGTCATCGTTGGCTGCGGTACGATATACATGCAGAATTTTCATACTGATTTCTCCCTAGTTAAAGATATTTACTGCTTTTTGCTGCGCATAATCCCATAAGGGATAATTATATCCATGTCCCTTAACATCTTGCCCACTTCTTCCAGGCTGGTCTTGGTCATTCCGTGCTTATCCACATTGCCCGGAGGAATGCTCAAGATATCACCTTCCATTTCGCGCAGCCATTCCATATTTTCCATATGGTACTCTCGCGGGTCTTCTTCATTGGGGCGGGAGTCGTACATTTCTTTGATTTCATTGTACATAACTACGCCGTAGGCGAACATATTCTCTACTGCAAGCCCCAGAGCGGAGCGTATACCATCCAGGCAGTATTCACTGTTGGGGAAAAGAAAACATATTTTTTTTGACATCAGCTTCCTCCTGCTTATAGAGTCATATAGGATTCGTAGTCTTCGAGAATCGCACCGTGCTGGGCCTGTGTGGCCATCTTCTTTTCATCAAGACCGGCGGGGGGGATACTGGCGTCATAACCCATAACCGTATATGAATCGGCACAGATGGAGACGTCCAGATTTTCAGAATCCAGTGCGCATAACTCTTTAAAGGCAGGGCATTGAGTCAGATGTACTCCCTGCCAGGTGAAAAATATTTTGACCTTGGCCCCCTTATTGAGAGCTGCCTTTGTAACCCCCATAATATGTCGCATGTTCTGCGGCGAAGTCACAAATATTCCTAAGCTTTTAGCCATACCGACCTCCCTGATAGCATATTTAATAAGTACCTGATGAAATACAGGTTAATCCGGGTACAGATTCGGGATTTATCTAACTATTTTTTCTTGATGTAGAAATGAAAAAAACCGCTGTCTTCTTTTTCACCGACGTACTCATGGCCCGCTCTGCTGCACCAGCCTGGAATGTCGTTTCTGGATCCGGGATCAGTTCCCAGAACCTCAAGGATTTCACCGGAGTTTACTTTATCAATTTCTTTTTTGGTGCGGAGCAAAGGCATGGGACAGCTTAAACCTTTGGCATCAAGGGTCCTTGCTACTTCGACATTGTCAGGTGCCTGTTGATAATCACTCATGGGGTTCCCTCCTAACTGATTTTAGTTGTCTGTTTTTCAATTGGAACTGATCGGGTTTGACCGGTTGTTAACCGGCTAACCAGAACTCGAACGTTGAAAATGTGTGACTTTTATTTAATAGATCTTTTATTGTTATGTCAAGCTAAAAGTAGGCTAGATTACGAAATATATTGTATTTTATCAGGACCGGCCCTTTTCGGGAGACACATGTTAAAAAACCTTAATTTAGGTGCAAGTAAGCTTGACAATTGATAGGCATATGATTTAATAAGTTAATTTGGATTTCCAATTTTACAACCTGAAGAGACAGACAAAAAAAGGAGAGGTGGAGACATGAGTGAGGGAAATGTTTTTATCAGTAAGGTAAAAGGCTTGTATAAAAGTCTGTGCCAGGAAGAATGGAACCCCATAATGAGCGGACTTATTATAGGCATGCTTTCCGTTTTCATCATGATGTGGTGGCGGCCCTGGGGTGCTGTGGGCGCTGTCAGAGATTGGGGAAACTGGATCGTGTATGGTCTTGGGCTTTGGGATACTCTTGGTTTCTGGGACAGTGATACTCCCAAAAACATTCTGGAGAGTTCAGGTTCGGTGATCGGCATAGGATTTGTAGGCGGCGCCTTTGTTTCCGCCTTTCTGGGTAATGAGTTTGCCTTTCGTTTTCCGCCGGTCCTGGAATGGTGCAAAGCCATAGCGGCAGGTATTCTTATGGGAATAGGCGCTGCCCTGGCCGGCGGCTGTAACGTCGGCGGGATGCTCAACGCCATCGGCAACCTGAGTGCCAGCGGTTTTGCCATGTGGCTTGGCCTGATAATCGGTGTAATACTCGGGTTGAAATATATCTATTGGGAGATGGAAAATATAAGCTGGGGCCAGGGAGGTGCCAAGACCATCGAGTTGCCTGCCGCCCTTAATTTTATTCTCGGTGTAGTGTTTTTAGCGGCGCTTATCTGGGGAGCAAATGCTTATGCCCACAGCATGAAAAGTGATTATGTCGCCTCTCTGGGGGGGGTACTCCTGATCTCAGCCGGTCTGGGCTATACCATGCAGCGCGGTCGCTGGTGCATGGTTCAGGGCTTCCGGGAACCACATATGACCGGGGACTGCAAAATGGCCAAATCGGTGGCTCTGACTATTTTTGTTATAGCTGTGGGTGCTGTTTTACTCAAGTATGATGTGCCGATCCATCGTGTCTGGGACGGCTGGAACGAGGCCTGGGTCAATCCCGAGACCGGCTGGCTTCATCCTGACTACTACGTACGCGGCACCTTTGGTTGGGCAGGAGTTGTAGGAGGAGCTGTTTTCGGTTTTGGGGCTATGCTGGCCGGGGGTTGTGGTACAGGCACTCTGTGGAGGGTCGGTGAAGGTCAGTTGAAACTGTGGTTGGTCGCCCTCTTTTTTGGCCTGAGTAACGCCATTGTGGATGGCTGGTTTAAAGCCGCCGAATTTGAAGCCAACGGTGTATTCGGCAAGAAAGTCTTTCTCCCCGATGTTATGGGATATGGCTGGTCCTTGGCCTTGATCACCGGCGCCATGGTTCTGTGGTATCTTATTGTTACCTGGAACGAGGAGTCCAATAAACTGGTTGTTGAGATGTAAGGAAGCAGGGAATGATGAACCGCGGAATAATGAAGTAGTAAAGTACTTCGGAATTCGTTATTTGAAAACTCGCGGTTTGTTCAGTGCCGGAGTGGTGAAACTGGTAGACGCACCGGACTCAAAATCCGGCGGACTTCGGTCTGTGTCGGTTCGACTCCGACCTCCGGCACCACATCTAAATATAAAATTAATTAGAGCAGCCGATTTACGTGGACGATTCAGATTGGGTGCCGGTGAACGCTTAGAAGAATTTGTAGCGGAGTTTATATGATTACAGATCTATCTGAACAGATGTACAATAAGGCACGCAGCCTTATTCCAGGTGGAGTTAACAGTCCGGTTCGGGCTTGTAGATCCGTGGGCTGTAATCCCAGGTTTATAAAAAAGGCTGCTGGCTCCAGAGTCTATGATGTTGATGATAATGAATATCTTGATTTTGTCTGTTCCTGGGGACCGATGATCCTGGGGCATAATCATCCTCTTGTGGTGGAGGCAATCCAAAGGTCTCTTATTGATGGAACAAGCTTCGGGGCCCCATGTGAGTCGGAGATAGAATTGGCAGAATTGGTGACCGGAGCCTTGCCTTCTATGGATATGGTTCGTTTTGTTAACTCGGGTACAGAGGCTACCATGAGCGCAGTCCGTCTGGCCAGAGCCTATACCGGCAAGAAGGTGGTTGTCAAGTTTGATGGCTGTTATCATGGCCATGCTGATTCATTTTTGGTAAAGGCCGGTTCAGGTATGGTGACTTTAGGGATACCAGGGAGTCCCGGGGTGCCTGAAGATATCGTCAGAAATACTGTGTCCATTCCCTATAATGACCATAACACACTGACAAAGACCCTTAAAGACGACTCTCTTGATATTGCCTGTGTCATTATTGAGCCCGTGGCCGGAAATATGGGTGTAGTGCCTCCGGTTGAGGGTTTTCTGGAAAAACTGCGTCAGCTGACCAAGGAGCTGGGGATAGTCCTTATTTTTGATGAGGTCATTACCGGTTTCAGGCTCAGTTACGGGGGGGCTCAGGAAAGATACGGCATCCGACCTGATCTTACCTGCCTGGGTAAAATTATAGGCGGCGGTCTGCCGGTTGGGGCATACGGAGGGAAAAAAGAGATAATGGACCAGATTGCCCCTGAAGGCCCGGTTTATCAGGCCGGGACTCTGGCTGGAAATCCTCTGGCCATGTCTGCCGGAATAGCGACCTTGAAGCTGTTACAGGAGCCTGGTTTTTATGATAAGCTGGAAGCTAAGGCAGATAGTTTTGAAAAGGAGCTGCGGGGCTTGGCTGAAAAATATCTTGATGGCAGGGCAACTTTGAACCGCCTAGGTTCAGCTTTAACCTTTTTCTTTACTGAGGGACCTGTAATTGACTTCGAAAGTGCGGCCAGGTCTGATATCGAAAAATATGGGGCCTTTTACCGAAACATGTTGGATAATGGTGTCTATCTGGCCTCATCTCAGTTTGAGTGTACTTTTATATCAGCTGCTCAGTCTGAAGATGACCTGGACCGTGCTCTTGGAGCTGCGGAAAGGGCTCTTAAAAGCCTTTAAGACTGCTGCTGGCCGTGTATTCATACTTTTTCTTTAAAGCGTCGAATCAGAATAAGAAGACTCCTTATCCCGCCGGCGATCCCGAAAAAAAGAAAGATTATGGTCAGCCAGGGATGGGTAGAGCCCTCAAATACCTTGGTATCCAGGAAGTATCCAAACCATACTCCCGCAAATGTTGAGCCGACCAGAGCTGTTGTCATAGTCCCTGCCATGGACAACAGTCTCAAAAATTCTTTTATAGCCTCTTTGTTTTCCGGGTCCATAAAATAAAAGACAGTGGTAGGTTTCTACCACTGTCTTGATCGGCTTTAAGTAAGTAGAGTGATATGGTTTTTTTACATAAAAGGGTTGGCGTATAGAAGAATCAGGCCGATAACCAGACCATATATGGTAAATGTCTCGATAAGGGCGAAGACAATCAGCATAGAAACAAGCATTTTGCCGCTCATTTCCGGATTTCGGGCAGAACCTTCCATAAGTCCACGGCCCAAAAGTCCCACTCCGATACCGCCGCCGCATGCTGCTATGCCGACGACTAGAGCTGCTCCGATCAGGGTCGCAGGCATAAGTAGGCCGCTGCCTGCAGCGGCTTCGCTTCCGCCGGCAGCCATGGCCAGAGTACTCAGACCAAGTACCAGGAAAGTGGTCAAGGTGGATATTACTGTCAACTTCTTTTCTGTCCGCATTTACATGTCCTCCTGATTATTTATTTTTTAAATCTTTGCCGTAATTATAAAAAGTTACAATTACGTCTTACCCGTTTTAATTTATAGAGTTAAGCTACATCGCTGTCAGGGTGCGGCTTATTTAATGTGGTTCATGCATTGCTTCGGCACAGTACGAAACCGGTAGTACTACAAATATAAATGCCTGGATGGTACAAACCAGTACCCCGAGGAGCATAATAGGTAAAGGCGCCAGGTACTGTCCAGCCAGAGTGAAGAGGATAAAGAGGAGTAATTCTTTGGACATCATGTTACCGAAGAGCCGAATTGATAGAGACAGTATTCGGCCTATATGGCTGAATGTCTCCACCACCAGGAAGAAGGGTGCCATTACTTTAATAGGCCCCATGAAATGTTTTATATATTTGAACCCGTGGTAACGGATACCCAGAGCATGATAGGATACAATGACGATGGCTGTGTAGGCCAGGGTTATGTTCAAATTGGCGGTTGGCGAAGTAAATCCCGGAACCAGCCCCAGATAATTAGAGATGAGGATCAGGTAGCCGAAGGTAGCTATCATGGGGAAAAGCATACGGGCCTTTTCCCTGTCTCCCACCTGTTGGGTTATAAAATCTTCCAATCCCCCGACAAACAGTTCCATGACATTCTGCATGCCGGTTGGCACCATCTCCCGTTTGGATGTTCCCATTTTGCCCAGAATCAAGGTCAGGGCTATGGCCATATAGCTGTATTGCATGTGAGGGGCAAGGGCTTGGGCCAGAAAGCTCTCCCCGCCCTGAGCCGGCAGCCCGATGGCATCAAGTATTACACTTATAAATAGTAAAGGATGTTGCATGGCTAATTACTCCTCTTTCCGACTTTGCCATACTTAATAAAAGCATGGTACTGTTTTATCACAGTAAGTTTATGAACGATGCCTCATTCATTTAAGGATTCTTAATATCATAAAATTGTCTTTATGGAAACAGAAATATTACTTTTTACAACTTTTAATGAATAAAAAATTCTATATCATAAGGACCGGCCTATGTCAATCTGAAAATATTTCATTTGACTCTAATTGGTTATTTAACATCTTGATTGTACGAGCCTATTATGATTAAATTTTCTCCCTCGTTTCTGTAACGCAATTTCTTGTTCTTCTGCGCCATTTGCTTCTTGTCGCTCCTGTTATTATCTGGTATTATTTTTTTTTATTAATATTGAGAGATTCAGGTGAGTTTTTCTAATGGCGGAAAAATCGGATTTGACAAAGAAAGATGTTGCCCAGTGTCTGGGCCTGGCTTTTGTTACGGTTCTGTTTTCTCTTAGAGGCGGGGAATTCTGGGGAGCGGCTTTAATTACCTTGAGGCATGTAGCGGCTTACTTTTTATTCGGTTTTGGTCTGGTTTTTATTTTTATTGCCCTGCTTAATAAGACAAATTTAATGGAAAAATTTTTTGACAGTAAACCCGGTAAAGTGCAGCTGGTCAAATGGGCAATAGGCATTTCGGCTTTCCTGGCCGTTTATCAGTTCTTTCATGTGTTTCTTTCGGCTCTCTTAGGGTTGAGTTATTAAGAAGATGTGGCACTGCTGAACGGATACAGGTAGGAGATTTCAGCGCCTTATCAACGGCAACGGTGAACGGTTACAAAAAAACAGTAATCTTGGTGAGCGACTACGATCAAAGACAAATCTATCTATATCATCAGTCTGGGCTGCCCTAAAAACTTGGTCGACAGCGAGGTTATGTTAGGCTGTCTCTATGAAGCAGGTTGTTACAGTTCCGGTAATCCGGAAGAGGCGGACATTCTGCTGGTGAATACCTGTGGTTTTATTCAGCCTGCGGTAGAAGAGGCTATTGAAGAGATTCTTTTCTGCTGTCGTTTGAAGGAGAAGGATCCCACAAAGATTATTGTTGTGACCGGTTGCCTTGTTCAGCGTTACGGACATGAACTTCTGGAAGAGTTACCTGAAGTTGATTTTTTTATCGGAACCGAGGGATTTGCCGAGATTGCCAGGTACCTGGCCCTTATTACCCGTAATGACCCCTCTGATGAAAAACTGGTTCTGTTTGAGCCTGTTTCCATTATGCAGAGCGATTGGCCACGATATCCTTCAACTCCTCGCCATCGGGCCTATCTGAAAATTATGGAAGGCTGTTCCAATAAGTGTACTTTTTGTATTATTCCTTTTCTGAGAGGCGGGGTGAGAAGCCGCGGGGTAGAGGATCTGGTCACTGAGGCGAAAAGATTTGCTGATAAAGGAGTACGGGAGATAACCCTGATTGGCCAGGATCTCACATCCTACAGCTCAGGGCAGAAAGACTTGACTTTTTTGCTGCAGAGCATGCTTGCTTCTACCGGCATAGACTGGATAAGACTTCTTTATCTATATCCGGATAAAGTCAGTGATAATCTACTTAAACTGATGGCGTCTGAAGAAAGATTGCTGCCTTGCCTGGATATCCCTTTTCAGCATGTCAGTGACCGGATTCTGAAAAAGATGGGAAGAAAAACCAGGGAATCTGCGGCCTATAAGCTTATTGACCGCATCCGTGGTTATATGCCTGAAGCAGGGATAAGATCCACATTTATGGTTGGTTTTCCGGGAGAAACCGACCGGGATGTGGAATCTATTGCCAGGTTTCTGAGGGAATGCAGGCTGGATAATGTCGGAATATTTACCTTTTTCAATGAAGAGGGATGTGCTGCCGGGAAATTACCGGACCATAACCCGGAAGAGGTCAAAAGAGATCGTTATGAATATCTTATGGAGTTACAGGCGGAGATCTCTTTGAAAAAGAACAGGGAAAAAGTTGGCCGGATTATGCCGGTTTTGGTTGAAGGAGTCAGTTCAGAGACCGATTTCCTGCTGGAGGCCAGAGCCCCTTTCCAGGCTCCGGAGATTGACGGTCTGGTTTATATAAATGAAGGCCGCTGTAATGCCGGCGACATCGTAAATGTTTTGATAACCGAATCCCATTTTTATGATCTGGTGGGATCGGTGGCTGATAAAAGATGAGAGGTTACTCTCTTTTGCAGCAACAGTTTATCTGTAATAGTAATTACTTAGATTTGTTTAAATTTTTTCGCAGTTCTTTACCCACCTTGAAGAAGGGAAGTTTTTTAGGTGCCACGTCTATTATCTCACCTGTTTTGGGATTACGTCCCTTATAGGCGTTATACTCTTTTACCGTAAAGCTCCCAAAGCCCCGAATTTCGATGCCTTCCCCCTTGGCCAGTGCCTCTGTCATGGTATTCAGGATGGTATTAACTATAGAACTGGCTTCCTTGTGGGATAGTTTGGATTTTTGAGCCATTCTTTCAATTAATTGCGATTTATTCATGAGTTCCCCCTGGTATTAGTTTTGCCGGGTATGGTTAATTTATATAGTAATATTAAAAATTAAAGATCACAAGTGTTCAGAAGATACGCACCGATCTGGTCAAATTATGATAAACGCGCAAGAAGTTAAGAATTTAATCACAGTCTATAAGCCTTTAAGTGTTTGAGATTTCAGTATAATTATTAATACATTGCCTGTATTGGCAGCAGTTGATTTTATGGTTATATTTTATACAGATAACAACTTGGAATGTAAAGATTTTTTTGCTATCATTAATTATTTTTGTGTCTGTGGGATTTTCAGGTGGAATTTTTTTGGAAAATGCGGGGCAGTTCTTTTTCGTTAATAAAGCGGTATTCGCCCCTAGGGAGGTCGCCCAGTTTAAGATTGCCGTAAGCGATTCTTGTCAGATCAAGGACAGGATGGCCCATAATTGCAAACATTTTACGGATCTGACGTTTACGTCCTTCATGAATGATAATTTTAAGAACTGATGAGTGGCGGGATGATTTGATTGACTGGAGCTGGGCTGCCGCGGTAAGACGCCCTTCGATTTCAACTCCTTCGGTCAATTTTTTTAAGGCTGTCTTTGAGGGGGAACCGGATACTCTGGCTATATAGGTTTTTTTTACATTGTACCTTGGGTGGATAATCTTGTTGGCCAGATCGCCGTCATTGGTGAGGAGTAGGGCCCCGCTGGTCTCAAGGTCAAGTCTGCCAACAGGGAAGACCCGCTGTTTGATCCCTTTTAGCAATGAAATAACTGTGGGCCTGCCCTGGGGATCATTCATAGTTGTAACGTAACCCCGCGGCTTGTTGAGCAGAAGGCATATTTTTTCAGGATTACTTTCCAGAGGGCGGTCATTAACAGTTATTTTTTGCCTGTCAGGATCAGCCTTGGTACCCGGCTGATTGACTATCTTCCCGTCAACTCTTACCTTGCCTTCTTTGATCAGTTGTTCTGCTTTTCGCCTGGAAGTGAGCCCGGCATGGGCAATAATTTTCTGGAGACGCAACATGACGGTAACTGTAGACGTTCACCAAGGTTATATTTTTATAAGGACCCCCTTGCCAGTATTAATAATCACCCCTTCTATATTTAACAGTTTCTACATAGCTGATTGCTGCTACTTGATCTACCAGACCTCTTAAGGGGTCACCTGCAGGAAGATCACCCTTAAGATCTTGAAGGGCCAAGGTTTTTTCTTCCAGGTCATCTATGTAGGACTCAAGCTGAGGACCTTTGAAATTTAGATTTGCCAGGCTGTTTTTATAGCTGTCCAGAGTGTTAATTGTGGCTTCACTGGTGGACAGGGACTCGAGGCGGAGTTCCGGGTTGATGGATTGGGCAGAATTCACTTCCTGGCTGGAGGTGAGTGCGGTTGAGGCTGAGGCCTTTTGCAGGCGATTTTTGAGGAGAGTTTGAAAATCGGAACCTGAGACTTCTTTTTGTTTTTGGTCCTGTCCGCTTAAGGGATTGATGATCCGGTTGACTTGGTTTTCTATTTTCATCTTTTATAGTCCTGCCGTATTTTTATAAATGGAACTGAATTTTTGTCTTATACTTTATTATATCGGAGGATAATAAAAATTCATAAAAAAAAATGAAATTTACCTTGACTGGAGTTTTCCGGTCAGGATGGAATCAATTTTATTATCAACAAGTTTTTTGGTTTCAGGGTCTACTTCAAGGACCTCCGGATACCACGGTTTTAAACGGCAGTCTATAACTACAGGAGGTGTAAGGCCCAGATGTAAGCGCCTGTTTGTCTGTCTGGCGCTGTAAATATCGGCGGCCGGTTCAAAACGGCTGAAAATGGTCCAGATAAACTCCTGCAGGCTGGCAGTGGCCTCAGCGCTGCAGTCCACCAGAAAAACAACCTGCCAATTTTTGAGATCAGGGCAGCCCGCCACTCTTTCAGGTAAGTTCCTGTCACTGCTGTAGGTATTACCCTGCAGTACAAGGGTTCCTGGTAAAAAAATTTCGGGAGAGCTGCAGCCCCGGGGCAGAGAGCCTGTAAAATTACGGGGCAGCTGGTTGCGTACCTCGCGGCCCAGGCCCATCAAAAGAGCTTTTGAGCCACTGTTTACCGAGGGTCCGGTGTAGTCAAGGGTGTCCTGGGATACATTGGCAAAAACATACAAATCCTGCTGCCAGTTTACTCTTTTCATGAGGTGTGTCCATAATTTTCGAAAATCACTGACATCGATATCGCCGTCAGTGACCAAAAGGAACTTGGTTAGAGACAGCTGTCCTTCCCCCAGGATCCTGAGACCTGAGGCAAAGGCTTCCCTGGGATACCGGTCAGTGACTTTTGCGGCTGCCAGACAGTGGAACCCGGCTTCTCCGAAAGTCTTAAGCTGGCGGACCCCGTTCATAACCAGGGGAAACAGGGGAGATAAAAGGTCCTGCAGGAAGTTGCCGATATAAAAGTCTTCCTGTCTGGGACGGCCCACTACGGTAGCGGGATAGATGGCATTACGGCGATGATATAACCGCTCCACTTGGAATACAGGATAGTCATGGGCCAGAGAGTTGTAGCCGTAATGATCACCAAAGGGGCCTTCCGGCCTCCTTATTCCGGGTGGAACCCGGCCTTTGGCGGCAAATTCACAGTGGGCTACCAGGTCATGGCCGCCGGCCGGGTCTTTGACCATCGGTAGTTTCCGGCCCAGGAGAAGGGAGGCGAGCAGGAGTTCCGGTACATTCTCCGGCAGGGGGGCGATAGCTGCCATGATCAGGGCAGGAGGACCGCCGATAAACAGAGTCATCGGCAGGCTTTCATCAAGTTTTTCCGCCTCATGATAATGGAAGCCACCTCCCTTATGGATCTGCCAGTGGATCCCGGTTGTGGTGTTATTAAAGCGCTGGATGCGGTACATTCCTAAATTGTGCCCTTTACCTTCAGGGTGTTCGGTATAGACCAGGGGAAGTGTAACAAAAGGGCCGCCGTCACTTTTCCAGGAAGTTAACAAGGGTAGGTCGTTTAAGCGGGGCGGTTTGATGAGGTGGGCCAGAATTGGTCCTTTTTTAGTTCTTTTTCTACCGATTTTTAAGGCCTGAGCAGCAACTCCTGCCAAGGAAGGAAGGGACTTCCGGAGAGGGGGTGCCCCGTTTTCAATGATTTTGACCAGTTCAGCAACAAAGCGCTGAGGTCTTCTGCCAAAGGCCATTTCCAGGCGCCGGTTGCTGCCGAAAAGGTTGGTGGCTACCGGGAAAGAACTGCCCTTGACATTGTGAAAAAGCAGAGCAGGTCCTGATTCCGCGATTACCCGGCGGTGAATCTCAGCGATTTCAAGATAGGGATCAACCGGGATATCTGTTTCCAAAAGATCTCCTTCTTTTCTCAAAATATTGAGAAAGTTCCGGAGATCCTGTATCACTTGTTGGCGCATAGATAGATATTGTGTTAAAATGAACCGTAACTGTTCAAGGTTCGGGATTTCGGTATGCAAAAAGGTCTTGATCGAAAATTGCCAGTATGAAGTAGTTTAAGTGAATGTAAATTATGGCCCTTTTTAAAAAAAGTTCAAGCAAAAATAAGTCCGGGCAAGCTGCTGAAAGTACAGGATGGGTTCCCCAGGAAGGGGGCTATGAGGTTACCTCTTCTCCTGAACTCATAAAGAATATATTGACTCAACTTAAAAACGATCGCCGGTTATTGCTCCTTGCCCAGAAAGATTACCAGTCCGGAGGGACCATACTGGTGGAATTTGATCAGAACCAGATACTGGTTGATAAGCCCCAGGATTTTCCCGGTGATCAGACGAAAGCACTTATCGTCTTCCGGGATGCTGATAGAATAAGGCATCATTTTCAATGTAATGTTGTTTCTGTTGCCGGAGACACTATTTATCTGCAATTTCCCCAAAAACTCGTTAAACTGCAGCGCCGGCAGTATTACCGGGTCGAACTGCCTTCTGGCAGTATCGTCCAATGCCGGTATGAAGGGCAGAATTATCTTTTTTATGCCAAGGATGTCTCTGCCGGGGGCATGCTTTTATTCAGCAATAGTTTCCAGGGAATTGAGGAGCCCGGCAGTATCCTGGAAGATATTGTTCTGGCTGCCCCTGCCTCGGGAAGTGATGACCGGCAAGACGGCAGTGGCGGGGAGTCTTTTCAGGTCGGCAAAGGGGAAGTGGTTCGCAGGTTCTACCAGCAGGAATCATCTCTTTATTATCTGGGTATTCGTTTTATTAGCGATGACACCGAGAAAAAAGGGTTAATGGCTTTTATCCGGCAGCGGGAGCTGGAAATATTGCGTAAGGGAATTAAATGATTCATATATATTGTTTCCAGCATCTCAGACAGTGGTATTTAGCGGTGGATATGCCAACCTCATGAAATTCTGTTATTTTTTTAAGTCGGAAAGTTGAGCTGGTGACTAACCAGAAATCCCGGGCAGCAGCCTTATATGGACTTTTCTGGTCCTGGGTCCGTCGAATTCACAGAAAAATATTTTCTGCCAGGTCCCCAGTTTCAGCGAGTTGTTTTCAATGAAAACCGTGGCTGAACAGCCGAGGATCGAGGAAAGCAGATGGGCAGGAGAGTTGCCTTCCAGATGTTGATATTTAAGATCAAAAGAGACTATTTCTTTTAAGGCGGCTATGATGTCGGTGCGGACAGCAGGATCAGCCCCTTCATTAATAGTCAGGCCGGAAGTGGTGTGAGGGGTGTAGAGGTGGCATATTCCATCGGTCAGGGAGGCATATTGTGTCTCCTTTTTTATTTGAGGGGTGATATCGATTAGTTCCATAACCTCTTTAGATGATACTGTAATAGTCTTCTTATACATGGTTTGGGTATCCTGGTTTTTATTACTCTTCCTTAATGCGGGATCCGGGTTGCTGTTGAAAAATGATTTTTAACCTATACCGGTAACCTATAACTGAATGTGAAGCTGTGTCAAATTTAATCTGGTACTGGAGGTGTATCTTTTATTTATTATTCCGTCATTCCCCGGCTTGACCGGGGAATCCAGTTTCTTTTTCTGGATTCCTGCTTTCGCGGGAATGACGGAAACAGAAAGGAGGTGTCGCTGTAGTACTTGAAATTTTTCGTAAGATAGTGGTATTTAGCGGTTGGGCATGCCAACCGTATGAAATCCTGTGATCTTTCTTAAGCCGGAAAGTTGAGTAATGAAGAAAGGAGGGGAAATTATGGATGTGGATAAAGTTCTTGGTAGTATTGAATGGCTGGGGCATGATACTTTTCGAATCAGCTGGGAGGGCCGGGTTATTTATTTTGATCCCTTTAAGCTTTCCGCCGGTAGTCCAGCGGCAGATATAATCTTGGTGACACATGAACATTTTGACCATTGTTCTGCTGAAGATATAGCTAAGATAAAAAAAGAGGATACGGTTGTGGTTACTGAGCCCATGTCTGCCCGGGACCTTGGGGATGAGGCCAAGGTAGTTGAGCCCGGGGAGAAAATAACGGTTAAGGGTTTTTCCATTGAGGCGGTTGTCTCTTATAACATCGGTAAGACCTTTCATCCTCGGGACAATAAATGGCTGGGGTTTATTATCACTATTGGGGGCTGTCGGGTTTATCATGCCGGAGATACCGATTATATTCCCGAGATGAAAGACATGAAAGCTGATATCGCCCTACTTCCAGTCTCCGGTACTTATGTGATGACAGCCGAAGAAGCGGTACAGGCTGCTCTTGATATAAAACCCAGGGTGGCGATTCCCATGCATTACGGTGATATTGTAGGTGAACAGTCAGATGCCGAGCGGTTTGCCAGCGGCTTGCAGGGCAAGGTAAGAGTTGAAATACTGGAGCAGAAACAGTGAGTTATTTTCCCGTTTGTCTTGACCTTAAAGATCGTGACTGCCTGGTGATCGGCGGCGGCCGGGTGGCATCCAGGAAGGTTAAACAGTTACTTGCCTGTGGCGCCAGGATGACGGTCATAAGTCCCGAGTTGAACAGTGAGTTGACTGTTCTTGTGGACAAAGGCGATATCAGCTGGTGGAAACGGCTTTATAAAAAAGGTGACCTGGATGGGGCTTTTCTGGTTATAGCTGCCACCGACGATCCCGCAGTACAGAGTACTGTTTATGAGGAAGCAGAGGAGGGTGGAATCCTGCTTAATGTGGCTGATGCACCACAGTGGTGCCACTTTATTCTTCCGGCTACGGTACGCCGGGGTGATCTGACTGTTTCTATTTCTACCTCGGGGAAGAGCCCGGCTCTGGCTAAAAATTTAAGGGAGCAGCTGGAAGAACAGTTCGAAGAGGAGTATGATCTTCTTTTGCAGCTCCTGGGCAGCCTACGGCCCTATGTCCTTGTCCGGGGGGAAAAAGAAGAGAAAAATAGGGATGTTTTTGAGAGGTTGATTCATCCGGACCTGCTGTCCTGGATAAAGGAGAGGAACTGGCTAGAGGTGGAAAAACATATACGGGGTGTGCTTGGTCAGGACATTTCGTTAAATGATTTAGACCTGGTGGGCCTTTTAGATTATGAAAGGCCCAGCCAGGTCAGATAAAACCGGCAGGCAGGTAAGACAATGTTATTCTTTTTGACCTTTATTATTTATTGTGTAACAGTTGTCCTTTATACCGTTTATTTTGTCAGGCAGAATCAGAAGCTAAGAAAGGCAGCCCGTCTGTTGCTGCTTACTGCGGGCATCTTTCATACTTTAGTACTTATAAGCCGTTTTATTGCTGCCGGTTATACCCCTTTAACCACACACCATGATACGGTTTCCTTTTTTGCCTGGTCTATAACCTGGGCCTTTCTTTCTTTTCGCTGGCGTTACAGGGTAAAGAATTTCGGGACCTTTGTAACCTGGATCATTATGATCCTGATGGTTATTGCTGCCCTGTCTTCCAGGGAAATTAATCTCATGCTTCAGCCGGCTCTGCAGAGTAACTGGCTTCCCGTGCATGCCACCATAGCTATTCTGGCCAACGGCTTTCTGGCCATGGGCTTCTGTAGCGGGATAATGTACTTATTGCAGGAATGGGAACTTAAGGCCAAACGTTTCGGATTTTTTTATCCCCGTCTTCCTTCCCTGGAGTCCCTTGACTATCTTAATCAGCACTGTTTAACTATAGGTTTTCCACTTCTCACTCTTGGTATTGTAACCGGAGCCCTGTGGGCCAAACAGGCCTGGGGCGCGTACTGGCACTGGGACCCTAAAGAAACCTGGTCCCTGATAACCTGGCTTATCTATGCCGGCCTGCTGCATCAGCGTTTTACCGTGGGCTGGCGAGGCAGAAGGACGGCTATAATGGCTGTTGTCGGTTTTGCCGCCGTACTTTTTACCTTGTGGGGAGTCACATATCTGCTGCCAGGGCTTCATTCTTATGTCCGTTGATAGTATTACGATTTTGGGAGTAAGCCATAATACCGCTCCTGTGGAAGTCCGGGAGCAACTCGCCTTCTCCGATGATCCTGAAGCCGCTTATCGCGGTTTAGGTGAAAGAGAAGGATGTGAGGAGTTCTGTTTTCTTTCCACCTGTAACCGGGTGGAGGTGATCTTTACCAGTCCTGAGCCGCAGAAGACAGTCCTTTCTATTACCCGTTTTCTTTTTGAGGCCGCCGATATCCCGGAGGAAAAGGCTGGACAGTATACTTATGTCTATAATGGAAAGGATGCCGTAATTCATCTTTTCCGGGTTGCTGCCAGTCTTGATTCCATGGTGGTGGGAGAGCCCCAGATACTGGGTCAGCTCAAGGATGCCTATAAAGAATCAGCTGATCGTGATGCTACCGGGGTTATTTTGAATCGTTTATTTCATAAGGCCTTTTCTGTGGCCAAACTTGTCCGGACCGAGACTAGTATCGGCGGTAGTGCTGTTTCCATAAGTTATGCTGCGGTGGAGCTGGGGAAAAAAATTTTTGGTGATTTGACCGGGAAAAAGGTGCTTCTGGTGGGGGCAGGCGAGATGGCTGAGCTGGCGGCGGAACATCTGAGTAATCAGGGGACCAGCGGAGTGGTTGTGGCCAACAGGACCCTGGAGAGGGCCGTAAAACTGGCCAGGAGGTTTGAAGGTAAAGCCGTATCACTGGAAGAGACGGGAAGTCAGCTGGAAGAAGTTGATATTATGATCAGTTCAACCGGTTCCACTGAATTTCTGTTCTATAAAAAAGACATGAAAGCCATTATGCGCAAGCGCCGCAACCGGCCTCTTTTTATCATTGATATTGCTGTACCGCGGGACCTGGACCCCGGGATCAATGATCTGGATAATGTTTTCCTTTACGATGTTGATGATCTTAATCATGTCGTGGAGATAAACAAGTCAGAGAGACAGCAGGAGGCTGATAAGGCCGAAAGGCTAGTAAAGGAGGAAATGATAAAATTTCTTCACTGGCTGGAAGATATGGAGCTTGCCCCTACTATTACCGCTCTCCGAAGGAAGGCTGCTGCTGTTGTTGATCGGGAGCTGAGCAGGACCTTAAACAGTATTGATTTGAATCTTGGTAAAAAGAAACAGAAATCGATAGAAAAAATGGCTTTTGCCATAATGAATAAGATCCTGCATAACCCTGTGATTTATCTCAAAGAGAATGTTTCGGCTGAAGAAAGACGCCAGCGGCTTAACCATATCAGGAAAATGTTCAAGCTTGATGAAGATGATGAAGTATGATAAGTCATTAGTTATCCCTTGACTTTCGTATTTTGACGGAGTAATCTGCTCAATTTATGTTACTTGCGCTGTTTGAAGATAGTTTAATCGTTCACAGGGTTATATTTTTACGGAAAATTTTTCTGGTTAAATAGTATTTGGTTAACGGTCTCGGGTTAAGAAGGAAACAGACATAATGAGTAAAAGAACATTTCAACCCAGTAATTTAAAAAGAAAGAGGACCCATGGTTTCAGGGTCAGAATGAAAACAAGGTCAGGGCAGGAAGTAATCAAAAGACGTCGGGCCAAGGGCAGAAAAAGGCTGTCGGCCTGATGAGAAGCAGGGATTACAAATTGAAAGTAATTGAGATGGCTTATCTTTACTAAAGGGTACTGCAGCAATTCGTAATTTTTAATTTCATTCGGTTTAGCGATGATGGTATGGATCGTGATCCGGAGGCAGGGCTGCCTAAAAAAAATCTGGTGACTAAAAGGCATGAGTACCAGAAAGTTTATCGTCAAGGAATGCGTCTCAAGGGAGACAGGTTCAGTCTTATAATACTGCCAAATAATTTGGGATATAACAGACTTGGTATCAGTATTCATGGTGTGAAAAAGGCTGTTTGCCGGAACAGGCTGAAGAGAATTATCCGGGAGACTTTCCGTCTGAAAAAACACTCCATAGCTCCTTCTCAGGATATAGTTTTTGCTGTGCGGAAAAACTGCCCGTTCCATGGTCAGCGGGATATAGAAAAAGCCATGATCGAGCTTTTGCAGAAACAAGGGCTTTTGAAGGCAGAAGAATGATTTTTTGTTTCAAAGTTATCTTCTGCCAGTCACTTAATTACTTATCAGATCCTCTGCGGCTGTTACGATAAATATGGAGAATGGAAGTGAATGGATGATTCAAACACTTACCTTACCATAAAGAACCGGAGGTATGGTCAAAGACTCTGTCTTATTCTGTTGCGTAGCTACCAGCTTGTTCTGTCACCACTCTTCCCTCAATCCTGTCGCTTTACTCCTACCTGTTCGCAGTATGCCATTGAGGCGGTTCGCCTTTATGGAACCTTTACCGGGTTGTTTATGGCAGCCCGCCGGATTATGCGTTGTCATCCCTGGAACAAGGGGGGATATGATCCGGTAAAAGGTGTAAGGTCCAAGGTGTAAGGCGCCCTGAGCCCTTCTTAAAAGATATCAGCTTATCAGCTGGTGAAAACTAAAAATACCAGTAAAAATTTAAAAGAATTTCAGGACTATAAGGAAAAGTGTTATGGACACGAGAAGAGCTGTTTTAGCTGTTGCCCTGTCGTTGTTGATCCTGGTGGGATTTCAATACTTCTTTGTACCCCCGCCGGAGCAGAGCCGGGAAAACAATCAGACAGACAACCGTGAGGCGGAAAAGTCCACAATGGAATCCCCCCAAAGTTCTGCCCTGAAATATGACAGCTCTCAGGAAAAGGCTTTAAAAGGGCAGGCTGTTCCGGCGTCCGGGGAATCTGCAGAAACAGCAGATTTTAGCAAAGCTCGAGACATCGTAGTAGAAACAGATCTGTATACTGCGGTCATAAGTGAGGCCGGGGGAGGGATTAAAAGTTTCAGACTTAAAAAATACAGAGAGGATATTGACAAGGATTCTCCCAAAAAGGAGCTTGTTAAGACTTCCACTCCCCGTGAACTCCCCCTGTTTTTTTCCTGGGGTATTCCTTCTCAGCTTGAACTGCCTCTGTATAAGGCTGATAAAGAAAGACTGGAGATCCATAACGGTTCAGAACAGTTGACTTTTACCGCCACCCTCCCTTCTGGATTATCCATTTGCCGGACCATGACCTTTAGGGCCGGTGATTATTTAATAGATCTTGATGTTGATGTCATCAATAAAACCGGGCATCGGGTAAATGGTGCACCTCTTTTGGCCATGACCAATAAACCTTTTTCTGAAAGTCAGAGTGCCAGAGAAAGATTCCTGTTTCACGGTCCGGCGCTTTATCAGAATTCCAGTCTGGAGGAAATCAAGGTTGATGATATCCGGGATGGAGGGGAGATCCGCAGTGGTTCCATTAGCTGGACCGCCTATGAGGATAACTACTTTATGACCTGTGTTATTCCTGAAACTGGAACAAGTCATACTGTTAGGTATCTGTCAGGCCATCAGAACAAAGTCATAACCGAGATCACTGAAAAACAGCTGATAACCCCCCCTGCCGGTCAGGAAAGTTATCATTATAAGGTCTATTTTGGTCCCAAGGAAATGAAGAACCTGAAGGCCAGTGGTTATAATCTGTCGGAGATTGTCAATTTCGGTTGGTTTGATGTCCTGGCTAAACCCATGCTTTATTTATTACAGTTTCTTTACAGTTTCTTATATAATTATGGCTGGGCTATTATTATTACCACCCTCATCGTTAAATTAATCTTCTGGCCCATTTCCCATAAGGGAATGAAGTCCATGAAAACCATGCAGAAACTGCAGCCCAAGATGGCTAAGCTGAGGGAAAAGTATAAAAATGATAAAGAGACCTTAAATAAAGAGATGATGCAGCTTTACCGGACTTATAAGGTTAATCCGGTGGGAGGGTGTCTGCCGCTTGTAGTCCAGATACCGGTTTTTGTCGCCCTCTATAAGGTCTTGCTACAGACCATTGAACTGCGCCACGCCCCTTTCATGCTCTGGATTAACGACCTGTCTGCTCCGGAACGCCTGTATATAGGGTTTGATATCCCTGTCCTGGGCGGAATACCAGTACTTACCCTTATTATGGGGTTTACCATGTACTTGCAGCAGAAGCTCACTCCTACTACCGGGGATCCCACTCAGGCCAAAATTATGAAGTTTTTGCCGGTTGTTTTTATCTTTGTCTTTATTAATTTTTCTGCCGGGTTGGTGTTGTATATGCTGGTTACCAATTTGTTGGCTATTGCTCAACAGTACTATATAAATCGTTCGACTTGACGGATGGGAAAATAAAGCATAAAAATCAGCTTACTCACTTTTTTGCAGGATTTTTTTAATATATTATTTTTGATCTTGTTAGTTAACTTGACAGTCAAAAGTTCTTCCGTTATGCCGGTCCCGGATCGTGTCCGGGATGACGGATCCGGCATCCAGTTTCTTACCTCTTTGAAAAGACTCTGGATTCCGGCTTTCGCCGGAATGACGAACAGGTAGAATCATGGTAAATAAATTCAAATGATTAAGAGAATTTTTGACTGTCAAGTTAGTTAAGATTAACTTCAAATGGTGTATACAAGTTACGATGACCAGGAAATTTAAATTTAAAGGAAAAGATGTTGAAGAGGCCATAAATACAGCAGTGGAAAAGATGAAGGTCTCTCGGGAACAACTGGATATTAATATAGAATCCCCGGGATCTGACGGTATATTTGGGCTCTGCCGTAAAAGCGCGGTAATCCAGGCATCTCTGAAAGAGGTGGCAGCTGAAGGTGAAGAGGCACCAGGCCAGGTATTACGGGAAGAAGTGAAGAGTAAACCGGTTCTTCAAGAGACGGGAGCTGCAGAAAAGGAACCGGCTCCGGAGAGTGAAAGCCCTGGTGATAGTGATGATGGCCGGCAAGAGGCTTTCAACCTGTCTGAAAAAAACGGCAGAAAAGCTGAGACTGGGGAAAGGCCTTTGCCTTTAGAAATTAAGGAATATCTAAAAAGTGACCTGGAGAAGCTTCTCGATCTTATGGCCATGCCCACAGAGATAGAGTGCAAAGAGGACGGTAATAAGACAGTGTTTTATATTTCAGGAGAAGCTGAGCAGGATCTGATTGCTGATAAGGGCCAGTTGCTTGACAGTCTTGAGTATCTGCTGGGGAGGATGGCCGGAAGAAGATATCCCCAGAGGTTGTCTTTTGGTCTGGATGCCGGGAACTTTCGGGCATCGAGAAAGGCGGAGCTGGAAGAATCCGCCCTGAGATTAACGGCCGAGGTTAAGGAGACCGGTAAAACCAGGACCATTTCACCTCTTAATCCTTCAGAGAGAAGAATAGTCCATATGCTTCTCCAGCAGGACACCACTATTCGCAGCAGAAGCGTGGGTAACGGTTTTTTTAAGAAGATACTTATTTATTTGCCCGGTAAAGCCCGTAAGCAACGGAAACAAAAGGCGTAATCCTGTCAAATGCCTCTTTGCCGCGAAGTTAAGTAAACCTTGCGAAAACGATGGAAATAGTGGATACCGGACCAGAGCGTGAGAAATAGGGCCAGATAAAGAATAATTAAACCAATCCTGTGTAGTCCGGGGAAAGGTGAGAAGCTGGCCGGGAAAATCAGAATTGCCAGGGCGGTCACCTGAGTGGCACTTTTATACTTACCCAGCTTACTGGCAGCAATTACGGTTCCCGAAGCTGCGGCGATACTCCGCAGGCCGGTGACAATCATTTCTCTGGCCAGGATAAGGAAACAGAGCCAGGCCGGAACCCTGCCCAAGGGGATAAGCATAACCAGGCCTGCGGTCACCAGCACCTTATCTGCCAGCGGGTCAATTAATTTGCCCAGATCACTTTCAGCCTGGAACTTCCTGGCCAAGTAGCCATCAGCCAGATCGGTCAGGGCGGCAGAAACGAAAAGGATAAAAGCGAGTAGGCCGATTTCCGGTACTGCCCCCGGTCTCAGGCAGAGTAACAGAGGCGCTATTATGGCCAAACGATAACCGGTAAGCAGGTTGGGAAGATTATTAATCTTTGCCATCACCTTTCAGCCTTGCGGGTTGCATCATGAATATTTGATTTTTCAATTGCCTGTTCTCTTCTCCCAGTCTGCCAAAAATTTTTTTATCCCCTTGTCTGTAAGGGGATGTTCAGTCAGTCCGGCTATAACTTTATAGGGGATAGTGGATATGTCGGCGCCGGCCAGGGCGGCGTCAATGACATGCATGGGACCCCGTATGCTGGCCACAATAACTTCGGTCTGATAACCGTAGTTTTCATAAATGGTCATTATATCGCTTACCAGGCCCATTCCCGGGCTGGATATGTCATCCAGTCGGCCGACAAAAGGGCTTACATAAGTAGCGCCGGCTTTGGCAGCAAGCAGGGCCTGGGCAGCTGAAAAGATCAGGGTGACGTTGGTCTTTATGCCTTCAGCAGCGAATAGTTTAACCGCCTTTAAACCTTCGGCGGTCATGGGAACTTTGATTACTATGTTGTCGGCCAATTCCGCCAATTTCCTACCCTCAGCCAGCATCTCCTCCGCTTCCAGGCTCATTACTTCGGCACTTACCGGGCCAGCCACCAATTCACAGATTTCTTCAAGCAGGTCCTCGAATGGTTTGTTTTCCCTGGCAATCAGGGAAGGATTGGTTGTTACTCCGTCAACCATTCCCATCTCCACCCCTTTCTCTATTTCCCGGATATTTGCGGTGTCGATAAAAAATTTCATAATTATTTCTCCTCTGGCCGTACCTGAAGGTACGTTGTAGATATAAATTATGTAAGACCCCGGCACCCTGGGCCCTGAGTCTTACGCCTCCGGATCTTCCGGGTCTTCCAGAAAAGTTCGGGCGCAGCTTTCACTGCAGAAATAGAAGGTCTTACCCCCTTTAACTCCTCTGATTGCTTCTTTTTTAGGAACAAATGAGTGACATACCGGGTCTTCTACAAGTACGTCCCGTTCCGCGGCCTCTATTCCTTTCCTAGAACGGGAGCAGGTTTTTTTCTTTTTAGGACCGAATATAAGACGATATAGGATAAAAAGAAGTAATGCAAGTACAATGATTCGCAAGGGGGTCATACTTTTTCCAGGTTCCAGGAGGCTTTTTTTACGATTTTCCTTGACTTAAGCTGGGCGAGCATTTCGCTGTTGGTCAGGGCCAGAACGGGATGGCTGTATTCAGGGGCCAATTCCTTGAGTGGCAGAAGGACAAAGAGGCGGTCGGCAATGCCCGGATGAGGCAAGGTCAGGTTTTGCTGTTCAAGGATGAGATCATCGTAATAGAGGAGGTCAAGATCAATAAGGCGATCATCACCCCGAGAACGATCTCTTCCCATGTCAGTCTCTATGGCAAGCATTTCAGTTAACAGCTGGTCCGGGGACATTTCGGTAGCCATTGTCCCTACAGCATTAATAAACCAGTTTTCAGAATCTATACCCAGTGGTTCGCTCAGATAGGGAGAGGATATCTCTTCAGCATTTTTGGGGAAGCGGGGAGCTGAAAGCTGAAAGCTGAATTTTTTGCTTTGAGCATTGACTCTGTTAGTTAGTTCCTTCCAGGCTGAAAGTATATTACGTCGTCTATGGCCGAGGTTTGACCCCAGACCAATAAAGATATGAACCACTGTTAAGGCCTTATTCTCTTACCTTGTTTGTTAAAGTTCCAATACCGCTTATATGGATACTTATGTTGTCTCCTTTAACTAGTTTTCCTACTCCCGAAGGGGTGCCGGTAGCTATTATATCGCCCGGGAAAAGGGTCATTACCCGGGAAATAAAGGAAATCAGTTCAGGTACGCTCCAGATAAGTGAGGCGGTATTTGCCTTTTGTCTGACTTCTTTGTTGAGTATGCTGCTCAGCTCGAGAGCCCCCGGTTCAAGGTCAGTTTCAATGACCGGCCCCACAGGGGCAAAAGTATCAAAACTTTTTGACCTGGTAAACTGGATGTCTTTTTTTTGCAGGTCACGGGCAGTAACATCATTAAAACAGGTATAGCCCAGGACATGACCAAGGGCATTTCCCGGGAGGATATTTTTAGCTGTTCGGCCTATAACCACGGCAAGTTCACCCTCAAATTCCACTCTTGAACTCATGGCCGGTAAAACTATCTCTTCTTCCGGTCCGACAATAGCAGAAGGGGGTTTTATAAATATAAGAGGCTCTGCCGGTATTTCATAGCCCAGCTCCCGGGCGTGTTGAGCGTAGTTGATACCTGTTGCCACAATCTTGCTGGGAAGACAGGGGGGAAGCAGTCTAACCTTTTCAAGAGCGATCTGTTCTCCGGAAAAATTCAGTTCGGAAAAAGGTTGACCGTCAAGGACATGGAGATATTCATCTTCGACCATCCCATAAGTCCATGCTGGCCCTTTATTGTCTATACGACTGACCTGACAGCGGATAATTTTCATCTGATATCTGATAAAGCTGGTTTACTCAATTTTCCTACTTAAAAAACAGCAGGATTTCATGAGGTTGGCATGTCCATTCAGGAACGGCTTCGTGTTTGAGTGGCTCTAAGGCTCGCTTCACTAAAATTTCAAAACTCGCTCGTACCTCGCTCAGACAGTTGAAATTTTTAACGTTGACCGTACCTCCGGTACGTTATGGTAAGGAAAGTGACGAATCATCCATTCGCTTCGCCAAAAGCCACTAACAAAAACTGCACAATGTTCCTGAATGGACTGCCAAACGCCAAACACCATAATAAACCCTAAGGCTTGAAGCAGCATTACAGATCAGCCAGTCCCAGCACGTCAAACATGGTATACATCCCGTTTTCTTTGTCAGCTAACCAGGCAGCGGCAACAGCAGCCCCCCCGGCAAAGTTGTCCCGGCTCTGGGCTTTATGGGTCAGTTCCAGTCTTTCGCCGGGACCGGCAAAGTAGACAGTATGTTCACCGATAATATCCCCGGCCCGGATGGCCTGAATTCCAATTTCCTCGTTAGTGCGCTGTCCTATTATGCCATGCCTCTCAAATACCCCGATCTTATTGAAATCACGATTCACGCCTTCGGCAGCCATTTCTCCCAACTTCAAGGCTGTCCCGCTTGGAGCATCTTTTTTCAGGCGGTGATGGGATTCTATAATTTCAATATCATAGTTGTCTCCCAGAATAGAGGCCACCTTTCTGGTTAATTTAAATAGAAGGTTAACTCCTACTGCCATATTAGGGGCCTGGACTATTGCCATGTTCCCGGCCAGGTTCTGCAGTTCTTTCAAATTCTCCCCGGAAAGTCCGGTAGTGCCAATTACCATAGATTTGTTGCGAATGGCGGCTTCACGGGCGATTTTCATAGTCGCCTCCGGAGCAGTAAAGTCGATAATTACATCACCATGGTCTATAATAGAGGAGAGATCAGAAGAAACTGTGACGCCGGTCTTGCCGAATCCCCCGGTTTCTCCGATGTCGCTGCCTATTGCGGCATTGTCCTGATGTTCTAAAGCACCGCTCAGCTCAAGCCGCGGATTGCGGTTGACAATATCACAGATGCGCCTGCCCATGCGGCCGGCAGCTCCTGATACAATAACCCTGGTTGTCATATTTTCTCCTTTTATTCAATTACAAGTTACCGGCATTAGATAATAGACATTTAGCACTTTAAATTCTGTTTTCATGTTTTTATAAATACCTTACTGTAGGTAATTCAACGATATAGTTCTATTATTAATTTTTAATCAGAATCGAGCAGGCCATAGTCGACCATTATTTTTTTAAGTTTGTTCAGTGCGCTGTCATTCATTTTGTACATGGGAAGGCGGGGCATACCTGATTTTATTTTTCCCATGAGTTCCAGCGCGGTTTTAGCTGGAACCGGGTTGGTATCCAGGAACATGGCCTGCATAAGAGGAAAAAGTTTATAGTGCAGTTCTCTGGCTAGATTCATATCTCCAGCCAGAGCGGCCTTCATCATTTCTGACATGGATTTGGGGTCAACATTGGAACTAACGGAAATAACCCCGGTCCCTCCGATGGCAACAAGAGGCATGGAAGTGAAGTCATCGCCGGACATTACTGCAAAGTCATCAGGGCATTGCATGATAATTTCGCTTACCTGTTTAAGATTGGCAGAGGCTTCTTTGATACCGGCAATGTTGGGGATAGCTGCACATTTAGCCACTGTTTCCGGCAGCATGTTTATCGAGGTCCGCCCCGGGACATTGTAAAGCACAATGGGGATGTCTACTTCTTCGGCAACCTTCTTGAAATGTTGATAAAGGCCTTCTTGAGAGGGCTTGTTGTAGTATGGAGTAATCATCAGGGCCCCATCCGCCCCTGCTTCTTTGGCATGACGGGTCAGTTCAATAGATTCAGCAGTGGAGTTCGATCCTGTTCCTGCCAGCACCGGGACCCTGCCGTTAACCGTCTTGATGGTCTGTTCCACAACACGGTGGTGTTCTTCGTGACTCATGGTAGCCGATTCTCCCGTAGTACCACAGGGAACGATACCGTTAGTCTTATTGGTAATATTAAATTCAATAAGGTCGTTCAGCCCCTGTTCATCTATTTCCCCATCAATAAACGGAGTAACTATGGCCACAAAAGCTCCTCGGAATTTAGTCATATCAAAACCCTCCTTTTTAATAATCAGAATCCAACTTTCCGACTTGAGAAAATTATTATAATTTTAAACGGTTGGTATAGCCATTCAGGAATGGCTTGGTGTTTGAGTGGTTCTAATGTTCCTGAATAAATATACCAACCAGTACCGTTCTCTAAAAAATTTGCGCGTTATATCATACAGATAAATTAATCCAGAAAGTTGAACAAATAACTACTCAAAGAGACAGATCACCAGAGAGCAGGAATCAGGTGTTTAATTAATGGCTAACCCGGCCGCTAAAAAGATACAGTCTAAACACCTGCTATCAAGTAGGCCCTTACGTAGAGGTGAGCCCCAAGTTATTGAGAAGATACGTAATTCCTAATTGTTATCCAAGGCTGTCCGGCAGCAGATTTCCCTGGTAAATGTCCCGGGCAGGTCCTTCTAAATATACATCCGTGATAGCTGCTTCGGACTGCTTGAAATGGATTTTAAGGATCTCGCCCCCGGAAGTTGTAATCTGGACCGGTTCCTTTGTTTTTCCTAGTATGGAGGCAGTAATAGCGGCAGCTACCGCGCCGGTACCGCAGGCCAGAGTCTCATCTTCAACTCCCCTTTCGTAAGTACGGAGGTAAAGTTTATTGCTATCAGTAACTTCCAGGAAGTTTACATTGGCCCCGGCGGGGCTGAACATCTCGTGGAAACGAATTGATCTTCCCCACTCTTTTACCGGTGTTTCCCTGTTATTCTCTACCAGGATTATGGCATGAGGGACACCGGTATTGAGGCTGTGCACGGTTAAGATTTCATTATTGATCTGCACTTTTCGTCCCAGATTTATGTCCTGCGGTGCTGTCATGGCAAGTTTTACCGAATCTCCGGAAACCCCGGCTTTTATTCTGCCGGCTTTGGTCATAAATGACATTTCCCGGGGGGCGATCCCGTTATTAAAGGCAAACCTGGCAGCACAGCGGGCACCGTTACCGCACATTTCCGCCTCACTTCCGTCTCCGTTAAAGAACTGCCAGCTGAAATCCGCTTCCTGGGATTTTTCAATAAAAATAAGGCCGTCAGCACCAACAGAAAATTTTCGTCGACAGACCTTTTTTACAAAAGACGGCATGTCTTCTGTGCTTACTATCGGGCATCGATGATCAATGATGATAAAATCATTACCCGCACCGCTCATCTTAGTAAATTTTACTGGAAACTGCATAGAAAGTTTATAGATTTATCTCGGGTATGGTTTCTCCGGCTATCAGGTTTTTATAGGACTCCCTTTCTCGGATAACATAATAATTGTCATTTGCAACCAGGATCTCCGGGACTCTGGGTCTGGAGTTATAGTTGGAGGACATGGTGAAACCATATGCCCCGCAACTCATAAAGGCCAGCAGGTCACCTCTTTCAAAAGCGGGAATTTCCTGGTCCTTGGCCAGGAAGTCGCCGGTTTCACAGATCGGGCCTACGACGTCGGCTACCTTGGTTTCCCGGTCTTTATCCTCTACTGCCTGAATGGCATGGTAGGCGTTGTAAAGGCTGGGTCGGGCCAGATCATTCATTCCTGCATCAACAATTATAAAATTTTTATTGCTGCCCTTGGTGTAGAGTACTCTTGTTACCAGTATCCCGGCATTACCAACTATAACGCGGCCCGGCTCCAGGATCAAGACGCATTTCAGCCCGGCCATCTCCCTGGAGATTGCTTCGGCATAAACCGCGGGAAGAGGCGGGTCTTCGGTATCATAGCGGATACCCAAGCCGCCCCCTATATCCAGATAGTAAAAGTGAATCCCTTCGGCTTCAAGTTGTTTCATAAAAACTTTGACTTTCTGCAGTGATTCTACAAAGGGAGAGACCTCGGTAAGCTGGGAGCCGATATGGCAACTTACCCCCTTAATTTCGATATTGGCCATACCCGCGGCTATTTTATATACTTCCAGGGCCTCGTTTACAGGAATGCCGAATTTGTTCCGGGCCAGACCGGTTGAGATATAGGGATGGGTTTTAGGGTCAACGTCCGGGTTGATCCTCAGTGAAACAGGGGCTTTAGCAGAAATTCTGGCTGCCACGTTCTGCAGTGTTTCCAGTTCCTGCCGGGATTCAACATTGAACATGAGGATACCCGACTCCAGAGCAAAACGCATTTCATCTTCGGTCTTGCCGACCCCGGAATAGACAATTTTCCGGGGATCGACTTCTGCCTTAAGGCATCTGTAGAGTTCGCCTCCGGAAACAATATCTACTCCTCCCCCCAGTCCGGCAAACAGGTTAAGAATAGCCAGATTTGAACAGGATTTTGCTGAGAAGCAGGTCAGGTGATCCAGGGGCCCTCCTTGTGGATACTCTACAGAAAACGCTTCATCAAAGGCCCGGAAATGGCGGCTCAGTGTAGCGGTACTGTAAAGATAAAAAGGGGTGGAGACGGCGGCAGCAATATCTTGGACAGCCACTTCCTCGCAAAACAGTTCCTTATTCTTATAGTTAAAATGATGCATCCCGGTTTACCTCGTTATTTGGTTTTCAGTTGTGGGTTCTTATTACTACAGCGACACTTCCTTTCTGTTTCCGTCATTCCCGCGAAAGAACGTCATCCCGGACCCTGATCCGGGACGGGAATCCAGAAAAAGAAACTGGATTACCCGGTCAAGCCGGGGAATGACGGGAGAGAGAGCCAAAATGTCGTTGTAGTATTATTTGTACATTTTTATTTGCTGTACCGGGTGACTGTCAGTTTTCAGCAGAAGGGGGTTAATCGCTGATCAATTTGTAAACAGCTTCCCCGGAAAGATTGCTTTCATTGGCCGGTGAGGCATTATCAAAAGAGGTTACAGTATAGTACCATGGCCCTTTTTTGTCGGAAAGGGACTTATCTGTAAAGGAAAAGGCATGGGGACCGGTCTCTACGATTAAAGTCCACTTTGCCGAACGGTCCCGGCGCCGGTAAACTCTATATCCTCCCAGGTCAGGGGCGGAGACCCTTTTCCATAAAAGCCTTGGTCCATGCCCTGATTTTATTATTGAGACGATTTCAGGGGTCGGCGGCGGGGTACGGTCCTCAGGGGTAAAATTTACCGTTTTACTGTATTGTCCGGGTATAGCGGTTCCCTTATATAGCTTTATCGCCCTGATCCGGTAGCTGTATTCATCACCTTCAGCTACTTGGTCGTAATACCATGGCCGCTTGGTGGTTTCACCCCGGGTCCTGTATTTCCCGTTCCCCCTTTTCCGTAAGACTTGATATTTTAAGGGTTGATCAAGGGAAGCCCCCTTTATATCATTTTCTACTGCCTCCCAGCTTATTTTTACTCCCTGTTCAGTTGTCTTTACCCGGACCGGGCTTGGAGCAGCAGGAGGGGTGTCCCACCAGAAGGAGATCCGGTTCGACTCCTGGCTGATAATGTTCCAGCCGCAATCAGAAATCACTGAGTAATAATAATGATGGCCCGGGACCAGATGCCTGTCTCGGATTTGCATTTTTTGGCCGGGGCCGGCTGTAAGCGGTTTGATTTTTTTTACACTAGTAACAGTGGCCGGGCAATCCGGACAATAGTTCTTGCCGGTCAGGTCACTTTTGTGGAGGAGGAATCTGCGGATCCTCTTAATCTCTTGGCCGTTTATGGATTTTCGGGGATAGGTCCATTCCAGAATAACCTCATTGACCTTATCTGAAGCCGGCTTGTGGTTGGGTTGATGGCCGGATAAACCACGATCTGAAAACCGGTAGCTAAGGTCCTTAACAGGTGCGGGGATTGCCGCCTGAGGTGGTATCGGATCTGTTTTTCTACCGCATGACGTAATCAGAAAAACTACAAGAATGAGGGCAGAATAAAGAGTTAAACGCCTTATTCCTGTCATAGGGGCTCTTCCAGTTCTTTTTCCGCTTGTTCAAGGGCCTTTTTTACTTGTTTTTCAGCAGTACCACCCAGTGATAATCTACTGTTAATGGAACCTTCTTCGGAAAGGATATCAAAAACGTCCCTGTCAATGACCCTGGCATACCGTTGTAGTTCATCCAGGGTTAATTCCTTCAGTTTTTTACCCTGCTTGAGACAGTAACTTACAATATCACCGACTACAGCATGGGCATCCCGGAAAGGCATGCCTTTTTTCACCAGATAATCGGCGAGGTCAGTGGCGGTCATAAATCCCTCTCTGGCCGCTTGTTCGAGTCTTTTTTTATTGAATTTCAGATTAGAAAGCATTTCTGCTGTTATGGCCAGTTCCCGACTTATGGTATCAGCGCTGTCAAATAGTGGTTCCTTGTCTTCCTGAAGATCGCGGTTATAGGTGAGGGGAAGACCTTTCATGGTTGTAATCAGCGACATCAGGTTACCGGTGACCCGGCCGCTTTTGCCCCTTATAAGTTCAGGTATGTCAGGATTCTTTTTCTGAGGCATAATGCTGCTGCCGGTACAAAAGCTGTCGGAGATCTCAACAAAGCCGAATTCATCACTTGACCAGATAACCAGTTCTTCTGCAAGACGGCTGAGGTGAAGCTGGGTAATAGTGCAGTTTGAGAGAAATTCCACGGCGAAATCACGGCCCGCTACCGCATCCATACTGTTTTTGCTGATCTCGGGGAAATCAAGTTCAGCAGCCACGTATTCCCGGTCCAGGGGCAGGCCCGTACCTGCCAGAGCCGCGGCCCCTAAGGGCAGGACATTTATTCTTTTAAGGCAGTCATTAAACCTGGCCAGGTCTCTTTTGAACATCTCGTAATAGGCCAGTAGATGGTGGGATAAAAGAACGGGCTGGGCTTTCTGGAGATGGGTGTAGCCGGGCATTATAGCCCCCTGATAACTGCGGGCAAGCCGGACCAGGGTCCTGTTAACCTCTCTGATCAGGTTCTTGATTCTACTGCTTTCACTGCGCAGGTAAAGTCTGGTGTCCAGGCAGATCTGGTCGTTTCTGCTGCGCCCGGTGTGCAGTTTGGCCCCGGCAGGACCTATCCGGTCAATCAGGGCTTTTTCTATGTTCATATGGATATCTTCGAACTCGGTTTTGAATTCGAATTTTTTGTTTTTAATATCTTCTTCTATGGCATTCAGGCCCTGGATTATATGCTCCAGCTCTTCCCCGGAGATTATTTCCTGGCGGCAGAGCATCCTGGCATGGACCCTGCTGCCGGCGATATCATGCCGGAAAAGCCGCCAGTCATACTGCACTGACTCAGTGAACTCCTCTACCGAAGCAGCTGTAGCCTCACTGAATCTGCCTCCCCATAGTTTTTTCTGATTGGTCATATCTGGCTTTCCTTAAATTTCAACTTTCCGACTTAATTTGTTTATATGATATAACGTGAAAATTTGCCGTCAGACCGTGGTGTTTAGCGGTGGACATACCAACCTCATGAAATTCTGTTATTTTTTTAAGTCGGAAAGTTGATCTTAGATTTTTGCCTTTCGCCTTTCTCCTTCAGCGCCTTCATGGTCATTCTAAGGGCATTCAATCTGATAAAGCCGGTAGCATCCGCCTGGGTGTATACTTCGTCTTCTTCAAAGGTGGCAAAACTTTCCTGGTAAAGGGAGTGTTCCGACTTGCGTCCCACTGGAATGCAGTTGCCTTTATAGAGTTTTAAGCGAACCATGCCGCTCACTGTCTCCTGGGCGTTATCCATGGTTTTTTGCAGCAGCTCGCGTTCCGGAGAAAACCAGAAACCGTTGTAGATCAGTTCAGAGTAACGGGGCACCAGACTGTCCCGGATTTTCATGACTTCGCGGTCCATGGTAATAGTTTCCAGGTCTAGGTGAGCGATACGAAGGATAGTCCCTCCGGGTGTTTCATAAACACCCCGTGACTTCATGCCGACAAAGCGGTTTTCCACCATGTCCAGCCGGCCGATACCGTTTACTCCGCCCAGGGTGTTAAGTCTCTGTATCAGGGATACCGGGCTCAGGGGAACTCCGTCGATTGCTACCGGGTCGCCTTCCTGGAATTCCAGATTTATATAGATAGGTTCATCCGGAGCCTCTTCCGGGGAGCTGGTCATTTGGTATATATCCTGATCTGGTTCATTCCAGGGATCCTCCAGGTTACCTCCTTCAAAACTGATGTGCAGCAGGTTCTCATCAGAACTGTAGGGCTTTTTTTTATTAACCGGCACAGGTATGCCGTGTTTTTCTGCATAGGCAAGCAGGCTGTTGCGGGAACCCAAGTTCCAGGTCCTCCAGGGTGCGATAATATTTAAGTTTGGATTTAAAGCCAGGTAGGCCATTTCAAAACGTACCTGGTCATTGCCTTTGCCTGTGGCTCCATGGCTTAG
This sequence comes from Desulfobia sp., assembly GCA_046497465.1. Lineage (GTDB taxonomy): Bacteria > Desulfobacterota > Desulfobulbia > Desulfobulbales > SURF-16 > JAWLDV01. Next base: position 43,010 of record JAWOFO010000007.1, read on the forward strand.
GCTGTCAGCCCTTTCTTCCCGGGCTATCCTTACCTGCTCTCTGGCAATCAATGGCCTGGCCAGCGAAGTCCCCAGGAGGTACTTGTTTTCGTAAATAGCGTTGGCCCGAAAGGCGGGAAATATAAAATCCCTGGTAAATTCCTCTTTCAGATCCGAAATTATCACCTTGTCAGCCCCGGTGGCAAACCCTTTTTCCCGGACAGCCTCCCAGTCTTCCTGCTGACCTACATCTGCAGCATAGGCAATTACCTCACATCTGTAAGTATCCTTCAGCCAGCGCAGGATTACTGAGGTGTCAAGACCACCGGAATAAGCCAGTACTATTTTATTTATATCGCTTGACATTGGATAAGCCTTAGTAAGAATTATGGATTAAATGTTCTTAACCCTACAACGTTACTTACCAGTTGTGCAGCATTCGTCACTCCGTCATGCCGGTCCCGGACCCCGATCCGGGACCGGCAT
>JAWOFO010000038.1:0-3327 GCA_046497465.1 Desulfobia sp.
GCAGCGGGCACCGGAAATTCTCTCCTACCTCCAGACCCATGTCGATAAGGCCGGCCGCATGGGCCTTTTTCTGCTGACCGGTTCACAGCAGTTCGGTTTGATGTCCGAAATAACCCAGTCTCTGGCAGGCCGAACCTCCTTTATCGAACTGCTGCCTTTTTCAGTTGAAGAACTCGATAACGGAGAAGTCATGCCCGCAGATCTTGATACCATGCTGTTCTATGGTGGCTACCCTCCACTATATGACAGAGACCTCTCACCAAACTCCTGGTTTCCGGCCTATGTAACAGCCTATATAGAACGGGATGTCCGGCAGCTGCTCAAGGTCCAGGATCTGGAAACATTTCAACGGTTTCTGCGCCTCTGCGCCGGACGCAGCGGCCAGCTCTTAAACCTTTCCTCCCTGGCTGCCGACTGCGGCATCACCCACAATACCGCCAAGGCCTGGATTTCCGTATTGGAGGCAAGTTACATTCTCTTTCAGTTGCGGCCCCACCATAACAACTTTCGTAAGCGTCTGGTCAAATCCCCCAAGATCTACTTCTACGACACCGGCCTGCTCTGCTGTCTACTCGGCCTTCAGGAGGCCGGGCAGCTCACAACTCACCCTTTGCGCGGCAGTATCTTTGAGACCTTTGTGGTAGCTGAATTAATGAAAACCCGTTTCAACCGAATGATAAACACGGGGTTTTATTTCTGGCGTGACAGTAAAGGCCATGAAATCGACCTTATCGCCGACTACGGGGGCCGGCTGATGCCCATCGAAATAAAGTCCGGTCAGACCCTTAACCGCGACTTTTTCAGCGGCCTGGAATACTGGCTGAAACTGGCCGGTAATAAGGCAATTAATCCCACTCTCGTCTACGGTGGCACAAAATTCGTCCATCGTCATGGGGTCAAAGTATTCGGCTGGAATAAGTCCGCAAAAATCCTGGATCAATAAGAACAATACATTCAGGATCTACAATGCAAAATCTTTCTTGTTTTTATTAAAAGTTACTTAGTCTTTGCAAAACTTTTGAATCGTAATTATTCTACAAAACACAACAGGTCTAAACATAATCACTGAAATTTGTAAAAGGTTAATGTGATGAAATACAAGGTCATTCTGGAATATTCCGAGGAAGGCTATGCCGTATCAGTACCTGGACTGCCGGGCTGCCATTCCCAGGGAAACACCGAACAGGAAGCTATTGAGAATATCCGCCATGCTATTATGGAGTATCTGGAGGTAGTAAACGAACTTGTCCAGGACAAACCAAGCCGTGATGTAGAAATCCAGGCAATATAGTTATTATGCCTAAATTGCCGGGGATAAATCACCTTGCGGCAGTTCGAGTCTTGGAAAAAGCAGGTTTTTGGGTTGCACGCCAAGGAAAACACATTGTCATGACAGATGGAAACAGGATTATAACCGTCCCTCGTCATAATCCAGTCAATGCTATAACTATGGGTAAAATCGTAAAAGACGCCGGATTATCAAACGACGAATTTCGTAAGCTCTTATAAAAACAAGCCTCAGGCATCCGCTTCCATATTTTCGTTCCCAGACTCCATCCTTTCAAGGAACAGAAGTTGGTAATTGTGGGCGACCGCCGGATGGCGGTTTTTGATGAAGACTTGACACTTGTTCTTGATGACCTTTATATCTAATCCCGATATCCCGGAGATTTTGGCCTCCTACCGGATGGCAAACCTACACTCGAAGATGCTCAGGCCTTTTACGAGACGGCTACAAAAATATTTGATGACACCTGCAGTTTGATTGGTGTAGAAAAACATAAATTTCAGGAAGGCTGAAAAACGATGGAAATTTTATTGACACCCCTCCCCTTCCTCGTTATTATGTTCTAAAAAACAGAACATAATAGCCACATGAAATCATTATTCCAAGGTTTAATCACCTCCAAAACCAGGATAAACATCCTGATGCGCCTTTTTCTCAACCCCTCCCAGCAGGTATATCTGCGGGAACTGGCCGGAGAACTAACCCTCTCCCCCAGCCAGGTCAGAGAGGAACTGCAGCAGCTCAGTAAAACCGGCCTTCTGTCCAGCAAAAAAAAAGGCCGCCAGATCAATTACCGGGCCAATACAGATCACCCCCTTTTTCCCGAACTCCACTCCATGGTCAGGAAAGCCATGGGCATGAATTCGATTACTGATAATCTTGCTGCCAGACTGGGAGACCTGGAACTGGCCCTGCTCCTGGACGATTACGCCGTGGGCAAGGACACCGGTATTATTGACCTCCTGCTGGTGGGAAAAATAGACCAGGAAAACCTGAGAGATTTGACCACAAAAACCGAACGATATATCGAGCGCAAGATCAGGACCCTTGTTCTGAGCCGCTTCGAATACGAGCAACTCGCTCCCAGGCTGGCCAACCGTCCCCAGTTACTGTTATGGGAACAGGAAAAAACAACTGATATGGTATCCGAATCAGCCTGAGGTCAGAGGGCAAAGAATAGGCTGCGGGATGAAGACCGCCATAAAGGAACCGGCTGAACTCATCCTGAAGAATACTGATTCAGACCCGGAAGAGGGTCTCAGAGAGCTAATAAGACAATGAAAACTATCCAGATCGCCCAGCCGGTAACCGGTGAAGAAGAATGGCAGGCTATCCGGGAGCCCATAATGAATGGCTGGCTGAGCCAGGGCCCCAAGGTGGCCATGTTTGAAAAAGAGTTTGCCGCCCGGCATGAGATCAGGCATGCCCTGGCGGTCACCTCCTGCACCACGGGACTCCACCTGGCCCTGGCTGCCATGGGAATAGGTCCGGGAGACGAGGTTATCGTCTCCTCCTTTACCTGGGTGGCTACCGCTAATGTAATCCTTTACTGTGGGGCCACCCCGGTTTTTGTGGATGTTGACCGGACTACTTTTAACCTGGACCCAGAACAGCTGGCTGACAAAATTACTGCAAGAACCAGGGCGGTAATCCCTGTCCATCTTTTCGGGCGTTGCGCCGACATGGATGCTATCAAAAAGGTGATCCCGGACCAGGTCAGTATACTGGAGGATGCCGCCTGCGCCGCCGGTGCTTCGTACAAGGGAAACTGGGCCGGGGGCCTGGGAGATGCCGCGGTATTTTCTTTCCATCCCCGCAAGTCTATCACCACCGGGGAAGGCGGCATGATGACCACCAACACTGACGAGCTGGCCGAAAAAATGACCATGATGCGCAACCACGGGGCCTCGGTCTCTGAGGAACAGCGCCATCACGGCCCCAAGCCTTACATCCTGCCTGAGTTCAACCTCTTGGGCTATAACTACCGGATGACCGACCTGCAGGGAGCAGTAGGCCTCGCTCAACTGCGGAAACTGGAC
>JAWOFO010000049.1:0-10924 GCA_046497465.1 Desulfobia sp.
TCTCTTTTCAACTCGTGGAATTCTGCCTTGATCTTTTCGACGAAATCTTCCGAACCTAATATTGAGGCCGGTCTTTGACTGCTGCAGAAATCCAGAATTTCCGAACTGTCTTCTTTTTGCACAAATTGCCGGTAGGCCTTGACCGTATTATCCGGCTTGTCGGCAAACATACCAAGGAGAAGTTCCCTGTACAGCCAGTCCCATTTTCCGGCGGGGGATACATATCCTTTATGACTGGACCACTGATATTCGGCCACTGTTTTGCTCAAACCGGCCCGGACGGGATTTCGGTGGATATAGCGCAGCAACTCCAGGAGATAACTGTCTTCTTCCACAAGGATACTTTTATAGCGGCCACGAAACAACTGACCGGCTGTTTGCTGCCGGCGGTTAAATCGCTGGGTATAGACGCTACTCACATGGCGCATTATTCGCGAGAGATTTCCTTGTGGTGTCTGCACCAGCAAATGATAATGATTCGGCATCAGGCAATAGGCGGCAATCCGACAACAAAACAGTTCGGCAGCTTCCTGGAGAACAACGACAAACATCTCGTAGTCCTCTTTAGCGGAGAATATATCCTCTCCCCTCCTCCCACGATTCATCACGTGGTACCAGGCGTTGGGATATTCTATACGGAGTGGACGTGCCATGAATTCTGTATACTTAAAAAAGATATATACGTCAACGAAAGACTTGACCCCTTTTCTTTTCTTTCTGACTTTTCAGACCGGGGAATCCGGGCAAATAGCTCAAAATAGAAATAGCTCAAGCTCAAAATAGTACATACCCGGTAATTCACGGTTCAAGACCTGAATCCCATGACCCAGAATCCCAAAAGCCATCTTGGAATGGATAATTACGAACATCGTCCTTGGCAGGCCTGGCATCGTCATATGATTTACCTCATATTCGCCCAACACTTCCTCATCCGGAGCCAAAAAACGCTTAAAAAACTCCAAAATTGACGGTTCCTTAGGCCAAGCGATTGGTGGAGAGTATATTTTTAATGAAATCGTTGAATATTCAAGGTATTATAGAAATTTTGGGATACATCCGAAAATGGAACTACACAGCTTATCTATCACATCGAAAGAAACGAGTCGCCAAGGCCAGGAGCTTAGGGCTCCACTCGTAAACGCAAAATTTCGCTGTAGTGCTATTATAATTTTTGATATCATAAAAGTGATAGTAAAAATCATCTACGGGGCAGTCATGGCTAATATAAGTTTGTGGGGATTGGATGACGAGGTTAAGCAAAGGCTCAAGGAAGAATTTCTGTCCTCGGTCAGTGATTTTTAAAATCGATGAAGAAATCTGGAAATGAAATCCGTTCTTCCGGATACCAATGCTTATGCGGGTTTAAAAAATGGCTATTGACATAGAAAAGTTGACAGATTTCTGGACAATCGAGGCTGAAGAAAGTCTGCTGGTTGCCGAACATCTTGTTGAGAAAGAAGATTTCTCTTATGCTTTGTTTTTTGGTCATTTGGCCTTGGAAAAAATATTGAAAGCCATTTGTGTCAGAGTACTCAAAGATCACCCTCCGCCTATCCACCATCTCGTGAGACTGGCTAAGATAGCAGAGATTGATATTGATGAACAAATAGAAAATAATTTTATTGCGATAACCGCTTTTAATATTGAAGCACGTTACCCTGATTTTAAGAGGTCTTTCCGGAAGAAATGTACCAGAGAATTCACAACTGAGCAGATGGGTATTATAAAAAGGAATTTTCAATGGCTAAGATCGTTCCTGACATAGAAAAGGTGATACACGAATACATCGCCCAGGTTAAAAAAAAGAAAAATGTTTTAAAGGCTTATCTTTACGGTTCATATGCCAAAGGTAATGCCGGAAAATGGAGCGATATTGATATAGCAATTGTAAGCCCTGATTTTTCCGAAGATCTTTTTCAGGAACGAATTTTATTAATGAAACTAGCACTAAGCGTTGATGAACGTATTGAGCCAAGTCCTTTCAGGCTGGAAGATTTTCACCAGAATAACCCCTTGGTTAGCGAGATCAACACTTCAGGCATTGAGATCATATAAGATAATCTGCAATCCCCGTCAGCCTTTCCCAGTAATGCCATGAATTTTTCATAATCTATAATGATATTCTCCTATATCGCACTTTTCCTGCCTAAAAAGGGCAATATAAACGCCAGATAGGCCGATTTTTTGATAAAATCATTTCTTATTTCCCCGACCGCCGACCGGGTCAGTCCCCGATCGTGGTCATCCCGCACAGCTTCAGCCTGTTCAAAGTCAAAGATATGCAGTACAATGGCGGAAAGCTGAACCGGGTCGTCACCCGCCGTTTCGAGCGTTTCTGTAAATGGCTCCAGTTAAAGGTGCAGTTCAGGGAGATCAAATAGATGTCGAATATATCTTTGGGGTCGTCTCTTCCGATAACAGCTGATATCTTGTTTGATAATATGTTCAATGGGTTATCGAGCCGGTAATTTTTATGATAGTTGAAATTACCGAATCTTTTAACCCGGTCATTTACAAGATCGACTTGCAGAGGTATGTCATTTTTTGAAACCATGATTCGGATAAAGTCCTTGGAGTCTACTGTTCTGCTATGTTCGAAACCGGATTTCTCGATCCTGGCAAGGAGTTCTCTGGTTGAATAAGGGACGGTACTATCGTTAGTCTTATTCAACAATTAAACAACGTCCCGGGAAATCCGGAATTGAATTTGACTTGACATATATGCTTATTTGATGCATTATTATACATATGAGAACGACACTTAACATAGATGATCAAATTTTGGAAAAGGCGTCTCTTCTGACTGGCATCAAAGAAAAAACCTCGTTGGTGCGGCTTGGACTCGAAGCCTTGATTGCGCGTGAAAGCAGTAAAAGATTAGCAAGGCTCGGTGGTACAGAAAAAGAACTGCAAAGTATTCCCAGGCGACGATCAACAAAAGTATAATTATGGTACTTGTTGATACATCGGTTTGGGTTAACCACTTAAGAGATGGAGATCTATATCTGGAAAAGCTTCTTTTCGACGGTGATGTGGTATGTCATCCCTTTATCATTGGAGAGCTTGCCTGTGGCAACCTCAGAAATCGCCAGGAAATCCTTACACTGCTTCAAGCCCTTCCTGCAGCGCCAGTAGTTGAATTTCATGAATTTTTATATTTTATAGATCGAAATAATTTAAATGGAAAGGGAATTGGTTTTGTAGATATCCATCTTTTAGCATCTGCCCAGTTAGGTCAATTATTCTTGTGGACAGAAGATAAAGGCTTAAAGACCGCAGCTGGTAGTCTTGTAAATCTATAGGGACGAGGGGACGGGCCGGTCAATAAGAAAAAGAGTATTTTTAAACTCCCATTAAACAATTAAACAACGTCCCCGTCCCTCGTGTCTCTTGTCAGGCAATGGTTTTTCGTTTTTTTATTTTGGCGGCAGTCTTTGTTGCTGTTGCGGTGTTTTTTTTCGTCCTGCCGGCCAGGGTGATTGCCCTGGAGCCGGACGAGATTCTGGTGGTCGCCAATAAGAATGCCGCCCGCAGTGTGGGTCTGGCCCGATATTACATGGATAAAAGAGGGGTGCCCGAAGATAATCTCCTCCAGCTCTGGGTGACTGACCGGGAGCACTGCAGCCGGGAGGATTATAACCGGAAAATCGCGGCGCCGGTGGATGAATTCCTGGATAATTACCGGGGAGGGCCCAGGATCCGCTGCCTGCTGCTTATTTACGGGGTGCCTTTGAAAGTCGGGGGGCCGCCTCTAACCAGGGAGGAAAAGGAAGATATGGCCGGGCTTGAGGCCCGCAGGGAGGAGTTGGAGCGAAAGCTTGCAGAAACGGCGGACTCCCCTGAAGAGGCTTTGCAGAAAGAACTTGCCGGGACAAGAAAGGAAATAAAAAGGGAAAAGCGCAGGCGGAACCGCTCTGCTTCAGTGGATTCGGAACTGGCCCTGGTCCGGGCCGGGGGCCATCCTTTGTCCCTGTGGGTGCGGAATCCTTACTTTCTTGGTTTTCAGGGCAGGGATTTAGATCTGGAGAGAGGCGATGTACTCATGGTGGCCAGGTTGGATGGTCCGGACAGTGATACGGTGAAGCGCCTGATCAATGACAGTTTGGAGTCGGAGAAGAAGGGGCTGATGGGAACCGCTTATTTTGATGCCAGGTGGCCTGAGCCCGGCAGGAAAAAGGAGTCCGGTTACGCCTTTTACGATCAGTCTATTCACCAGGCGGCCGGGAGGGTAAAAGAAAAGGGCGGGCTAAAGGTGGTCGTGGAGGACAGCGGCGAGCTGTTTCAGCCCGGGGACTGTCCGGAGGCGGCCCTGTACTGCGGCTGGTACCGCCTGGCCCGTTATGTGGATGCCTTTGATTGGGTGCAGGGATCGGTCGGTTACCATATTGCCAGCCAGGAGTGCCAGACCCTGCGCCGGGGGAACAGCCGGGTCTGGTGCAAAAGGATGCTGGAGGAGGGAGTGGCGGCCACCCTGGGACCGGTTGGGGAGCCTTATGTCCAGTCTTTTCCGGTGCCCGGGATTTTCTTTACCTATCTGCTCGATGGAGATTTCTCCCTGGCCGAGTGTTATCTCCTGGCCAATCCTTTCTGGTCCTGGAAGATGGTTCTGGTGGGGGATCCTCTCTACAGGCCGTTTGCCGCCGGTAAATGATTATTGGGACGGGACGGGGACGCGGGGATGTTGTTTAATTGTTTAATAGAAATTTCCGGGATGTTATTCTGTCCGCATGCCACGTCAAGCCCGACTCGATATACCAGGTCTTTTGCAGCATGTCATTGTCCGCGGAATTGAAGGCCGGAACATTTTCCGTGATAGCGTTGACCGGCAATATTTTGTGGACCGCTTTTCCAACCTGCTGCAGGAGACGGATACCGGCTGTTTTGCCTGGGCGATTATCCCCAATCATTTCCATCTCTTACTTCTGCCCAGGCGCATCGAATTAAAACAGTTCATGCGCCGTCTGCTGACCGGCTACGCCGTTACTTACAACAAACGGCACGATCGTTCGGGGCATGTTTTTCAGAACCGTTACAAATCGATAGTCTGCGAAGAAGAAATATATCTTCTGGAACTGGTCCGTTATATCCATCTCAATCCCCTGCGGGCAAATGTAGTACCGGATCTGGCCTCACTGAACAGGTACAAGTGGTGCGGGCATTCCGTGCTCATGGGAGGACAGACATTGGAGGGGCAGGTCGTAGATGAAGTTCTGGCCCGGTTCGGCAGGACGCCTGAAAAGGCCAGGTCGAAATATCTCGAATTTATTACTGATGGATTGGAACAGGGGAGAAGGCCGGAATTTGCCGGCACTGCCCCGAAAAAGGACTTTGCAGGTGCCATGCCGAATGCTCCCGAATTCGAATCATACGATGAGCGGGTACTGGGCAGTGGCGCGTTTACCGAACAACTCCGGCAGGAGCAGGGGCTGCGGGGAAGACTGGCCGCCGGCATGAAACTGCCCGAATTGATGGGCAGGGTGGAGGACTATTACGGCCTTGAGGCCGGCCGGCTCGGGGAAAGGAGCAGGGACAAGCAGGTTGTCAAGGCCCGGGATGTCTTCTGCCATATCGCGGTGCGAACACTCTTGTACTCAGCCAGGGAAGCCGGAAGCCTGGTCAGTATAAAGCGGTCGGCGGCAAGCCATGCCGTGCGCCGCCGCGGCGAGATACTTGCCGGACAGCCGGATGCAGTTGAAAAGATACTTTCATAAGTTCCATTAAACAATTAAACAACGTCCCTGGGTTTGTTATGAAGCATCTTTCTTTTCGAGTTCTTTTTTTGTGCGTTTTTTTGCCCCCGGTGCTTTATATCTTTACTATTCAGGGACTGGAGGCTCTGCTGCAGCGTAACTGGGAGTCGGAGTTAAGGGGCCGGCTCATCACCAATCCCCAGGAGCTGCTGGCCGGCCGCAAAAAGATTCAAAAAGAGATCGGGGAAAACGTCCAGGATTTCCTTAAGTCGCTTCGCCTGCTGAAATTCGGCCCCCGGGTCCACATCCTGGTCAGGACCGGAAGCGGCCGGGTGATCTATCCCGCTGTGAACGGCGAAGGTGAGTACGACATTGACTATGCCGGCGGGCTTTCGTCTTCGCCGGACTCTTCGGACCGCTCCCGGGTGGCTGAAGACAACCTGCAGATCCTGGAGGAGAGTCTGCAGTTCTCCCTGCAGGTGAGTATCCCCAGGAATACCTGGTTGGCCAATACTGTGCTGTTGTTTTATATCATGGTATTTACGGCGGTATTGTATTCCAACTATCGTTCCCGGGCGAAAACGATTGACGAACTGAACAGGAGGAAGGAGCAGGACCTGGAAGATGTCAGGGAGAGGCTGACTAAGGCCCAGTCCAGGCTTCAGGATGCCACTGTTAAAGAACAGGCTTACCGGGAGAAGATTGATAAACAGCAGCATGACTTGATTAAGGTTGACCGGCTGCTCCAGAGCACCGAGGAGGAGGCCCTGGCTGAAATGGAGGCCCTGGAGGAGAAACTGCAGAAGAGCATGACCCAAAAACAGGAACAGGAACAGGAGATTGATCGTCTTCTCCAGAAGGTTGAAAAACTGGAATCAGTTCAGCAGGCCCCGCCCAGGAAGAGGAACAAGCAGCACGAAGATATCTGCAAAAGATTTAAGGTCTTATATAAGAATATTGACTTTCATGACCGGGCCCTGGAGGGGTTTCTGCAGCTTCCGAAAGATCTGGAGCTCAAGGCGGAAGAAATGGTTCAGGCCCTGAACCAGGACTACGGCCTGGTAAAGGTAAAAAGAAAAGTTTTTTCCGGAAAGGGCAGTGATCTGCCGGCCCTGGAGAGCATATTCGCTTACCGGGGCAGGATTTACTGGCGGAAAAATGCCGATGCCAGGATTGAAATTATGGCTGTAGGTACCAAGAATACCCAGAACAAGGATCTCGGTTATCTGGAGAGGATCAGCCGCTCTAGTTAATGTTGTGGACAGTTGCTCAGCCGTATTTTACTTTAGGTATCCAGGCAGGGCACGGCAATCAAGGTTTTAATAAAGAGGGGTGACAGGATGGCTGCAGAAGAATCACCGTATAAAATGATCACCTGTATTGTCCAGCGCGGCAAAGCGGACGCTGTTGTAGATGCCTCCCTGGAAGCCGGGGCGACCGGGGCAACCATTTACTATGGCCGGGGGCGCGGGATCCGGGAAAACATAGGTTTTATGGGACGGTTGATAAAACCTGAAAAGGAGGTGATTATTATTGTTACCCGGCCGGAAGAGACCGATGCTGTTTTTAAGGCGGTAGTCAAAAAAGCCCGGCTGACTAAAAAAGGGATGGGTTTTGCTTTTCTGCACAAAATCGATCGGGCAATCGGTTTTGTTCCCTGAGAAAAAAGGGGATATAATATGAAAATCCATTTACTTATACTAGGCGCAGCCCTGATCCTGGTTAAGGCCTGGAATTTAGATATCTCTCCCTGGTACCGGAGTTTTTCGAAATATATCTCAAATCATTATCTCCTGCTTAATATCAGCGTAATATTATTGATCCTGGCCCTGGTTTTTCTGGTTGTCTTTTTGAATAATTCCGGCATAATTACCACTCTTCGTATTGTCAATAAAGGTTTAATCGAGATCAGTCTTTTCAGTCTGAATCTTATTTCTTTTGGCTCACTATACTCTGCTCTCTGGCTCCAAAAAAATATCTGGCCTGATTTTCTGCCCATTATCGCTCTGCCGGTATTAGGTGTACTGGCCTCTATGTTATGTATAAATATAATAGACTTTAATCACCCGGTTAAATCCGGAATTGTGAGTTCTATCCTGATTGCTTTTGCCAGTTTTTTCGGGGTGGGTTTGATTATGGTCTAACCTGATGCCTGCCTCTTAAAAATGGTAGGAGATGTCCAGGAAGAACTGGTCATTCTGATCAAATCTTCCCAGCCATGTATCCTCATCCCCTGCAAAGAGGTTGGCCCCGATAACGAGATCGAGGTTTGTTATGTAGGTGTACTCGAGACGCGGAGAAATGTACAGGGACCCGTCGTTCAGGGTTACCGAGTAGTAGAGGCGGGCTTCCAGCCAGTCTGAGAGGAGGTCCCTGCTTATTTCTCCCAGGAGGGAATAGGTGTCTTCGTCAAAGTAGAGTATGGCGGAATCATAATCATGTATGTGCCGGTGGGCAAACTGCAGGTTTAGATAAGTCCCTCCCTTGGCGGTATAATCAGCTCCCAGGATATACTCGAAAACCGGGTTTCTGACCGAGGTAAGGGAATGGGTCAAAAAGGACTGGTTTTCATGCCAGGCGGCTTCACCCCTGAGGCCGAAATCAGCCAGGGTGGTTTCAAAGGCAAGACCGGCGGTTTTGGTCCTCCTGTATTCCACTTCAATATCTTCGTTGGTCAGCACGGCGTTATCAAGGGATGAGACCAGGTTTTCTTCAGAGATATCACCGTCTACCTCTATGTTTTTTACAGGGAAGCTCTTGAAGTAGGGGATATCTTCTCTTGTGTTGTGCCAGCTTAAATCGAGATCGACATTTTTTATGGTGGTGCTGAATCTCAGGCCCAGTTCTATCTCCTGGTCCGGATCATCCTCGTGTACTTTTATGTTGTGAAAGTACCTTTTCAGGTCCGGGGGAAGGGAGGAGTCCCGCAGTTCCTCCTTAATATGGGGGAATACGGCCCAGTCGCTTTTAAAGTAGTCTATCTCCGATTCTTCAAAGAAGGGAATAAATACCCCTTCCAATCTGATGTTATCAAAAAAGAGTTTAAGGTCAGCCATCCAGACGGGGATTTTGGTCTCTTCATAGTCGGGAATGACGAACTCCCTCATATCCCGGGGATTAAGGGTGTCAAGCGGACTTACCCGGTCTGTTTTGCCCCAGCGGATGATCTGCTTGCCGATGGAAAAGACCGCACTGTCATTGCTGTATTTCCAGGTAGCCTCATAGAGGTCCAGGTCGTAGTCGTCTGTTTTGTTTTCCGGGCCGAAATAGAGGTAGTCTGATAACAACGAAAGGGTAAACATGTTTTTGTATTTTGATTCAACCAGGACTCTGTTCTTCAAGCTGGTGTCGTTTTCGATTCTGTCTTCATTTTTGACGTCCAGGGAGGTCCTGAGCTGGATAAGACCCGAGATGGCAAAGTCGGATTTTTTTTCATTACGGCCGGATTCTGCAAAAATATCATCCGGCGGGGAATCGTTGAACAAGAACACTTGTTCCCCGTTGTCAGAACTGTTTTCTTTTGTTTCTTTTCCGGGAGATTTTCTGTCTTGTGCAACAGGGCTTTTTTCTGTTGATTCTGACTGTTTTTCCAAAGATGGTTGTTTTGTTCGGGCAGTCAGGCCGGGTACTGCCTGATTTTCATGAAGATGAGTGATTATTTTGACCGCTGGTCTCCCATGCTCGATTAATCTTTCCACATTAAAATCGTATTGCCCGTTTTCTTTGATATCAAGAACGATCCTGGAGGTATCCTTTCTGTTCTGGTTGATGCGTATCAGTTTTATTATCTTTCCGGTGGTTGTTTTTCTGAAGTTGATTTGCGGTATAAAAACATTTTTTATGTCCACCACGATTCGTTCAGGATCATTGAGGATAAAGGACTTTACCTTATTAGGAGGGGTTTTGAAAAAAATGGTTACGGTTTCAGTTGAGCCGTCTTTGTTGAACAGGATATTTTTTATCTTGTTGAACGGGAGGGCAAAACATGGCGTCGACCACAACAGGAGGGCACAGGTTACTGCAGATAAGAGTATCATGCCCGGTCTTGCCGGTTGTTCTTCTGCCATTACTAATAATCCGCCAGGCTCTTCCTGGATACCAGGTCTTTGTCGATATCAGTGTTGTAGTCGATTTGTTCAACCTTTATAAAGGTTTTGTGCTCTCTTTCAAAATCCTCCATACTGACCGTCATTTCCGTCCATATACCCTGGACCTTCTCCAGCTGCAAGGTCTTGTACGTTTTAAAATGGGAACACTTTTGGTCAAAATATTCGACCACTACCGGTACTAAACATTTTTTGGAAACGAGGCTCCGGGTCAGGCCGTACTGGGAATCCGTATTCTTTTTGGGACGGGCCTCCAGGGCATAACATTCCAGGTTGCCGACTTTCCGGGAGCCCGTTATTTCATAGGTGTAGTTGTCAACAGGGTGACGTTTCATGTCTTCATAGGTGAAATCACTGTTGACAAACCGCTGTGACTGCTGGGAGGTGACAATCCTCCTGGTTCTTCTCAGTGCCGGCAGGTAAAGGAACTGTTCGGTTTTCCATCCCTCTTTTTCAATGGTCAGAAATCCGGTCCCTTCAATATCGGCGGGAGAGGTAAACCTTATCAGCTGCCTTTCCAGCCCATCTTCCATAAACCTTTTATTGGTGAACGTTCTTACTCTTTTGCTGCCGCTTTTGCTGATCAGCACCATCTGTGCAGTTGCAGCAGAGTTCCTGCCCCTGTCCCTGTCAAAAATTTTCTGAGCAAGTATTTTCCCGGTAATTTCTTCTGCGGCTGCAGGGAAGGCAGATAAGCAAAACAGGACTGCGGCCAGGAAGATAACAGGCTTTGATTTTTTCATTTCAGCAGGTATTGGGTTATTGAGATTTGACTGTTCGTATCCGTTCAGCAGCACCACATCTTCGGGCGATCAGCCCGGCTTACGTACGACTTAGTACGCGGCGCCGGTCTGCTTGCCCAATGGATAGATTCGTCATTATCCTTACCATAACGTACCTTTAGGTACGGTCAATCTGCGGCACTGCTGAACGGATACAGTCCGGGGGTTTCAGCACCTTATAAACGGCAACGGTGAACGGTTACGACTGTTCCGGTTGATTGAGTTATAGAAATATTTTGATTTAATCTGTTATAAATCCGGAGATTCTGGTATCATTGACAGTTATTGTAAAGAATCTGCCCCGGGTATGTCCAGTAAATATTAAACCCTGACTGATTATAGGTCA
>JAWOFO010000056.1:0-19670 GCA_046497465.1 Desulfobia sp.
AGGACAAGGTCAAAGGGAAGATCAAGCTGATTTATATTGATCCGCCTTTTGCGACTAAAGGGGATTTCAGTGGTTCCGGGGATGAAAAAAGTTATGCGGACAAAATAGTGGCTGCCGAATTTATTGAAGGAGTGAGGGAACGTCTGATTTACTTAAGAGACTTATTGGCAGAAGATGGAAGTATTTATGTGCATTTAGATTATAAAATGAGTCACTATATAAAAATAATTTTAGATGAAGTGTTTGGAAAAAATAATTTTCGAAATGATATCATTTGGTTTTATAGAAGATGGACGGCAGCAAGTGATTCGTTCCAAAATATGCACGAGTCAATACTTTGGTATTCTAAAACAAAACAATACAATCTCAATAAAGTACACGTCGAACCAACTGAGGGACAAAAAAAGAAACATAGAAAAGGTTGGGATAGAAATTCTGTGTACATTGATGGTGAAAAACGACCCCAACTTATTGTTTATAATAAGGAAAAAGTTAATAAGGCGGTACAGGAAGGTAGAATTGATATTAATGAGTTTGCTCGTATAGTAAATGTGGATATAACGAAAACAATTGCTCCGGATGTTTGGGAAATTAATTATATCAACTCACAGGCAAAAGAGCGTGTGGACTACCCTACCCAAAAACCGGAAGCTCTTCTCGAACGTATAATACAGGCCAGCAGCAACCCTGGAGACCTGGTTATGGACGTTTTCGCCGGCTCCGGCACCACTGCGGCTGTAGCGGAAAAGCTGGGGCGGCGCTGGGTAGCCTGTGATTTCGGCAAACATGCCATCTATACCATGCAGAAACGTATGGCTGAAATTGCCGACTCCCGGAAACTGGAGGTCAAAGACAAAAAGAAAAAGGTCAGATACGGCAGGAACCCTGAACCGTTCTGCATTGTCTCGGTCGGGGCTTTCGACTTCAGCAAGATCATGAACCTGCGCCAGAACCGGGATGCCTATATCAGCTTCGTCCTGGGTATCTTCGGTATCACCGAAAGGGATGACAGCCTGGCAGCCAGATACCGGGTCAGTAATGTCTGCGCCCTGAAAGATGGCAATCCGGTCGAGGTATTCCCGGTATGGGATGATGACTATCTCCATAATGTCCGGGTTGATGAGGAGTATCTCCAGGATATCATAGTGCAGTCGGGAGGCAGGCTCAAAGGGATTTATTACCTGGTTGCCCCGGAGAACTGCGTACGGGTCGGGGACACGGAGCTCAGGAATGAGAACGGGGACAGGGTTGATTTCAAGATTCTTGCTTTTCCTTATAAGGTCCTGGAAGAAGTCTCCCGCAATTTCTCCATTGAGGAACAGCCTAATACCCCGGAAAACATAAACAAGCTTACTTCATCAATCGGTTTTTATTTCAATGAAGAGGTCTCGGTCCAGGCACACCAGACAGGAAAAGGGCTGCGGATAGCTGATTTTGGAACCTCGATTCTGGACAGCAGCGGCAACCGCTATCAGGGCTTGGAGGGCCTTGCCATGCTTCTTGTTGATAAAGATTACACGGAAGAAAACGGCTTTACCGTTGATGTTGTGATCTACGCCCAAAATGTGAAAGATAATGAAGCCATTGTCAAAGGTATCACAGAAAATACGGCTGTCATAGCCATTGACCGGCACGGCAATGAAAGCCCTGTCACCCGGCTGTCCAAGGAATAAACCATGTCTCGACTCTCACTTTCCGAACATACCCTGGATGTCAATATCCGGCGCTGTGATATAGACCGTTTTGATTTCTCCGAGGTAGAAGACTATGTTGCGCAGCTCACCGGAGAACGTCAGTACCAGTTTAATGCCGTCAAGGAAATCATGATCTATCTCTGGGGCGGCGCTTATGAGTCGGTGACCGATCTGGCCCGGGAAAGCTACGGCAACAAGGAAGCGATCCGGAAACGCTTCCTCTCCGAGGACCATTTCCTGCACATGCTGCCTCTGCCCGGCAAGCTCTCCGGGGTCTGCCATCTGGCAACCGGCACCGGTAAGTCCTATGTCATGTTTGCCGTGGCCCATCTCTCCCTGCTGCTCGGCAAGGTGAAGAGAGTACTGGTACTGGGTCCTTCATCCACGGTTATAGAACAAGGCCTCCGCGACAAGTTCAAAGAATATCTCTACGGTGAAAAGGGAGCTGAGCTGAAAGAACAGCTCCCGGAAAATCTCCGCCATAAGGCGATCAGGATGTTGAACTGCAATGATCCTGTGGAAGACGGCTCCATTGTCATTGAAAACATTAATGCCATCTATAACCGGGAGCGCAACTCCATCGGGGATACCCTGTTCAACCACGGCGGTGAAGTCCTGGTTCTAAGCGATGAGGTCCACCACGCCTATTCACATCTGAACTTCAGCGGAGACGCCTTACAGTATGCCTTCGGGGCAGGTGAGGAATGGAGAGGGGAGTTACGGGATGAACGGCTCTGGATGAAATTTATCCGGGAGGAAAACGCCATCCGCCGCCACATCGGTTTTACCGGCACCCCCTACAATAAGAATGACTATTTCCCGGATGTGCTCTGCAACTATTCCATCAAAGATGCCATCGACGAAAAAAACATCAAACGCATCAACGCCATCCTCAAAACCGAGACCGATGAAGGTGACAGGGAACTGACCACCCGGCAGCGTTATGAGCAGATTCTTGCCACCCATGCGGGAAACAGGCGGAAGTATGCCTACCCTGATACAAACGGCAAACCGGCGGTCAAGCCCATCACTGTTTTCATTCATCCCACCCAGGCTGCCGCCCGGCGCAATACGGATGAATTTGTCAAGATCCTGGCCGAAACCATGCCTCATGAAGATGCCACGCTGGCCGGTCAGCCCCGCTCTGTCCTGGAACAGCAGGCCCGGGAACGGGTGATCTGCGTTATCAGTAAACCGGGTGAGACGGATTACAAGGAAAAACTTGACCAGATCGAGGAGACTGACCCGGAAAAAACCGGAGGCAGGGTAGAGTTTATTTTTGCGGTCAATAAGCTCTCTGAAGGCTGGGACGTAGACAATGTCTTTCAGATCGTCCCTTCAGAAGAAAGAGTATTTAATTCCAAACTGCTTATCTCCCAAGTCCTTGGCCGGGGCCTGCGTCTGCCCAGAAACGTCAGACTCGGGGATATCAACAATAAATATCCCATGGTAACCATCACCAACCATGACCGGTTTGCCAAGCATATCAGGGAGCTCCTTGACGAGGTGACGGAATGTGAGATGCGCTTTACCTCGAATGTTCTGCAGGACCAGGAGCAAAAACGCTACAGACATCACTTCTGCCTCTTCAATCTCAAGTACCTCCCATCCCAACGCACTGAGGACCGGCCTCCCGACGAACTCACCGAAGAACCGCGAACCAGAGAACTTATCCTGACACCCTCAGCGGATAAACTGGGGGTAAAAGTCATCTACATGGAAGGGACCAGGCATTTTGAGCTGACCAAGGATTTTTTCACGGTGGATCAGGTAGTGCTCGAGATTGAGAACCGTTTTAAAAACAGGGGATTTGAACGAAGACATTTTGACTTTGGCGACGGTATAGTCTGTGACGATCTCCCCGGGCCGGATAATATTGAAGAGGTCATACGTGCAGCCATGGACAGGGCAGGTATTGAGGGTGATCTTCTTTCAGCGGAAAACAGGCGGCAGGTTGAATTGTTCTTCAACCAGTTCTTGCCAAAAGGCAGGAAAAAAGTGATCAGGGAGCGTATCGAGGGGGAAGTTCAGGGGATCAGTACCACGGAAATGCAGCAGATGAGTGCCCGGTCAGGAGGAGTGGACCAGACTGTAAGTGTTTTTATCAGCGAAGACTATAAACATGAATTAAGTGATCAGAATCTCTTCATTATAGATGAAATCGGCAAACAACCGCAGCAGCAGAACTTGCCGAATTTTACACACGAATATATCCGCAAGGTCTTCCCGGCAAAGCACCTGTATGCAGTCAACACCTCTCTTCTCCGGACACCCCAGGATCTGGTCATTCTGAGCCACGAACCGGAACGGGAATTTCTATTTCGCCTCATCGAACATGCAAAATATATCAATGCCTGGGTGAAATCTCCTGATACAAGCTTTTACAGCCTTGACTATGAATACTGGAAAAGGGGCAAGGACCGGGTAAGACGATCTTTCAATCCCGATTTTTTTATCAGCCTCTCCATCAGTGATTATCTGCTCCTCAACAAAAGCAGCCAGAAATCTGCTGCAGACCGGCTGCGCTACCTGCAGGATAAAGGGGTGGAAAGCATCACCCTGGTGGTTGAGATTAAAGACGACGATGATAACAGTGAGGCCACTGCCGCCAAAGAGCAGTTCGGCAAAGAACATTTTAAAAACCTTAACAGCAGGCTGGGCTCCATAAACCCCTTTGATATGCCGGAAGAGTTTCAAGACCATGTAGGCCAGCGCTATATTTTCCAGATCCTGCGTCCAGGGGAATTTGCCGGTTGGTTCAGCAGACTGGCGAACGGACTGTTTATTCAAAATCTGGAGCTGCAAACTGACAGTGAGGGATGAAAGGTCACACCATGCAACAGATGAAAAAGAAACTCGACTATTTGTTGTCCCTGCCCGCTGAGACAGAATGGCTTGAATTTAAAGAAGCAGGCAACTCTTATCCATTTGATAAAATTGGCAAGTATTTTTCGGCACTCAGCAATGAAGCAAGACTTAAGAATAAGAAAGCCGGTTGGCTTGTTTTCGGGATAGAAGACAAAAGCCATCAGGTTGTTGGTACCCAATTCAGACCCAAAAGAGCCGATTTGGATAGCTTGAAGCAGGAAATTGCCAACAAGGTCTCAAACAACCTCACCTTCAATGAAATTCATGAATTCCGGCTTCCTGAAGGACGGGTTCTGATGTTTGAAATTCCTCCCGCCATTCCTGGGTCACCAACTGCCTGGAAAGGACATTTTTATGGAAGAGACGGACGGTCAATCGGAGCCCTCAATATTCATGAATTGAATCTGCTTCGCTCTCTTTCCCAACCTGATTGGTCTGGGGAAGTCTGTCAGTCAGCTACCTTGGGAGACCTTGATGACGTAGCTATTCAACGTGCCCGTGAACTCTTTAAGAAAAAACATCCCAAGATTGCTCAAGAAGTCGATGACTGGGACAACACAACCTTTCTTAACAAAGCAAAGATTCTTAAAAACGGTAAAATAACCAACACTGCTCTTCTACTGCTTGGACGTGAAGAAGCAGAATATCTTCTGGCCCCGGCCATCGCAAAGCTCAGCTGGATCCTCCGGGACAGAGAGGGCCAGGAAAAAGACTATCAGCACTTTGGACCTCCGTTTCTGATCAATTCAGGCCTGCTTTTCAGCAAAATCCGCAACCTTACTTACCGCTATATGCGGGACAACACCCTCTTCCCTACAGAAATTACCCAGTATGATACCTGGGTTATCCGCGAACTTTTACATAACTGCATTGCCCACCAGGATTATTCCCTTCAAGGCAGGATCACCGTAGTAGAAGATGATGAGTCTCTTCTCTTCACCAACATGGGCTCTTTTCTGCCCCAGAGCGTGGAGAATGTCATCAGTCTGGATGCACCTCCTGACTATTATCGTAATCAGTTTCTGGCAGACGCCATGGTCAATCTCCAGATGATTGACACTATCGGCAGCGGCATCAAAAGAGTTTTTAATCTCCAGCGGAAACGCTACTTCCCTATGCCCGATTATGACCTATCCGATCCGCAACGGGTGAGAGTCAAGTTGTCCGGCAAGATTCTGGATGAAAACTATACCAGGCTCCTTATAACAAAGACGGATCTCAATCTTTTTGATGTAATCGCTCTGGATAAGGTTCAGAAAAAGAAAACCCTTTCAGATGGGGAGTTCAAGCGGCTAAAAAGGTCAAAATTGATAGAAGGCCGCCGGCCGAATATTTATGTTGCCGCCAAAATTGCAGAAGCTACCAAGGGTAAGGCTGACTATATACGCTATCGGGCTTTTGATAAAGATCACTATAAAAAAATGATCCTTTCTCTGCTCAGAGAATTTGGGCCAACGAGCCGGAGGGAAATCGACAAGCTTCTCCTGGAAAAACTACCCGATATTCTGACTCTTAAACAGAAGGACAACAAGATCCGCAACCTGCTGCAGGAAATGTCCAAGAAAGATGGAACAATACGACCAGAAGGGGGGCCGGGTCGATCCACAAAGTGGGTCTTAGATGAAAATTAGATGAAAATTAGATGAAAATTAGATGAAAATTAGATGAATCTTAGATGAATCTTAGATGGATCTTAGATGGATCTTAGATGGATCTTAGATGGATCACCATCATAACTAACTGAAAAAAGGCGACTAATTTAATGACAATTTTTAACATCTTAGATGGTATAAATTATCTCTCTGCTAAAGTTAGGCAAGTCAACCAAGATGTACAGACATAAGATGCAAGCCGGCAGAAACCCTTTTTCTCAATTTCACCTGAAATCCTTGTATAATCAAATATTTTTACTGAAATTTGATGTCTTTTAAAAAACAGCTTCACCATATACTCCCCCTGCTCGATGAATCTCTGCCTGTTGATCAACTGGCTGAAGAAGAACTCCTGCCCCCGGTTCTTTCAGTTAATAATGTTACCATTCTGATGCGTCCCGACTCCAGGAGGAGACAGGGCATTTTTGGGGACCTGATAAAAACAGCCATCAGAAACGAGGAGCTGAAAACACTCTCTTTGGAAGAATTCTCACAGATTATGATGGAATGGGAGCAATCCAGGAACCCTGAAAAATATGCAGAGCCTACTGCTCCTTGTCATCTGCCGACTATATCAGGGGACGGCATAGCCTATTCGGGAAAAGACCTTCTGTCAGACATTACAAGTGATGATCCCGGAGAGCAGAAGATGCTCGTTATCCATAGAGATGATATGGAGAACTGGCTGAAAAAGGAAGGAGAATGGCCTTTATCCAAGAACAACCTACTATCGCGGTGGTGGCCTGAAGCTTATCAGCAAGAGTCACCTGCTGCTAAAACTTTTCGGGTTACAATTCAGGATCTGATAAGCGCCCTTTATAATGATCTCTACTACTCCGAAGATCTTAAGGCGTTGGCAAGCCTCCGGGACTTGATACCTGAGCACAAGCTCCCTCCACCCCTCACAGCAGGAAAGGATGGTCGCATGCCCCTGGCCAGAGAAGCTTTGCTTTTGACCTGGTGCGGCTGGTGCAATCCTCCTTTAAGGATATACCGTTCAAACAGCAATGACCCAATCAGGCTGGACTGGGAGACAGCCAAAAATATAGCCGATTACCGACTCTCCCATTATTACACCTATAAAGACCGGAACGACGAGCTCCAGTCCGTCAAATTTTCAAACCTCGAAATTGACCTGGATGAATTACGGGATTTCCTATTGAACCACGGAATGTGCCTCCCTGCTGAATTATTCCCTCAAGATCCGGCAAATTGCCAGCGACTCATTGAAATAGAAGAGAAAGGTTTTGATCGGACTTTTGAGGAAGAAATTAAATTTAGTTGGATGTTGCCTCGTTTGCAGAAAGGCGTGATAAAAGCAGATGAGCAGATGCCTGCCTACCCCAGCGACGCAGCAATAAAGAATGCCCTCCGTGTGGTTGACAACTTAAATGATTTACTTGAAAAACATGGCCGGACTGAGCAGTGGCAAAGGGAAGCCTGTCTGTCTTCCGAGTGTTTGGGTGCTATAGATTATATTGAATCCTATTACCGACCTTTGGATTCGAGTTCTGGCGTTGAATCGGGAGAAGACAATGATCTGAGGACAGAAAAAATTTATCAAAATGGCAAAGACCCAGTCAGTTCCGGAGATATTTCTGAGGAAAATATTTTCAGGAAAGAAGGTCAGGTATGGAAAATAAAATATAACGGCTTAACCAAGCTTCTAACACATTCAAAAGGGTTATTCTATATTTCCTACCTGCTCGGGAGTCCCTTTCAGCATTTCCACGTCACTGAACTTGTGAAGGCTGCTGAAGGCTCAGACAGGGAAATACTTTCAACTTCTTCCGGTGAAATCTCCGATAAAGAGACAATCCAAAATTACCGCTATCGACTCTCAGAAATTCAATCCGAGTTAGCAGAAATCGAGAGAGAAGAGGAAGAAGGAAATACCATAAGCATAGAAGACCAGCTGAGGAGGAATGAACTTCTCGAAGAAAAGAGTGCTCTTAGAAAACAGCTCAAAGAGGCAGTCGGATTTGGATACCAATTGAAAAAAAATCCTAATGAGATCAGCAAACAAGCCAATGCAGTATCTATGGCGATAGGACGTAGTCTAAACGTAATAAAAGACGAACACCCCACCTTATGGCAGCATCTTTATAATATCATCGATCGTGGAGAATATCTCTCCTATACTCCGGAAACAAACACTTCCTGGATTACCACCAAATAAACTTTTTCCATTCCACACGATTTGTGGAAATTCCACGCCGGTTGTGGAGCTAAGCATGTAGAAGCAAGAACACGCTGGCCCGATAACTGGCGTATTAATTTCGTCGTAAGACGGAAGTTGCCCCTGCAGCGGCTCTATCGGGCCAGCCGCCGCAGGGGTTTTTTATTTGGTGTGTAAATATGTCTCGGTACAGCCAGGAATTGCTTGATCAGACCATCACCTTACTCGAAAACCGGACCGGGAGGATTATTTCCAAAGAAGATGCCCGGCAGGCGGTTGATAATATCAGTGGGTTTTTCCGGGTGCTCCAGGAATGGGAAGAGGCTGAACAAAGCAGAGATAGTAGTGACCACGCCTCAGAATGCCCGGCCAAGGCTGAAGTGGTGTGACCATGATAGCACTTTCCGGCCAATTCTTTCTCCCATTTGCCCGGCCTCCACCACCATAATTCTGGCAATGAGGTTCAGCACAAGAATCAAACTCACTGATTGGAGGAAAACAATGACTACCAAGGATAAGACTAAACAGCCAAGCATATTTGAAAACAAATCTGAATCAGAGGAGGCTGATATGCAAAAAAATCAATCTACTAAAGTCGACCTGCTTGAGCTGGCAGCGAATGATGCCATGGAACCTGAACTGGAAGTAGTACGACTCGGTCAGGATGAAAAGGCAATAATTTTGTTCTCTTCAGAAACCGAGACCATTGACATACACTTTTGTTCGGAAAGCGAAATCAATGGCTATACAGTCTGCAACGGACCAGGCTGCGTGCTCTGCAGGATCGGCCGCAAAAAGGACCAGCGGTTGCTGCTTCCGGTATATCTACCAGCTGAAGGCCAAATAGGTGTATTACCGGTGAGCCGCTCAAGACGCCCCTTTGCCCTGCTGCCCCAGCTTTTAAACGTCTTGAAAGCGGAAACACCCTTGGTGATGTTCGTCTCCCGGAACGGCGCCAAATATTCAGTCTCCACGTCTGAACTGGGAAAGGATATAGACGGTGGTGAGGCTACGATCAAGCAATTCCAGGAGGATTATGAAGCAGGCCGTAAAGACCTGACTTCTGTCTATCCCAAAATCGACAATGACCAGCTTGCCGGGATTGAGGAAATCGCCAGGATGATGACACTTAAAGGGATACAGATCAATGCCGGTGATCAGCGGTCCTGAAGAGCTGGCGGCTTTCCGCCAGCAATGGGATGGGAAGCGGATGCTGGAACTTCTGGCTGAGCATAACGGGCGATTACGAGTCGATTGGGCCGTGGGAGTCGGCAAGAGCCACAACATCGATCTGACCATTGAGGAGGCAATTGCCTCCGAACGGTATGACCTCGTCATCGCCCTCTTCCCGACCCGGCAGCTCATCGAAGAACGGAAATGGGTGACAGCCCCTCCGGACGGTATTCAGGTTGTTAACCTGAAACCGCGGCCGGGAAACAAATGCGGCACTGTCATGGACCGCCGCTGGCGGATATTTGAGCAAAACGGACTCGGGGGCCTTGGCCGTATTGAATTATGCGGCCACTGCCTCCTGAGGCCGGAGTGCCCCTGGCCCTGTCAGTTCGGCAGGACTCTTAAGGGGAGCCAGGTTATCTTCGGGACCCAGGCCCATATTGAACGATCGCCTTATTTCCTGGATCAGCTCGCTCAGTGGGCAGCAGCAGACAAGGTCCTGGTCATTATCGACGAAGCCAATTTCATCATGAAACCTTTCCGGCGCCGGCTTAAACGGGAACATATACAGCTCTTTGTTGATGTCTTGGAGGAGATGCCTTTAAAACGCTGGGGCAACATTCATAAGCGGTGGCAATATCTCTCTACCCTGCTCCTGGAGGCGCCCACCTCTGACCTGCGCAGCTCGGAGTGGCGGTTTCCACCAATCTATCATGACTGGTCTCTGGCGGTTCAATCCCGTGGGTATCAGTTGTACGGTGATCAGTTTGTTTTTCCTGCCTTTGATTTGGTCCATTTCGGTCGCTCTCCCCTGGAATCGAGGGAACGGACGGCCAGCCGCGACATCGTTTACGCTGCAGTTCCCAGTGTCTCCATGGATTTCATCATATACAGCGGCACCGCCCATCAGGAGTTTTCCGAGTACCGGCTCGGCCGTGAGTTTGCCAGCCCTTTTGCAGACTATACCTTCATCCATCCCGGAACCACCTGGTTCAACATCGGCTCCCGCCTGGGGGCAAAGAGGTATTTCCCGAAAAATTCACCCCAGATACTTGATTTTTTCGCAAGCCTCACAGCCAGACGATTGCAGGAAGGCAGACGCCCCCTGCTCATTGCCAAAAAATGCTTCTCCGCCTTCTGTGCCCGAGAGATGGAGAAAAGACTCAGGGCTCTGGGGGTGAAGGTACAGGTCGTTATCAACGGCTGGCAGACAGAACTGCTAAAAAATCCAGATATAGTTCCCCTGATTCATTACGGGATGATCGGCACCAACCTCTTCCAGGAGTTCAACTGCGCTTACTGCCTCACCGGATACTACGTTACTGAAGAGGCCATCAACAGCATCCTCCAGGATCTGCTCGGCTCTGATATGAATATCCCTCTGCAGATTTCCCTGGAAGGCAGGCCCTGCCGCCGACGGGCCGGAGTACAAAACCGCAGGGACAGGGGCTATGATCTACATTCTCTGGCTCAGCATGCCCTGGACCACCAGGAGATGGATACCGTCCTCCAGGCAGTGGGCCGGGTGCGGCCCTATACCAAGCCGAGGGAGATTATTACCTTTCAGTGCGCCGGACATCCTGAGCTCGACTATACCAGGGAATTTACCAGTATAGGCGCGGCCAGGGACTATTTCAACATACCGGCCAGCAGGACCAGGAAGACCGCCTCACTCTGCAGTCAGATTCAGGATGCCAGAAAGAAAGGATTAAAACAACGCGAGGCCGCCTCCCTGCTGGAGGTGAGCCTGAGAACAATCAAACGGTACTGGAATAAAAAGGTGCCACCAATCCTTATAGAAAATTCCTTATAAGGGAAAACGGCACCCTCAACATGGTGAATATGATGAACCTATTACCAGCCTGGGACGAAAGAATACGGCATTTCGAGCCGGAACCGGTCTGCAGGACTGTAGACTACGGCCTGAAAAAATCTTCACGTTATTACGCCGGACGGACCAGCTTTATTGACTCACGGGATAAGGCCCGGGCCATGCTCGAATTTGCCTTGCAGCGGCCTCTTTCCCATATCGGTTTTGATACCGAGTTCCGTTATGACCGGCCGGGAGTGGTAATCGACAAGAACAATACAGCCCAGGACCAGAACAGCATCAGGCCGCTCCTGCTGTCCCTGGCCCTGGCCGAGAGAGCCGAGGACGGCGGGGGCCGATTGTACACCTTTGTTGTTGATCTGAGTGTGCCGGAATTATTGCCTGTTTTAACGGAGCTGTTCCGGATTCCAGTCCCCTTCTGTGCCCATTTTGCCAAAGTGGAACTTTTCTGCCTATGGCAACTTGACCTGCCGGAACCGCCGATCCTCTGGGACACCTTTATATTCGAGAAACTCCTGTATCTGGGGCAGCATCATCATAAATACAAGCTACAGAAAAAAATGGATGATATAGAACAGATCCGGGCCAAAGAAGAGGTAAAGGAAAAGGAATTTTTCAGTTTTTCTCTGGTCGCCACCTGCCAGCGCTATGGCGTACCCCATGGGATGAGGACGGAAAAAGAACGGCTTCAGAAGTCCTTTCTGACACATTCCGACACGGCATCTTTCTCCAGGGAGCAGGTTGAGTATGCTGCTGAAGATGCCGTGGCAGCCGGCACCCTCTATCCCCTCCAGATTCAGCAAGCAGTGCAGACGAGCCTGCTCCACCATTGCCAGACAGTGGAAATGACCTGGGTAATGACCAATGCCCGGATTGAGTGGACCGGAGTGCGGGTGGATGGGAAGAGGCGGGATCAGGCTTTTACCCGAATTGACAGGCAGTTGAAAAAGCTGAAAGAATTCCTGGCAGCCGAATATGGTATCCACAACGTCCAGAGTCATAAACAGCTGAAAGAATTTTTCCGGAGCAGCGGACTCCTGGAGAAGTTTCAAAAAGGCGGCAAAGTGAGCTTCGACAAAAAAATATTGAAGAAAAACGCCGGACTGCATCCGGCAATCGATCTGTTGCGGGCGGCCCGGCGAGCCTCTGATCTTCTGGCAGACCGTCTTCTCTGCCCGGAATTTGTCAGCAGAGATGGCCGGGTTCGGGCTGAGCACCGCCAGCTCGGCACCGACACAGGCAGGCAAACCAGCCGCTGGCCCAACTTCCTGGGACTGGACCGGGTACTCAGACCCCTGGTTATTCCTGAACCCGGCTTCGGGATCGGAGAAGTGGACTGGAGCCAGGTTGAAGTAGGAGTGGCAGCCGCCATTTACGGTGATGATGAATTGATCAGAATGTTTAATTCCGGGGATGTCTATTCTGCCATGGCCCAGCATTTCTTCCGGGATGAGCTGCCGGAAGAGGACCGCACCGCTGCCGGTACGGAGTTCAAGGCGAAACACAAAACCCTGCGTAACCAGATGAAGTCCTGCACCCTGGGAATCATCTACGGCATCACCCCGGTGGGTCTGGCCCAGAACCTGGGAACTACCAGGGCCAGGGCTGCAGATCTGCAGAAGCGATTTCTGGATATGTTTCCCCGCCTGAAGACCGCCCTGACTCTGGCAGCGAAGTGCGGGGCCATCAGAGGATATGCCGATACCATAAGCGGCCTGAAGCGTTACAGGGCCAACAAAGGTGAAGCGACACGATGGGAGCAGAACTGGTTGACCAACCATCCTGTTCAGGGCAGTGCAGCCGTGATATTTAAGGCCGCCGGCAACCGCCTGGACAGACTCTACCGGCAGTATGGTGCCCGGATCATCCTGCCGCTTCATGATGCCTTTATTTTCGAGGTCCCGTCAGACCACCTGGAAACGGTGGCAGAACTCACTGCAGGAGTAATGTGCGGCACACTCCAGGAGTATTTTCCGGGGTTGATCCCTCAAGTGGATACCAATATTTCCAGACCGGACTGCTGGAACAAGGATGGCAATGACAGTGAACTTGATCACTGGATTGAGAGTCTCAATGATCTGATGGATAGTGGAGACCTGGGCGACAAGGAGTCAATAAATGGATTATGACATGCGACTCAAAGGCAAGAACCACCCTGAAACTGGCTTATTACAGGCCGAATAGGCTCGGCAGAAATGCGACCTTTGACCACAAGGTGTAGACAATTTCAAGTTGCTGTTATTAAAGCATTTTTTACCATAAAAGAACATGCATTCAATGGCAGTTCACCTGATGATTACGGATAGAGTTGGAGGAACAAGTTTTATGTCTGGAGGGGAAGATGTTTCAGGAACGAAAAACCAGAGTGGATGAAGCAAGAACAATCGACATCCTTGATCTTCAGCGCGAGGGTATCTTTAAGACAGGGACGGCCGGCAGGTGGTCTGTATCCTGGTCCAGAAATGGCAGGGTGGTTGCCTCTATCTCCTATCAGCTGGAAACCGGTAATAACGGACCCTTGGGGCTGCGATTTATATACACCATCACTGATCGTCAAACAGGTGCTAAGAGAGACTACAACTACATTATCCCGGTGACATCTACTCCCTGCAACTATGGCGGCAGACGCTGGTGGTTTGTCTGCCCCCTCATTGTCAATGGCAGGTCCTGCCGGCGGCGGTGCCGGATTGTCTACCAGCCGCCAGGTGCAGGATACTTTGGATGCCGTGAGTGCCATGAGCTGACCTATGAAAGCAGGCAGCGGCACCGGGAAAAATTCTATGAAGGGTTCCAGAAACCTTACAAGGTAGCGCAGGCAGCCCAGGAAGAGCTTGCCAGGACAAGATCATGGGCCAAAAAAGAGAAGATCTGGATAAAACTGATCCGCGCCCAGGCTGTTCTTGACAATTATGAAAAAAGTCTGACCGGACGGAGTCCCAAAATAACCTATAAGGAGGAATAGCATATGGTTTCCCAAAAACAGAGACAGGCCAACGTCAGTAATGCTCAGCTCTCAACCGGGCCGTCTACAACGGAAGGCAAATCTGTAGCAGCCCGTAATGCCATCAAACACGGCATCTTTGCCAGGGATCTTGTAATCACTGCCGGCGATGGCCGGGAAGATGAACTTGAATATCATGAACTGCTGGAGGAGCTCAAAAAGGACCTGGCCCCTGTGGGCCGGATGGAAACACTCCTGGTGGAAAAGATTGCCGTCAATTACTGGAGGCTGCGGCGACTGGTGCGTCATGAAACCGGGGAGATCAGAGAACGGCTGGACGATTACAGGGAAAATTCATTGAAACAGCAGTACAGAGGCCCTTTTTCTTCCAGACCCCCTGATCTGGAATATTTAAGTTTCAATGATGAAATTACAGATGCCGAGTATCAGGAGCAGCTCTACAAGGTTGCTGGGATGAAGAGTTCCGGCTTTAACATTTCAGAAGATAAGGCGGCCCTGGAATATGTTCTCCGGTGGCGTCTGGAAAGAGGGGATTATGATTTTACTGATAAAGATTTTGAGGCTGCAAAACAGTATGTATCCGGTCTCTCCCCCCAGATGAAAGGGAAGCTTCGCAAGGAAATGCTCGAAGAGGCTGAACAGATGCTCGTAGAGATGGAAGAGGTAAGAAACTGGCAGGTTAAATTCGACCGGCTCCAGAAGGCCAAGTCCCTGCCGCTGGAAAGAAACCTCAAAAATATCATCAAATATGAAAATTCCCTGGAACGTTCCATCTTCCGGAACCTGGCCTCATTGAAAAGCCTGCAGGAGACCAGACCCAAGAAAGAGGATAAGGACAACGACCTGCTTGAGCTGCCTGATTCGGGTAAGTAAATGGGTTCGTTTTTGAAAAATACTTATTTTGCCAGCCTTACGGCTGATAACATTATGATTGATATAGCCTGAAAACCGTAATACTATTATTACACCTTGCTTGAGAATAGCAAACCGGTCAGGATACATCCGTCTGAATAACCATTGGTGACAAGGAGGCCCGTCTGCCATGAATGACAATCAGCAAACACCGTCCCGGCAGAAAGCCGTTATCTACGCCAGAGTATCTTCCAAGGAACAGGAAAAAGAAGGTTACTCCATCCCCTCTCAGCTCAAGCTCCTCAATAAATATGCTGCTGATAATGGGCTGCAGGTAGTCCAGGAATATGTGGATGTGGAAACAGCCAAGAAATCAGGCCGGGCCGGTTTCGCAGAAATGATCCAGTTTCTGAAAAAGGAAGCGAAGTCCAGAAACACTGCCCCCTGCCGGACCGTGCTGGTGGAGAAGACAGACCGGCTTTACCGCAACCTCAAGGACTGGGTCATCCTGGATGATCTCAGTCTGGAGATCCATTTCATCAAAGAAAATGTCAGCATCTCCCGGGATTCCAGGTCTTCGGAAAAGTTCATGCACGGCATCAAAGTGCTGATGGCCAAGAATTACATAGACAACCTGTCCGAAGAAACCAGAAAAGGGATGCTGGAAAAGGCGGAACAGGGAATTTACCCCTCCTATGCCCCCTTGGGGTACGTCAATGTCAAATGTGGCGATAAAAACTTTGTCCAGCCTGACCCTGAGCTCGGCCCCCAGGTCCGGCAATTATTTGAATGGTATGCTACCGGCAACTACTCCCTGCTCGATCTGACCCGAAAAGCCCAGCAGGAAGGTTTTGCCTTTAGAAAGAGCGGCAAACAGGTTCCCAAAAGTGTCGTCCACAAGATACTTAAGAACCCCATGTATTATGGGGAGTTCCGCTGGGCCGGGAAAATGTATAAAGGTTCACATGAACCCCTTATAAGCCGGGAGCTCTTTGACCGGGTTCAGGAGACCATGGCCGAGAAAGGCCGCAGGAACACCAAGCAGCAGAAACATAACTGGCCCTTTCAGGGCCTATTGTCCTGTGGTCACTGCGGCTGCGCCCTGGTCGCTGAGATCAAGAAAAAGAAGTATGTTTACTATCACTGCACCGGCAACAAAGGCAAATGCCAGGAGAAATGGGTCAGGGAAGAAGAAGTGGCCCGCCAGTTCGGTCAGGCGATCAGCGCTCTTAAATTAGACGATGAGGTGCTGGACTGGGTGATCGCCGCTCTCAAGGAAAGCCATGCTGATGAGAAAAAGTACCATGACGGGAAAATAGCTGCTCTCCAGGCCCAGTATGATAAGCTGCAGAACAGGCTGGACGCCATGTATGACGACAAGCTTGACGGCAATATAGACCAGGAATTTTATGACCGTAAAAGTGCAGCCTGGAAAAAAGAGCAGGATGAAATAATCCGCAAACTGGAACGGCACCAGACTGCTAACAGGGCCTATCTGGACGAAGGGATAAAATTACTCGAACTCGCACAACGTGCCGTAATTCTTTACGAAAAACAGACAAACCAGAAAAAGCGCCGGATCATCAATTTCGTGTGTTCGAACTCCACCTGGAAGGATGGCCGCCTCCAACCCAACTACAGACAACCATTTGACATCCTTGCAGAAAAAAGCCTGGCCTACAGACAAAAAAAGGCCGTTTCTCCGGAGAAAAACGGCCCTGGTCTATTCTGGCTCCCCGGGCCGGACTCGAACCAGCGACAAAGTGGTTAACAGCCACTCGCTCTACCTGCTGAGCTACCGGGGATCTTTATTAAGAGATATATAGCAATTTGTTTTTTTTTCGTCAACTGTTTTGTTGACTAGGGGACGCCCTTAACTTATTAACTTCCGACCAGTTTTAGCCCCTCTCTTTTGGCAATCTCGGCTCCACGAGTAAATAGTTGGCATCAATCTTGATAAAGATACAGACCAAGCAACTCACTATCCTCAGACCTGTAGAAGCCCATCCTTTGGGGCGGCTGAAATTCATCTCTCCCCTCCATACCTCGTCACCCGCAGACGTTCTTTCCCTGTCCATTCCGATATCCGATCTTCATATCAGGAAAAAACTGGACAAGGACAAGGTCTGGGTGCTCCACGCCTTAAACAGATCTATCCGGCAGGCCTTGGCAGCCGGTATTCCCTATGTTTCCCTGGGGTTTGGAAATGCCGGCCGGGCAGGACTTTCATTTCTGGAAAAAGTGGTCCGGGCCCCGGCAATGCCCGCTTCGAGGAAGTTAACAGGGGATAAGGCTAAAAATAAATAGACATTCAGGCAGCCTGGCATTCAGGCAGCCTGGTATGTTTTCACTTCCTCTGTCAAACGATCGGCAAGCCGGTCCTCTTCAACCTCGAGATCGTAGTCCATTTGCAGCCCAAGCCAGAACTGAGGAGACATTCTGAAATAATGGGCCAGGCGCAGCGCCGTATCAGCAGTTATTCTTCTTTTCCCGTGGACGATTTCATTGATCCGGCGTGGAGGCACACCTAAATCCGTGGGGAATCCAGTCGCAGTTGCAAGAAAACCGATCAATTGGATTTTCTTTCCATACTCAGGCTCCTGGATGCCGGATCCGTCATCCCGGACACGATCCGGGACCGGCATGACGGAGTGACGAATGCTGCACTGGTAAGTGATGTTGCAGGGTTAATAACGTTACCAGATTTTTTACTTTTAATTTCGTGTCATTCTGCATTTTCGTGGTAAACTAAGTAACGATAATAGAATTTTCCAAATAAAAATCAACACAACTTAATCAAGCCAGGAAGTCTCCAGCAGGTCCGATGCCTGAACAGCAGCGGCTTATCATCATCAATCATCCGGTTTATCTGGACCATGATACCGGCGGAAATTACCATCCGGAAATTCCCGGGCGATTGACCTGTATATTGGATCATCTGAATTCAACTCCCCTTGCTGCAAACATAACTATCCAGGAACCGCGTAAGGCTGAATGGGAATGGTTAACCATGTTTCACCAGGAAAATTACCTCCTGCGTTTTGAAGAAGCAGCTCTTTCCGGTAAAACATTTATCGATCATCCTGACAACCAGCTGAGTTTTGACTCCTTTGAAGCCGCCCTTTTTTCAGCCGGTGCAGGCCTTACCGGAGTTGATCTTCTGGAAAACGGGGAAAATTCGGTTTTCTGCGCAGTGCGTCCTCCCGGCCATCATGCAGAAAAAAATATCTCTCTGGGTTTCTGTTTTTTAAACAATGTTGTTATTACAGCCAGATACTGGCAAAAAAAATACGGCCGCACCAGACTGGCGATAATTGACTGGGACGCCCATCATGGTAATGGAATCCAAAGCGCCTTTGAAGAAGATCCTGATGTTCTTTATATAAGCCTGCACGAACACCCAACTTACAGCTTTCCCGGCACCGGCTATTCCGAGGACATCGGTTCCGGGGCCGGCAGGGGGGCAACCCTTAATATTCCTCTGCCTCCAGGTTCCGATGACAGCAAAGTCTTACAAGCAGTCTCTACTCAGATAGAACCGCTGCTTTCTGATTTCTCTCCTGAAAGGATAATAATAGCTGCCGGTTTTGACGGACACCTGAATGATGATATGTCGGGGCTGGCCTACTCCACCGATCTCTACGGCCTATTGGGCCGTTATGCCGCGGACTGGGGTCTGAAATACGGACAGGGCAAGACCCTTTCTATCCTGGAGGGCGGCTATCATCTGCCCAGCCTGGCTGCCAGTGTGGGTACTTATCTTAACTCATTAAATATATGCTAAAAAACTTGTAAAAGAGGTGTTCCCATGTTTATTACGGAATATATGACAGTCCCCCCGGTTTCAATATCACCGGAAACCTCTATTTCCGAAACCAACAAGTTATTAAAAAAAAATAATTTTCGCCATCTGCCGATAGTGGATGATGATAACCGGCTAATCGGCATGGTGACCGATCGCGATATCCGCTCAGCCTATCCATCCAACATTCTTTCCCCTGAAGAGATAAAAACATTTTTAGCTGAACTGGAAAATACGCCGGTAAAAAACATTATGAGCTCTCTCCGGTTCAAATTGACTCTCTTTTCCACCCTGGATGATGCCCTGATAATTCTGGATCGGGAAAAAATAGGGGCGATACCGGTGGTAAATGAAACAGAGGAACTTATGGGGATGTTTTCTATCCGTGATCTTATTGCGGCTTACCGGAAAATTTTCGGTCTGGGCGAACGCGGGTCTGCAATGATAGTGGTAGAACACGATGGTAAACGGAAACCCCTGTCACGAATCGCCAATATCCTGGAAAAAAACAGAATTCGTTTTACCAGGATGATCCGCACAGAGGCAGCCGATGGTAAGCCGGGAAGAATATATCTCAGGGTAAACACCTACAATATCAGTGCTGTTCACAGTGCCCTTCGTGAAGCAGGTTTCAAAGTCGTCCTGCCTGAATATCCC
>JAWOFO010000041.1:0-26655 GCA_046497465.1 Desulfobia sp.
TCTTTTTCAAAAACCCTGTCGCTTTCTCTTGGCTCATCCAGAGCAAGGCTAAGAGAAGATCCTGCTCAGCCACCCTGCATAAGGGCAACTCTGATTGATGAATTGATGTTATGCTGATTAAGATAAGACTTGATATTTTTTGCTGCAAGATCTGTTACTTCCAACATACTAAAACCTCCATGTTAATATAATAACTTGAAATTTGATTTCTTTTCGGTAAAATTCCTCAAAGATTAGAGTCTGATAATCTATCATCTATTCTCGAAACAGTAAATAGTTATTAACTATAAGTCAACTACCCTGTCAAAAGGTTTCTTTAAAAAGTCAGAATAGTTAATTATGAAAAAACTCGTGATATCCACAGGAGGAGGTGATGCTCCGGGACTCAATGCTGTCATATACGCTGTAGTACATGCAGCTACCGCCAGAGGCTGGGAGGTTTACGGCAGCAGACAGGGTTACCTGAGTCTTTTGAATACGGATGAACTTATCCGGCTAACACCGGAAATGGTCAAGGGAATCACCCCGACCGGCGGCACTATCCTTGGCTCTACCAATAAAGGCAATCCTTTCTCTATGCCCGTAGAAAATCTTGCCGGTGACATCCAGCTGCGCGATGTCTCAGACCGGGTTTTGAAAAACTTCCAGAAAATGGGTTTTACCTGTCACATCGCTGTCGGCGGTGACGGCAGTCTGGAAATTGCCCACCGTTTTGCAACGGAAAAAGGAATGAATGTAATCGGCATACCCAAGACCATTGACAATGACCTGAAAGCCACCCAGCTGACTTTCGGCTTTGACACTGCGGTTTCCACGGCGACCGAGGCCCTGGACAAACTCCATTCCACTGCCAAGTCCCACGACCGGGTTATGGTAGTGGAAGTGATGGGCCGGGATTCCGGCTGGATAGCCCTGAACTCAGGGATCTCGGGAGGGGCTGATGTTATTCTTATTCCAGAAATCCCCTTTGACATCGACATTGTCTGTGAAAAAATCAATGATAACGAACTCCACGACAAGCATTACGCCATTGTTGTAGTGGCCGAGGGAGCCAGCGCCCGTGGTCAGGAAATTATTTATAAAGGAAACGGGGAGGCCGGCAGAAGCGAAAAGATACTGGGCGGGATAGGCGACTGGGTCGCAGATCAGATCAGCAATAAAACCGGCAAAGATACCAGGTCACTGATTCTCGGCCATCTCCAGCGGGGAGGCTCACCAACCACTTTTGACCGTCTTCTTGCCCTGCGTTTCGGGGCCACCGCAGTCCGTTTGGTGGAACAGGGAAAATTCGATAACATGGTTACCCTCTCAGGCCATGTCATGAAACACGTTCCCCTGGAAGAAGCAGTTAAAGAAAGAAAAAAAATCCAGCTGGATGACGACAAGATTCTGACCGCCAGAGAGATCAGTATCTGCCTGGGAGACAGATAGAAAATTTCAGGTGATCCGGCTGATCTAAAGAGGCCTAGTTTTCCGCATCCTTACGTCTCCTGCCCCTGGCCCGGTTTGGTTTGAGTAAAAACCATGATATCCCGCCATCCGGAATGATTATTTCTCCGGGATATGCTGGGTGACAGCGGCAATGAACTCCTATGCAGAAAGTTGAAATCAAGAATCCAGGTTTTCCATATACTCTTGCCACTCCAGGGGAAGCATATTTTTTTTGCGATTATTGCAGTCCTTGCAGGCCGGCACCAGATTACTCCTGGTACTCTTACCCCGCCGGGCCAAAGGAACAATATGGTCCATGGTCAGCTCTGACGGGGCAAAACTTCTGCCGCAATAATGGCAGACTCCTCTGGAAACCTTGATACGCCACCAGTTGCTCTTTCTCAACTTCCTGGCCTGCGCCTTTTCCTTACTGATGATTCCCTCATCTATTCCGGCAAAACCTGATTCCAAATCCTCTTCTATCATGACGATATTATTTTAACCCTCTGATTTAGCTTGTTTATTCTGAATTTCGTTTTTATTAATTCATCTTTCCGGATTGGTTTATCTGTATAATATAACATGCAAATTTTTCAGTAAGGCAGGGGTACTTGACGTTAGGTGTATTTATTCAGGAACATCAGAACCACTCAAACACGAAGCCGTTACTGAATGGCTATACCAACCGTTCGGAAAGTTGAATTATTAACATTGCCAACAAATTTCGGTTTTACCAATCCACTACGTCTCCCAGCAAAAGCCGACGGGCATATCCTACCAGGTAAAGCGAACCGGCTATACAGATCAAATCCTGATCACTGGCCAGCCGGCGGGCTGCTGCCAGAGCATCAGGGACTTCATCCAGGCAAAGCGCTTTCCTCCTGTCGTCAACACTCAAGACCTGCCGCAGATCTTCTGTCAATGCGGAACGTTCTTTCTCCGGTCTGGTAAAAATAATCTTATCACACCTGTCAATGAACTTGAGCAAGGTTTTGGAAACATCCTTGTCACTCATACTGGTCCAGACACAGATCAATTTATCATAGTTGAAATTCAGGTCCAGGGCCTCCCGCAACCCTGCTATGCCAGCCGGATTATGAGCACCATCCAAAAGATAATAATACCCCCCGCTCCTGAAATATTCAAGCCTTCCCGGCCACACAACTCTGGAAAGTCCTTCTCTGACCAGCGGCTCCTCTACTTCAAAGCCCAGACCGGCAAGTCTTTCCAGCACCGCGAGGCTGAGAGCGGCATTATCCCTCTGATAGCCCCCTTTAAGCCTGGTAAACAGGTCCTTATAATACCGGCCGCTCCAGCCGGTATAGTCCCAGGTGGTGTCAGATTTCTTGATTCCGTAAAAATCCCTGCCCAAGAGATATAGATCAGCTCCTCTTTCCTTACAGACAGCTGAAATAACCTCCCTGCCCTCATCAACAACCCCTGAAATCACCGGAACCCCGGGTTTAATTATCCCTGCCTTCTCGCCAGCTATTTCAGCAACAGTACTGCCCAGGTGAACTTCATGATCCAGGGAAACATTGGTAATAACGCTAACCAGGGGGTTAATTATATTGGTGGCATCAAGTCGGCCGCCGAGCCCCACCTCCATGATGACCAGATCTGCTTTCTCCCTGGCAAACCATAACAAGGCAAGGGCTGTGGTGAATTCAAAATAGGTCATACGGCCATCCCCGAGGCAACCACGGATTGAACTGGCAATCTCAGCAAAATCCTCCTGGGTAATAAAAAAATCGTTGATCCGGAAACGCTCCCTTACAGAACTGAGATGGGGAGAGGTGTAAAGGCCGACCTTATAGCCCGCCCGGGAAAGAAGAGTGAGCAGGGTAGCACCTACCGACCCTTTACCGTTGGTGCCGCCGACATGAATAAAGTTGAGCCCGTAATGAGGACTATCTACCCTGACCAGAAAATCGGTCATCTCCGAGAGCCTTAACTTTATCTTGAAAAACTGGAGGTTATCCAGATAAGTCCAGGCCTGTTTATAGTCCATTGCTGATACTTTTTTGTTCATTATTTATTCTGCAGCCGCACCTTAATCTGCTGCCTTACTCTTTGATTTTCAATCTTTAATCACCGGTACAGAAGGAAAAAGGGAAATATCCGTATGGGGGATGACCCGGGAACCGGAAAAACGGATCATAAAATCCTGGTTTACATTAAGTTCAAGATAAGTGATTTTTCTGGTAATCTCATAACACTTCTTCCGGTTCTCCCGGTCAAGCAGAACTAATTCGGCCCCGGCCAGGGAGGAATTGCCCAGGGGTACAAAAATCTCCGGATCCAGATCAGGAAGCATACCCAGAACAATAGCCTGTCTCGGATCCAGGTGGCGGCCAAAAGAGCCGGCCATATATATTTTGTCAAGATCTTTAACTCCCAGCCCAACCTGGGCAAGCAGAGTGGTAAGAATGGAATACATGGCCGCCTTGGAGCGCATCATGGCATCCATATCCACCTGACCGAAAATGACCGGGGCTTCTCCAGTCTCCTCTTCACCCGCCACAATAAAGGCGGTTCCCTGATTGGTCTCTACAAAACGTTCCGGCAGACGGTCTTTCCTGAACTTACCCCGTATATCTATAAGACCTGCCAGATAAAGCCCTGCAGCAAGATCAATTATTCCCGAACCGCAAAGCCCCCTGGGCCTGGCCTTATCAACAGTCTGATAATCGACTCTTAGGCTGTCAGGATCAATGCTTACCCGCTCAATGGCCCCGGTCCCGGCCCTCATACCCATACTGGCTATACCGCCTTCCAGGGCCGGACCTGCTGCCCCGGCACAGGCAATCAGCCAGTCCCGGTTGCCCAGAACCACTTCAGCGTTGGTTCCCACATCAATCAAAATGGATACCTCCTCCCTGTCAGCCAGGCCACTGCTCAATATACCGGAAATAAGGTCACCGCCAAAATAACTGCCCACACTAGGCATAAACCAGACCGGGGCCCTGGCATGAATGTCAACCCCCAGCTCTCCCGCTTCACAGGTATCAGGCCTGTTAGCCAGGGGAATATAGGGCTCCCGGCAAAGGTAATAAGGGTCAAGTCCCAACAGCAGATGAGTCATAGTGGTATTGCCGGAGACCGCCAGGGCCCTGATCTCTCTTTTCTTAAGTTCCGCCTGCAAAGCCAGTTCAGCAGTCAGCTCCTGAACAGATTCCATGGCTGCCTGTTGGAGAAGATGGAGCCCATTACCTTCAGCAGCAAAATGTATTCTGGTCAGAATATCTTCACCGTAATCAATCTGCCTGTTTGCTGTAGTAGACCGGCCCAGAACCGAACCATCCAGGATATTGACCAGGCTTGCTTCGAGATGTGTCGTGCCAAGATCAAGGGCCATGGCAGGCAGCACTTTTGGATACTCGGTCAGCAAATCAACCAGTCCTTGCCAGCTGCCCATATCGTTAATAAGTACAGTCCCCTGAAAATCAGCAAACCTAAAGAGGCGGGCTAGAGATGATATGCTTTGAAAACTGACATAGGGCTCCGCCTCACAATGCGGTAAAAGAGCATTCCTGAGACGATCAAGATCAGCCATGTTGTCCTGGAGACTGGGAGGGCGGGCTTCTACCTCAACAGGCCGGACAATCGGTCTTCTGAGTTCTGAACTCATGGATACAGTTTTCTGGTTTTAAAAAGTAATCAAAAAAACGCGAGTTCCAATTAAAACTTAAAAGTTTAAAAATTTTGTGCTAAGCTAATTCGGCTAAAGTTTTCTATTTAACATCAGCAAGTATAATAACTCAATTACTTTATGCAGAAAATAACTGTGCCCATTCTTCTTTACTCATATATCCTTACCGAAACCATAATCCCTTTCCTTGCTTCCCTGCTTATCCTGGGCAATATCCTCTTTCTGGGCAAGCTGCTTCCCCTGTTTGATCTGATCATAAACTTCAGGGTTAACCCTCTTGATTTTTTAAAACTATGTATTTACTTAACTCCCAATCTTTTGCTCTATGCCATACCCATGGCAAGCATGCTCGGAGTTATTCTCTGCTTCAGCAGGATGGTGGCGGATAACGAGATTATAGCCCTTAAGTCCGTCGGCATAGGAACCAACAACCTGCTGCCGCCGATAACTGTCTTTGCGGTTGTCACTGCTGCCCTGACCCTGTATATAGGTACCGGCCTTATCCCGACCTCTACTATCGCCACGGAAAAACTGCTGTTTAAGATAGCCACGGAAAAATTTGATAAGGGACTCAAAGAAAACCAGTTCGGCCAGGGAATCGGCAAAGTGGTCTTCTATATTGATCGGATTAAACCTGATTCTCACAAGTGGCAGGGAATATATCTGTCCGATACCAGAGACAGCCGGAATCCCATGATTATAACGGCCGCCAGGGGCCAGTTTACCGCAAAACCTGAACAGCTTCTCCTGCAGGTCACACTCAAGGATGGCTCCATCCATCGCACCATACAGGAGGAACCCGGCAAGGAACTCAGTGAAACCATTCAATTTGAAAAGTACTCCTTGAATCTTCCCCTGCGGTATCCTCAATTCCTGGACAGTGACAAGTCTGTTGCTTTCGGTAAAAAGGCCATGACTCAGAAAGAACTCCTGGCCTTTGCCGAAAAACATGAACCGGGAAATGAAGAGGCCATCAGCAAAATGATCGAATACCATAAAAGACTGGTCCTGGCAGTAGGCTGCTTCCTCCTTACTGTCCTGGGTCTTCCTCTTGCCATTCGCAGCCGGCCGGGGGCAAAAACTGTGGCCCTTCCCTTCGGTTTAGTGCTCTTTATTCTCTACTACATCCTTTTAACAGGAGGCAAGGCCGCAGCAGAAAAAAATGCGGGAATAGCTGTTTCCATGTGGACCCCTAATCTACTTTTTGGGATACTTACTGTCTACTTGCTGGCAACAAAAGATAAAAAAAGTGAATCCCTGCTTGTCAGCTGTATCTTACGACCCCTGACTCATATTTATAACCGGATTAAACAGCGGAAAGGCAGGCTTTAAATGAAATTACTGGATCGCTATATTATCAAAAACTTTGTGCTCCAGTTTCTGCTTGTCCTGGCCGGACTTATCTCCATCTACCTGCTGGTAGATTTTGTTGAACGTATAGACAACTTCCAGGAGGCGGGAAAACCTCTGGATCTTGCCATAACCTATTTTATTCTGAAAATACCTTTCATCTTTCACCAGATAGCACCGGTAAGCATTCTTCTGGCCGGAGTTATAAGCCTGGGCCTGCTGTATCGCCGTCTGGAGATAATGAGTCTCAATGCCGCCGGAATCAGCCTGTTCAGGATTATTCTTCCTTTTCTGTTCGCCTCCCTGATTACTACCGGTTTTGTCCTTGTCAATGCCCAATGGGTATTTCCGGCAAGTAAGGCGAAAACAGACCATATCTGGCTTAAAGAAGTAAAAAATGAAGTTGTAGGAGGTATCCGCCGTAACAACTACTTCTACTTTAAAGGAGAGGAGGGAATATACACCTTTCAAAACAAAAAACCATCCAGATATCAACTGCACAATCTGAAATATACTGTATGGGACAAGAACTATAAATTAAGTTTATTTCTAAGCGCCGAAACACTTTCCCGGGATAAAAATGATTGGCTGGCACGACATGGCCTGCTTAAGACCTTTAAAGCAGATGGCTCCTATGACATTGAATTCTTTGA
This sequence comes from Desulfobia sp., assembly GCA_046497465.1. GTDB lineage: Bacteria > Desulfobacterota > Desulfobulbia > Desulfobulbales > SURF-16 > JAWLDV01. The sequence goes on from JAWOFO010000041.1 coordinate 7,087, forward strand.
AAAAAAAGTCCTGAATCTCCCGGAAAAGCCCGGGGATTTTTTCAGCCCTGTTGTCCTGAAAGACTACCTTTCTTTGAGTCAATTAATAAGGGAGGGGCTGGCGGAACAACAGCAGGGAAAAAACGAAAAATATATAGAGATGAACCAGCGCCTGTCCCTGATCTTTCTGGGAATTCCCCTGCTTGTCCTGGCTATGCCGGTCATGCTTATTCTGCACCGACGTCTCTCCTGGGAGCTGACCTTGACCATACCCGCAAGCTGCCTTTTTGTTTTCATAGCCTGGGCGGCCTGGAACGGGGCTCAGGCCATGAGCAAAGCACAATTGCTGGCCCCGGTGCCCGCCTCCTGGACTATCCATCTTGTCATGATAACTATAGGTTTATTACTGCTCCGGCGCCAGAATAATCTATAGCCCGGCTTGCCGCGATTTTTTGTTTTGAATCCCTAACGGCTGATTCTGTTAAGACCTGGATATTTGACATATCCAGGAGTATTGAGTATTAAGAAGTTCAATAATGAAAATGCAAAAACCACTAACCAGTACTCACCTATTGCCATGCCTCAAATTGCTATAACCGGACCACCAGGTGGTCATGCCTGGCAGGCAGCCAGCCAGTTTACCCCGGAAAGCCGGATTACCAGTTATCCCCACATGCAGGCTTCGGTTGACGCCTTTGCCAACCAGGAAACAGATTACCTGGTAATGCCGATTTACAACACCAGGACCGGGGGTATGCTGAAATCATTTCAAATCCTTAAAAAATTGCCCCAGGCCTACTGGCTGGATAACGTTGTTCTGCCTATCAATCTTTCTCTGGGCACTCTTGATAATGAGACAGAGATAAAAATCATTATCGGGACCGAAAGCGTTCTGAGCCAGTGCCAGGAGTACTTCTCTCAAAAAAATCCCGGCCTGGCCTTTCTCAGTGTCCCTGATCTGGACAGTACCATAAAAGAGGTTCAGACAAAAAAACAGTCAGACCACGGTATAATCGAGGCCGAAAGTTTGCTGCTTTCCCATGGACTGTTAATACGGGAGCGCGAAATCGTCCCCCACAACTTTACCCGCTTCGCCATTATCGGCCGTAAAATCCCGCCCTGCACCGGTTATGACGCCACCTCTCTTTTAACCGCCCCACTTAAAGACAGGGTGGGCCTGCTTTTTGACACTATGGGAGAGTTCAGTAAACGGGGAATCAACATCCTTGATATAAGGACGGAAACTGACTCCAGGTCCCAGATGCTGCAGATCTTCTTTGAAATTGAAGGTCACATCAATGATAAGATAGTAAAGGAAACAATAACCTCCATTGAAAAAAAAGTCGCCCAGGAAGAGGACACCATCAGGGTATTAGGTTCTTATCCCCGCATTGACATGAGAGTCAAGCACATCAAGAAATTCGGTTTTATCGGCACCGGAGACATGAGTGTCTGGTTTGCTGAACGGCTTGAAAATGAAGGATACCAGACCATTCTCACCGGTCGCAGCAGCAAAGTCAGGCCTGAAGATATGATTCCGGATGTGGATGTGATTCTTATCTGTGTACCGATCAGTAAGACCGCTGAAACTATTGAAAAATACGGCCCTGTCCTGAAAGACGGCCAAGCCCTGATTCTTCTGGCCGGAGAAGCGGAAAATAATCTAAATAAGGCCCTGGAGACCTGCGGTCTGGGAGTGGAAATAATGCTGGTCCACAATCTCTGGGGACCTGCCGCCGCCAATATGAAGGACAAAAACGTTTCGGTGGTACGGACTCCGAGAAGCGGCAGGTTATGCGGAGAGTTCGAGGCCTTCCTTTACAAACACGGGGCAACCATATGTCATGACAACCCGAACCAGCATGACCTGTTAATGGGAGTAGGTCAGAAATTGCCTACTATTATTTCCGTGGCCTTTGCCCTGGCCCTCGAAGAAAACAACATTCATCCTGCAGATATACCGGGCCATGCCACTTTAACTTCTCTTTATTCCATTCTGGCCATGTCGCGTATCCATTCCCAAAATCCCCGGACATATGCCGAAATAATGTCAGCCGGGGGTGCCGGCCAGAAAATAATCAGAAGCTTTACCAGGAAACTGGAGGAACTCATGGATTCCTCTGAGAAAGGAGACATCGAAAAGATCTGCCAGGTAATGGAGAAAAACCGGAAATACCTTAGTGACCAGTTCCTGGATATCACCATGAAACAGGCCCTGGCAGTAGATAACACTCTAAAAAGAATATTATAGAAAAATTCAAGATCAAAAATACAAAAAATATTTCAACAGACCCAGTATATATTAATCCCTAATCTAAAAGATGCTGCAATATATAGCTCCACCGGTCCTCGGGGCCTTCATCGGTTATATGACCAATTACGTGGCCATCCGGATGCTTTTCCGGCCGCTCAGGCCTTGGAGGGTATTTGGCCTAAAGATACCATTGACCCCGGGAGTAATCCCTGCCAAACGAAGACTGCTGGCCATAAATATCGGCGAAATGGTAGGAGAACATCTCTTAACCAGCAAAGATGTGGGCAGGGCCTTAAACAGCAGAGAATTCCAGAGGAAACTTAGCAGGTTAATCGACAGCAAGCTGGAAAGCTTGCTCAAACGGGATTTAGGATCGATCAACCAGCTAATCCCTGATGATTTCAAGTCCATTTACCGCGCCAATATCAGGATCCTGCGCCTAAGGCTGGGCAACAGGCTCCACTCCTACCTTGACAGCGAAGATTTTGCTGCCAGGATTGCCCAACTGGTAGAAGAAAACAGCTCACGCCTCTTTGCCCAAAAACTGAATCATGCTTTTTCCGAAGAAAAAAGAGAAGTGTTTTTCTCCATCTTTGAAAAAACCGTCTCAGGCCTGTTGGCCAGCCCGGCCATACAGGAAGCGATGGTAGATACTATAAAACAGCAGATAACAGAATTCCTCGAGGACCGGAAGTCCATTGCCGATCTTATATCAACTGAACTCCTGACAGTCATTTTGGACAGGCTGGAGGATGAAACCTCTCCTTTACTGGCCCAGTTGGCGGAGCTTCTGAATAAACCGGGAATTCAAGAAAAAATAAGTGAAACCATTGCCGAGGCCGCAGGTCGTTTCACCTCTTCGCTTGGCCCTTTCGGAGCCATGCTTGGCAGTATCATTACACCGGAAACCATTAGTGAAAAGATCGCCTCACTAATGGAAGAAAAGGGAGAGACCATTGGCAGCTGGCTGGAATCAGAAGAAATAAGAGAGGAGATATCCCGTATTATCAGGGAGAAGGCAGAAGATCTCTGTAACAGGCCCCTGATTGAATATCTGAAAAAATTGAACCAGGAAAAAATCGATAAAATAATCGATGAGACAAGCAATTATATAGCAGAACTCCTGGCCAGGCCTGACACAGCCAAAGGGCTAACAAACTGTCTGCGGCAAGCTATTACTGCTCAGGGAGAAAGAGAACTTGGCGAAATAATTGAAGATATTCTGGGTCCGGAAAAAGTGGCCAATTATCGGCAACGATCAGCACAGGCTATTACCTCGGCGGTCCACTCCGGTAAGGTCAAAGGCCTTGCAGATAAACTCATGAACGAAATCCTTGAAAAACAACTCCTGAATAAACCGATCGGACCCCTCAACAACCTTATTCCCCACAAGCTGCGCCTGTCTGTGCACGACTATATAATAACATGGTCTTCAACAATTCTCGCCCAGGAAGTCCCCAATCTTGTCGACTCCCTTAATATCAAAAAAATAGTAGCCCGTAAGGTTGATTCCCTGGACCTGTTAAGACTGGAGAGGCTGCTTATGAGTATCATGCAGGAGCAATTCAAGTATATCAACCTGTTCGGCGCTCTCCTGGGTTTGATTATTGGTCTGGTGAATCTGGTTTTTATTATCTAATTTTTTCCAAGCTTTTTAACCGGCTATCATTTTTCTCATTTTTTCCTTTTTCATTTCTCTTTCCTTATAACCGGCGCCTCTGAGCGCCGGTTTTTTTACCAAATTTCCTGTTAAAAAATTTGGCAATTTCGTGTATAATACTACGTTCTTCAATACATTAATAATAACTAGTACTACAGCGACACTTCCTTTCTATTTCCGTCATTCCCCGGTCAAGCCGGGGAATGACGGGAGAGAGAACCAAAATGTCGCTGTAGTACTAGGTAAGTTTTCAATAAGTCCTGGCAACTTTGAAGATCCGATATTATTACTATTAATGTCATTCCCGCGAAGGCGGGAATCCAGTGCTTTTGTGAGGTTTCTGGATTCCCCGGTCAAACCGGGGAATGACGTTTGGTGCCCGGACCTATTGAGAACTCACCGCTTAACAACCCAACTAGTTGTATCAGGAGAAAAATCGTATGAAACTAATTCTTTTAGGTTCCCCGGGCGCCGGAAAAGGGACTGTAGCTAAAATGCTGACCGAAATCGATGGTTCCGTGCAGATTTCTACCGGTGATATTCTCCGGGAGGCCGTACGCAAGGGCAGCGAACTTGGCAAAGAGGCAAAAAATTATATGGATGCCGGTGACCTGGTTCCCGATTCGTTGATCATGGGGATCATGGAAGAACGCCTTCAGGAATCTGACTGTAAAAAAGGGTTCTTGCTTGATGGCTTCCCCCGTACTATTCCCCAGGCTGAGGCCCTTAAAAACCTGCTGGAAAAAATGGGGATTAAACTGGATATGGCTGTAGATATAGATGTACCCCGGGAGGTTATATTTGACCGGCTCTGTACCAGAAGAACCTGTGAGAACCCCGAATGCCAGGCCATCTATAATATCAAGAGCAGTCCTCCCCAGAAGGAAGGCATCTGCGATAAATGCGGCAGTCCTGTAGTCCAGCGTTCTGATGAGACCGAGGAAGCCATAGCCAAAAGGCTGGATATCTACAATGAAAAAACAGCACCTCTGGTCAATTTTTATCGGAAAGAAGGCCTTCTTAAAACGATCACCGGCACCTCCAGCGACCTGGTAGTAGATGAGATCAGAAAGACCCTGAAAATTTAAACTCATACCGGCCCATTCCTCTCCCTGCCTTGCAGAACTGGTCTGCAGCAATTCACTGCGCTCTGCCGACCCTTGTTCTGCGGTAGGACTTCTTAAAGATGAGATGCGGCTGCTCGGTTCTCTGATAATGGAAGCCGCCGAATATCAATTTCGGCCTCTTCCCCCCTATAAAAACACCTGAAGGCAGGAAAATCCCTAGAAAGTACAGGGGAGCTAAGCGGGCGGAACTGTCCAGGAAACTGATCAACGGCCACTGGAAAATTATGCAGTGATCTCTAGAAAAACCCTTGTGGTTGCCCGTGCTGAGCGGAGAACCAAAAAGTGAAAGGTAATGGCAGGTAATAAACCAACTATAACCAGTATGGCGGAACTTGTAAAAACCGCCGGTAACCTGTTGGGCTTTCATCATCTCTGCGGACTCGATTATCCGTATAACCGTGAGCTGAAATCCTTTTTAGGGAAACCTGTTAAAAAAACCCCTGAAAACGCCTCTTCAAGACGGGCAGAAGAGCGTACCGCCCAGTCAGAGAAGAAGTTGCACAATCTGGACGATCTCTCAGCCATGATAGCTGAATGCCGAGCCTGCCCGCTTAGCAGAACAACAGCAGAGAGGATACCGGCAGAAGGTTATAAAAACAGACCGCTGGGTCTTTTTATTGTATGTGATCCGCCTTTGGCAGGCACAACTCCGCCGATTGCTCCGATTCAGGGGGAGGCCAGGAAATTGCTGGCCAGAATGCTTGCAGCTATAGATCTGACTATTGAGGAAGTTTTTCTAACCAGTCCGGTAAAATGTCCTTCAACCGAAAGTAACTTCTCTGTTAAAAATAAAATCAAGGCCTGTCTGTCCTGGCTCGTCAAAGAAGTGGACCTCCTGGCCCCCGGGATAATCCTTACCCTGGGTCCATTGAGTGCCAAACTGCTTCTGGATACTGAAAAACAACTTTTCACCCTGCGCGGTCGATTCCATAAATGGCAGGACACACCTCTGGTCCCCAGTTATCATCCTGATATCCTGCTTAAACATGAAGAATTGAAAAAGGCCTCCTGGGAGGATTTAAAACTTGTTAAAAAGATGCTCAGCCCTTAAGGATAAGAAACAAAAAAAGGGGCCGGCCTCCTTGCCATGCCCCCTTTTTTACTGCAGAAATTATTTCCTTCTTAAAAACGGAAGGTAAGATAGGTTATCAGAGACTGATAGGTTCCATCCTCGTCGCCATATACATAGGCCTCTTCATCATCGGTGTCAGAATAGACATAGTGCAGATTTAGGCCGATGCTGTCATTAATGGCATAGGAAGCACCCAAGTTGATGTCCCAGACATCATACTCAAGGTCTGAGTAGGACTCCATGTTGTTTGTATTGGCAGGATCGTAATCACTCAATGGAACACTGCTGCCAAGGGGTTGTTCACTGTCAAACCGGACGTCCTCCATCTCCATTTCAGCCATACTGTAAGCAAGGCCCAGATTGAGAGTTAACCTCTCATTGGCCTGCCAGCTGGCAGAAGCGCTGAGAGTATTAACGTCGGTATCATTGTTCATTTCAGAAACGTACGGACGAACCTCGTCCGAAGAAATGGTACCGCCTCAGCCATGGTAGAGCGGTATATAAAAGGCCGAGTCCGTCTGACGCCGGTAGTAGTTATAACCCAGGGAAGCGGTCATCCGCTGCATGGGACTGAAGGTAAAGTCCAGGCCGCCATTCACTACTTCATCTTCGTAGTCATAGCTGATATCCTCATCATTTTCCCCGAGGGTATACTTAAGATAGGCCCCCAGGTTCATCCCGGAACCAAGCTTCCAGTTGACTTTGACCCTGGCGTCATTTTCAAGTTCCGGATCAGCAGAGGTATTCAGGGAACGTTTACCGTATACAAACTCGGAATATATTTCACCTGCAGCATTATCAACTCCGTCTACACCTCCCGGCAGAGTACCATCGTCCGGATAAACAGGATGTACATGATCTCCTCCAAAGGTATAGGGATCATCCACGTAGGTCAGCTTATAATCAGCCCGCAGGCGGATATTAGGAGTTATCCTCCAGCTGCTTCCCAGCTTCCCTCTGTAGGTAGCGGTGTCGTTATTAACCAGAAAATGAATATCCTTCCGGTCTTCATCCTCATATTCAAGACCGCCGCGCAGGGTAATGTCACGGTTCAGCCGATAGCGGAGATCCGCCTTCATGGTCCAGATAATCCGGTCCTCATCAGACTGCCGGGTATAACCATCTGTTTCATCGTCAACAGTGGCAACATCATCAACGGCAGAATAAATAGAGACATCATCAGAATCGATGGTCTGGTAACGACCTTTGAAATCAGCGGTCAGCCTCTTGGAAAAACAATTGTGCCAGGCGAACATGCCGGCATTATAATCGGTCTCCAGGCTGCTCCTGCTGTAAGTCACGCCGTCATTGGAAATTGAAGCCTCGCCCACATCGTTGTTTTTCATGTTGGCATAGACATAACCGGCATAGATATTCTGCCAGCTGTTGATATCATACTTGGCCTTGACACTGTGTACCTCTTTCCGGGTATCAGGGGTCCGGGACACCTCAAGCTCGGTATCCTGATAATTAAGCCGCCCGGTAAAAACAGCTGCACTTGCACCACTACCCGGATTAAAAGCGGCATCGTAGTAATGCATTACCGGTTCACCGCCACTGTCAAACTTCCGGTTGAGATAGCTGTACTCCAGGGAAAGCTGACCGACATTATAGCGGACAAAGGGTTTGATATCTTCGGTGGTCTCATCAATATTCTTGTCATGGGCAACCACGTGGCAGGAGGCACACTTGGACATGGACATAACCTGCTCATGACCTTCCCGGCGCTCGTAGCGCTGGTGGACTCCCACGGTCAAACCGGGAACCTGGGGAAAACGGATCTTGCCGGTGGCCTCAAACTGCTTGTAGGAAATTCCGAACTCATGCTCCGGTATATTATCGTTGGTATCGCCGCTGGCAGAAACTCCGTATCCTGGAGCGTACTCATAGGTATGCCAGAGCATGGCTCCGTTTTTATTGGATTCAGCCTTCATCTCAGAGAGCCCGTCCTGGGGCTTCCGGTGCCAGAACTCCTGATAGGAACCATGGATATCCAGGATCCTGTCCAGATTTAAATGGCCTTCGTACTCCTGTTCGTCAGGACCCAGGTACATACCTGTCACTCCGACAGCGCTGCTGCCGCTGTGGATATGGAGAGAGCCGCCCACAACCTCACGGGTATCCACGTCACCCATGCTGCTGTATTCCGAGGCCAGGGTCCTGGCATCATCATTATCATTAAAACTTGCTCCCACAGAGAGTGAGCCGCTCACCGAGGCCTCTTCACCCTCTCCCTGACCACCGGCCATAACCGCCTGCGGGACGGAAAAGGCCAAGGCAAAGGCAAAGGCAGCAGCAATAGTATATTTCTTTTTCATATCTCTACCTCCTTTTATCTTGTTAAGCCCGTACCCCTGAGCCGAATAGTCTGGCTGGGCAGATCAGAACCATGAACCTGCTGATGGCAGGTGGTACATTTGGTCAGATATCCCTGGGCCCAATCATGCTCGCCGCTGTCACCGTGAATATTAAGATTACCGTTGCCAGCGCCTGCATTGGAGCCGTCTATATTCACTGCGGGGATAGTTCCGTCGGTATACGATGTCCGTGTGGCATGGAAATGGCCTTCATGACACTGCAGGCAAAGGAAAGGCTCATTCTGGGCCAAAAGATTGTTGGCAACCGAACCATGGGGTTCATGACATTCCAGACAGGATTCAGCCACCGGGGCATGCTCATAGACATAAGGGCCCTGATAACGACTGTGGCATTCCAGGCAGAGATCATTAACCCGTTCTTCAGTCTTCAGCATTCCCCTTGCCATACTGGCGGAACCATGAGGAGTATGACAGCTGTTGCAGGTCATCAGCCCTTCTTTCAAAGGATGATGAGATATGGAGTACAGCTTGGCTTTCTGGTCGCTGTGGCAGGAGACACAGAGATCAATCTTTTCAGCTTTTAGAAGATTGGTTTCACTGTTGTCATGTATGTCATGACAGTCTACACAGGTTACCCCGTTAAAGGCGTGCTCAGACCCTGACCAGTGCATCATCTCGCCACCCTGATGACAGGTGGTGCAGGCCATGGCCAGCTCTTCGCTGTTAAGACCAGAATTTTCCCCAAAACCGATAATTGCAGCCGGATCACCACCAGTATTAACATGTTCAGAGCCGGGTCCATGACAGGACTCACAGCCCTGTTTGTAGGCGCCTGCCTCAAAAGAAGCCAGATGCATATGGACATTATTATGACTGTTTTGCTCATACTCAGCGTGACAGCCGTAACACATGTCATTGCCCATGTAAGTGGCACCCGGCGCCACCTCAGGAGCCTTGACCTCGGCAGCCCTTTTTTCCATCATCTGGGTGCAGCCGATCAAAAAAGTCAAACCGACTGCCAGTATGAAATATTTTTTAATCATAGTTTTTTCCCTCCGAGTTTCTCCTCGAAATAACTTCTTCGGAAGTAATCTTTTAAATTTACTCTTTCCATAATTTATAGCTATAATAGCTGTCTATTAAATAAACAACTTATTCAAAACAATCTGCATTTCGACCCGGTTACCACCTCCTTTTGGAATAAGACATGTTTAATAAGCATTAATGTTAAGAAACCGCCACATTCTTGACAACTTTTGTTATTTTTTAAATAGTCATTTAAGATTGGCTTACCCGTAAGGATTACGCAAATGGTACAAGACAATTCTTAGACTTGTTTAATATTAACTCAATTTTCCGACTTAAAAAAACAGCAGGATTTCATGAGATTGGCATGTCCATTCAGGAACGGTTTCGTGTTTGAGCGGCTCTAAGGCTCACTTCACTAAAATTTCAAACATTCCAGCGGAAGCTGGAATCCAGTACCGTGCCGGAGAAAGCAATCCCCCCCGATTTATTGAGAAGATACTCTCAAATAACCCAACATGCTGATTTCATAATTAAACCAATGTAAAGTTAGTATAAAATGGGTGATGTCCTTAATAAAAGGCCTGTTGCTATATAAAAAGGCGACCTGTTAAAGTTATTATAAAAGGCTCTATGAAAATATATGAATGAATGAATATACATTCATTATTACTATGATACCTGTATTTGTCAAGATAACTCCAAAAATTTATTTTTATTTATCAATTACCGGGAGAAGATAATGGATATTTCTGAGACGATTGCCAGAATGAAAGAAGATCCGGGTTTTGCTGAAAATGTCGGTATGGTGCTTGTCCACAATGGGGTGGTAAGATCATGGTCGAGGCAGGACAAGAATAGGGTAAAACTGCTTGAAGTCAGCCCTGATCAAGAAAAAATTATGGCTTTACGACGGGAATTTCTTGAGAAGAAAGGAATTTTCGATATTATTGTTGAGGCTAAAGAAGGCCGGTTCAAAAGCGGAGATGATCTTCTTTTTATTGTAGTGGCGGGTGATATCAGGGAGCATGTCAAGCCCGTACTGTCAGAACTGCTTGACCGGATCAAATCAGAGGCTATTGAGAAAAAAGAGATACATGTATGAAGACAGACAATTTATTAAATATATTTTTTTGATCTCAGGAAGTCATTAAAAATAACCACGGGAGCCCTTTAATGTACAACGCATCTGATCTGAAAAAAGGCCTGAAAATAGAAATCGATGGAGAACCATACATCGTTACCGACTTTGAATTTTCCAAACCCGGAAAAGGTCAGGCCCTTTATAGAACAAAACTTAAAAACATGCTTACCGGCAATGCCTTTGATAAAACTTTCCGTTCTAATGACAAGTTTCAAAAAGCCCCTCTGGAAGAGAGAAGCGCACAGTTTCTTTACTCCCAGGGTGGGGATTACTTTTTTATGGACAACAAGAGATTTGATCAGATTACCATGACCGCTGAACAACTGGCTGAAAACACCAATTTTCTTATAGACAATATGGAAGTGGAAATGCTCTTCTTTGGTGAACAGGCCATAGGTGTAACTCTTCCCAGCTCAGTCACATTAACGGTAACCAAGGCGGATCCATGGGTAAAAGGTGATACCAGCGGCACCGACTCCAAACCGGTGACCGTGGAAACCGGTTACGTACTCCAGGCCCCTCCCTTTATCGAGGAAGGAGACAGGATACAGGTCGATACCCGAACCGGTTCCTATATCACCAGGGTCAAAGAGTAAAGAAAGGTGTAATGAAATATACCTGTACAAGCCCTGTCCTATACAAAAGAGCCAGGATAATCCAGTGCATCCGCGATTTTTTTATAGAACGAGATTACCTGGAAGTGGAGACTCCCCTGTGCCAGCCCAACTGCCTTCCGGAAAGCCATCTGAAAGCAGCCAGATCAGGAGACTGGTTTCTGCAGCCTTCTCCTGAACAGTCCATGAAATCTCTTCTGGCAGCCGGATTTCCCCGTCTGTTTCAGATCTGCAAATGTTTTCGATCCGGAGAGAGGGGCAGGCTGCATCTCTTTGAATTTACCATGCTGGAATGGTACCGGGAAGGGATAGATTACCGGGAACTGATGACGGAGTGTGAAGAACTGCTCAAATTTCTGGCCTGCTCGCTGAAAGAGGAAATCAGTCCTTCCTGGAGGTGCCGGACCGAAAGGCCCTGGCCCAGAATTACAGTTGACGATCTCTTTAAAAGATATTCTCCCCTGACAGCTACCGAGGCCGTAAGGCAAAATGTTTTCGAACAGATCCTGGTTGAAAGGATCGAGTCCCACCTGGGTTTCTCCAGGCCTGTTTTTGTATACGATTACCCGGCGGCTCTTGGTTCTCTGGCCCGTCTTAAACCGGAAAATAAAAGCCGGGCGGAGCGTTTCGAACTTTACATAAACGGCATTGAACTGGCAAACGGCTTTTCAGAGCTGGCCGACAGCAATGAACAGAGACAGCGTTTTGAAAAGGAAAGACGCCTTCTGGAGAAAAGAGGGGAAAACCCGGGCCCGATGCCCGAACATTTTCTGGCCGCTCTTGACAGTATGCCGCAGGCCGCGGGAATTGCCCTGGGAATTGACCGTCTGATCATGCTATGCTGCGGCCTCAGTACTATAGACGAGGCGGTAACTCTGGTGCCGGATAATCCATGACCTTTCAAAGGTCCAGGTTAATAAGCGCCAAGTTGTTTTTATCATCAAAAAAAGGCCCCTCAAGTATTAGGAGCGCTTATGACCCTGAATCCTTATAATTACGAAACTCGTCAGGCAGCTCTTTTTTCACCCTGACTCCGAGTTCGCGAAAGGTTTCAGCCTGCTGGATCAGGTTCCCCCTGCCCCGACTGAGTCTGTTTAAAGCGCTGTCATAGGTAGAATGGACAGTGTTAAGCTGTTTACCTATCTTCTCGATATCCTCCAGAAAAAGACAGAACTTATCATAAAGCCTGCCTGCCCGCTCAGCAATATTCCTGGAATTTTCATTCTGTCGCTCATAACGCCAGATATTCTCAATAGTTCTCAGGGTAGCCAGCAGAGTGGTAGGGGTGACGATCACGATCTTCTTTTCAAAGGCCTCATTAAAAAGCCTCTCCTCTTCCTGGAAAGCAGCCATAAAGGCGGCATCTATGGGCATGAACATCAGGACAAAGTCCAGAGAACGCAAGCCCTTGAGGCCGGAGTAATCCTTCGAGCCCAGACCTTTTATGTGGCTGCGCACCGCCTGGACATGTTCCCTGAGAGCAGCCTGCCTCTCCCGGCTGTCTTGCAGAGAAGTATATTTATTATAGGCCACCAGGGAGACTTTAGAGTCGACAACAACATCCTTATCTTCCGGAAGATGGATAATGACATCCGGTTTAAGAAGGCGGTTTTCCGAATCATAGAAACCGCCCTGGACCTCATACTCTTTACCCTTGCGGAGACCGGACTGTTCCAGAACTTTTTCCAGGATCATCTCCCCCCAGACACCCTGAACCCTGTTATCTCCTTTAAGGGCGCGGGTCAGGTTACAGGCCTCCCTGTTCATCTGCTGGTTCAGCTCACTCAGGTTTTTGAGCTGCTCTCTCAGGCTGGAGCGGTCCCTGGTATCTTCACTGTGTATATGATCCAGTCTTTTCCGGAACTCACCAAGCTGCTCCTGTACCGGTTTAAGAATTTCATCCAGACTCTCACGGTTCTGCCGGGCGAAACGCTCCCCTTTTTCTTCCAGAATCCTGCCAGCCAGATTTTCAAACTCCTTGGCCATGCGTTTTTCCTGGTCTTCAAAATCACGGATTCGCTGACGCAGCTGCTTCTCCTGTTCATCAAGACGGACCTTCTCCCTGTCATACCTGATCAAGACCTGTTCTCTGTCGTCCAGTCTCTGCTGCAGGTCTTCTTTTTCCTGGATCTGGCGGGAAAGCTCTTCTTCCCGGTAACTGAGTTGCTGATCAATTAGCATCCGGGCAGCCCGCTCCTCGGAGCGGGCTGCCTCAACAACAAGATTGATTCGTCTTCTAAAGATGAGGGCTGCGGCCAGGAAACCGGCAAGACCTCCCAGCAACAGGAAAACAAGGGGATGGGAAAACGGCATCAACTACAACCGTGTGGTTCAGGTCCGGATCATTTCCGCAATCTGAAAGGCGAGTTCAAGTCCTTGTTCAGCATTCAGGCGGGGATCACAGGTGGTCTGATAATTTTTGACCAGATGTTCGTCCATTATTTGGCGCCCTCCTCCGGTACATTCGGTAACCTTCTGACCGGTCAACTCTACATGGATTCCTCCGGGAATGGAACCTTCTGCCCAGTGAATTTCAAAAAAGGAACGGATCTCGGAGAGAATATCGTCCACCCTCCTGGACTTGTGACCGGTTTCAGCGGTATAGGTATTACCGTGCATGGGATCACAACTCCAGACCACTTGCAGGCCTTCCTTCTTGATTTCCCGGATCAAGGGTGGCAGGTATTTCCCGATCTTCTGGGCCCCGAAACGGGTTATCAGGGTAAGACGTCCAGGTTCATTGTCCGGATTAAGTCTCTCGGCAATACGCTTGATCTCCTCCGGATCGTGCTTGAGTCCCACCTTCATGCCCACAGGATTGTGGACTCCCCGGAAAAACTCAACATGGGCACCGTCCAGCTGACGGGTCCTATCACCGATCCAGACCATGTGGGCGCTGCAATCATACCACTTGCCGGTAATGGAATCTTGACGGGTCAGGGCCTCTTCATAGCCCAGAAGCAGGGCCTCATGGGAGGTATAAAAAGTTGCCTGGTTAAGCTGAGGGATATCGGTATCAAGTCCGACAACCTTCATGAAGTTAAGGGCATTATCAATACTCCTGGCCAGACGTTCATAGGAGCGCCCCATAGGAGAAGTCTTGACAAACTCATTGTTCCAGGCGTGAACCCGGTGCAGGGCGGCGTATCCCCCCCTGGTGAAGGCCCGGGTTATGTTCATGGTGGCAGAAGCCAGATAGTAACCTTTCAGCATCCGCTGGGGATCAGGCCGTCTCTCCTCTTCCAAAGGCTCAGGCGAATTAACCATATCCCCCCGGTAACTGGGAAGCTCTACACCATCAACATTCTCTGTATCAGAAGATCGGGGTTTAGCGTACTGGCCTGCCATACGTCCCATCTTGATAACCGGCTTTCCTCCGGCATAACTGAGAATTACCGCCATCTGCAGAATGACCTTAAGATTTTCCCTTATAGCCGGAGCAGTGCAATTGGTAAAGTCCTCGGCACAGTCCCCTCCCTGCAAAAGGAAAGCCTCTCCCCGGACGGCATCCGCCAGTTGTTCTTTTAACCGCCTGATTTCGCCGGCAAAAACCAGAGGAGGCAATAGGGCTATACTGTCGACAGCAGCTTTATACTCCTTTTTATCCGGCCAGTTAGGTTGCTGCATTGCCTTAAAGTTCTGCCAGCTTGATTTAGTCCATTCTGCCATTTTTTTTCGTTCTCATCTTTTTTTAGTTTTAGGTTCTCGGTACATGCCTGCCCGGAAATTGATAATCCAGGGACAGGGCCTTCAGCAATAAGCAGACAGTACATGCCACAGCCTTCAGGCTATTGCCCTTTGCCTTGAAGACTGCACGATTCTTTCCTACAGCAGACTTCCAGGTCGTAGGCATTTAAAATGCGCAACTCCTTCTCCCTCTTCTTCCCTTCAGGGGGAGCGGGAAAGGTCAGCCCGGCAAAGTTTTCTTCAATATACGCCTTATCAGGTATACCCTCGTATCCTGTGGCAATGACCCGTCCGCTAAGGGTATCCAGTAACTCGCCTTCTTCGCCGTTTACTATCACTGCCAGAGGAATCTGATAGGAATCGTCAAGAACCCGGGCAGCGGCGATAGCAGGTCTTTCCCGGGTTACCAGAGAACCGGGTGCATAGCGGATAATCATACATCTCCGGTTCCGGTGACTGACTACGACTGCGATTTTTGAGCGTACAAAGAAGCCTGAAAAGTTGGTTTCAATTATCTGACGGACTTCCAGGTTATCCTTGGAATAACCCTTCTCCTCCACCAGAAACCGGGCTAATTCCTGGCGGTAGCGTTCGTCATCAGTATCAACAACAGACTCACCGGTGACGTAGTCTGTACAGTAACCATATATATAAAGGTGCTCCGGTCTTTCTTCCAACGGTGATTTTTCCAGCAGGTATTCTTCTTACCTGCAGTCACTTTATAAAAATTACAGATCCAGCCAGGATTCTGAGAAAATCATATGTCCCAACAAGACCTTGCAGGTCTTATAGTGTTCCGAAAAAACACCCTGCAGGGTTGAAGGATCAGGTTCGTTTCCGTCCATCATATTGTGAACCATTTCCACTATCTCCGGACGTTCACCGCGGCTGATAGCCATGAGTTCTTCGTCATAGGAATTGACAATGGCGGTAGTAATACCGTACTTCATAAGCATGATCAGATATGTACGGTCCAGGTATTTACGCAGGTGCTCAGAAACCCCGTTAGAGACATTGGAAAGACCAACAGTAGAACCAGCTCCCGGGGCAATATCTTCCAACATGCTCAAAAACTCAAAGCCGGAAGCAATCTGATCTGCTCCCAGAGTGATAGGAGTGGCAATAGGGTCAAACAGAATCTTTTCATTGGCAATACCGGCTTCATTCAGCCCCATCATAAGATCAACCGCCAGGGCGGCTCGTTCATTGGAATCTCTTGGCATACCGTCGGGGCCCCAGAGGAGGCCGATTACATTGCAGCCCGATTCAACGGCTACCGGGGTCAGCTGTTCAATCCTCTCGGGTTGGGCAGAGATTGAATTCATAACGGCCTGTTCCTTATTCTTAAGGATCTTGAAACCCGCAGCCATTGCCTGATTATTAGTGGTATCCAGACATAAGGGGATATCGGTAACAGCCTCCACCGTCTCTATTACCCAGGGCATCAATTCCGCGCCGTCCTTTCTGGCAGGGCCAATATTTAAATCAAGATAGGAGGCGCCATGAGATGTCTCTTCCTTAGCCATTTCCTGCAGGGGGCCTGAATTTCTTTCTCTCATCGCCGTGCCACTGCGATTACCCATAATATTTATGCTTTCCGCTATCGCCTTAACCTGCTGAACCATAATCCTCTCCTGTTAATCTTAATATTGTATACTTAACACTACAGTGACACTTCGGTTTGACATACTGCCCGCATAAATTAAATAAAATTCTCTGTGGCTTTATACAAAAAAAGTCTTATTTAAAAATAGATATTTTATGATAATCTCAACATAATAAATGGATTATCTATCTGAATATCTTACCGTAACTTACCTTTAGGTACGGCTATTGTCAATAAATAAAACAGTAAGGTGAACCCTTACCGAACAGTGGTTCTATTAAAACTGTAACCCGATGCACGGTTACATGAAACGCAGACGAGTTATAGTAACCATAAACTTTTCCCACAACTGCAGCCCCGGATTACCTGACCTGCCCAGCCACTGAGAAATATCTGCTACTGCCTGGGCATCATGCCTGTAACAACAGTGCCAACCAGCCTTTAAAGCTCTAAGACAGAGATCAAGAGACCAGAGGGTCGGCAGTTCTTCCGAAAAACAACCTATTTCTTCCAACAGATATCGATTAATGGTAAGTCCGGGCCCGGTAAGCCAGGGGGCCTCACCACTGGAATAATCACTCCAGCCCGGAGCCGTCCTTCCCGGCAGACCGAAAGGGTATAAAAAAGAAAAAAAACCGGGCAGACTACGGGCAACAGGTTGAATAACACCCCTTTTATTGCGGAGCTTGGGAACTGCCAAGCCAACCTCGGGATTTTTATCCAGAAACTCGGCAAGGATCAACAGACAGGCCGGTTCAGGCAGGCTCTCCTGGTCCCAGAGAGAGACATAGCGACCTTTGCATTTCCTCAGGGCAAGATTAAATACCCTTGGCTTTGATAATTGAGCAGGACAATCCAGAATCTCATGTCCGGAAAAACCCTCCAGATAATTAACTAATTCAGCATATGGCAGATTTTGATTAACAACGATAACCTCGAGCCGCAGGTGATTATCATTCTTCAAAACCGCATCCAGGAAACGCAGCAGATCGGTCTTCTGCTCCCCTGTAACCACACAGACAGAAAAATCAGGATTGTCATACATTGACCGTATCTAAAAATTAGGTTGACAGCTTCTCCTTAACCGAGGGGAAAAGACTGAAATCAGTATGCGGCAGAAACTGGGCGGCCATATAGTGGTTCATAAACTCCAGATTTTCACACAGCTCCATATTAGTAATTAATGATCGGACCATCACCCTTTCCCGGAACCTTGTATTATCAATCAGGCTTATATGAGCACCGAGCAGGGAACCATTACCCAGGTAATAGAACTTGTCCCGGGCAATATCTGGAAGAAGTCCTATGTTTACAGCCCTTTCCAGATCAATATAGGCACCGAAGTTACCGGCCAGAATAACCCGTTCGAGATCGGCAAAATCCAGCCCCACAGCCTCAAGAAGGGTCTGGTAACCGGCAAACATGGCTCCTTTAGCCCGCACAAGATTATCAAGATCAACTTCGGTAATCACAATATCCTCATTGATCTGAGATATCTCCCGCCAGGCCAGGACATACTCATAACCGTCTCTTCCCTCTCTAATCCGGGAATGATCAATATTACGGGGGAATTTGCCCTGCTGATCAATAATCCCCACTTCCAGAAGTTCAGATACAATACTGATAAGGCCGGAACCACAAATCCCTTTCGGCTTTTCCTGATCAATGGTCACGATCATGGGTTCATAGGTTCCGGGGTGAATATGGCAGTTCTCTATGGCACCGCTGCCGGCCCTCATGCCATGGGTTATGCCTCCTCCCTCAAAGGCCGGTCCGGCGGAACAGGCGGCACAGATCATCCAGTCCTTGTTGCCGATCACAATCTCCCCGTTAGTCCCTATATCTATAAAAAGGGTTAACAGGGCACTTTTATGCATCTGGCAAGCATGGACGCCAGCCACAATATCCCCTCCCACATAACTGGCAATGGCTGGATACTGGAAAAGGCGGACCGAAGGGTGCGCCATAACTCCCAGATCTGAAGCTATGGTCAGGGGAAATTGACTGCATACCGGCACATAAGGAGCCTCTCTGAGAAATTTGGGATCAATACCCATAAGCAGGTGGGACATAACCGTATTGCCGGCCGACATGATATAACTGATATCACTTGGACTTATAATCATATCCCTGCATATCGACTGGATGATTTCATTTATAGAATAGATTACCCTCTTCTGAAGCCTGTCAAGACCACCCTGCCTCTGGGAATAAACAATCCTGGATATTACGTCTTCTCCATAACTGATCTGGGCATTATGGACCGAGGATTCAGCCAGGATCTCACCGCTGTTTAAATTAAGCAGCACTCCGTCTATAGTCGTAGTTCCAATATCCAGCGCCAGACCGTAGAAATTAGCTGTCGTATCTCCAGGTTCCACACTGATTATACGGTCAGGTTCTCTTTCCCTTTTGCCCCGCAGCAGAATAACGGTCACTTCCCAGTCTGCTTCCCTTAAGATAAAGGGAAGGGCCTGAAGCATTTCAGGGTGATCATATGTCGGCTCTTTAGCGTGGGGACCGCTGCCGGTAATAGCTCTCATCAGTCTCTGGAGATCGGGAAGGTTGTCCTCCAGAGTAGGAGGATTGAGTTTCAGGAAGCGTTTCTCTACCGGCGGATCGATCCGCTTTTTACCTACCAGTTCATCAATTGCCCGGCTGGAAATTGCCCGGGTTGTCTTGGGCTGTCGCTTAAGGGCCTGGCCCTCTTTACCGATCTCTGCAGGAACCTGAATAATAACATCGGTCAAAGGCTGACATTGGCAGGCCAGCCTGATTCCCTGGCTGAAGTCCGCCTCATTGATAAATTGACTTTTCTGGGCCGCAGTTTGACCTTCCTGAACTATTATCTTGCATTTACCGCAGGTACCATTTCCGCCGCAGTAGGCATTTATATAGACACCTGCCCTGGCGGCAGCAGAGAGAATATTCTCTTTATCCTGGATCTCTATCTTTATGTTATCGGGTAGAAAATGAACAGTTTTACTCATAATCAACAGCTTGGTTTATGGTTTAAGAAACTATTCTACCTTAATAAGATAAATTGTTTTTTTCAAATTTAATATGCAGAATTGATATCGAC
>JAWOFO010000046.1:0-4053 GCA_046497465.1 Desulfobia sp.
GAATAGTAACTGTATCCAATCTTAATATAGGTTCATCGAAAAAAACAGAAGAGGAAGTGACGATACTTAATACAAGCTTTCGTTTAATCACTTACAGATTTTTGGATTCCTCCTAGTTCAGGGTTTGATATTTGGTATCCGTTCAGCGCCTTATCAATGGCAACGGTGAACGGTTACGATATTTGCAGACAGATTAAATTAAACTAAAGTTGTTTTAAAATCATGTTATCTGTAATCAGGAGTGCCAGAAAATATAGCAGATTTTTCCTTTATCTGAGTTTTTTGTTTTTCATAACAGGCCCGGCAATTGGCTTTGCTGTAACGACAAGCAAGTCCCCAAACAACGAAGATGGGGACGGGAATGAAAAATTTTCGGACCGGGTACAGGAACTGGTTAATTTCTTCCAGGAAACCGGTAAGGATTTTACTTATCAGCAAAAGAACAGGCCTGATCCTTTCACGCCTTTTATACCCCAGAAAACCGCGGTAAAGAAAAAGAAGAAAATAGATGAGAAAGAGCTTAAAGGCCTGCAGAAATATGAACCAGGTCAACTGACTGTGGTAGCTATTGTCATGTCAAATAAGAGGGGAGCAAGAGCTATGGTCCAGAATGCTGCGGGTAAAGGATTTATAATTAAACCGGGAACTGAAATCGGCAGGTACGGCATTGTCGACAGTATTTCTAGCAATACAGTAACGGTGAAAGAAAAATATGAGATGACAACCGGCCAGTCTCAGACCAAGATTGTTAAAATGCTTCTCAAGAAAGAGGGGGAAAAATAACAATGACCCTTAAAACAGCTTTTCTTATTGTCTTTGTCAGCTTTTTCATTTTCATATCTCCAACTCTGGCAGAAAAGACAACCAGCCATGATAATACATTTACAGTAAAAGACATTACCTGGCAGACAGACCAAAATTCCTGGGTTTACAAAATAAAAGGCGACCGGATTCCCACCTATACCAGATACGAACTTTTTTCACCCCACAGGCTACGGCTTGATATCGCGGGAGGTCTTATTTCAGAAGACTTTGCTTTGCCTCTGCAGCCTGAAAAAGGGCCTGTCAGTACGATCCGGGGAAAAGTTGTTCAAAATGAAGAATTAAAAATCTTTCAACTGGAGTTGGCATTGAAAAGTGATGTTGAATATAATGTTCAAAGTAAAGGGAAGGACATTCTTGTTAGGTTATCACCTACCGAACAGGAAAAAACGGCTCCGGCGGGAAAAGATGACGAACAGTTTATCTCGAAAATCAACATTCACAGTAAAGCCAAGGGGAACGTAGTTGAGATAAATACCGGGAAACCAATTCATTCCTGCGAAGCTACCGAGATCTCCGGAAGCAAGACCAGTCCGCCTCAACTGGTGGTGGATCTGGATTTTGTGAAAACTGAGAAGCTGACAAAAAAGGGGCCTGAAAATTCACTGATTTCCACTATCAAGGCCGAACCCTATAAGGATGGCAGCCGTTTGTGGATTACTTCATCTTCCAGCAACTTATTTGACTACGAACTGTTAACTTCTGAAAATGGTCTTCATATTGAAATGCAGCCATCGATGACTGAAACTGAAGAACTGCTTGCTGCTATAAGCGGAAGATCCACCACCAAAAAAAAGATTTCAGCCCGGCAGCCCAGGGAAATTGTGCCCCGGATAAAAACAACAAAAGGGACAAAAGTTCAGGACCGGGAAAAAGAGCCGGCCTACAGTGATGATCAGTTTTCCGGGGCCGGCTACAGCGGGGAAAAGATAACTGTTGATTTTTACCAGAGTAATCTCCATAACGTCTTTCGCCTGATAGGCGAGGTCAGTGGTCGTAATATAATTGTGGCAGAAGGAGTGGGCGGGACCTTGACCTTGTCCCTGAAAGATGTCCCCTGGGATTTCATGCTGGACATTATTCTCAATCTCAAAAATTTAAAAAAAGAAGAACAGTTCAATACGATCATTATTTCTACGGCAAGTCAAAAATTCGAATGGCCGGGACAGGATGAAAAAGAAGATCTTGTTATGAGCAGACCTGAACCGGTCAGTAGAGAGAGCGAAGAGATAAAAGGCACAATGGAGGCGGCCAAGATTTTACGCCGGGCCAAAAGTGCGAAGCAATCCGGGAACCTGCAGAAGTCCTTAAGTTTATATGAAAAAGCCTTTGATCTTAATCCTGAAAGAGGCGATATAGCAGGCCAGATCACCAGTCTTGCCCTTACAGGTTTAAGTCTTAACGCCAAGGCTGCCTACTATGGCAAGATTGCCTGCCGCCTCAAGCCGGAAGACAGTTATCTCGCCCTATTGACTGCAACTGCTCTCGCGAAAACAGGAAAACCTGAAGAGGCTGTTAAATATTATGAACTTGCCGCTAGCGGGCCGCACCCTTCAGCCCATGCCCTGACAGCTTATGCCGCTTTCAGTGAAGAGTACAAAAGTTACCGTATGGCCCTTGATCTCTGGGATAAGTATGAAGAACTCTATGGCGCTTCCCTGGAAACCATGGTAAGCAGGGCCAGGATCTCGGATCTTCTTGGCAACAAGGAAAAGGCGGCAGAAATATACCAGAGACTCAAAATGTCCGGCTACGATATCCCCCGGGATCTGTCTGAATATATCGATCACAGACTTCAAGATTGAGGCTGAAACCTGGAACATTGAACTTTGAGGTAGCAAGATAATGAACAAAAAAAATTACTTCATGAAATGGATAATTCAGTCCCGCCTTGCCATGACGTACCGAAGGAACGGTCATAAGAGTGGTATATTCCAGCTTCAGACACTAATAGCTGTCCTTCTATTCCTCACTGCCTGTGCAGGTCAACAGTCTTCCTCTTTCGAAGATTCCGCCGCCAAAGCGGAGCGCTTTATGGCTGAAC
This sequence comes from Desulfobia sp., assembly GCA_046497465.1. Lineage (GTDB taxonomy): Bacteria > Desulfobacterota > Desulfobulbia > Desulfobulbales > SURF-16 > JAWLDV01. The sequence continues at coordinate 2,867 of JAWOFO010000046.1, forward strand.
ATAAGGGCGAAAAGAAAATCGCCGCCAAAGGGCCCGGGGCTGACAATAACCCTGCCCAGCTGCCGGCCCGTTTTCAGAAACCCTCTTTTACTATTAAGGACAGGACTGAATCCAAAGTCGACGATATTATTATTCCAGTAGGGGTAGATATAAGATCCAGTCAGCCTGTGGCCCTGAGAAAAATCATGAAGAAACTGGCCAGACTTAAGGGAATGAATGTAAGCTGGGCCAATGATGTAGATCAGGGAGTTATGGTGGATGTCGATATAAGGGCTGATGATGATTTTTTTCAGGCCATTGGCAATCTGCTTCGCCAGCTGGACTATTTCCATGAAATCCGGGATAATTCTATTTTAATTAAGCACAAGGACACCAAAATATTCCATATTGCCATGCCTTTTATAAAAGATGACTATTCGAGCGGCGCCGGCGGTGATGTTTTGGGAGGATCAGGAGGGACCGATCACGAATTAACCGGGACCATCCAGGTCAGAAGTGAACAGGAAAAGGAAGACAGTTTTGATATCTGGGCAAATATCCGCAACAACCTGGACCGTATTCTGGAGATCTGGACCAAAAAGATTGAGACCAGCGAGATTTCTGGAAATCAGCAGGGAACAGATCAGGGTGATCAGGAAAGCGGGAGTTCAATTATAACCAACCGGCAGCCCGGTAAAGGCTATTATACCATTGATAAGCCCATCGGCCTTATAACAGTAACCGCGCCCAGGTCTCTCCTGCAGAAAGTTGAAAGCTACATCGGTAATCTCAAGGGCCAGATTTATCGCCAAGTCTCTATTGAGGCCAAGATTGTCGAGGTAACTCTCTCTAAAGATAACAGAACCGGCATTAACTGGGAAGATCTGCTGGACAATGACAATAACCCTTTAAGCTTTTCTATAGATTTTCAGAAACTTAACCCTCTATACAGGGCCAGCGGTACCCAGAATAAATTCCTTACCCTGGAAAACCAGAATTTCGGCCTGGTTATTGACGCCATGAAACAGCAAGGGCATGTAGAGGTTCTGGCCAACCCCAAGATCAGCGTTATGAACGGTCAGCCTGCCCTTATCTGTCATTGCGAATCTTGCTTTGCAAGATGAAGCAATCTCATCCCTTTAAACTCGAACTCTTAGTATTAGCCTGAAAACCAAAAACTATATTATATAATTGGTAAATTTCTTGCT
>JAWOFO010000045.1:0-5002 GCA_046497465.1 Desulfobia sp.
CTTGAATCGTGAAAATTGTTGCCAGGGTTCAAGGGCCAAGCAGGGATGAATATCAATATAAGCGGACGTAGGTACCGCTTGAAATTGGCAAGGCTTTAAAACACCCCCTGTGCCTGATTGAACTTGACAACAGGACCAGTTTTTCTTAACATTTTACACATAAGTGTATAATGTGTTAACTGGAGGGCGGCTATGAATATTACTCTTTCAGCGGATGAGAAAATTATAAAAAAGGCCAGGGAATACGCGGTCCGGCATGGGACAAGCCTTAACAAGATGATCCGCGGTTATATGGAGCAGCTTGTCAGTGTGTCCAATGTGGAACAGAATGCGGAAGAATTTGCCCGGCTTGCCAGAGAGCAGGGCAGGGCTTCTCCTGCCGGGTTTGTTTTTAATCGGGAAGAGGCTCATGAAAGGAAAGAGGGGAAGTGAAATTGCGGTCCTGTTTTATTGATTCGAATATTGTAGTTTATGCCAATGATCGCAATGAAGTCAACAGTAACAGGCAGGCTCGGGCTATTGAAGTTATTACCGGCTGTATGAAAGCCCGAAACGGTGTTATTTCCATCCAGGTACTCCAGGAATATGCCAATACCGCCTTGAATAAGCTTCAGCAGGATCCACCCGTGGTCCTGCGGCAATTGAAGCTGTTGGAGTCTTTCCATATAGTTACTCCTTCGCCCAGGATAGTTCGACGGGCTGTTGAAATCAAAAATTCCTATCGTCTTTCTTTCTGGGATGCAGGCATCATCGCTGCTGCTGAAGCGGCGGACTGCGATCTGATTTTGTCGGAAGATCTGAATACCGACCAGTATTACGCTGGTGTGGAAGTAATAAATCCTTTGGTTTCCGGCTTCTTGATTAGCGAGATCATAAGTTGATTTCTTTACAACATAACGGCAGTAATTCCCGATGTTCTGCTCAGATTTCTGGACAATATTATCTTTCTGCAATAAGATCAATATAAGCGGACGTAAGCACCGCACCGTAGTATAATCGCGGGCAGCCCCGGTGAAGACAGGCAGACTTTCCGTAGGGATGACGTTCCCCCGTCTCCACGGGGGCAGGGTCTGCGCGGGAATGACCATATAATAATATTTACCGTTTTTTCAAGGTTCCCCATGTTTCAGATAATCCGGGCACTGCTTGCCAAAGAAATGGGTGAGATCGACAGAACAGCCGCCATATGTCAGAACAGGATGGCGCGCCTCCCGGAATTCACCTCCCGCAATGAAGAAGATATCCTGGCGGACAGTCTGGCAGCCTGTCTTCACTCCGTATATTCCGGCATCGAAGGTCTTTTTAAAACCATCGCCCTTGAAATCGACGGCGGTATCCCAAAGGGGGATAAGTGGCATAAGAGACTCCTTGTCCAGATGAGTGTGGGATACAAAGCGTGTTTTTGAACTGGCTGCGGAACTTGAAGAGACCTGGTCTTCAGTCAGGGGCGATCTCCAGGAGTTTATTGAGGTGCTGGCGCAAATAGATGGACAATCGGACTATTGAAAAGTACCGCAGATTCCACAAGGCCCGTTTGCAGAGCAGGAAGGACGAGCTGGAACAGAGGCGGCAGTTCCTTCTGAGCCAGGCCGATAAGATCACTGCGGTGCTGCAGGGCCTGGGGGCAACCCGGATTATCCTGTACGGTTCTGTATTGAGGCCTGAAAGGTTCCACGACCGGTCGGATCTTGATATCATTGCCTACGGCCTGAGCTTTTCCGCCTGGCATAAGGGCATGCAGAGATTAGAGGAAATACCTGAGCTGGCGGATGTTACTATCGATTTGAAATGTGCTGAGGAAGTCTCCTCGGATTTTCTGGACTGGGTGGAGGAACAGGGCAGGGAGCTTCTTCGAGAGTGGGCCGGTTCGGTTAGGGCAGAATAAGGAGCGCGATTTTGACGAAAAAATGTTACATTCTGGCTGGTCCCAATGGAGCAGGGAAAACAACATTTGCCAATGAGTTTCTCCCAATCGAGGCGGAATGTCTTAATTTTATCAACGCTGACCTTATTGCTCAGGGGCTCGCCCCTTATCAGCCAGGCAAAATGGCGGTGGAAGCGGTCGTTCGGTGGCGTTCGCCATGGAGCGAGTGAAACTCAGAGTTGCCAAAGGAGGGCACAACGTCCCTGAGCAGGATATTCGACGGCGTTTCGAAAGGAGCTGGAATAACTTCACCTCACTATATAAGCCCTTAGCTGATTCATGGATTGTTTTTGACACCTCGGGGAGCATCCCGGTTATAGTGGATGAATCTGGATAAATGTTATGAAAAAACACAATAAGTATGCAGTGCTCGGATTAAAGGCCTTGCAGAGAGCTGCCGCAAAAGTTGCCGAAGATGCAAGGAAAAATAATTATAAAATCCCGGTTTGGCGCAATGGCCGGATCGAATACGAAATCCCGGATGTTCATGCCCATGTCGAACAGGAGAGTGCCGTCGAGCAAGACGAATGTGGTTCGGGAGAAGGTGAACGAGGAGTGGCCGGAATAGGTGGTTTCCCCGGTGGGGAGCTGCCTTGAAAAGCGTGTCCGTAAAGCGGGAATAATATTATAAGGGGTTAAAAATTTTGATTCCTTCCATGACCTGATCATGGTTTAAGTCTTCGGTAAGAATCTTATCGGCACCCGCCTCGGAAGCGGCGGCGACTATCAGCGAATCCCAGAAGGAAGAATGCCGCCGCGAAGATATTGCTCAAAGAGATGACCATGGCGGAGGTAGTCAAAATCTCTTTCCGGTATATCTTTCCCCCTCCTGCCTGGCCAGGGAGTCAAGTTGTATCCGTTCAGCAGCACCACATCTTCGGGCGATCAGCCCCGCTTACGTACGACTTAGTACGCGGCGCCGGTCTGCTTGCCCAATGGATAGATTCGTCATTATCCTTACCATAACGTACCTTTAGGTACGGTCAATCTGCGGCACTGCTGAACGGATACAGTCCGGAGACTTCAGCGCCTTATCAACGGCAACGGTGAACGGTTACGAATGACGAAGTAAAAACCGGAGGATAAAAAAATGGATATAAACCCTGACAATCCGATTCAACTCAAGGATCAGGCAAAAAATGCCGATAGGGTGAAACAGGAAAAGCTCCACCATGCCTGTATGGAGTTTGAAGCCATTATCCTTGAAAAACTTATCTCCGGCATGAGGGAGAGCATTCCTGAAGGGGGGCTTTATGAAGAAAGTTATGCCGGGGACATGTTCCAGTCCATGCACGACCGGGGCCTGTCCCGGGAACTGGCCCACAGCAGAGGAACGGGGCTGGGAGAAATACTCTTCCAGCAGCTCCTTGAGAGCAAGAACAGGAATTACTGAAAAACCAAAATCTTAAGACCATGAAAACCGATAAACCATCTCAAACAGTCATAGAAGGCCTGCAGTCAATGCTGGACAAACAGATCGAACTTTCAGAAAAGCTTCTTGCCATAACCCGGGCGGAAAAACAAGCCCTGATCAGTATGGATATAGACAGCCTTTTCAGCCTTGCCAGATCCAAGAATAAAAGTCTTGACCTGATTGCGGAAGGAGATACGGAAATAAGACAAAAAATTGCCAAAATTACAGCCGGCGATGAAAGCAAAAGAAATAATTCCCTGAAACTGTTCGATCTTGTTCCCTTTCTCGGTACGGAAGAATCGGCCCCGATCAGAGACAAGCGCAACCGGCTGGTTGAACTCAGGGAAAAGATTATAACCGATAACATGGTAAACAAACAGTTCAGCAACAGTGTACTTGGCTATCTTGAAGATGCTGTTTCCCTGATATTAAACGGTATCCAGGAAAACACCATCTACAACCGGCAAAAGCGGGGAATGGCAGAGATAAGCCGGCCCGCCCTTCTAAGTAAAGAGATCTGAAATGGCTGGTGTATCGCACATCCTCAGTATAGCCAAAGGGGCCCTCCTGGCCCAGCAGACCGCCATCAACATAGCTGGTCACAATGTCTCCAATGTCAATACCCCCGGCTACACCAGGCAGCGTCTTGATCTGACCACCCATGAACCGACTCCGGAAGGGGTGGGCTATATAGGCAATGGCGTTAAGGGCCAGGAAGTCAGCCGCTTGTATGACCGGTTCATGACCGAACGGATCATGGACCAGGAGTCCACCCTGCAGAACCTTGATTCCCAGATGCAGATGATGAGGGCGGTGGAGACCTCGTTCAACGAGGCTCCCGGTTTGGCCCTGAACGAACTGATGAGTGAATTCTGGAACAGCTGGCAGACCCTGACCAATCATCCGGAAGAATCTGCTACCAGACAGAGCGTGGTCCAGAAGGGGGAAATGGTTATAGCCCAATTGCACAACATGCATTCCGAACTCGTCCAGAACAGATACGATATAGGGGACAATATCGAAGCAGCCGTTATAGATGTAAATTCCCTGACCAGCCAGCTCGCCGATTTAAACGCCAACATAACATCCTCGGAATCGGAATCAAAACAGATCAATGACCTGAGAGATAGAAGAGACACCCTGGTAAAGGAGCTGTCCGGCTTCCTGGACATAAACTACTTTGAAACCAGCAGCGGGGCCTATACCATAATAATGAACGACGGCCATTCCCTGGTGGAAGACAAGGAAGCCTGGAATATAAGCTGGTCTGATAATCAACTGAACTGGATTACCGAAAGTTCGGATGGCTCCGTTCTTGAGATGCCCATCGCCTCGGGAGATGAAACAGGCGGCAAACTGGGGGGCTGGATGGAAGTCCACAACCAGCTCATAGCCAACCAGCCGGAAAACTATATGGGCCGCCTGAACAGCCTGGCGGAAAGCCTGATCAGGGAAGTCAACCAGGTCCACAGCCAGGGGGTGGGGCTGGACCGTTTTACCGACAAGCTTGCCGGGACCGCCGAAGCCGCTGACACCGCCCGCCTGGACTCCACCATAGATACGGCCACCAGCACTGACAGTATAAAGGCCGGGGAGCTTACCATCAACGACCGGGAGATCGGCAAGATAGAAGGAGGGGTGGTCAATAACGGCCTGGCCATGAT
>JAWOFO010000001.1:0-17554 GCA_046497465.1 Desulfobia sp.
CCAGGGGATAACCGGATGCAATAAACGCCCAGCTCTCCGTTGGATGCCTTTTCTTCTATTACTGGAACTGGTGCCGGCTGAAATTGTGCTCCCGGCAGTAATCCATCTAGCCCGGCCGCTGGCTTGCCAGTCCTTGAAATGCTTTTCCAGATGAGGCGCTTTCTTGCATTTTTGGCTTTTCGGGATTGAGACATGATGCCTCCTTCATGAATTGTAATTTTCGGAGGATCATGGCATAGTCATTTTATGCTGTGAAGATGGGGTTTATTGAGCGTTTAGTGCGCCGGGAGACCGGCACGGAGTAGAGAATGAAAGAGTCTTACGGTGAAGGAGTAGCGACCCACACCGACCCCGAGTCATGCGCCGGCGGTCGTGAGGCCGGAGGTGAAGCGTTGACAGGGGCACGCACGGGCCAGCCATTGAGCGGCGAAATTAATCTGTCCGGGACGCCGACGCTGTTAACCGAAGCGGAAGGCAACACCGGGGATGACGTTACACGCGAGCCATTCCTGGGTCCTGCGCCGTCGGAGACCCTGCGCACGTGCGGAAACTCCGCGCATGGGAACCGGGAGATCCCACAAGTTCCTCCCGAAAATGGCAAGGGTGGACGGACCGGGAAGGCCAATAGCCACACGCCGGTCATGAACGCTTGTGGGAAGTCGGATGCCTGCGTAGTACCTGGGAAGCAGTCGAACAATGATCGGGTAAACCGGTCGGCGGAGATTGTGGAGGAAAGGCGGGAAACCAAGGGGAACACGATGCCGTCGGCCACGCCCCGGACACAGCGCCGGAAAAGCTTGTCGCCCGGTCTGCATCGTGTGCGAAAGGCGGCACGAGAAGGAAAGGATGTGCGGTTCACAGCATTGCTGCACCATGTGACCCCCGAGGCGCTGCGAGAAAGCTTCAATGCACTGAAGCGACAATCCGCTCCCGGTGTGGATGGTGTCACATGGGCGCAATACAGGAAAGGACTCGACGAAAGACTGACTGACCTGCATAAGAGGTTACTGGCCGGTTCGTACCGTGCACAGCCCTCCAGGCGGGTACACATCCCCAAGCCGGACGGCCGGACAAGGTCTCTCGGTATAGCGGCGCTGGAAGACAAGATTGTCCAGCACGCCGTGGGGCAAGTGCTATCTGTCATTTACGAGGAAGACTTCCTGGGTTTCTCTTACGGGTTCAGGCCGGGGCGCGGACAGCATGATGCCCTGGATGCATTATTTGTGAGCCTGACCCGAAAGAAGGTGAACTGGGTGCTTGACGCAGACATAAAGGGCTTTTTCGATGCCATAAGCCACGAGTGGATGGTGAAGTTTGTCGAGCACAGGATCGCCGATCCACGGGTTATCCGTCTGGTGCGAAAGTGGCTCCGGGCGGGGGTGTCCGAGGATGGCAAGTGGTCTGAAACGCGAGTGGGAACTCCCCAGGGCGCAGTTATAAGCCCCCTGCTGGCAAATATCTACTTGCATTATGTTTTGGACCAATGGGTGCATCATTGGCGAAGAACAAAGGCAGATGGTGATGTTACCATCGTGCGGTACGCCGATGATTTTGTAATAGGGTTTCAACACCGACGCGATGCGAATAACTTTCTTGCAGCTTTGAAGACACGGCTGGAGAAATTTTGCCTCACCCTAAACACCGAGAAGACCCGCCTGCTGGAGTTTGGGCGGTTTGCAGCAGAAAATCGGCGGAAAAGAGGAGCAGGCAAACCGGAAACGTTCGATTTTCTGGGATTTACCCATATCTGCGCGTTAACCAGGAAATGTGGACGATTCCATGTGATACGCAAGACGGTGAAGAAGCGGCTGCGAGCCACCTTGGCAAAGGTCAAGGAGATATTACGCGCTCGTATGCATGACCCAATAGGGGAAGTTGGCGCCTGGTTACAGAGGGTGGTATATGGCTACTACAGGTATCACGCAATATCAGGTAATATGAAGACTATGAACACTCTGCAAATGGAGATCACCCGGTACTGGCTGAAGACGTTGAGGCGTCGAGGGCAGAAACGGCGGATAAACTGGCAGAAGTTCGGCCCCATCGCCAGGAAGTGGGTCCCCGCACCCAAAGTCTATCATCCGTACCCAAACGTACGCTTTTACGCCAAATACCCGAGGTAGGAGCCCGGTGCGGTAGTTCCGCTCGCCGGGATCTGTGCGGGGGGCCATCCGAAAGGGTGGTCCCTACCGCGCCCTTTTTAGAGAATCAGGCTTATTGTGGAGGCTTTTTGGGCCCCAAAAAATGCGGATCACCCTGAAACCGGATTCGTGAGGGTGATCCGCTTTTTATATTTTAGCGACGTTCTGTTCCGTCGCTTTCCAACTTGAAAAGGCATGAATTGTGCCAAAATGCAAAAGCAGGGCATCTATAAACATAAGCTTTTGATATTTATCATGGGTTCATCGTGATGGGGATACGGCTTCGGAACATACCCGGCGGTATCCCGGTGACAGGTTTACACATGTACTACTCTGTCACTGAAAAGGTTCGGGCTTAGCCCGCAGAAAATGGTTGTGTGTTGCTTCTGGCGAAAATACTTCATTTTGCTCCAGATCCCGCATGTGTCGGTGAGCGCGGTAACAGCACGCAAGACCGGCATCTTGTAAGCCAATTTTTATCTTTGCTGATGGTATAAACCTTGCATTAATCTTCTTAAACAATCCGGAAACGGCTCCGGCCGTGTACGGATTGAATTTTAATAAAAAACGAAGGAGGCGCATTATGAACCGCTTTAAATTCATGGCAGTTCTGTTTCTTTTTACGGCTATGACGCTCACTGTGGGCTATAGCCCGGCCTTAGCCGGCAACAGCCCTGATGATGTCTACGAAAATGAAGCTGACAAAAACACGGAAATGTCCGCCGAAGACATAAAAGACGAAGACATTGAAGCTTTTGTTGCGGCGGCCAAAGAAGTCCAGGAAATCCGGGCGGATTACGCCGAAAAAATCCGCGATGCCCAAAATTCTGAATACAAGGACCTGAGAGAGGAGGCCGTCGGGAAGATGGTTGAAGCCATTGAGGATGAGGGCATTGATGAAGAAACTTACCGCGGTATTGCCTATCATGTAAAAGAAGACAAAGAACTGCTTTCCAAAATCTATTGAATCGTTCGTTCTTAGGTTGTTCTGAGCAAGGATAGCGGGTTTTTACAGATGGATCTGAAACAATGCGCCGGCCAGAGGCAGGCTCTTTTCTGGTCGGCGCTTTTCAGCTGGAGGGGGAAGGTTCATCAATGGGCGATAAAGACGCAAACAAGAAATTTTTCGGCAAAACCATTTCTCCCGGACTGGGTTATGGCAAAACTTTCATTTATCGAAGGAAACCGTGGCGTTTCAATGAAATCCAGGATATAGAAGTATCTGAGATTGAAGCCGGGCCGAGACGCTTTGAATTGGCTGTGGCGGAAGTCTTGCGGGATCTGAAAAATATTGCCGAGCAGGTAGCCGAAGAAATTGATGAAGACCTTTCGCCCATTTTCCAGGCGCATATGGCGATGGTAAGCGATAAGGGCCTGAATGAAGAGGTAAAGAAAAGGATCAGGGAAGAACAGGTCAGCGCCGGCAGCTTGGATGCACATGGTAAGCGCTCAATTTCCCACATCTACCAGATAGTTTAATAAAAGGAATTGGAAATGGAAATTCGCCACCTTGATACCTGAGTCCAGGAAAGGAAACAGTATATTATGAACAACAGAGACAAAATCCTGGTAGTCAACGATATACCCAACGTCCTGGAGGCGCTCGAGGAAAAACTGCAGGATACCGGATTTGAGATCGTCAAGGCAAATAACGATCTCGAGGCCCTGGCCGCGTGCCTGTGCTATGATTTCAGCGCGGCAGTTCTCGATGTCCGTACTCTGGAGACCACCGATTATGCCTTGTTGAAAAAACTATGCACCGACGAGTGTACCCGGCGGCTGCCCCTTATCTTCATCAGCGATTCCCCGGAAGAGGATAACGACAGATTAAAGAATTACTGGAACGGCTCTTCCTATTTTCTGAGAAAACCGGTTGAAACGGAAGCCCTTTCCACCAAGGTTAAAGATATCATCAGATCCCAAGAGCAGCTCAGGAAGATAGAGTACGCCGCCGGGGAAAGGATACAATGTAATCGAAGTGGCGAACGGCGAAGATACCGTCAAGGAAGCCATAAGCCGGGATCCCGACCTGATAATCCTTAATTCCCAGCTTCCCCTGCGCCCGGAGATCGCCCTTTGTTCTGAAAACAACCCGGCAGACGGCGAGGATACCGGTCTGGGTCCTGACCTCCAATTTCCTGCCGGGGGAGAGAAAGGGGTTTCTCGAGGCCGGCTGTGAGGACTATTTATTAAAACCGGTCAATATTGACCTGCTCCTTCGATTTCTCAGGCGAACTGATGAACACTTTCTGAACGTCGGCAAAAAGGACTCCACCAGGTTTGAACATGAGTCAAGCTTGGAACGACGTTGTCCAGCAAATGGGAAAATCGCTCGACATGCTGGAGAAAAACATCATGACAATAAGCCTTCTTTTTCATTAAGTAACAGGAGAGAGCTGGCCATTATCAATCTGGAGTGACCCCCGGCTGCCGGAAAATAATCAGGCCGATCTATCTTTTATGCCACTGGTAAATACGCATGGGCGGTATGTTGCAGATCTCCAGGACCGACTTTTCTAATTCCAGGTAAGGCCTGCAAAGAGTGGCCACCCGGTCTCTCATCTGATAGGCCACGAAGCGTCCGTCAGGAGGGAGAAGCGAGGTAACCGCCTCGAGAACCCGGGAGCCGTCGCTATAGCTCATGGTAGAAAAAGGGATACCGGAGACTACCACCTTCGGAGCCTCCAGATCATACAATGCCAGGATCTCCCTGAGGTCACGGGCGTTTCCCAGGTGAGCAATAAGACGCTCATCCTCGATACTGTTCACCAGGGCATGGCAGTCCCGGTTAATCTCGATACTCAGGAGTCTGGCCTTCCGGGGCAGGGCCCGCAGTAAAGCTTTTGTGGTACCCCCGGTTCCCGGACCCAGCTCAACTACGGTGCGGGCTGAATCCAGACCCGCGGCTTCCAGGATACGGCGCTCCAGAAAGCGGGAGCTGGGGGTAATCGAACCGATCTGAGCGGGATGTTTAACGAATTCCTTTAAAAAGGCCAGTCTGCCATTCATCTTCATGAGATTATTTATTTGTCCTTGTTTAGAATCTATTTGTTCTCCATAACCTGAAATCAGCAGGAAAATAGGATAAGATATCTTATTTCTTACTAAATTACAAGCTTTATTACCGAAAACAGAAAAATTATACCTGAACTTAACCGTACAGTTATCCGGCTTGACCATGCCAGCGACTCAGCCCGTCTACCTGCAGACCAAGGTGTTCAGCCAACCGGCCGCTGAAATGAAAGGCCATACCTCTCAGGTTCTGCGGATTATGATAAAAAGCAGGCATAATCGGGTAGACTACCGCCCCGGCGTCATGTGCCTTAAGCATATTTTTAATATGGTTACGATTAAAAGGGGTCTCCCGGATAGCCAGGATCAGTTTCTTGTCTTCTTTCAAGATCACATCAGCCGCCCGGTGAATCAGGTTGCCCGAATAGCCGGTAGCAATGGCAGCCAGGCTTCCCATACTGCAGGGCAGAACCACCATGGCATCATAGTTGCTGGACCCGCTGGCCATGGGGGCGGTAAAGTCATCAAACCTGTACCAGCAACTGACAGCCGTTAAATCTCTCGCATCCATTCCCTCTTCCAGTTTTAACACCTTTTCTCCGGTCGGGGAGATAATGCCATGCACTTCTACTCCGCTTTTTGCCGTAATATTGAGAAACTCACCGACATAAAGGGATCCGCTGGCCCCGGTTATTGCTATTATTATTTTCATCAGTTTCTATTCTTGTTTAACTCCCCGGTAAATACTGACAATCCCGAAAGTAAGGGGTATGCGCTTCAACTCCCTGAAGCCGGCATCCTTCATCATTCTTATCAGTTCCGCCGGTTCGTAAAAGTCGCCTATGGAACTGGCCAGATACTTATAAGCCTCTTTATCGCCCGAAACCAGACCAGCCACCAGGGGCAGTATTTTGTTCAGGTAAAAATTGTACAACGGCTTTATAACCGGATTATCAGGCCTGGAAAATTCCAGGATCAAGAGTTTGCCGCCGGGTTTGAGGACACGAAACATCTCTTGAAGCCCCTCCAGGGTCCGGGCCAGATTGCGGACTCCGAAGGCCACGGTGATACCCTGAAAGGTATCGGCCCTGGCTGCGATCATCTCACCGTCTCCTGCCACCGGAAAGATACGCCGGTCAACAGCCTTGTCGCCGGACTTCCTGTTGTTTATGCCCACCTTCAGCATATCCTCGCAGAAATCCATGGCAATTACCTCTCTCATCGGGGCCTGGCGGGCCAGCTCCCGGGAAAGGGGAAGGGTACCGGCACAGAGATCCAGAACATAACCACGGGGAAACTCCCGCAGCTCCCTCGTGGTCCGCCAGCGCCAGTAATGATCGCTGAGAAGGCTGAGGCTTGAATTCAGAAAATCATAACGACGGCTTATGGAAGAAAATTTATTTCTGACAAATCTTTTTTTTTCGTCCGAATCCCGCATCTGTAAAAATTCAAGGTCATGGTTGACCCGGCTATATAAATTTTACCGGCAGGGCCTCCGGAGGAATATCGCCCCGCCTGATCAGAAAGTCGAAAAACCGGGTCAAACCACCTATCTTGTCGTCACCCAGGTCATGTTCAATACTGGACAGGTAACTGTAGCAGTCTTTCTCAGTCATGGGGATGCGGGGCGCCACCTTCCGGGAGATATCCTTCAGGTCTCTTTTACCTTCTTTTCTGCAGCGCACGAACTCGCTCTGGATTTCCCTTACCACCCGGTCCCTGCGGCGGCAGAAGTCCTCCCTCACCACAAACAGGGCAAAAACAAAAGGAAAACCGGTAAAATCCTGCCATACCTTCCCCAAATCAAGCTGAACCGGAAAAATTTTTTTTTCCAGCAGACGCAGGGCATTATCGCCAATAGCCAGAACCGCCTCGGCGCCTTCCAGCCTGAAATCCACACCTTCTTTACCCGGGCCGGTTACGATTCCGGTCTCATACCTGGGCCTTGCCTGGTAAAGATCTTCCAGGATGATCTTGACCAGAGCCGCTGAAGTGGCGGAATGCGGACTCAGAAGCACCTTTTTTCCGGTGAGTTGGTCAGGATCTCTGTGAGAGAAGAGAAAAACACTCCCCACTCTGCCGGTAGCGCTTATGGAAACCCCCTTGAGCACCCGGTAGATATCGGGGCGGCAGCCGTACTCATAAGAGGAAACCAGGGCCATATCAAGTTCGCAGTGCTGCAGCATCCGGTTAAGTGTGGAAGGCGGGGCTTCAATAACCCGCCATTCCGGACGGTTTACTGTAAGCTGCCATACCTCGTAAAGGGGTGCCGTGTTAATAAAGTTGACCATCCCTATCCGGGCTGCTGGCCCTTTTTTATCTATTTCTCTGCCCATATCACCTTATCAGCCATATTTCCAGAAGTCAGGTAATCCATAATTTCCTGTACAGCTATACCATTAAAATCAACAGCCAGGATGGAGGCAACAGAACCGGCAGCCAGAACTCCCAGGTCATCGGCCCCACAGGCCCGGGCTCCGGCCCTGGTAGCCATGCGAAAGACGGTGGACGGAGCCGCCCCTGGCTCATCCCGGCGGACATAAACCATCTCTTCCCAGATATCAAGGTGAGGGCTGCTGGCCAGGCTGTCTGTCCCCAGAGCCGGGATAATCCCCCGTTCAAGCATTTTACCCAGCGGAGCACGGCCTACACCGAGCTGCCGGTTACTGGAAGGGCAGAGACAGACCCGGCTGTTACGACGGGCCAGGATATCGATCTCTTCATCGCTCAAGTGGAGGCAGTGAACACAGAGGCTGTTATGATCCAACAACTTAAGGCGGTCCAGGTACTCAACTGCGCCGCAGCCCGGAACACGAAAATTTTCGTCCCAAAGAGATTTTTCTTCCAGGAAATCCCGGAAAGGCCCGGTTCCTTCCTTTAAAAACCTTATTTCCTCGGGAGACTCAGCAAGATGGATGGAGAAAGGCCTTCCCGCGGCATCAGCTTTTCTCTTTAAACAACTCATAAGCCCGGGGCCTGCGGAATAGGGAGCATGGGGAGTACAGGGGAAGCCGGATTCTCTGGCAAATCTTATAGCATTCTGCTCTTTATGTCCGGTAAGTCCCATCAGCTCCAGAAAAAAGAGGTGGCGCAGGCCACCCGCCTCTCCTATTTCTGCGCTCTCCGGCGAATTGCCGATATCGGCAACCAGTCCCGTCCCCTTCTTTTCCAGTAAAGCCAAGGCATTCCGGCTCGCCCCCGGTATGTCTTCCCCCTTTTTTCTCCGCCTCAGATCGAGGAGTTTTTTTATCCAGCCGGTAAAAGGACCGGTATGCTGCCGGCAACCGAGTTCGGCCAGATAGGAGAGTTCCAGGTGGCAATGGCTATTCACCAGGGAAGGAACAAGCGCCCTGCCCTCGTATTCCCTGACTTTGGCAGAGCCTTTAAGATCATGGTAAGTACCTACAGCCAGGATTCTGTCTCCTGAAACCAGGACTGCTCCATCCTCGATAAGAGGCTGACAGACCGGGATCACAAGAGGAGCACGCAGGAGTATCATCTCATATCCGGCTGTAATCCATCCTCCGGCGGTGCGGCTCAAACCCGGCACTTTTTATCAGCCTGCAGATCTCTTTTTCCGAGAGCCTGAAACTGATGCCGGCGGCAGAAACTACGTTTTCCTCGATCATGGTGCTGCCGAAGTCATTGGCTCCAAAAAACAGTGATATCTGAGCGATCTTGGGTCCCTGGGTAACCCAGGAGGCCTGCAAGTTAGGGATATTGTCCAGATAGATCCTTGACAGGGCAAGTATTTTCAGGTAATCAAATCCTCCGGTTTTGGGAAGATGGGAGTAAACAGTATGATCAGGCTGAAAAGGCCAGAGAATAAAAGCGGTAAAGCCACCTGTGCGATCCTGGAGACTGCGGACCCTCTCCAGGTGCTCCATCCTCTCTTCCAGGGTCTCAATATGCCCGAACATCATGGTGGCAGTGGTCTTCATCCCCAGACCATGAGCCTCTTCCATTACCTTGATCCAGGGGTCGGACAGACATTTCCGGGGTGCTATCTCCTGCCTTACACGGTCCGAGAGGATTTCAGCCCCGCCGCCGGGTATGGAATCAAGACCGGCAGCCTGTAGTCTTGACAGTACTTCACCGGTACTAAGATCGTTTATGGCGGCAAAGTGACAGATCTCGGGGGGAGAGAAACCATGGATATGAATCCCGTAACTCTTAATAAAGTGGAGCATCTCTTCATAGTAATCCAGGGTTTTATCCGGATGAAGACCTCCCTGCAGGAGAATCTGGTTGCCACCCAGTTCCCGTGTCTCTTCAATCTTACGGCCAAGCTCCTCAAAACTGAGGATATAACCGCCTTTTTTGCCAGGCGCCGTATAAAAGGCGCAAAACTTACAACCGGAAATACATATATTCGTATAGTTTATGTTCCGGTCTATAATATAGGTAACCACCTTGTCCGGATGAAGTTTCTCCCGCCAAGCATTGGCCGCCATTCCGAGTTGGTATAAATTCCCTTTCCGGAGCAGCTTAACACCCTCTTCAGGACTTATCCTTTCCCCGGTATAAATCTTCTCGATAATTTCTTCCACGATAGACCTTTTTACTCAACTTTCCGACTTGAGAAAACTATTATGATTTCAGTATCTCTCTATTTCCTGGTAAAGGGTATCTCTTTGAACGGGAATCCGGTCCGCTTCCCGAATCAACCGGACAAGTTCTTCCAAAGCCATGGCCTGTTCCGTTTCCGCCCCTGCCATATGAGTGACCTTTTCTTCCGTAACAGTACCATCGATATCATCTGCTCCAAAGGAAAGGGCCACCTGAGCCAGTTTGGAACCAACCATTATCCAATAGGCCTTAATATGAGGGAAGTTGTCCAGAAAGATCCTGCTTATAGCTATGTTTTTCAAATCGTTTATACCGGTACTCTGACTGAGATCAGCCATGGCCGTATTCCGAGGATGAAAGGACAGGGGGATAAAGGTCTGAAAACCGCCGCTCTCATCCTGTACCTCCCGAAGAGCTGCCAGATGTTCGATTTTTTCCTCTGCTGTCTCAATATGACCGTAAAGCATAGTGGCATTGGATTTCAAACCGAGACTGTGGGCGGTTCTGGCTACCTCAAGCCAGCCTTCCCCGGACAGCTTTTTTTCACAGGTTTTTTTCCTGATGCGGGGACTGAAAACCTCTGCCCCGCCGCCAGGCAGAGAATCAAGACCGGCCTCCATCAGCATTTTCAGGGTCTCTTCAACGGATTTACCGGCCAGGGTAGCCAGGTGAGCAATTTCCACACAGGTAAAGGCCTTGATATGGACTTCCGGTCTGACTTCTTTGATGGCCCGGAGTATATCCAGGTAATAGTCAAACTCCAGATCGGGATGAATACCTCCAACCATGTGAATTTCAGTAATAGGTTCAGAGAGACGTTCCATAACCTTAAAGCGAACTTCTTCAGGAGACATCTGATAAGCCTCTCTGGAACTTTTGTCTCTGCCGAAGGCACAGAATTTACAGAGATTGATACAGATATTGGAATAATTTATATGCTGGTTATAGTTAAAATAGGCATAATTCCCATTTAAACGTTCCCGGACCGTATTAGCCAGATATCCCACCGCCAGCAGTTCAGGGGATTCATATAGCCTGAGTCCGTCCTCCTCTGTCAGCCGGTCACCAGCCTTGACCTTGGCAAGGATATCACTGAAACCGGCTTTTTCTACAATATCTTCCATGTATTTCATACGTTAAATCTGATAGTTTCTATTACGTACGGGATAATCCAATAGACAAATATGTCTTACTGGAGATTCTATTTAATGAAATAACAGCAAAATGTCAACATACTTTACCCTTCTTCACAGCCGGCCTTTTTGATAAACTGAACATAGTTTCTTCTAAAGGCGGCTTCTGATCAATCAGCCGATGTTACGGGACAGGAACCGGAATTTATGGTATAGGAGGCGGAGCAATTGTAGCCCCGTTTTTTGTGGCATTTTCCCGTCTTCCGGTTTATACAGTGGCAGGCGCCGCCCTTATGGGGACTTTTATTATTTCTGTGGCAGGTGTTGTATGTTATCAGTTTCCGGCCTCTTTTTATACCGGTATATCGGTAGCCCCTGACTGGTAACCGGGCATTCCTATTCGGAATCGGCGGTTTCTGCGGCCAGGTCTTCGGCCCTTTTTTCCAGTCTTAATATTATCCCGGCCAGAGGAGGCAGGGTTATCTTCAAGGAGTAAGGTCTGCCCATCCATGGTTCCGGCAGGGTCACAACAGGACCGGGGCCATTGCCTACATTGCTGCCCCCGTAAATCTCTGAATCGGAATTAAAAATTTCGTAATAATTACCGGCAAGGGGTACTCCGATTTGATAATTGTGTCTCGGTATGGGGGTGAAGTTAAGCAAAATCGCCAGGATCTCGTCACCGTTTTTTCTGAGATAACTCAAGGTAGACTGCTGGCCGTCATGACAGTCTATCCATTCAAACCCCTTGGCCTTAAAATCATAGTAATGCAGGGCCGGAGACTGAAAATGGAGCCTGTTCAGGTCCTGAACCGTTTTCTGCAGCCCCTGATGAAAAGAATAGTCCAGAACGTACCACTCCAGGGCCCGGTCATACTGCCACTCAGAACCCTGACCGAATTCACATCCCATAAAAAGAAGCTTTTTGCCGGGATGAGAAAACATATAAGTATAGAGCACTCTGAGATTGGCAAAACGCTGCCATTCATCACCCGGCATCTTGTAGATCATTGAACTTTTGCCGTGTACCACCTCGTCGTGTGAAAAAGGCAGTATAAAGTTCTCAGTAAAGGCGTAGAGAAGACTGAAGGTAAGCACATCATGTTGATACTTACGATAAATCGGATCATGGGTTATGTATTCCAAAGTATCATTCATCCAGCCCATATTCCATTTCATGCTGAAACCCAGGCCTCCCAGATAGACAGGACGGGTTACCTGGGGCCAGGAGGTTGACTCTTCTGCTATCATCAGGACCCCGGGATGTTCGCCATGGATCATGATATTGAGTTCCCGCAGGAATTCCAGGGCTTCCAGATTTTCGCGGCCTCCATACTTGTTGGGGATCCAGTCTTCTCTGGAATAGTCAAGATAAAGCATGGAAGCCACGGCATCCACCCGCAGGCCGTCCAGGTGGAACTCTTCAATCCAGTAATTGGCACTGGAAATAAGAAAAGCACGGACCTCGTGTCTGGCGTAATTGTAGATGAGGGTTGACCAGTCCAGATGTTCACCTTTCCGGGGATCAGCGTGTTCATAAACTGCTTCGCCGTCAAAATTGGCCAGGCCGTGGGCATCCTTGGGAAAATGGGCGGGTACCCAGTCCAGGAATACCCCGATATCCATCTGGTGACAGTAATCCACAAAATAACGAAAATCATCCGGATCACCATACCGGCTGGTGGGTGCGAAATAACCGGTAGTTTGATATCCCCAGGACCCGTCATAGGGATGTTCGGTGATCGGCATTAACTGAATATGACTGAACCCCATATGCTTGACATATTCCACCAGCCTGGGGGCTATTTGCCGGTAACTCAATGAACTGCCGTCTTCCCTTTTTTGCCAAGAGCCGAGATGGACTTCATAGACGGACATAGGGGTATGGTACCAGTCCTTCTTTTCTCTGTTCTTGAGCCAATCAGCATCGTTCCAGTCATAGGATGATTCTTTCCTGGTAATGGTTGCCGTTTTCGGTCTTACCTCAAAATACTGGCCGTAAGGATCGGATTTTATAAATATATCACCTGATTTACTGTTAAAAATTTCGTACTTATAAAGTGATTCCGGACTAAGATCAGGAATAAAAAGCTCCCATACCCCGCTGTCGCCTCTGACTCTCATCTGGTGAGCCCGGCCGTCCCAGCGGTTAAAATCTCCTATCACACTGACTCTTCCGGCATTGGGAGCCCATACCACAAAAAGAAAACCTGTAATCCCTTCTACCTGCATCAGGTGGCTACCCATAAAACGATAGGTATGCCAATGTTTCCCCTGATTAAAAAGGTAAAGATCAAAATCAGCCAGTTGAGGCAGGAAGGAATAAGGATCATGCCTGATATGTTCATTCCCTTGATCATCAATCCATCTAACTCTGTAATGGGAAGGAACCTGGTTTTCCTCGCCATACCAGGTAAAGATATCCGTTCCTGATACTCTTTCCATGGACAGATTGCTTTCTTCCGTTAACCAGACTCTCTGGGCGAAGGGAATATTAACCCTGACCGTAACATTACCCTTACTGTCTGGATGTCTGCCCAGCACACTAAAAGGATCGTGATGCCGGGCCTCGGCAATTTTTTTTATATCTTTTTCCATATAGTCGTATTTCACCTATTTAATTATCTCTGCAGTTCTTCGGCAGATCTCTTTCCCGTAATCGGTCCATAAACCTTCGCCCCAGTATCGATAACAACTGGTCTGGGAGACCATCAGATGAAAAAGGGCCTTACGGTATGTCTCACTGTCGGTAGAAACATTTTTATCAAGGATTTTTTCATAAAAAAGCTTGCTGACCTCTTCCATCGGCCCTAAAACATTATCATAACCTTTAACCCAGGAAATATCATTTGTCCAGGAACCGCCTTCCATGTGAAATCCGTGATCTTCTTTTTTCAGTTGCTTAATTATCTCTGCCAGTCTCTCAGGGCCGTCGCCGGGATTGAAATTATCCCAGATTTTTTTCTGGAAAAGCGGCTGAAGAGCAGGCAGTTCTTCTTCCTGAACTCCACTCGTAAAGAGATGTTCCAGGTATTCCGTAACATTCATAGGCGGAGTATTACTCCAGGAGCTTTCCCTCATCACCTCCTGGTACTTGGGAGGAAATTCGTTCATCATCACCCCGCCGTTTTCACCGTCTGCAATCTGGGTAACCAGGGGAGGGATTTTTCTGCCCCCGATTTCATAGGGGCTTAAGCTTAGGGCTTCGTAATAAGGCTGCATCTGGGCAACCAGCTTGGTATCGCTTCCCTGGGTTTTAATAACAGCAATAATTGATTCACTCTCCCCCCGGGAACTTGTACACACCATCCTGTGGGGCAGATGTTTAAATTGAGGCCCCTCGCCGTTTTCAGGCAGTTCAACCGTATGTTCCTGGACAAGGACCCAATGGAAGCCGCAATCTTTCAGGGTCTTGACAAACTCATAGGCCAGATCCGGATGGTTGGGCAGGGCCATTTCCGAGGGAGAAAAGCCTTTTACCCTCTGCAGGGCCTCCAGGCCGAAAAGGCCGGCAAAATGATGCTGCCAGGCCAGGACATGGAGACGGTAATCCTGGACCGGAGTGGAAGGTGCTACAGCATGCCCCCAGGGGCAGCCCAGCCATTCCACCTTATCCCGGTATGACGGGTCGCAGGTTATGGTCTCTAAGGCCCGGATAACCTCATCTGCCCCCATTTGCCGCAGACCGTGGAGAAGTGTGCCGGAATATTCCAGCATGATCCTTGGATCCCTGCCCTCATCAGTAAGCTGGGGGATAAACTCTCCCATTCGTCTGTAACACCACTCCATTACAGGGGCGTTATGATTATCACCTATATCCTGATGCTCCATCATGTACTGGAGG
This sequence comes from Desulfobia sp., assembly GCA_046497465.1. Classification (GTDB taxonomy): domain Bacteria; phylum Desulfobacterota; class Desulfobulbia; order Desulfobulbales; family SURF-16; genus JAWLDV01. Next base: position 14,700 of record JAWOFO010000001.1, read on the forward strand.
TTATTTATCAGGGCCGCGGTTTTCAGATCATCTCCCCCGGCAGGAATTAAAGGTTGGTGCATATGCAGGGCGTTGGCATAGGCGCTCTTGATTCCCGAAAAATCGATCCGGCTTGCAGGCAGATAGACATTTTCATCTTTTTTTTCCCGGACGGCCTTATTAATAGTTTCCTCATAACCACTTATATTGGGAATTCCATCTATATATTCAGGTAGTTGCATGTTTGTTCAGACCTCATAGCTCAAGATTCGGAGTTCAGATATCCGCAAAGTATAACCTCTCCGTTTTCTTCATTACTCTTCACTTCATTTATGGCGAATCATATCATAGATGTTGAGATAATGCTGTCCGGGTTTGTTCCATGAATAATCACAATGCATACCGTTCAGCATCAACTCATTGAAGGCAGCGGGATAATGGTTCCAGAGTCCTATTGCCCTGATTATGGCAGATTCCAGGGCAGGAGGGTCTTCCTGATAGAAGACGAATCCGTTTCTTTCTTTTTCAGGCCTGTCCGAGAAATGAAAGTCAAAAACAGTATCAGCCAGACCACCGCAATACCTGACTATGGGCACTGTCCCGTACTTTAGCGCAATTAACTGGGTAAGGCCGCAGGGCTCGTATATGCTGGGGACGATGATCATGTCCGCTCCGGCATAGATCAGGTGGGCCAGTTCTTCATGAAAACCGATTTCCAGGTGACAGTCCGGACTTTCATTCAGCTGGTTTTTCAGGTGCCAGAAATCATCTGTGATTTCCTGGTCAGGACTGCTTCCCAGTAAAACAAACTGGGCTCCGTTTTCCAGGGCATAGAATATGCCGTGCCTGATAAGGTGCACCCCTTTTTGTCTATCCAGTCGACCCACGTAGGCAATAACAGGTTTGTAATCTTTCCTGAGTAAAAAACGATCCCTGAGGGCTTCTTTGTTGGCATACTTGTTTCCAAGGGTTTCCGGCCCGTAGGTTTGAGGAAGATGGGAATCGATCAGGGGATTCCAGACATCATAATCAAGTCCGTTTAATATTCCTCCAAATTTGCTTTGATGGACATGAAGGGTATGGCCCAGTCCCCTGCCCTGGTCACTGTGCCTGACTTCCCAGGCATGATTGGGGGAAACGGTTGTGACAAAATTGGCGTAGACGATGCCGGATTTCATGAAGTTGATCAGATTGCTGTTGAATTCATCACGCAGCCTCTCCACCTGTAGATAGTGGTGGGGATTGTTAAGGCCTGTGGCGGCCAGGATTTCCTGACCGCCCAGGCCCTGATGTCCGAAATTATGGATGGTGTAGCATACCCGCTGGTTCTCCATGCCAATATTTTTGTAAATATCAAAAAGCATAACGGGAATAAGTCCGGTCTGCCAGTCATGACAGTGAATAACATCAGGGCGTTTACCGGATTTTAACATATATTCCAAAGCAGCCTTGCTAAAAAAAGCCATTCTCATGGTCTCATCCGGATATCCATAGTAGTAACCGCGATTGAAAAAGTTATCCTGGGAATGGGAATCAATAAAAAAACATTTACGGCCATGAACAAAACCAAAAAATACGCTGCAGTGAATGGCGCCGTCAAACCAGGGAACCCAGAGATCATTATAGTCCAGGGTCAGTCCCCAGACATGATCATATCTGCTGGAACCGTACTTAGGCAGGATAATTTCTACGGAATTCCCCCGTATTTCAAGTTCCCTGCTAAGTCCGTAAACTACATCGGCAAGCCCCCCTACTTTGGCATAGGGAACACATTCTGTGGTAATCATTGTAATATACATGAACAAATCCTTTGATATGCTGATAAATCTGACTTTACTTCCCTGAGCAGCAGATTATGGTATCAGGATATTGTAATCACCTTAGTTTTTATGTAACCGTTTACCAGGGTTATGGTTTTACAGAGACCCCTGTTCAGTGAGGTTCACCAGTGCCCGATCTACAGGTGAAAGTTTACTTCTTTACAAGTGTATCATCCACCGGGTCAATTTGGCAAATTTTAAATCTCAAGTTTGTTGTAACTTAACTTCTGATACTCCCATCTTGTCCTAAACTAACTCCATATGCACTCTGCATAAAACTTTCCTCGGAAACTATGCATATAGACCCGGGTTAACTTAAGCCGAAGAATCTTGTTCTGACATACGTTTAAATCGAAAAAAAGCTCAGTAAGTTGTATAAAGCTTTTTTGTATTTTACCCGCCGATCCGTTTATCAATATAGTCATTAAATTCCTCCAGCAGACCCGCAAATGGTTTTTCGTTTGGCAGGGCCTCAGCGATTTTATCCAGATAGCGGCGGTTGCGGACAGCGTGCAGGGTGGAAATAAAATTGATATCAAATATCCATCCCATCTGTAAGAGTTTAAAATCGTTTAGATTACGGATATCAGTGTGAACTATTATGTCCTGCTTCCTGAGACCGCGAATCACGGCGTCGGTACAGCCGGGGGTATCCGGCAGATTTAGTTCAATGGTCCTGCTGCGTTTGTGGCCCTGCCGGGGGTAGTACTCAGTGAACACGTGATAGATATCCAGTTTGTCCGCGTCACGCAGCAGCCTGGCGTACAGCAGACAATCCGGTGGGTTTACCTCAGGGAGTCGGGCGCGATTGTGATAGCGGATGGCACAGATGATGAGCTCCCGCTCGCCGGTTTCTAGCCTTTCCAATACCCCGTAGCGTTCAAGAATGCGCAGCCCCAGCTCGGCATGGTTGTCCGATACCTGATCGCGAAAGGTACCGTAGCGGGCGTATTGTTCAAAACGGCCAACGTCATGGAACAGGGCGGTCACTTTGGCCAGTGCCAATTGCTCTTCGGACAGTTCGAGCGATTCTCCGATACTATTGATTTCCCGGCA
>JAWOFO010000060.1:0-20546 GCA_046497465.1 Desulfobia sp.
TTAGAGGCGATGTCCTGCCGGTAGGAGGGATCAGGGACAAGGTTATTGCCGCGGTAAGAGCGGGAATAACCGAGGTAATCCTGCCCCGTTTGAATGAAAAGGATGTCAGGGAGTTAAGGGAAAATGTCCGCGAAAAGGTAACCTTTCACTATGTGGCCGGGATTAAGGAGCTCCTGGATATAGCCTTCTGACAGGGGAAATCAGGATTCATTAGGCCCTCCGCTGCCATTTTTTTGGATATCTTGTCTGTTTTCACAGGAGATGGTATCTTATCTGGAATTATTTTCTCCCTTTGCAAGCACATACTCTCAAAAGCAGCTTATTTTAGTAATAAACATGAAACTTTTAATTCTTTCAAACAACCCGGCTCGTGCTAGCTTCCGGCAACGGATTGGCATATATATCGATCGCCTGCAAAACAATGGGTTTGATTCTGCAGTCGAGAAGATACCGGCTGGGAGTTTGGCACGTTTTCAACTGTTCAAAAAAACTGAAGAATTCGATGTGGTTTTTCTTCATAAAAAGGGGCTGAACCCGCTCGATGCTTTTATCCTGAAAAAATTCAGCAAAAAAATAATCTACGATTTCGATGATGCGATAATGTACAAACCCGCCGCTCCGCAGCAAAACAGCAGCTCGCATTATACCAAATTCCGCAGAAGCGTTAAAATCGCGGATTTGGTAATAGCAGGAAACAATTATCTCGCAGAGCAAGCCCGTAAATTTAATGATAACGTCCAAATCTTACTGACCGGGCTGGATACCAGCGAGTACAATATCAATACTGACAAAAAAGATGATAAAATCAGGCTGGTCTGGATTGGCAGCACCAGTACACTTAAATACTTAAAACAGCTTAAACCGGTTCTGGAAGAAATCGGACAAGAAAATAAAAACGTCATACTGCGCATAATATGTGATACGTTTTTTAATACGAAAAATATACCTGTCGAAAAAAAAAACTGGTCGAAAAAAACACAGGCTTATGATTTAGTAACCGCTGATATCGGACTTGCCCCTTTACCGAATAACAGGTTTACACGAGGTAAATGCGGATTTAAGATTCTGCAATACGCCGCTGCTGGTTTACCCGTAATTACCAGCCCGGTCGGCGTAAACAAAAAACTTGTTAAACAGGGACAAACAGGTTGCTTTGCAGAAAATAACAATCAGTGGAAACAGAATATAACCGAACTGATAAAATCCTGTAAAACTCGAAAAATAATGGGACAAAATAATCGCATATTTGCTGAAAATTTTGATATAAATGTAATCGGTGAAAAGCTGGTTGAACTTATTAAAAATTCTTAGGATTCCGTCTCGGGGAAACAGCCATGTTCAATAAATATAGCCGGATCGCAGTTGTAACCGGGGCCACTTCCGGTATTGGAGAAGCAGCAGTACGGAAATTCGTCTCTGCCGGTTTCGGGGTGGTAGGCAATGGCCGAAACGCTGAAAAACTCGATGTGCTTGAAGGTGAAATGGGCTATGCCTTCTGCGGTGTAGCGGGTGATGCTGCCGACAGCGAGGTGCTGGACAGGCTCCTGGCTACAGCCCCTGATCGTTTCGGCAAGGCAGCCGACATAGTGGTTGTCAATGCTGGCCGGGGCCTTGGCGGCACGGTCAAGGATGCAGATTTTAAACAGTTTGAAGATCTTCTGAAGATTAATGTCAACGGGGCTCTTGCTCTTATGCAGAAAGCCGCCCGGGAAATGATAGAGCATCAGCAAAAAGACTATCCGGAATCGCCGGCAGATATAGTTGTAGTAGGCTCGGTGGTGGGACGGCATATATCGCCCTTTAGTGCGGCCTACGGAGCCTCAAAGTTTGCCGTTCATGCCTTGGCGGAAGGGCTGCGCCGGGAAATAGGACCGCAGGGAGTGCGGGTTTCCCTGATTGAACCGGGCTTCGTACTCAGCGGCTTTCAGGACGGGGCAGGCTACAGCGATGAGATGGTGAATAATTTTAAAGAAAAGTTCGGCCCGCTGCTGATCGGAGAGGACGTGGCCGAGGCTGTTTTCTACGTAGTAAACCAGCCGCCCCATGTCCATATCAGCGATATCGTGGTCCGCCCCACCCGACAGGACTATCCATGATAAATTAAAAGACGTCACAGCATTTGCAGTAATCATCCTTACGTCTTCGGATTTGTCTATTGTCAATCAGTGAAATAATCTGCCAGGGCAACATGTGAAGAATAAGAAGTACAGCGGACGAGGTATCATAGATTTGTGGAGTTAAAGTATGCCGGAATATCCTGAAAACCAGCCCAGCCATGCAGGCGGAGTGGTTATACGGCGTCAGGGTGGTTCGATTCGTTATCTCCTGGTTACAGCCAGGGATAAACCGGACGAATGGGTTCTGCCAAAAGGGCATATAGAGCCTGATGAATCAGCAGAACAGACGGCAACGCGGGAGGTCCTGGAAGAGAGCGGAATCGAGGCAATCATTGTTGATGCCCTTGAAATGATTGAATTCAATACAGCTGGGGAACAGGTCCGGGCCCAGTTTTTCCTTATGGAAGCGGTTTCTGAGGGACAGGCCGGGGAAGATCGCCGACGGAGTTGGTATGGCTACGAGGAAGCAATGGAAATGCTCGGCTTTCCTCAGGCCCGGCTGTTAATCCATCAAGCCCATTTACTGTCGAAGAGCAGGGGACATTCTTAAAACACATCCTGCAACGAGCTCCCAGCCTGTTGTATTCAAACAGTCCCCCCCGTATTACGCCTGATAAGTTCCTCGGCATAAGCCATGGTCTGATCGGTTACTGATTCTCCGTCCAGCAACCTGGCCAGTTCGGTGATCCTGTTTTTGTAGGGAAGGCTTTTTATCTTTGTACGTGTCCTGTCAGAAGACACCTCTTTAGTTACATAATAGTGATTTTCTCCGTAAGAGGCTATTTGAGGGAGATGGGTAATGCAGATTACCTGGTGATGAGTGGCCAATTCCTTGATTTTCCTGGCCACTGATTCAGCAGCCTTGCCACTGATCCCGGAATCAACTTCATCAAAAATTACAGTTTCCACCTGATCCCGACGGGCCAGCATACATTTTAGGGCCAGAAGAAGGCGGGACAATTCCCCTCCTGAGGCGATCTGCGAAACAGGTTTAACCGGTTCACCCGGGTTTGCCGAAAACATAAAATGGGCCTGGTCAACCCCTTCCCTGGTTATCCGGGACAAATCTGTGGGTTCGCCGCTTAGCTTTATTTCAAAAAGCGCCTGTTCAAAGGCAAGAGACGTCAGTTCATCGCGGATCGCTGCAGATAATTTAAGGCCTGCCTCATTCCTGAACTTGGAAAGGACCCGGGCCTGGCTGACGACTTCTCTTTCCAGCCTCTCTTTTTCCTTGTGCAGTCTTTCCATACTGCTGTCGATCTCTTCCAGTTCCCCGAGTTCCTGTTCCGCTTTTTCACCGTGCAGGATGACTTCTTCCAGAGTGCTGCCGTACTTCCTTTTAAGCCGCTGGATCGTATCCAACCTGGCCATAACCCGGTCAAGCTCATGGGGGTCATCAGGAATGCTGTCAAGGTAATTACGCAGATCCGGAAGGCTCTCTTCCAGTTCATAACATGGACCGGAGATCTTTTCGGCCAGTTCATTAACGCTGGAATCCAGATCAGCCATGTGTTCAAGGTTTTTCCTGATCTGGGCCAGAGATCCTGTAGCCCCATCAAGTAACGAATAACTTTTACGACCCAGCCGGTTAAGATCATCGGCATTTTTTAATTTTTTCTTTTCCATGTCCAGGCTTTCATCTTCACCGGGGGTCAGTCGGGCCTCCTTGATCTCCTTTACCTGATATTCAAGAAAATCTTTGCGCTGCTCTTTCTCCTTTTCCTGATGGTTCAAGCGTTCATAGTCCTTTTTCACCCTTTTCCATTCGTCATAAAGGCTGATAAATTCCATCCTCTTTTGCCAGATATCGCCGACCAGATCTATAAAATCCAGGTGAAAACGAGGTAACAGTAGGTGTTGATGATCATGCTGACTGGCAACGCTCAAGAGATTTTCGGAGATCTCCCCGGCCAGACGGCCGGTAGCCAGACTGCCGTTAATATAAAACCTGCTGCGGCCTTTTTCGGTGATTATTCTTTTGATAACAAGTTCATTGCTGCCGCCTTCAAATCCTTTTTCATTGAGTAATCGCAGGACAGGGGAATGTTCTTCGGAAAACTCGAAAAAGGCCTCAATGGTAGCCTGGCCGGCACCGGTGCGCACATATGAGGCTTGCGCCTTGGCCCCGGAGAGCAAAGAAATAGCCTGAAGAATTATGGATTTTCCTGCTCCTGTTTCACCGGTCAGAACCGACAGCCCATCGGCAAAGGACAAGGTAAGATTTTCTATGAGAGCCAGGTTAGTTATTCGCAGTTCGCAAAGCATAAACAAATGAATAGTATTGACAAGCGGTGAATGATAACTGATATTATAAGAATATAATTGCTAATACAACCTTAAATTGGGACTCAACTTTCCGGCTTGAGAAAACTATTATGATTTCAGACGGTTGGTATAACCATTCAGGAACGGCTTCGTGTTTGAATGTTTCTAAAGCTTGCCTCACGAAAAATTTACACGTTATATCAAATAGATAAATCAATCCGGGTATAACAAACCAATTGAGGCTAAAAAACCGACTTGCATTTACCATTTTCATATAGAAAACCCTTTTCTCTGGCAGCATTAATTGTTTTTGTTCTTGCTCAATGCCTGGCCTGTTTTTTGCAAAAAAATACTGCCCAGGCTTTTAGCGTTAAAGAAGAACGGGAATACGGCAGGAAAATGCTGACTACGATAAGATGCGAATTCCCCCTCGTAAATGAACTTGACGTTAACCAGTACTTCAACTGCCTTGAACAGGAGATCCTTGATGCCGCAGGTCCTCAGTATTTCACCTATCATTTTTATGTCATCAACGACAACGAGTTAAACGCCTTTGCCGCCCCTTCCGGTCTAATATTCATCCATTCCGGCATGGTCAGGAAAACTGATAACGAAGGTGAACTGATGAGCGTAATCGCTCATGAGGTTGCTCACGTAGTGTCCAGACATATAGCAGGCAGGAGTGAGAGGGCCCCGAAACTGACTGCGGCTACCCTGGCCCTTGTTCTCGCCGGAATGGCGCTCGGGGCAGGGCCTCTATCAGAAGCATTTATCGTGGGGGGGATGGCAGGCGGCCGGTCGATGAATCTCAAGTACAGCCGTGAAGATGAAGAAGAGGCGGACAGAAAGGCGATTGAACTGATGAGGAAAATGAACAGGGATCTTAAGGACATGTTGAGCATGCTTAAGAAGTTGCACAGGCTGTATAAAATCAGGATGGGAAATATACCTCAGTATCTGCTCACTCATCCCATCCCGAAAACCAGGATGAACTATGTCGAAGACCTGATCAATCTTTATTCTTCTGATGACTATAAAAATATTGAAAAATTTCCCTTTGACCGTATTCAGTTAAGATTAGGAATTATAACCGGGGATCTGGAAAAATTGGAAAAAAAATATCGCCGGATACTTGAAGAAGATGGGACAGAACAATATGAACAGATGATTGCCCGGTATGGTCTCGCTCTTATTCTGCACAAGAATGGTCATTATGAAAAGGCCATCAGTAACTTGAAGGAGGTAATGTCTTTTTTCAAGGATAAACCGGTCATCTGGACGGATCTTGGCAGGATCTATCTCGATTCGGGCGATACTGATATGGCCCTCAGGTTTTTTGAGAAGACCCGGAGTACCGAAACCGGTAATATGTACAATAACTATTATCTGGCTATTGCTCTGGAAAAAAAGGGAAATCTTGCCAGAGCTGAAAAACTTTATCAGCAGGTCAGGGGACATATTAAAGATTACCCCCCGGTTTATAAACATATTGCCAGAATAAACGACCAGAGGGATAAGAAGGGGGACAGTTATTATTATCTGGGGTTACATTATTTTTATGCCGGTGATTTTGCTACCAGTAAGATCCATTTGCAGAATGCCAAGGCTGACCTGGATAAGAATAATCCCAAACAAAAAGAAATCGATGATATTCTTTCCAGGATAGATGAGTATCGATCCTGACAGAAGGCGATCAGCAAAAAATGAAAAAAACGGTAAATACCGAATCCATACCCATCAAGCTCTGGCTGGATGATATAGATGAAGAGACTCTTGAACAGGCAAAAAACCTGGCCAATCTTCCATTTGCTTTTCACCATATTGCTATCATGCCCGATGCCCATGTCGGTTATGGTATGCCTATAGGCGGGATCATGGCAGCTCAGGACATGGTAGTCCCCAACGCTGTAGGAGTAGATATCGGTTGCGGCATGTGTGCCCAAAAAACTTCTATTACAGAAATTACCAGGGACGACTTGTTATCCATCATGGGAATGCTTCGTAAAAGCATCCCGGTAGGGTTTAAGCGTCACAAAAAAAAACAGGATAAAAAACTCATGCCCAGGCCGGAAGAGGGCTTTTCACTGAGCCATCTACCAGTGGTGGAGCAGGAGTATGAAAATGCCCGGACTCAGATCGGCACCCTGGGAGGCGGAAACCATTTTATTGAGATTCAAAGGGGGAGTGATAACTATATCTGGATAATGATCCACTCCGGAAGCCGGAACCTGGGATTCCGGGTAGCACACTACTACAATAAGCTGGCCGCTAAACTTAATACCGAATGGAATTCGGAGATTCCCGGAAACTGGCAGCTCGCCTATCTGCCAATAGACAGTGACCCGGGCCGGTGTTACCTTCAAGAAATGAAATTTTGTGTGGAATTTGCCCTGGCTAACAGGAAGCTGATGATGGAAAGGATCAGGGAGGCCTTCACTTTGAACTTTGAAAAAGTCGAATTCGGGTCTTTTATAAATATAGCTCATAACTATGCCTCTCTGGAAAGACATTACCAGAAAAAGGTAATCGTTCATCGCAAAGGCGCTACCAGTGCCAATAAGGGAGAAATGGGGATAATCCCCGGCTCTCAGGGATCAAACAGCTATATAGTCAGGGGCAAGGGCAGTCAGGAAAGTTTTAAATCCTGTTCCCATGGGGCCGGCCGTAAGCTGGGCCGTAAACAGGCCCAGCGCCGCCTTGATTTACAGGAAGAAAAGAAAAAACTGAATGAAATGCAGATCATACACGCTATCAGAAACAAAGATGATTTAGATGAGGCGACCAGTGCTTATAAGGATATAGATAAGGTAATGGCTAATCAAAAAGATCTGGTGGATGTGGTCGAGACCCTTCAACCATTAGGGGTAATCAAAGGTTGATTGTCAGGCTCAAGACTGTCAGCTTCGTATATTCTCTGGTGGCATTTTTAAGAAGTATTGACTTATATCCATCCTGTAATAAAAGGAGGAATTATGAGTAGACAGCTTTCCTTTACCAAGTTTGAGAATGAATTAAGGCCTGATTTCAGACAAAAAATGAGCTCGGCCGAATCAACCGAAGATGTAAAGAAGTTCTTTGTCTATACCGTAATAAATCTCATGAAAAAGGTTTTTGCTGATGATTTCAAACTGGAATACGATGATATAGCATTTGCTCCAACTAAGGCCCCTTATTACAAACTTAATAACCAGATCACGGAAAAGGACCAGTTCAAATCAATCTGGGAAAAATCTGATCTGCCCCAGGTTATGAAGAGATTTGCAGAGTCTGCCGCCAATCGTTTTAATCATCTTGTCAAAAATCCTGACAAGACTGAGTCTAAAATAAGAATGTAATCTTAACTTAACTTTCCGACTTGAGAAAACTATTATGATTTCAGACGGTTTCGGGCCGCGAGCTGACCGCAGGCAGCGGAAATATCAGCTCCCCGGCTGGCCCTTAAAAAGACACCGAGATTAGCATCACGCAATATCTGCTGAAATTTGACAACACGTTCCGGGGGTGAGGCCTGAAAATGTCCCGGGACAGAGCTGAAAGGCTGTTCCGGAATCTCATTGCAGGGGATAAGATTTATCTTGCAGGGTATGCCTCGTAAAATTTTTGCCAGTTTACGGGCATCTTCAACTGAATCGTTTACGCCTTTGATCAAGGCGTACTCAAACATTATTCTTTTACGCCTGGGCAGAGGATGATCATGGCAGGCAGCCAGCACTTCTTCCACAGGGTAGCGCTTATTTATCGGCATGAGGAAGCTCCTGGTTTCATTGTCAGCGGCATGCAGGGAAACAGCTAGATTAATCCTGATTCTTCTTCCCAGTTCCCTTATTTTACAAGGAAGTCCGCAGGTAGATACAGTTGTTCTCCGGTCCGAAAAATTCAGCCCCAGGTCATCCATCAGTATTTCAAGGGCCTTGACCAGGTTGTCCAGATTGGCCAGGGGTTCCCCCATGCCCATGAAAACAAGGTTGTTAATTTTTTCTTTACCACTGCTTGTCATATCATCCTGAACTGCTGTAATCTGACCGGTTATCTCAGCTGGTGTGAGGTTTCTGATAAAACCCATTGTAGCAGTCAGACAAAAGGTGCAGCCCATGGCACAGCCTACCTGGGAAGATACACAGAGAGTCAGCCGTCTTTCTTCAGGAATTAGAACGCTTTCGATAGTATGACCGTCAGCAAGCCGTAAGGCATACTTGACTGTACCGTCTTTTGAAATCTCTTTTCTGGCAATTTCCAGTCTACTCAGAAATACCTGACCGGCCAGAGACCGGCGCACCTTCTTGGCTATGTCTGTCATCTGGTCAATCTCGGTAATTCCGGGCCGATAGAGCCAGGAAAATATTTGCCTGCCCCGATAGGGAGATAGACCCTGGTCAACGACAAAATCAGTCAATTCCTGACGGCTCAGATTTTTCAGGTCTATTCTGCTTGATAGGGGTTGATCCATTAAATTACTGCCTTAACTGCTACTGTCCCTGTTTAAGCCCCAGCGCCTTGTAGCAGATATCCAGATGACCGGCTACCTCTGGAGATTCCTTAAATTTTTCCAGAAGGTGCAGGGCATCACTGAATCTGCCCAGGTTCATGTAACTGATGGCCAGGCAGCAGTTCAGGGGCTGGGAATCGGCAAAATACTGCAATCCTTCGCTCATAATGTTTACCGACTCCTGATAAAAGCCGTTTTTTTGCTTGATGATTCCCAGACCAAGATAAGATCTCTCCAATGGGTAATAATTGAGACTTTTCCGGAAAAGATTTTCTGCTGTTTTCTCCTTATCCTTTATGGTTTGGATGTTTGCATAATCGCCATGAGTCAGAGTAAGAGAAAGCCTGGCCAGAAAGTCCGCATGGGCGGCATAAAGCTCTTCTCTATCCACAAGTTCAATGCTGTCAATGTACCCGGCCAGACGACGGTAATACCCCTCCCGCAGTTTTTTGCCAAGATTTAAGACCATATCCTGATCCAGAGAGTCATCGGTTTCAAAGTACATGACGTCTTCGATTCTTTTCAACCAGAGATCATCGCTGATTCCGCATTTTTCCCGGTAATCCCGGTAAAGGGCGGTACCCGGGTAGATGTCCAGAATATAGAAAACCGCACTTAAGGGCTTTATCTCATCCATCAGGTCCAGGGACTCCTGGATCGTTTCTTCGTTCTCGCCTGGAGAGCCGTAGATAAAGTAGGCCCGGGGCATAATTCCGTAACTGGTGGTTAACTCAAAGGCACGCTTGATATCATCCACTTTTAACTGTTTATTAAGAATACTCTCCCTGATATATTCAGAGCCGCTTTCCACCCCGTAACTGATCTGAATGCAGCCCGCCTTTCTCATCCAGTAGAGAATATCACTGTCCACACAGTTTACCCTGGAGATGGCAAACCAGGAAATATTGAGATCCCGGCGAATTATATCCCGACAGATGGCAATTACCCTGTCCTTACGGAGAGTAAAGGTATCATCCGAGATATAAAAAAAATCAATTCCCTTTTGATAGAGGTTTTCCAGTTGATTCACAAAATATTCCGGGGAGTGAAAACGAACCCGGCGTTTCCAGAAACCGGGTGAACCGCAGAAAGTGCAGTTCCAGGGGCAGCCCCGGGAGGAAACCACATGCTGGAAGATAAAATAGCGGGAAGGGTCGGGCAGCTGATCGATATCTTCGATAAATTCTCTCTCTGCAGTCTTAAAAGGTTTTCCGCCTTGATTAAAGGCAATGCCTTTTACAGGAACATCTGCTTCCTTCTCTCCGGCAGCCAGATAGTTAACAAGTTCCAGAAAAGAATATTCACCTTCGGACAGGACTATATAATCAACTTCCTCAAAATGTTCGAGAAAGTGGCGCCAGAGATAGGTTGCTCCCACTCCTCCAAAAACAGTTTTGATTCCGGGATCAATTTCTTTAGCAATTCCGGCAACCTCCAGTCCACCCCATCTGTTGGCATGCAGAATTGAAAAACCGATAATATCCGGCTTCCAGTCCCGGATAACCTGTTTAATCTGTACTGTCTCTTTTTGTTTACCGTGAAGATTGAGAATCTCCACCTTGTAACCCTGAGAAAAAAGCAGGGCTCCTACATAATAGAGGCCTATGGGCGGCACCCGAACATCATCGTCCCTGGTTCGTTCTTCCAGGCAATAGGGATATACGAGCAAAATTTTCATAAACTAACTATCTGAAGCCGGCCTTACCTGGAGGCCGAATTATCATTTTCCTGTAAAGCATCAAGAATTTTTCTGCTCAAATTCCTTGAGTAGTTCGATCAGGTCATACACTCCTTTCCTGGGAAAGGCATTGTAGATAGAAGCCCTGAGGCCGCCTACGGAACGATGACCTTTAAGGCCGTCAAAACCGCGTTCCGTCCCTTCCTGGATAAGTTTGGCTTCCAGTTCAGGGGTGGGAAGGTTGAAGGTAACATTCATATGGGAACGTGAATCCTTGCGGGCGTGGCACCGGTAAAAATCAGTGCTGTCCAGCATGTCGTAAAGGGCCTGGGCCTTTTCCCTGTTGATCTGTTCCATGGCCGAAATTCCGCCCTGCTTCTTAACCCACTTGCAGACCTGGCCTATAATATAAATGCCGAAACAGGGGGGGGTATTAAACATTGAGTCCTTATCGGCATGGGTCTTGTAGCGGAACATGGTGGGCACTGTCTCCGGAACCCGGTCCAGGAGGTCGTCGCGGATTATAACTACAGTGGCTCCAGCCGGCCCCATATTCTTCTGGGCCCCGCCAAATATTAAACCATATCTGGAGACCTCCACCTTGCGGGAGAAGATATCTGAACTCATATCACAGACCAGCATCTTATCTGTCTCAGGGGTATGATGAAACTGGGTCCCAAAGATAGTGTTGTTGGAGACATAGTAAAGATACTCGGCAGATGGATCAACCTGATAATCATCATCATAAGGGACATGGTTAAAATTGCTGTCCTCGCTGGAGTAAGCCACTCTGCAGCTGGCTACTATATTGGCCTCTTTTATTGCCTTCTTGGCCCAGGTGCCGGTATTTAGATAATCTGCAGATTTACCCGGACCGAGCAGGTTCATAGGAACCATGGCAAACTGGGTAGAGGCCCCACCCTGCAGAAACAGAATCTTGTAATTCTCAGGCACGTCCAGCCCTTCCCTTATCAGATCTGCGGCTTCCCGAGCAATAGCCATAAATTCTTTGCCACGGTGGCTCAGCTCGATCAAGCCTATGCCCTTATCGTTGTAATTGATAATATCTTTGGCTGCCTGTTCCAATACTTCTTCTGGGAGTACAGCTGGTCCTGGACTGAAATTATAAATTCTTTTTGGCATATTTTCCTCCTTAAACAACCTCATATCCCGCTTTAAACGGGAAAAGGACTCAATTGTCGGGGAAACCCGGCTCTTGACTTCTTAATTTTATTAGGATTTAATTGTAAACAGTTCACCAAGGTCATAGTTTGACAAAAACCTCTGCCCATTAAGGGGTCACCGTTTGATTGGCCAAGGCTCCGCAACTTTTCACGGGTCCGATAATATTAAACTGAAAAGTTAGATATAATAGTGTAAAAAACTTAATCTGTCATTAATTTCTACTCATAATTCCAGGTAAATCTTGCTTAATATATTAATTTTCAATAAATTTTTCGTATAATTACAGTAAGATGCAAAGAAGTAACTCTGATAGCTGCTACAATTTGATAGTCTTGGCCGGTCCTACCGGAATAGGGAAAACTAAGATATCCCTTGGTTTGGCTGAAAAACTGGGCGGCGAGATTGTATCCATGGATTCAGTGCAGGTTTACAGGTATATGGATATCGGTACTGCCAAGCCCGGGGCCCGGGAAAAAAAAGAAGTTGCTCATCATCTGATTGATATTGTAGATCCTGATGATACCTACAACACCGGACGCTTCATCAGGGATGCCAGCAAAGCCATAGAGGACATAACCGGGCGGGGCAGGCTTCCTTTACTGGTAGGCGGCACCGGCCTTTATATGAAAGGATTGCTGGAGGGTATAACACCTATCCCCCGGATTCCTGAAGAAATCAGGGAAAAGATAAAAAAGCAGCTGAAGGATCTGGGCAATGAAGAACTCTACCGAAGACTTCAGGAAATTGATCCTGTTACAGCCGATCGTATAAGCATAAATGACAGCCAGCGATTGACCAGGGCCCTGGAAATCTTTGAGACAAGTGGCCGCCCCTGGTCAGATTTTCTGGCTGAAAATGAGAATGATATGGACCAGGAGGAAAAAAAATACAACCCCTTCAAGATATGCCTTAACTGCGCCAGGGAAATTCTTTATGACCGTATTAACCGCAGGACCTATAGAATGATAGAAAAAGGTCTGATTCAGGAAGTGGAGGGCCTGCTGGCTATGGGATACGGGCCGGACCTGCCTGCCCTGCAGTCTATCGGCTATCAACATATGATCAATTATCTTGAAGGTATTTGGGATAAAGATGAGGCCATCGATCTGATGGCGCGGGATACGAGACGTTACGCCAAAAGGCAGCTGACCTGGTTTTCAAGAGACCCTGACATCCATTGGTTTAGACCTAAAGATAAACGTTCATTGCTCGAGGCAGCGCGATCATGGTTGAAGAAACAGGTAGTTTAGAAGAGGACAGTATAAAGGTCCTGGTCAGGGATCAGGACCGTCATGTATATAAAGACGCAATAAACTACGGCCTTACCGACCTTCAAGCCCGGATTACAGCAGGCAGGACAGGCGGAGAGTCAGCCAGAAACTGGGACTCTCTCATATTCCCCTCTCTGAATAACCTGTCCCACCCCGAACAGCTTCAAGATTCCGATATTGCAGTGAAAAGATTGACTAAGGCCATAATCGGCAGAGAAAATATAGGAATAGTAACTGATTACGATGTAGATGGAATCTGCAGCCATGCCGTACTTTATGAGGCGTTCAAAAGGTGCTGCGTGAAAGGTAACCGACTGAACAGTTTTATAGGTCATCGGCTCCGGGATGGTTACGGACTCAGTGAATCTCTGACCAATATAATACTGGATCGTTTTTCCTCCCGGGGGCTAGTAATAACAGCAGATTGTGGTATTTCCGACAACGCCTCTATCGAAATCCTGGCTGCCAGGGGTATTGACGTAATTGTCACTGATCATCATCTTATTCCACCGCAGGGCCTGCCTGAAGCTGCCCTGGCCGTAGTAAATCCCCTTCGCCGGGACTGCTCATATCCTGACAAACAGATATCCGGCTGCATGGTAGCATGGCTTCTGGCCTGTCTTTTAAGAAAACACCTGATTGATGAAGAGATCCTGCCTGTTGGAACATCCAGGTTCGGTGATATGCTGGATCTGGTTGGTTTAAGTGTTATCAGTGATTCAATCTCTTTGAAAAACCAGGCAAGCAGGGCTGTGGTCAAGCAGGGAATGATAGTAATAAATCAGCTGAAAAGACCGGCATGGCAGGCAATGGCCAAGTTGCTCAAAAAGGGGGGCAACAGCCTTTTTAGCACGGAGGACCTGGCCTTTCAGATTGCCCCCAGGATTAATGCCTGCGGTCGGGTGAGTGATCCTATTATCGGGCTCTATTTCCTTATTTCTCGGAACGGCAGAGACGCTGACCATTGGTTGGAAAAATTAAATATTTATAATATGGAAAGAAAAGAGATTGAAAAGGGGATATTAAATATAGCAAGGGAAGAGGGATATCTCCAGATAAAAAAAGGAAATAGGGCGATTGTCGTCTATGGCAGTAATTTTCATCCAGGTGTCCAGGGAATTGTGGCTTCAAAGATGGTGGATTATTTTCACCGGCCAGTTATAATTTTCAGCCCCCTGGCCGACGGCTGTGAAATGTTGAGCGGTTCTGCCCGGACGATAGGGGAGATTGATATCTATTCGGTTTTAAAGCTTATCTATCAGGAGTATGGTGATCTTTTGATTACTTTTGGAGGTCACAAAAAAGCTGCCGGCCTGAAAATCAATAGAGACAGATTAAAAGAGTTCAGAGTCGTTCTAGAGGAGATCCTGAGCAGGCCGGAGTACTTGGGACTTTATTCCAAGGCAATTTATACTGACGGATCACTGGATCCTTGCCAGATAAATATGAGGACCTTGGAAGAACTGGCCCAACTGGAACCTTATGGCAGTGAATTTCCGGAGGCATTATTTCTGGGCAATTTCAAGGTCAGTAAGGTTAAATTTGTCGGTAAGGAGGCTGTGCATCTTTTTATGACCCTGGAGGGAGAGGGCAGAATGTTTTCAGCTGTTCTGTTTAATGCAGTTGATTCAGAAAGAAACAAAATTCCGTTTAATATCGGAGAAACAATAAGTTGTGTATATAAGTTAAAGTTAAACTCTTATAATGGCAGACATGGGCTGCAACTTCATATTGAACATGTACTATAGGGGCTTAAATGTTATCTTAACTACTTGATTTTAAAAATAATAATAAAATTTAACATAATATATATTATGCGACATTATGGATTTTTAAAATTAAAGTTTAGAACTTGAGGGCCCAAAGTTTTCTCGTCATGCCGGACTTGATCCGGCATCCAGAAATCATATATTACTGATAAAACACTTATTACTGATAAAACACTGGATTCCGGCTTTCGCCGGAATGACGACCATAAATATATCATTTTAACTATTTCAATCAGTTACGAGAACTTTGAACTGTAAAGTTTAGAATATAGGTGGGGAAAATTAATGGAACGAGATAAGTACCAGGATCCTTTGGTCAGCCGTTACACCAGCTCCGAAATGCAGTGGATATTTTCGGAGAAAAACAAATTTCAGACCTGGCGCCGCTGCTGGATCGCTCTGGCCGAAGCCCAGCATGAACTTGGTTTGACTGATATCATAACCCGGGAGATGATTGATGAGCTTAAGGCCCATAAAGATGACATAAATTTTGAGGCGGCCTCTGTCAAAGAAAAGGAAATCCGCCACGATGTCATGGCCCATGCCTATGCATACGGTCAACAATGCCCCAAGGCCGAGCCTGTAATTCACCTGGGCGCCACTTCCCAGTTCGTGGGCTGCAACTCCGATCTGATCATGCAGGACCAGGCCCTCAAACTGATCAAAAAAAGTCTGGTCAATGTGATTGCCAATCTGGCCAAATTTTGCCAAAAACATAAGGCCACCGCCACCCTTGGTTATACTCATTATCAGCCGGCCCAGCCTACTACAGTTGGTAAGCGTAATACTCTTTATATCCAGGATCTGCTCATGGATCTGGATTATATAGAGGTTCTGGAGGGTCAGCTCAAGGCCAGAGGCGCCAAAGGAACCGTAGGCACCCAGGCAAGCTTTCTGGAGCTTTTCCAGGGTGATCATGCAAAAGTAAGAGAACTTGACCGTCTGGTGAGCCGAAAACTCGGCTTTGCCAGTGTATTTGCCGTTACCGGCCAGACTTATACCCGCAAACTGGACATGAAGACTGCCGAGACCTTAGCCGGTATTGGCGCCTCGGCCCATAAATTTGCGGTTGATCTGCGTCTGCTCTCCAACCTCAAGGTCCAGGAAGAGCCTTTTACCAGGAATCAGGTAGGCAGCTCAGCCATGGCCTATAAGCGCAATCCTATGCGCAGTGAGCGGATGACCGGCCTCTGTCGCAAACTCATGGGTCTGCCGGCGGATTTCAGTGCCTCTTTTGCCAATCAGTGGTTTGAACGTACCCTGGATGATTCGGCCATCCGGAGAATGGATATTCCCCAGGCCTTTCTTTTAACTGATGCTATCTTGAGGTTATACATTAATATAACTTCACAAATGATTGTTTATCCTAAACAAATAGAACGACATATACTCCAGGAACTCCCTTTTATGGCCACAGAAAAAATACTCATGGCCTGTGTAAAAAAAGGCAAGAGCCGCCAGGAGATGCACGAGAATATTAAAAAGCATTCACTGGAAGCCGGTAAAACAGTTAAAGTGGAAGGTAAAGACAATGATCTTCTGCAGCGCCTGGCCGTTGACGACAGTATCCCCTATAACCTGGAAGAGCTGGAGGCTATGATAGGCCGTGGCCATGATTTTACCGGTCGGGCCGAGAAACAGACAGAAGAGTTCATAGAGGAAGTGGTTTACCCCAGGCTGGCTGAATACGGAGAATTACTCGGTGGCCTGGATTGTAAACTTAATGTTTAATTATGAAGACAGAGAGACTTTATTTACGAATTTCACCTAAAAGGATATACTACCTGAAATTTATTCTCGAGGGTTATGACGGCATGGCCACCCTTTCCACTATTGATCCCGGGAAAGGAATTGTTATTCTGCGTTACTCCCGGGAATGGAGTCGGGACCTGTTTGAACTTCTGGCCAGTCTGGCCCCGGAATTGCGGGCCACAGGTTAATACCGCATCGACCGCCACTCTTTTCAGAAACTACAATGAAAAAAGTCACAAATACCGAAAATAAATTTGACAAAGCTGCCGGTCAGTGGGACAGCAAGCCCAAGAGAGTTCAATTGGCTCAAGCCGTAGCCGAAGCCATTATTAAACAACTGCCTCTGAATCCTGAAATAAAAGCACTTGATTTTGGCTGCGGTACAGGTCTGGTAGGCCTTGAACTTGTGTCGTACCTGAAGAGTCTTACTGCCGTGGATACGTCCAGGGGAATGCTGGCTGAACTTGACAGCAAGGTCAGAGAAAAAGAATTGAAAACAGTTTCTATACGTGAGGTTGACCTGCTGGTAAAAAATCTGGGGGAAAAATTCAACCTCATCTTCAGCAGCATGACTCTGCACCATATTGATAATATAGAGGAAATCCTGAAACAATTTTATGATCACCTTTATCCCGGCGGTTACCTGGCAATAGCTGACCTGGAGAAAGAAGACGGCAATTTTCATTCTCCTGACGCCGTTGGTGTCAAACACCACGGTTTTGATAGAAATCACTTTAGTGATTTATTATTAACTACCGGATTTAGCGAAATAAATTTCAGAACTGTTTTTGAATTTGATAAAGAGAAAGAAGGAAGGCCTGTAAGCTATCCTGTTTTTCTGATGACTGCCAGAAAAAAATAAATTCCTTATGTATAGTTTTTATATAGAGACTTTTGGCTGTCAAATGAATGAAAAGGATTCTGAGATCATGGAACAGCTGATGAGGAAAAATAACTACCTGCCTGCTGAAGACATGAAGACAGCCGATATAATAATAATCAATACCTGCAGCATCAGGGCCAAGGCAGAGCAGAAGGTTTACAGCCTGCTGGGTTCCCTGCGTTGCCGGAAAAAGGAAAACAGCATTTTTCTTATTGCGGTTGCCGGTTGCGTGGCTCAACAGGAAGGACGAAAAATGATCTCCCGGATGCCTCATGTGGATCTGGTGATCGGACCGCAAAGTATTTACAACCTTCCAGACCTGCTCAGTAAAGCGGAAAAGAGCAAAAAAAGTATAGTGGAGACCGGTCTCTCTCCTGATTTCAATATACCTCTTATTCTCCCGGATCCCGGAAATGGGGCTGGCCACAAACGATTTGTCAACATTATGCAGGGCTGTAATAATTTCTGCACCTACTGTATAGTCCCTTATACCAGGGGACGGGAATCCAGCCGGGAGGTTGGGGATATTCTGGCGGAAGTAAGACATCTGGTAGATCACGGGGTTAAAGAGGTCACCCTGCTGGGCCAGAACGTCAACTCTTACGGTAATGATCGCTCCGCTGACCGGCACACCTCCTTTCCCGAGCTGCTAAGACAGGTGGCAAAAGTCAAGGGCCTTAAAAGACTGCGTTTTACCACTTCTCATCCTAAGGACCTCTCCCCTGCCCTGATCGGCTGTTTCCGGGAATTTGATAATCTCTGTCCTCATTTTCATCTGCCGGTTCAGTCAGGTTCAAATGCGGTTTTAAAAAGAATGAATCGTAAGTACACCATAGAAGCTTACCTGGAAAAAGTGGCGGGCCTGAGGGAGGCCCAGCCGGATATCGCTTTGACCACCGACCTTATTGTGGGTTTTCCCGGGGAAACAGAAAAGGATTTTCTGGCCACCATGGAACTACTGGAAACCGTACGTTATCACTCAGCCTTCTCCTTTATGTATTCCAGCCGCCCCCCTGCCCTTTCCTGCCGTTATAATGATAATGTCGAAAAAGAGGAGAAGAGCAGGCGTCTTAATCTACTTCAGAGAAGACAGAAGGAGATTACCTTGGAACGTAACAAAGAGTATGTGGGCCGGACCATGGAGGTCATGGTGGAAGGTCCGAGCCGCAACAGGGAAGGGGCCAGCGGCCGTACCGGCAGCAACCACATTGTCAATTTCCCCTGCAGCCAAGTACCCGGTCCCGGAAAAATGCTGCAGGTGAAAATCACCAGGGCCTGTTTTAATACTCTGCAGGGCCAAATAATCTCTTAGTCTCCGGGGGTAATTGGTAACTCAACTTTCCGACGGCTGATGAATCAGATAAAAGACCCGTTTAATTTGGTTCTGGTTGAACCGGAAATTCCACCCAATACCGGGAGCATAGCCAGATTGTGCGGAGCTACTGACACGGTTCTCCATCTCGTCGAACCACTGGGATTTAGCACGGATAACAGGTATCTGAAACGGGCCGGCCTTGACTACTGGCATCATGTCTCCCTGGTATACTGGGATAACCTGGATAGTTTTCTCGAGGCTCAACCGGAAGAAAGGCTGTTTTTTTTTAGTACCAAAGTTCCTGCCTTATATACCGAAGCCGTTTTCAGGCCGGGCGATTTTCTGATTTTCGGCCGGGAAACCAAAGGACTGCCCTCCGGCATACTCAACCTTTACCAGGAACGCTGCTACAGAGTACCCATGAGTAATCCTCACATAAGAAGCCTGAATCTGGCTATGACCGCGGGTATCGTCCTTTATGAGGCCTTACGGCAAAACAGTTTCTTCTGAGTTAAGCTATAATTTCACCGTAAACCGGCCACAGTATGGATCAAGGGCAATCCCCTAGCCGCCGGCCTTTCATGTTACTGATCATCCGCATTTGCTGCTGCTTCATATCCATAACCATTTCCCCGTCAAAAGTATCGCCGTGGTAGGTAACTTTTCCCTCGGCATGTACTCCGTTGGCAGGACACTCCATGACCCAGTTTACTGTATCACCCTGCACCCTTACATCTTTAATTTGACAGTCACTATTGCCGGCAGCTCTTTCTGTCCTGGGGATAAAATCCTGCTCGGAAAGACACTGCTTGGTAGTAGTGGCCGGCATATTCATGGCAAAGCTGCCCTCCATTCTGGCTTGGCTGGTGATCTCCCAGAGACCCGGCTGCATGTCAGGTTTTGAAGCGCATATACCACTTGCTGCTGTCATAAAAAAAATAACCACAAAAAATATTACCTTTTTTTTCATTTCTTTCTCCTTGTATCTTGTTAAAGTTGGATATTCAACTTTAGGGGTGCTTGACGGTTGGATGGCTATACCAACCGTCTGAAATCATAATAGTTTTCTCAAACCGGAAAGTTGAGCTGGCTAGATTTATTGGTAATCCTGAACTTCCCCAGCTTCTTCTTCATCAATATAGCGCATCCCATCCATGAGCATTTTCATGAAATTTCCCAAAGGCTGGGCTCCCATCTCTTCCAGGGAGAGATTTGCGGTAAAGGTAAAACGCCCTTCTTTTTCTTTCAGAAGATCATAGAAGGCCTCTTTTCCGGTTTTATCACCATATTCCACCTTAACGATTTCTCCTTCGCTGAAGGCTATTCTGGCTTTCTCCGAATTGGGCAGTTCCAGCAGGATAAGGCCGGTTTTCATATTCTCATTCAACATCTGTAAAAGCTCGGGCAGTGCCAGTTCACTCAGCTGCCCGGACATACCATAAGACAGATTCCGGGCCACCGAAGTGTTTGCCTCCGAGACCCTCTGGGCCAGAATCCGGGAAAAAGCCATCTGCAGAAAAGGCCTCTTGATAAATAACTGGCTCAAATTTTTACCGTTTATGCAGAGAAGCTTAACTTCATCAACCGCCTTTACGGTAGCGCAGGCCGGCTTGCCGGTGAAAAGGCTCATTTCACCAAAAATTTCCCCCCTGCCAAGATGGGCTATAATGTCTTCCTGGGCGTTTATAACCTTGACTCTGCCGGTAACAATCATATAAAGATTTTTCCCCGGCTGTCCTAATCGTATAATAATACCATCATTTTCATATTTTTCTATTTTTAAATAGTTTATAATCTCCTTCAAACTTACATCATCAAGCACTTG
>JAWOFO010000014.1:0-13024 GCA_046497465.1 Desulfobia sp.
GTTGATAAAGCGCTGAAATCTTCGGACTGTATCCGTTCAGCAGTGCCGCAGATTGACCGTACCTAAAGGTACGTTATGGTAAGGATAATGACGAATCTATCCATTGGGCAAGCAGACCGGCGCCGCGTACTAAGTCGTACGTAAGCCGGGCTGATCGCCCGAAGATGTGGTGCTGCTGAACGGATACAGTCATTCTGCGGTTCGACATTCGATATTCAACCTTCCTAGATAATTTTCAGTTCCGCCTGCAGGGCTCCGGCTGCCTTTATTGACTGGAGAACCGCGATCAGGTCCCTGGGTGCCACTCCTATCGAGTTCAGGGCCCGGACCAGGTCAGCCAGATTTACCCCGGTATCCAGGGCGACCAGGCGGTGCTCTTTATTCCGGCCGGTTATTTCCTCTTTTACCTGGACGCTGAGGTTGCCGTGGGCCACGGCAACAGGATTTATCCGGACGTTGCCTCCCATTACCACTGTTCCGGTCCTTTCATCTATAATAATTCTGGCCGGGCGGTCAGGTGAGATATCTACATTTTCCAGGTCGGCAAGCAGGGCTATTTCGTTGTTCTGGTACTCTTCCGGGACGGTTACTTTTACGGTGCCGCCGTCACTGGCAGAGGCGTATTTGCCTCCCAGGAAACCGTTGATGGCCCGGACGGTCCTGGCTGCCGTGGTAAAATCGGGATTATCAAGGTTGTAAGTGATGTTCTTGTCACCGGCAAAGGAAACGGGGACCTGCCGTTCAACCGTGGCCCCGCCGGGAATGCGGGCAACATTTTCATGATTTTCCTGGACCGTATCAGGTGATCCCGCCTTGACTTCAAAACCGCCGATACTCACCGGGCCCTGGGCTATGGCGTAAACCTTGTTGTTTAAGCCTTTTAGCGGGGTGGCCATAAGGGTCCCTCCTTTCAGGGAGGAGGCATCGCCAAGGGCGGAAAGAGTGATATCTATGGTCTGTCCTCTTTTGCTGAAAGGGGGCAGAATTGCAGAAACTATAACTCCGGCCACGTTGTTGGATTTAACATCATCCCCGTTGACATGGACATCCAGTTTTTTCAGCATATTGACCATAGCCCGGGTAGTAAACGGGGAGCCTCTGCCGTCTCCGGTGCCGTCCAGACCAACAACCAGGCCATAACCGATCAGCTGGTTACCCCTGACTTCCCTGACCGAGGCCAGGTCCTTGAGGCGAACCGCCCCGGCCTGGTTGATCTGGAAAATAACAAGCATGACGGTTATAAGGATTGCAGGACGTTTCATTTTGCAGCATCTCCTAAAATGGCCATAAGATATCCATACCCCGGGCAAACCAGCCGGGCTGCTGTTTTTCACTGAGTACGCCGGTACCTGTAAAGTCGATGCTGGCATCAGCCAGCTGCGACGACTGGATGGAGTTGTCCGGGGAGATATCCTCCGGCCTGACCAGGCCGGAAAGGATGATATGCTGAGTTTCATTGTTTACCGTTATTTTGCGGTAGCCCCGGATTTTCAGATTGCCGTTTATTGTTTTGTCAATGACCCGGGCGGATATGGTCGCGGTTACCGAACTTTCCCGGCTGGTTTCGCCCGTACCTTCAAAATCATTGATCAGGCTGGCTTCCAGGGTCTTGGCCCCGGTTATATCATTATTTTTGAGCAGCATCCATTTATCAAAGCTGAAGATTGAAGTAAGGTCCCCGCTGATCTCTGACTCTCGTTCCGTTGTAGTTTCAGCGCGTTTGGAGCCGCTCGAGGTTTCCACGATCTTTACCATCAGGATGTCGCCGATGTACCGGGCCCGGCTGTCCTGATAAAGATTCATGGAATCCTGGTTATATATCGAGCCTTCAGGCGGCCGGCTTTTTTCATAACGGGTTTTGGGTATATTGCAGGCCATTTCCTGCTCCCGGGCCGCCTGCTGTTGTTTGGCCGGGGCCAGACAACCGCTGACGGCCAGGGCGGCAAAGAAAACCGTGAATACATAACATATTTTTTTCATAATCTTAGATTTTATAATAAATTGTTAGTAGTTCAGCATTCCGGCCCTGACCATCCCTTCCTCAATTACCCTGGCATTAATAATCCTGCGGCTCATCAGGTTCTTAACTTTGACTGTCTCTCCCAGGGCGCCGCCGTTGTGCTCCACCTCTCCGGGCGCTGAAACCTTGAGGGGGCCGCTTCCGGCTATTATAGATACCATCTCGCCCCTTATAACCAGCTTTTTTTTCTCCAGGTTGTGGCTGTAGATAATTTTTCCGGGCCGGAGGGTTGTCTTGGCGACCTTGCCGGTTATTTCTTCCGGATTATGGGGCAGATCTCTACCCAGTGAGGTAATATCACGGTACTTGGTGATAATCTGGTCCTTTTCCAGTGTCATTCCCCTGGACAGACGGCTGGCGGCACACAAGACATTCCCGTACCTGTGGACATCTCCGCTCATCTTGACTTTTAACTGGTCCCGGCCGTCCACGGTATAGATCACGGTGAGATAGCGCCGGCCCAGAAATCTTTCCGGCACCAGGGAGACTATCCTGTGCCCAAGTTCTCCCCGGGCTACCGCGGGATCAGGGTGATTAGTGGTGAAGTTCCTGATCTTTATATTATTTTTGTCCCAGGGCAGATCAGAGGTTACGGTTTGCCGGAACAGGTTTTTCATCTCCCCTGTCCGGATGACCCTTTTGTTCTGTTTTTTTGCACCGGCCTCTTCCGGGCAGCTGAGAAGCAACATCAAGGCCGCTAAGAATACGGGCAGCCATTTAAGCAGGCCTGTAGCCGTATCCTGTTCAGCCGTCTGCAGAGAAGCCGCCTTAGGGCAGGCTTTTTTAGAGGACAGTCCGTTCATCATTGCTTATCTCACCAGCTGGTTGGCAATCTCCAGCAGTTGATCTGCTGTGGATATACCCTTGGAATTGGCCTCAAAGGCACGCTGGGTCGTAATCAGATCCACCATCTCTTCAGTGACGTCAACATTGGAACTTTCCAGGTAATACTGGGAGATAGTACCGACTCCTTCAGTGCCCGGGTCCGTCTCAATGGGGTCGCCCGAGGCCTCGGTGGGGGTAAAAAGGTTGCCGCCTTCGGCCTTGAGTCCGGCCGGATTGATGAAGCTGTGCAGGGTCATATCGGCAGAGGCGATTATGTCACCAGTTTGATCCAGGGCGTTAAGCATGCCTCCGCTGTCAATCTCGATAACCGTAGCGTCATCCGGGATGCTGAACTCGGGCTGGAGCCGGTCCCCGTTGGGAGTGACTATGTAGCCTTCACTGTCACGCTGGAAATTCCCGGCCCGGGTATAGTACTCCCGGCCGTCTCTTATTATCTGGAAAAATCCCCGGCCCTCAATGGCCATATCCAGTTCATTGTCGGTCTTGATAAAATCGCCCTGGGTGAAAATTTTATGTACCGAAGTGGGCCGTACACCCATACCTATCTGGATACCGCTGGGTACCTGATTGCCGCCTACCGTTTCCGCACCCGCCGCCCTGTATGTCTGGTACATCAGGTCTTCAAACTGGAGTTTGCTTTTTTTGTAGCCGTCAGTATTAACATTGGCCAGGTTGTTGGAGATGGTGTCCAGATTCATCTGCTGGCCGCTCATGCCTGTCCTGGAAGTGTATAATGCCCGTATCATTGATCCTGATCCTTGTAGTTTCTGGTTTAATCATTCTTATTCCAACCTCCCCAGCCGGGTAATTGCCATTTCATCCAGTTCGTCAAAGGAGCTTATTACTCTCTGCTGACTGGCATAGGCCCGCTGCAGGTCAATAAGGTCTGTCATTTCATTGACGGTGTTGACATTGGAAGCCTCCAGATATCCCTGTTTAACCGAGGGGTTGTTGACCGGAATCTCATTGCTGTCTTCCCCGGCCGGCCGGAAAAGGTTTTTGCCGTATTTTTCCAGGCTGTTGAGATTGTCAAAATTTACCAGGACTAAACGGTTTACCACTACACCGTTTTCCGAGATGGTTCCGTCTTCAGCCACAGAGATGTTCCGGCCCCTAATATTGATCGGCCCACCCTCTCCAAGTACCAGATCAGCATTCGGAGTGACCAGCTGTCCCTGGTTGTTGACCAGAAAATGACCGGCCCGGGTGTATCCGGGTCCATTTTTTGTCATTACCTTAAAGAAACCTTCTCCGTTTATGGCGAAATCAAGCTGATTCCCGGTCTGCTTGATTGCCCCCTGCTCATGGTCGGTAACCTGTTTTAGGGCCTTGCCGACTCTGGGGCGGTCTCCACTGGTCTTATAGAGCATTTCCCAGAAGGTTACTTTTTCCTTTTTGTATCCGTCTGTGTTAACATTTGCCAGGTTATTGCTTGTCTGATTCAGCCGCTGGCTGTGAGCCAGCATGGTTTCAGTGCATTCTATCAGGCCCAGCCGGTTTTGAATGTCCATGGTTTCTCCGCTGTTGTATTTTTACTGATATTGCTGCAAAACCTGTGCCGAACCTGCCAGGCCCGGTATTTACAGGGGTAAGAGACCAGGGGAACAGGGGAGGGGGGAAAATTTTTCCTGCAGGCAGGAAGTCTGATTCAGGGTTTATAGTCCTGGTTGGCCCGGTAGATAAAGGCGAGGATCTCCGCCACCGCGATATAGGTATGCGGCGGGATTTCTTCGTTGAGTTCCAGTTTGGCCAGGACTTCTACCAGGTCACTGTCTTCATGCAGCGGGATGTCGTACTGCCGGGCCAGCTCAATAATCTTATCTGCCAGTGTCCCCCTGCCTTTGGCAACAACCCGTGGGGAGTCTTCTTTTTCCCGGTCATAGCGCAGGGCTACAGCAGATTTTCGATTATCATCAGGGGACGAGGTCATTTGCAGATAACTGAAAGATCAAATATAAAGGGGAAAGAAATTCTTTTTTTACTGTATCTGTATAAACAGGATTCCTGTTTTTATGGTAAATTATCATAAATCGGGAACTATAAACAAGGAAAATATGTCTGACAAGAAAGCGGTTGTTCTGCTCAGCGGCGGCCTGGATTCAACCACTGTCCTGGCCATTGCCCGGAGCCTGGGTTACCAGTGTTACTGCCTGAGCTTTGCCTATGGTCAGCGGCAGGAAGTCGAGCTGGAAAAAGCTGCCCGCATAGCCCGGAAACTGGGGAGCGCGGACCATCTTGTCCTGCGCCTTGACCTGGACAGGATGGGGGGCTCAGCACTTACATCTGCTGTTGAGGTCCCTAAAAACAGGAGTCAACAGGATATGGAAGGCCGTATCCCTGTCACTTATGTACCGGCCAGAAATACCATATTCCTGGCTTATGCCCTTTCCTGGGCCGAGGTAGTGGGGGCAGGGGCTATCTATATCGGGGTGAATGTCATGGATTACAGCGGTTATCCTGATTGCCGGCCTGAATACCTTAAGTCTTTTGAGCACACAGCCAACCTGGGAACCAGGGCCGGAGCGGAGGAAGGGAAGAGGTTTTCAGTCCGGGCGCCTCTGCTTAACCTGACCAAGGGGGAGATTATCAGTAAGGGGCTCGGCCTGGGAGTGGACTACAGCCTGACTCACAGTTGTTATGACCCGGACAGCCGGGGGAGGGCCTGCGGGATCTGTGATGCCTGTCTTCTCAGGTTGAAAGGTTTCCGGGAGGCAGGGGTCCCCGATCCCGTACCCTATGTGAATAATGAGTAAAATAAAGGATGATATCCGCTGTTCTGCCGGCTCCCTGTTCATGGTGGGCCTGCCCGGCCTGGAACTGGACGGATCGACCAGGCAGCTGGTGGCGGACCTGGGTATCCATAATTTTATCATCTTCCGGCGCAATGTCCGGGATAAGAAGCAGCTTGCCGCACTGTGCCGGGATATCCACGATTTTTGCCTTGAGGAAGGTCTGTCCGCTCCTCTTATTGCCGTAGATCACGAAGGAGGAGAGGTATGCCGTCTGCCGGATTCTTTCACCCGTCTTCCTCCCGCAAGAGAACTGGCTGATTCGGCTGATGCGGAAGAAATTATTCGGAAGTATGCGGCTGTTTCGGCCCGGGAACTGATGGAGGCGGGGATCAACATGAACCTGGCCCCGGTCCTTGACGTCTGTCCGGCAGGAGAAGGTTTTTTTATGGAATCCCGCAGCCTGGGCGGGGACCCCTGCAGGGTAGCTGAACTGGGCAGTGTTATAGTCCGGGAAAGCCGGAAAATAGGGCTGGCTGCCTGTGGTAAACATTTTCCCGGCCTGGGAAGCGCAGTTCTTGATCCCCATAAGCAGTTGCCGGTCATCTCCTGTTCAGAGGAGCAGATTAAAACCGAAGACCTGCTGCCTTTCAGGAGGGCGACGGAGAACGGTATAACAGCACTTATGACCTCCCATGCCGTGTATGATAATCTGGATCCCGGCAGGCCCGCCACTCTCTCTCCTTATATTCTGAAGAATCTTCTTCGTGATTTCCTGGGATATCAGGGCCTGATCATCAGTGATGATCTGGAGATGGGGGCGATTGAAAAAGAACAGACAGTGGCGGAAGCTTCGGTTGAAGCGGTAAAGGCGGGTGTTGACCTGCTGCTTATCTGCCATGATCATGACAAGGTACGGGCAAGCTGGCAGGCAGTTATCAAGGAGGCGGACTCCATTTCCCTGGTCAGGTGAATTTATCCTGATAAAAAACTGGAAACCTTGTTTGATATGTATTAATCTATAAATATGGGCAAGTTCTCTATTGAATAATTGAAATGGAGGAAATCTATGGAATTAAAAGTAGAAGGGCGTAATCTTGATTTGAGGAAGTCATGGCATGATAAAATTGAAGAGGAAAAAGAGCGGCTGGTGCGTCATCATCCAGGACTGGTCCATAACCTCAGGATTACTATAGAAGATACTTCTCAGCATAAGCAGGGGTCCTATGAGGTCGTGATGGTCGCGGGAGTCCCCAACGATACCGTGGTAGTTAAACGAAAAGGCGGCAAGGTGTGGGCCGTTCTGGGCGAAGCCTTTGACACCCTTGGCCTTAAATTGAAAGAGCTGCAGAGAAAGAAGAGAAAGAACAACAACAATAAAGTGGCTGCCCCGTTCGAAGTTACAGATACCACGGGGGTGATCAAGGTGCTTTCTCCTTATGAATCTTACGGGTTCATAGCCAGCGGAGACGGCAAGGAAGTCTATTTTCATGAAAATGCCCTGAAAGACTCTACAATAGATAAACTTTCCGAAGGTGATAAGGTTGTTTTCGGAATTGCGGAAGGAGATAAGGGCCCCCAGGCTAATTGGGTGCGCTGCGCCTGAGAGGGTAGAATGATTGGCCCCCTTTCCGGTTTCAGATGAAGAGAGCATCCGAGACTGGAAAAAATCAAGAAACTCCCAGAGGAACTGGTCCTCATGGGAGTTTCTTTTTAGAAGCCTCTTTTTGTAAGTTGACAGTCTAAAGTTCTCTTAACCATTTGAATTTATTTATCATGATTCTACTTGTTTGTCATTCCCCGGTCAAGCCGGGGAATGACGTTTGGTACCCGGACTTAATGAGAAGTTATCTCTTTTTTCTTTGGAGGAGGGGAATCGGTTTTGACCACTTCAGATAATCAGAATAATGAGAACATTATAATCAGGGAAATCCAGGACCGGAAAGCAGAACTTGCTGATAACATTTTAATACTGTGTCATCATTACCAGGAAGACCGGATCTATCAGTTTGCCGACCTGACAGGTGATTCCCTGAAGCTGGCCCGCCAGGCAGCCCAGGCGGATAAACCGGAGTATTTTATCTTCTGC
Organism: Desulfobia sp.; assembly: GCA_046497465.1. GTDB lineage: Bacteria > Desulfobacterota > Desulfobulbia > Desulfobulbales > SURF-16 > JAWLDV01. The sequence continues at coordinate 7,685 of JAWOFO010000014.1, forward strand.
GGTGTCCACTTTATGGCGGAGTCTGCAGATATTTTAACCGGCGCTGATCAGAAAGTGCTGCTCCCGGATGCGGAAGCCGGCTGTCCCATGGCTGATATGGCAACCGGCCCGGAAGTGGAGGCCGCCTGGCAGGAGCTCCTGACTGTTGACAACAGTTTCCAGGTGGTTCCTGTTACCTATGTTAATTCTTTCGCGGCCGTAAAGGCCTTTGTCGGTGAAAAGGGGGGCTCGGTCTGCACCTCCTCTAATGCTGAAAAGGTACTGCGATGGGCCTTATCCCGGGGGGATAAGGCCTTTTTTTTCCCGGATGAACACCTGGGCCGGAATTCGGCCCGGGCCCTGGGCATAGCCGAAGACGAAATTGCGGTCTGGCAGCGGGATAAGGTCCTGGGCGGCAACAGTGAAGATCAGATCCGCAGGGCAAGGGTCATACTCTGGAACGGTTTTTGTAGTGTCCATATGGAGTTTTCCGCCGCCCAGGTTGACTATTGGCGCCGAAAGGAACCCGGGATAAAGGTTATTGTTCATCCGGAATGCCGGCATGAGGTGGTTCAGAGTGCTGACATGTACGGCTCTACCGAAGGTATTATCGCAGCGCTGGAAAATTCGGAGCCTGGTTCCAAGTGGGCGGTCGGTACAGAAGTAAACCTGGTGAAGCGCCTGATAAAAAAGCATACCGACAAGGAGGTCCATCTCCTGTCCAGGGATAGCCCCTGTAAATGTACGACCATGGCCCGTATAACTCCCCGGGCCCTTTTGCAGACCTTAAACAGTATTAAAGAAGGACATCCCCGCGGCCAAGTCTCGGTTGCCCCGGAAGTAGCGGACAAGGCCAGGCTGTCTTTGAACCGGATGCTGGATATCACCTAGTTTAGGTGGGCTATTATGTGACCGTAGCCTCTTGCCAGGACGGATCAGGGAGGCATATAGCCCGGTACGCTGACGAATTCCATATCAGGCAGGATGAGGCAGGTCAGCCTGCCGCCGTAAACGGCGCCGGTATCTATCCCTATCTTTTCCTTGTTCTGAAAAGGCTCATCCGGAAAAGGGGTATGACCGAATACTATCTTCTTGCCGAAATCGTGATTGGAAAGATAAAACTCGCCCCTGGCCCAGCAGCACCAGTGGGAAGGCTGCATACTGAGATGTACGCCGGGCTTCAGGCCGGCATGGACATAGATTGCCTGGTTATCTTCCCAGAGCAGAAGAAGCTCACGGATAAAATTTATATGTTGGGCGGGTATCTTATTGTCGTTTCTGTCATAAGGAGGCATTATTCCGTAGCTCTTCAGGGTCGCTGTTCCCCCTATCTGAAGATAGAGGTCCTGGTCGTCCCGGCCCGCAAGCCAGGAGAGAAACATCTCCTCATGGTTGCCCTTTAAGGGGACCAGGCGGCGGAAAGTCCTGCTCAGCTCAATAACTTTTGAGATGACCCTGCTGGAGTCAGGTCCCCTGTCTATATAGTCTCCAAGAAAAACAAGGGTGTCCCGCTCCGGATCGGGGTCTATTTTTTCCAGTAACCTGGTAAGGGCCCCGTAACAGCCGTGTATATCGCCTATTACAAAAGTCTTTTCTTTTTTAGTGCTTGTCACTGTGAGTTCCCTGTTCTATAGTGTTTTTGATTGCTGCTCAAGGGCCGGGTGTCTCACTTGTATTGACACGGAGAAAACTATAACATATCTTGAAAAAGAAGGTAAGCGGGCCGTTTCTTATGTTTTTTTACGTTCTGATGAAAAATTGAAGGCGGGAGGGTTGAAATTATGTGCGGTATCGTCGGTTACATAGGGCACAGGCGGGTGTTGCCCATAATTCTCGAAGGCCTGAAAAGGCTGGAGTACCGGGGTTATGATTCCGCCGGCCTGGTCTATCTTGACGGCGGCCGCCTGGTCAGGTGTCGCTGTCAGGGCAAACTATCTGGTCTTGAGGAAAAAATGGACAAGGTGGTCTGTACCAGCTGCATCGGTCTGGGTCATACCAGGTGGGCGACCCATGGCGCTCCCTCGGAGAGTAATGCCCATCCCCATACTGACTGCAGCGGCGAGTTGAGCCTGGTCCATAACGGTATTATCGAGAATTATCAGAGCCTGCGGTCAGAACTTCTTGCCCGGGGGCATCGTTTCAGTTCAGAGACTGATACCGAGATCCTGGCCCATCTTATTGAGGATTACCTGGAGGATGACCTGGAGACCGCGGTGCGCAAGGCCATCAGAGAGGTGGAAGGGTCTTTTGCCATAGGGGTTATCTGGAGCCGCCAGCCGGACCGCCTGGTGGCGGTCCGTTACCAGAGTCCCCTTGTCCTGGGCATCCAGGGCCCTGGTGGCTGCCTTATGGCCTCGGATATCCCGGCGGTCCTGCCCTACACCCGGGATGTTGTTTTCCTGGATGACGGTGAAATGGCCGTTCTCAAGGAAAATTCCTGGGAAGTCCTGGATTGCAGAGATGGAAGAAGGATAGATAAGGTGGTCCAGCGGATCAACTGGAATGCGGCGATGGCAGAGAAGGCCGGCTATCGGCATTTCATGCTCAAGGAAATATTCGAGCAGCCCCAGGCCATTTTAAATACGTTCCGGGGCAGACTGGAACCGGAAAGCGGCGAGGTGAATATCCAGGAGATAGGCTTGGAAGCCGAGGAGATTAAAAAGATCAGGAGAATATCCCTGGTTGCCTGCGGGACTTCCTGGCATGCCGCCCTGATTGCCAAATACTGGCTGGAGAAATGGGCCGGGATCCCGGTTGATGTGGACATTGCCTCGGAATTCCGTTACCGGCGGCTTATCCTGGGCCCGGAATCGCTGGTTATCACCATTTCCCAGTCCGGAGAGACCGCAGATACCCTGGCTGGTCTGCGCCTGGCACAAAAGATGGGGGCCAGGGTCCTTACCATCTGCAATGTGGTGGGCAGCACCATGACCCGGGAAGCAGACGGCACTATCTATACCCATGCCGGCCCGGAAATAGGAGTGGCTTCCACCAAGGCCTTTACCAGCCAGCTTACCGCCCTTTTCCTCCTGACCCTCCACCTGGGCCGCGTTCTGGAGACCATCTCCTTTGAGCAGAACAGGGAATTGGTCCAGGCCCTGGTTGATCTGCCGCAGTTAGTGGATGACGAGCTTTCCCATTTCCGGGAAATGATGGATCTTGTGGCCGAGGAGTTCAGCCGCAGCCGGGATTTTCTCTACCTGGGGCGGGGGATCAACTTTCCGGTGGCCCTGGAAGGGGCCCTGAAACTCAAGGAGATTTCCTATATCCACGCCGAGGGCTATGCCGTCGGGGAGCTGAAACACGGACCCATTGCCCTGATCGACCGTGATATGCCGGTCCTGGCCCTGGTTCCCCCGGACGGTGTCTATAACAAGTTAATCTCCAATGTGGAAGAGGTAAGGGCCAGGCACGGCCGCCTGATCCTGGTAGGCAGTCGTAATGACCATGCCCTGACCGGGATTACCGACTACGTGATAGGCCTGCCCGAAGTGCATGAGGAACTTACTCCTATTCTCTATACCATACCCCTGCAGCTCCTTTCCTACCAGATTGCCCATATTCGCGGTTGTGACGTGGACCAGCCCCGGAACCTGGCCAAAAGCGTAACTGTGGAATAAGGGTATCAGGCAGGAATGCCACCTGTTATTGAGAAGATATATGTGATTCCGGAAATTCGTTTCATAATTCCGGAAAACTGAAAACAGGTGAATTTTTCTATTGGCCCCTTATCCGGCAATAAGGTAAGATGTGTGGTATAAAAAGGTGAAAAAGGGGCTTTTACCGGTGCCAACGCCCGCAAAAAAGGGAAGTTCGAAGTTGTGGACGGCGGCTAAAGAGCTTAATATCGGTAAAACAGGACTTTACGAGAAAATCAAGCGTTACGGAATATCCAGGGACTTTTAGACGGAACAACAAAATACCCGGATTAAAAAAAGACGACAGGATAACCTGGTCAACGGCACGATATTTGAATGTAAAATTACCTGTTAACCTTACAACGATATTTATTATTTCGTCATTCCCCGGCTTGACCGGGGAATGACGTTTGGTGCCCGGACTTAAGGTTGCCTTGAAAAATTACCCTAATCGTCGTCCCGGTGAATCCTTAATCGTCATCCCGGTGAATCCCGGATCGAGGTCCAGGACAGGCTCCGGGATCCAGAGATATATGGGATTACTGGATTCCGGCTTTCGCCGGAATGACGAAAACAGACCGGAATGACGGAAACAGAAAGGAATGACGAAAACAGAAAGGAAGTGTCGCTGTAGTATTAGATTTTGTCAGAATTTAATGACAAGTTATTAATTAATCTTATAAGAATATGAATAAAAAGGGGAATTATTGTCCTTACTGGGACAGGTACCAGGGTTATCAGTGCAAGATTGCAAAAGGCGGGCTTTATATCCCAATGCCCCGGCAGGTGGAATGTTACTGTTCAAATCCCAATTATACCCGGTGCCCGCAATATATAAGAGGTTATGCCTATCTGGACGACAGGGCCGGAAAATATGGTTTTCTGATGCATAACGGCCGCAGGCGTTACCGGCGTGTTGCCGAAAATATCGTGCTGGCCCTTTCTTCCTGTGACGAAGAGGGCGGGACATTTTATCTTGTTGATGAAAAGGCCAGAATAACAGATTTGAGCCTGGGTGGTTTCAGGGTCGAGGCCAACGGGGAACTGCATGAAGGCGGGCTGGTGTCTTTCAATTTCGGGGAAGGGTTTTCTTATCCGGACATGGCCGGCAAAGGGGAAGTACGCTGGTGCGAGACCCGGCAGGACCACGGACGCTGCCGGGCCGGGGTGGCCTTTACCGACGTGCAGTTAAGCCAGGCGGTGGGAGAACATCTGGGGCTTCCCTTGCATTGATTTCGCCGCCTATCTGTTTATCTCCAGGTCCTTCATTTTGTAGAGCAGGGCCCGGTAGCTGATCTTGAGAATCCTGGAGGCCTCTTTCCGGTTCCAGTTCGTCTCCCGAAGGACATTTTCAATCAGATTTTTTTCAACCTGCTTGACCACCCGGTCCCTGACTTCTTTCAAGGAAGGGAAATCATCCGTGTCTGTATAGTTGCCGCTCATGAGATCCCGGTCAAGATTGAAATTATCCCCATCCCTTCCGGTATCGGCATGGTCCCTGCCGGCAGGTTTAGTTGATTTACCCTGGTTGGACTTTATGGTCTCCTGTATTTCACGGCTGTCGCCGAAGACGCTGTATCTCTGCAGGTAGTTTATCAGTTCCCGTACATTGCCGGGCCAGTGATATTCCTGGAATATCTCCATCAGATGGTCCGGGATCTCCACCTTGGGCAGTTTGTTTTCCTGGTGAAGAAAGGCGTTGAAATACTTGACCAGGCCGGGG
>JAWOFO010000036.1:0-5607 GCA_046497465.1 Desulfobia sp.
TTGAATCCCTCCAGGAGTTGACAGTTGATCTCGGTTCCACTGCCTCCTTTCTCTCCACCGCTGAAGCTGTCCTGCCTGCAGACAATAAGTGGCTGGGCAGGATGAAAACATTACGTGATGAGGTGTTTGCCCAACTAAGTGATCCGGAAAAACGGGGCACCGCCTCTTTCCGCCAGCATACCCGGAGAAGACTGACCGAACTCAAAAAAGAGTATGTGCAGATTTACCTGGGCCTGCATGCCAAGGCCCGACTCGGCGCCAATAATGACAGACGAAAGGCCGAACTTATTGCCGATGACAGGTTTAAGGCCCTGCAAAAATTGTCCACCATTGAGCTGATGCACCGCCAGCACCTGACCGACTTTCAAAATCGCCTGGCTGGGTTGAAGAGCTGTACGGCCCTGACTGAACAGGACATGGAGGCCTCGCCCGTCTGTCCGCACTGCAGCTACAAACCCAGTGCAGAACCAGCTACAGTTCCCGCAGACAAGATCCTGGATGAGCTGGATGACGAACTTGACGATCTGGTGGCCAACTGGACCCAGGCCCTGCTGAGAAACCTGGAAGATCCTACCACCCGGGAGAACCTGGCTCTGCTCCCACCGGAGTCCAGAAAACTGGTGGACGACTTTATTAAAGCCCGGACCCTGCCGGATGAAATCGGGCAGGACTTTATCAAGGCCCTGAGTGATGTGCTTTCCGGTCTCCAGAAAGTCCCGGTCAAATCTGCTGAGCTGTGGTCGGCGCTGCTGCCCGGAGGTTCACCGTCCACCCCGGAAGAGATGAAAAAACGTTTCGAGGAATATCTCGACAAAATCACCAGAGGCAAGGAACCCGGCAAGGTCCGGATTGTTTTGGAATAGAGGAACGGTTAATACCTTACAGACAAAAGAATGGATATCGAGGAGTTAAAAAGGTTGATCTCCAAGGGAGAATCAGAAACCGTGGAATTCAAGAAATCAACCGCACAACTCCGCCGGGCCGCCGAAACCCTCTGCGGAATGCTCAACAGTCATGGCGGCAAAGTGTTCTGCGGCGTCCCCCCGGAGGGCCACATTTCAGGGCAGACAATTTCCGACAAGACACTCCGTGAGGTAGCTGATACCCTCCAAAAATTCGAACCTCAGGCCACCATAAACCAAACCCGTCTGGCTGTTGAATCAGGCAAGGAAATCTTGATACTGGAAGCAATCCCCAATCCGGAATTCCAGCCATATGTCTTCGACGGCCGCCCATATCAGCGTATTGGTTCGACAACCTCACTTATGCCACAGGAGGTGTATCAGCATCTTCTTAACGAAAGAGTACACAATCACAGGCGTTGGGAGAAATATCCTGCCGAAGAATACACTGTTTCCGACCTGGACCATGAAGAAATTCTCCGTACTGCTCGTTCAGGCATACATGCCGGCCGCCTGCCGGAATCCACAGGCGGCAGTATTACAGATATCCTGGGCAGATTGGAGCTGTTCAGAGATAAAAAACTTAACAACGCCGCAGTCGTTCTTTTTGGCAGCCGCTTTATGCCGGATTATCCTCAATGCCAGCTTCGCATGGCCCGCTTCCGCGGAGTGGATAAATCAGAATTCCTCGACCAGCAACAAATTGAAGGACACACATTTCACTTGCTTGAAGAGGCCATGCTCTTCCTGCGCCGTCATCTTCCTGTGGCCGGCCGCATTGTGCCCGGCCTGTTTGAAAGAGAAGATGAACCGCTCTTTCCACTGGAAGCCCTGCGGGAAGCCCTGGTGAATGCCTTCTGCCACAGAGATTATGCTATTACCGGCGGGGCAGTAAATCTGGCGATCTATGACAATCGTCTGGAGATATGGAGTGATGGCATACTCCCCTTTGGACTGAAACCAGAAGATCTTAAAGGTGACCACCTTTCCAGGCCCCGCAATCCGCTGATAGCTAAAGTATTCTATCTGCGGGGACTTATTGAACGTTGGGGCCGTGGTACGCAGAAGATAGTTGAACTGTGTGTCAAGGCAGGACATCCTGAGCCTGAATTCGGTGAGCAGGCCGGGGCTGTATGGGTGAAATTCCTGCCAAGCGGCTATATTGCTCCCTATCGTGTGGCCCATGATTTAAGCAAACGACAACGGGAATTGCTCCAGGTGCTGTCAAAAATGCCGGCCATGCCCCTTCGTGAAATTCGCAGGAAAATGGAAGCCCCACCCTCGGACAGAAGACTTCGTGAAGAGCTTTTACACCTGAAAAAAGTTGGTATGGTTTCTTCTTCCGGGCGTGGAAGAGGCGCTACCTGGTCTTTGGTGAGGAAAGGAAATAAATAAGGCGAAAATGAGGCGAAAATAAGGCGGCCCGATTCCGCCTTATTCCGCCTAAGGGGCAACTAAATGGCACTGCGCCATTCCATAATAGTATCCGCTCTCCGGCCCTGAGCCCCAAAAATCCAATATAGGCAGGCAATATGAATAAACAGTCAGGTCAGAACGAGTTATTTCAAGATCAATCCACTACCGAAGATCAGGGCCCGGTGGAGTGCCTGGGGATGACCTTTAAGAACGACGAAGAACGCCGGGAGTGTTTCCTGGATAAGCTGCAGGAAAAACTCAAGGACCCGGAATTCCGCAAAACCGAGGGCTTCCCGTTTGGCGAGGACGAGGACATCCTGGCCCTGTCCGATCCGCCTTACTATACCGCCTGTCCCAATCCTTTTCTGGAAGACTTTGTCTCATATCACGGTAAGCCCTATGATCCGGAAACCGACAATTACCGTCGGGAACCGTTCACAGCAGATGTGAGCGAGGGCAAAAACGACCCCATCTATAATGCCCACTCCTATCACACCAAGGTGCCGCACAAGGCCATCATGCGCTACATCCTGCACTATACCGAACCTGGAGATCTGGTCTTTGACGGTTTCTGCGGAACCGGTATGACCGGGGTTGCGGCTCAGCTTTGTGGAGACCAAAAGACAGTGGAATCACTGGGCTATAAAGTCGATGCCAAGGGTGATGTTTATCAGCAGGGAACTGCAGAAAAGGGCGAGACATCCCGGCAGCACTTCTCCAGGCTGGGAACGAGAAAGGCTGTTTTGAACGATCTCTCCCCGGCAGCCACCTTCATAGCCTACAACTACAACACTCCGGTAGACGTCCAAGAATTTGAAAAGGAAGCTGAACGTATTCTCAGGGAAGTGGAGGAGGAATGCGGCTGGATGTACTCCACCCTGATCGAAGCCGGTGACAATGAAGCGCAGGTTAAATCATGGGCTGAAAAACTCGGGGCCTGCAGAACAGCAGATGAAGTCCGGACCTTACTCGCTCCCCGGTCTTCAGGCTTGAGCAGCGGCGCCGGTTGGGGCCGGATCAACTATACCGTCTGGTCCGACGTCTATACCTGCCCGGAATGTACAAGCGAAGTAATCTTCTGGGAGGCTGCAGTAGATAAAAAAGCAGGGAAGGTAAAAAGTGAATTTCCCTGTCTGCATTGCCGGTCTCAAATAAGCAAAAGAAAGATGGACCGGGCTTGGGTGACCAGGTTCGACAGGGCCATAAACCAGACCATCCGTCAGGCCAAGCAGGTTCCGGTGCTGATTAACTACAGCGTGGGCAGAAAGCGTTACGAAAAAAGGCCTGACGCCTTTGACCTGGCTTTGATTACAAAGATCGAACAATTGGATATTCCTTATTGGTTTCCAGCCAATACTATCCCAAAAGGAGACAAGACCGGTGAACCATTTCGAATTGGTATCACTCATGTACATCATTATTATCCTAAACGGAATTTGTGGATGCTGGGGACACTGAAAAAACATCTTGACAGAAAAACCAAGCTAATTTTTCAATCGATAGTATCTACGCTTTGTTCCCGTTTAGTTCGCTATAACATGGGTCATCGCGGAAATGGACCGCTATCTGGCACTTTGTATGTCAGCTCACTTATAGCTGAAACACGTCCTTCGTGGGTATTCTCTGGCAAAGTAAAAGCTTTTTCCAACGCGTTTGCAGTCTCATCTTATTCATATATTGATACCCAAACATTATCGAATATTCCAAGCATAAAAGAGAATACCCTTGACTACATTTTCACCGATCCCCCTTTTGGCGGTAACCTGATGTATTCCGAACTTAATTTTCTATGGGAAGCCTGGCTCCAGGTTTTTACTAACAATAAATCGGAGGCAATCGAAAATAAGGTTCAAGGTAAAGGGCTCCCAGAATACCAACACCTGATGACCAAGTGTTTCGAAGAATATTACCGGGTACTTAAACCAGGACGCTGGATGACAGTTGAATTTCACAACTCCAAAAACAGCGTCTGGAACAGCATCCAGGAAGGACTGCAAACAGCCGGATTCGTTGTCGCTGATGTCCGTACTTTGGATAAAGCGCAAGGTTCATTCAATCAAGTTACACAAGCCGGGTCTGTTAAACAGGACCTGATAATCTCTGCCTACAAACCAAACGGCGGCCTCGAACACCGGTTCCAACTGACTGCTGGCACTGAAGATGGTGTCTGGGATTTCGTCCGCACTCACTTGAAACAGTTACCGGTGTTTGTCTCCAAGAATGGCCAGGCGGAAGTAATAGCCGAACGCCAGAACTATCTCCTTTTTGACCGCATGGTGGCCTTCCACGTTCAGCGCGGTGAAACTATTCCCATATCCGCTGCCGATTTTTACGCCGGGTTGGAACAACGTTTTTCACTATGCGATGGCATGTATTTTCTGCCAGACCAAGTGGATGAGTACAACAAAAAACGAAAGACAGTCAAGGAAGTCCGCCAGCTTCAACTATATGTCTCCGACGAGGCCTCGGCCATTCAGTGGCTTAAACAGCAGCTCACCAGTAAACCGCAAACCGCAGGTGACCTGAAGCCCCAGTTTATGCAGGAGATCAGCGGCTGGCAGAAGAACGAGAAGATGCTCGAGCTTGATGAGCTGCTGGATCAGAACTTCCTGCGTTATGACGGTAAAGGCGAAGTGCCCAGCCAGATCCACAGCTACCTTTCTTCCAATTTCAAGGAACTCCGGAACCTGGAAAAGGACGATCCGGCCCTTATAGCCAAGGCCCGCGACCGCTGGTATGTACCAGACCCCAGCAAAGCAGCTGAAAGAGAAAGACTGCGGGAAAAGGCACTGCTACGGGAGTTTGAGCAATACAGGCAGCGCAGCAGGAAGTTCAAAAACAATGAAAGATTCCGCCTGGAGGCAGTCCGGGCCGGATTTAAGAAAGCGTGGCAAGAGCGGGACTATTCGACCATCGTCTCGGTGGCCCAAAAGATCCCGGAAAAAATCCTCCAGGAAGATTCCAAGCTCCTCATGTGGTATGACCAGGCTTTTACAAGGATGGGAGGAGATTGAGTTGCCATCACTGGAAGATCACAAATGCCTTGTTAAAGAGACAGAAATATATTTAACGATTCACTCTTATTTTTTATTTTCTATCTATGGCAAGGTAGTGGTAAGCTATGAATAAGGGTACCTGGGTTTGGTGTAGTAACTACCATCAACTCTGTCAAGTCATCGAATCCCAAGAACTATGGGGGGAAACCATTTGTCGGGTATGGCTCCCCGGTCAAGACTCTGTAGTCCGGGTATCAGCAACCCAACTCACCCCTTTGGATAAAGACGGTACC
>JAWOFO010000042.1:0-146676 GCA_046497465.1 Desulfobia sp.
CAGTCCGGGGGTTTCAGCACCTTATAAACGGCAACGGTGAACGGTTACGACTGTTCCGGTTGATTGAGTTATAGAAATATTTTGATTTAATCTGTTATAAATCCGGAGATTCTGGTATCATTGACAGTTATTGTAAAGAATCTGCCCCGGGTATGTCCAGTAAATATTAAACCCTGACTGATTATAGGTCAAGTCTGTTGCTGTAATTATTAACTGGATTGATGGATTGCAAGGGGCGTAAGCGTTCACCAGCACCCCATCTTCGCCCATTTTTGCCCGCTTATGTAGCATTAGTACACGGCGCAGACAAAAATGAACCAATATGGGGCACTGGTAGACGCTTACAGGGATGAGGTTTGCGTCGTTGTCGTTTACCCCTGAACGGTTACGCAGGGGCCGCTTTTTTTATTTTAATCCGGGAGAGTTATGAAAATACTGGTTACCGGCGGGGCCGGTTTTATCGGCTCCAACGTGGTGGATGCCTATATCGAGGCAGGTCACGAAGTAGTGGTAATGGACAATCTGTTCAGCGGCAAATGGGAAAACTTGAATCCCCGGGCCCGCTTTTATCTCCTGGATATCCGGGCTCCGGAGGTGGCCGAGGTTTTTGCCCGGGAGAAGTTCGACCTGGTCAACCACCATGCCGCCCAGATGTCAGTACCCGCTTCGGTGGATGATCCCCTCTTTGATGCAGATGTCAATGTCAGGGGTCTGGTCAATATCCTGGAGTCGGTCAGGCGGCAGGGGGTTGAGAAAGTAATATTTATCTCTTCAGGCGGTGCCATATACGGCGAGGCGGAGGAATTTCCTACCCCGGAAGGTTATCCGGTGCAGCCCTTATCTCCCTATGCCATAACCAAATCGGTTTCGGAGCAGTACCTGGCCTTTTACAGGTATCAGTACGGGATAGACTATACCGTCCTGCGTTATGCCAATGTCTATGGTCCCCGCCAGATACCCCACGGAGAAGCCGGGGTGGTGGCGGTTTTCATGGACAGGCTCCTGCAGGGCGAGACCTGCACCGTTTACCATTATCCGGAAGAACCGCGGGGAATGACCAGGGATTACTGCTACGTGGGAGACATTGTCCGGGCCAATCTCCTGGCTCTGGACAGGGGGAGCAGCGAGGCCTTTAATATCGGCAGCGGCCGGGAGACCCATACCGCTGATCTTTTTCAGGAGGTTTTCCGGACCGTGAAAATCCTGAAACCCGGGATACCGGAAGGCTTAAAGAACTACGAGACCGGCCCGGCCCGGCCCGGAGACCTGCGCAAGAGCTGCCTGCTCTGTGACAAGGCGGCCGCCCAGCTGGGGTTCAGACCTTCCTGTTCCCTGGCCCACGGTCTGCTGAAAACCGCGGAGTGGCGGCTAGAACCGTTAAAACACTAAAGATTACCTGAAACCAATAAGACCATGAATCCGACAGTTGCTGTTGTAGGCCTGGGTTATGTTGGGCTGCCCCTGGCTGTGACCTTTGGGGCCAGATTCAAGACCATTGCTTTTGATATCAAGGAAAAGGCCATTGCCAGTTATCGCAGAGGCATTGACCCCAACTCCGAGGTCTCCGAACAAGAGTTTCAAAGAGCCGAGCATATAACCTATACCAGTGATCCCGCTTCCCTGAAGAAAGCAGACTATATCGTGGTGGCGGTGCCTACGCCCATAGACTCCGCCCGGCAGCCTGATTTACGCCCCCTGATCGGGGCCTCCCGGGTTGTAGGGGCCAATATGGGCCGGGGAGCGCTGGTAATTTTTGAATCAACGGTATATCCCGGGGCCACGGAGGAGATCTGTGTGCCGATTCTGGAAGAGGAGTCCGGGCTTACGTGGAAAAGGGATTTTTTTGTAGGCTATTCACCGGAGAGGATTAATCCCGGTGATCGGGAGCATACCCTGACCAGGATTATGAAAGTGGTCTCGGGAGATACTGATGCGACCCTGAAACGGGTGGCAGATCTCTATGCGGCTGTAATTCCGGCCGGGGTCTATCCTGCCGCCGAGATAAAAGAGGCTGAGGCGGCCAAAGTAATAGAAAATACCCAGCGTGACTTGAATATAGCCCTGATGAATGAACTGGCGGTGATTTTTGACCACCTGGGCGTGGATACGTTAAACGTCCTGGAGGCGGCGGGCACCAAGTGGAATTTTCTGCCTTTCCGTCCCGGGCTGGTAGGCGGTCATTGCATAGGGGTTGATCCCTATTACCTGACTTACAAGGCCGAGTCCGCGGGTTTTCATCCCGAGGTGGTCCTGGCCGGGCGCCGCATAAACGACAATATGGGCAAGTTTATTGCCGAAAAGACGGTCAAGCTCATGCTCCGGGCCGGGGTTGACCTGCAGAAAGATAAAGTCGGGGTCCTGGGTCTGACCTTTAAGGAGAACTGTTCCGACTTAAGGAATTCAGGGGTGGTTAACATAATAGACGAACTGAAGACCTATGGCCTGGAAGTCCTGGCCCATGATCCCAGGGCTGATGCTGAAGAGGCAGGGTTTCACCTGGGGGTGGTTCCCTGCAGATGGGAGGATTTGACCGGTCTCGGGGCCCTTATTCTGGCGGTGCCCCACCGCGAGTATACGGCCCTCAATGTTTCCGAGTTTGTTAAGATGCTGTCTCCGGAGGGCTGCCTGATTGATGTCAAATCGGTCCTGGACCCCGAAGCGGTCGCCGATGCCGGTGTTTTGTTCTGGCGGCTCTAGGAATGATGAATGATGAATTACGAATTACGAATACTGAATTACGAATGATGAATGATGAACTGCAGAATTACGAACCGCTGAATTACGAATTACGAATGATGAACTGCAGAATAACGAAGTGAAAAACTTCGACATTCAACATTCGACATTCGACATTCAACATTCAACCGATATCCAACATGACTGAATACAACAGGGTAAAAGAGAAACTGGCAGCCTCTCCCCGGAAATGGCTGGTTACCGGGGTAGCCGGCTTTATCGGCTCCAATCTTCTGGAGGCTCTGCTCAGCCTGGATCAGCAAGTGGTAGGGCTGGATAATTTTGCCACCGGCTTCCGGGACAACCTGGAGCAGGTCAGAAAGCAGGTCAGCAGCCGGCAGTGGCAGCGTTTTACCTTTCTGCAGGGTGATATCGGCGACCTGGATACCTGCCGCCGGGTCTGCCGGGGTGTGGATTTTATTCTTCACCAGGCTGCCCTGGGGTCAGTGCCCCGCTCCCTTGAGGACCCTGTCCGGACCCATGAAAGCAACCTCAGCGGTTTTCTGAATATGCTGGTGGCGGCCCGGGATGCCGGGGTGGACCGCTTTGTTTATGCCGCCTCCAGTTCAACTTATGGCGACCATCCCGCTTTGCCCAAAGTCGAAGATACCATAGGCCGGCCACTGTCGCCCTATGCGGTTACCAAGTATGCCAACGAACTGTATGCCGGGGTATTTGGTTCGGCCTACGGTATGAAGACCGTAGGACTTCGATATTTCAATATTTTCGGCCGGCGCCAGGACCCCAACGGCGCCTATGCCGCGGTCATGCCCAGATGGTTTTCCGCCCTGATTAATGGCGAAGATGTCTTTATCAACGGCGACGGCGAGACCAGCCGCGATTTCTGCTACATAGACAACTGTATCCAGGCCAATATCCTGGCAGCGGTGACCGGAGGGCAGGAAGCCCTTAACCAGGTCTATAACGTGGCCTTTGGTGAACAGACCAGCTTAAACGAGTTGTTTTACCTGATCAGGCGGAGGGTGGCGGAATTTAAGCCGGAAGCAGGCAGGGTGGAACCCGGGTACCGGGATTTCCGGCCCGGTGACGTGCGCCATTCCCTGGCCGACATCAGCAAGGCCCGCAGACTGCTGGGCTATGAACCCCTTTATTCAGTGGCTGACGGCCTGGAGCAGGCGGCCCGGTGGTACTGGGAAAACCTTAATGATAACCCCTGAATTAACGAATCAAGAACGTATGACAGTTCAAAAAGTACTGGTCACCGGGGTGGCCGGCTTTATCGGTTATTTCCTGGCCCGCCGGCTCCTTTCTGATTCCCTGCAGGTTGCCGGCCTGGATAACCTCAATGACTATTACGACCCCGGCCTGAAGCAGGCCAGGCTTGACCGGCTCAGCGGTCATGAGAATTTTACCTTTATCAGGGGAGACCTGGCTGACCGGGAGCTGATGGCCAGGGTGTTCCGGGAACACGGGTTCGAGGTGGTGGTCAACCTGGCTGCCCAGGCCGGGGTTCGCTACTCCCTGGAAGACCCCTATTCCTACGTGGACAGCAATCTGGCCGGTTTCCTCAATATACTGGAGGGCTGCCGCTGTTCAGGGGTTAAACACCTGGTCTTTGCCTCTTCAAGTTCGGTATACGGCGGCAATACCAGGCTTCCTTATTCGGTGCACGACAGGGTGGATCACCCCGTCTCCCTATATGCCGCCACCAAAAAGGCCAACGAGTTAATGGCCCATACTTATGCCCATCTCTACGGTATACCTGCCACCGGCCTGCGTTTTTTTACCGTGTACGGCCCCTGGGGCCGGCCTGACATGGCCTATTTTTTGTTTACCAGGGCCATTCTTGCCGGAAAACCCATTGATGTTTTCAACCATGGCAGGATGAGACGGGATTTTACTTACATAGACGATATTATCGAAGGTGTGGTAAGGGTGATGAACCGGATACCCCGGGCCGATCCCTCCTGGAACAGCGACGATCCTGACCCGGCCACCGGCTGTTGTCCATACCGGATCTACAACATAGGCAATAACAATTCCGAAGACCTGATGCGTTTTATAGGTGTGCTGGAGGATTGCCTGGGCCGCAGGGCGGAGAAAAATTTTCTGCCCATGCAGCCCGGAGACGTCCGGGCTACTTATGCCGATATCAGCGACCTGGCCCGGGATACCGGTTTTCAACCCCGGACTGCTATCGAAGAGGGGCTCAAAAACTTTGTGGAATGGTATAAATGGTACTACGGGATTGCCTGATAGATCGGTCAACGTCTTTAAGTGTTCTGGATTTTATGTTCAAGATTAAATTGATACCTATTAACTCCTGACCAGCTGAGAATTATGAAGATAACCATGATAGGGGCCGGTTATGTCGGCCTGGTAACCGGGGCCTGCCTGGCTGAGCTTGGCCACCGGGTAATTTGTATGGATAAAGACGGGGCCAGGATGCGCTGTCTTAAAAAGGGAGAGATCCCCATATACGAACCCGGCCTGGAAACCCTGGTGGCCAAGAATGTCAGAGAAGGGAGGCTGCGCTTCACAGAGGATCTTGAAGACAGCCTGAACGGATCACGGGCTGTTTTTTTGGCAGTGGGGACCCCGTCTTCACGGCGGGGAGACGGCTATGCCGATCTTACCTATATTTACGGGGCGGCCCGGGAAGTTGCCGGTTATCTCCGGGATTATACCGTGGTTATTGACAAGAGTACGGTGCCGGTGGGGACCGCCGGCCAGGTGTCCCGTATCATCCGGGAGGAGAACCCGGAAGCCCGGGTGGATGTCGTCTCAAATCCCGAGTTTTTACGGGAGGGGGCGGCGATTAATGACTTTATGAGGCCGGACCGGGTAGTGATCGGCGCTGATTCAGAGCGGGCAGTGGAGGTGATGAAAGAGATCTACAATCCCCTTTATCTTATCTCCGTACCTTTTGTCTTTACCAACCCGGAAACCGCCGAGTTGATCAAGTATGCCTCCAACGCTTTTTTAGCCATGAAGGTATCTTTTATTAATGAAATGGCCAACATCTGCGAGGAGATGGGTGCTGATGCTATAGATCTGGCCAAGGCAGTGGGACTTGACGGCCGTATAGGTTCAAAGTTTCTCCATCCCGGACCAGGCTATGGCGGCTCCTGTTTTCCTAAAGATACGGTAGCCCTTCTCAGGATAGCCCAGGAAAACGGAGTAGCTCTACGTTCCGTGGAGGCGGCAGTGGAAGTAAATTCGGCCCAGAAGGCCAGGATGGTAAAGAAGATAAGGAATGCCCTGGGCGGCAGCGAGGCAGGCAAGACCATCGGCGTGCTGGGGCTTACTTTCAAACCGGAAACCGATGACCTGAGGGAAGCCCCGGCCCTCACCATCCTTCCGCCCCTGCTGGAAAAAGGTGCTTGTCTCCAGGTCCATGATCCCCAGGGCATGGAGGCAGCAGCCCGGATGTTTCCGGAATTCAATTATGTTGCCGATGCCTACGAGGCCTGTAACGATGCGGATGCCGTAGTGCTTTTTACCGAATGGAATCAGTACCGGGCCCTGGATATGGAAGAAGTTAAAGGCCGCATGAAATCACCGGTCTTTGTCGACCTGCGCAATGTCTATCAACCGGAACAGATGAAAAAGGCGGGCTTTGCCTATTATGGTGTGGGCAGGAATTAATTTTCCCCATTAAGGGCATTTCGCACAGTATTGCCGAGTTGCTGGAAGGCAAGAGGTTTATAGAGGATATTCCTGATGCCGATTTGTTTCATCTCCTGTTCAGAGACTTTTTCCTGGTAGCCTGTGCAGATTATGACAGGCAGGTCAGGCCTGATTTCCAGGACCATGCGGCTCAGTTCGTAGCCGTTTAAGCGGGGCATTATGTGGTCGGTGATCAGCAGGTCAAAGTCTTTCGGCTTTTCGCGAAAAGCCTCCAGGGCTTGTTCGCTGTCAGTGAATGTCGTAGCGCTGTAGCCCAGATAGGTCAGCAGTTTCTGGGCCATGGTAACAATTTCTATTTTGTCGTCAACTAAAAGGATACGTTCATTACCGGTGGGCAGATTGATGATGGCAGGTTTTTCCGGCTTGGATGTGCCATCCTCGATTACCGGGAAGTAGATGTTGAAGGTGGTCCCTTTGCCCGGATTACTGTCCACCTTTATGGTCCCGTTGCTGCTGCTTACCAGGCCGTGAACAACGGTGAGCCCCATGCCTGTCCCCTGGCCTTTTTCCTTGGTGGTGAAAAAGGGCTCAAATATCCGGTTCAGCACTTCACCCTTCATGCCCTTGCCGTTGTCCCCTATGGTTAGAACGAGATAATCCCCTGGAAAGATTGCAGGCATATTATTGTTTTTTCCCTTAATGGATAACGGCTTAAGGCTGATATGGATAATGCCGCCTTTTTCATCATCTATGGCCTGGATGGCATTGGTGCAGAGATTCATCATAATCTGATGAATATGGGCAGGGTCAGCCATTATTTTTTGCTGATCGTCTTTAATCTCCTGGCGTATCTCTATAGAGGAGGGTAGAGAGGACCGTAACAATTTGACGGTCTCTTTTATAATAGGGGAGAGCTGAACAGGCTGCTGGTTTGTCTCGGTTTCCCTGCTGAAGGTCAGGATCTGGTTAATCAGGTCTTTTGCCCGGTCAGCCGCTTTTTTTATCTGGAGGATATTATCAGTGAGATTGCTTTCAGGTTGACTTTCAAGAAGGGCCAGTTCCGTAAAACCGTATATGGCTCCCAGGATATTATTGAAATCATGAGCTATTCCGCCAGCCAAAGTGCCTATAGCCCCCATCTTTTCATTCTGACGGATTTGGGTTTCCAGCATCTTGTATTCGGTTATATCCTTACAGAAGCAGATGTATCCCATAAGATCGCCATTATTGTCCAGATAGGGTGTGGCGCTCATCAGTAAGACTTTCTGAAGATATTCATTGCTGATTTCCAGGCCCTGGTTTGTCTGGCTGTCGGCCTCTTTGACCGGGCAGAAGGTACAGGGGCATCTGAGGGAAGAGCCGTAAAATAACTCATGGCATGGTTTGCCGATTATTTCATCCAGGTTTTTGTCGAAGAGATTAGTAGTGGGGCGATTGGCACTGACAATCCGCAGATCAGTATCCATTATGATGATATAGTCATTAATAGCGTCTGCCAGTTTTTTCCAGGAGTTATGAGTAATATCAACCTCGGTCCGGTTATCTTTGCGGATAGTACTGATGTCCTGAATCAGGAAACGGCAGAGGATGGCTTTCCCTTCCCGGTTATAGTCAAGGTATTTTTTCCCCTGTACGTATTTCTGGTGATTACCGGGCGGCAGCAGCCGGTAGGTTATTGCAGAGGATTCGGGGCTCCCGGTAAGATCTGAATATTTTTCTCTTACCCGTTCGTAGTCATCAGGATGGACCCGGGCCAGAAAATCTTCGAGAGTAAGGTCCTGCGCACCGCAGTCAATCTCGAAGATAGCACAAGCCCCTTCCGACCAGCTGAACCCTCCTGTCTCCAGGTCAACCTCCCAATAGCCAACTTTGGCCATTTCCTGGATTTGAGCCAGTCTCTGCTGATTTAGATCTTCGATAGTCTTTCTCATGGTTTTCGGTTCGGGGTATTCAGAGTCCCGGACTTTTTTATGGGTACCTTGAAAAATTGGGGAACAACCCTTTTCTGTCATTCCCGCGCAGGCGGGAATCCAGTAATCCCATATGTCTCTGGATCCCGGTGCCTGTCCTGGACCCCGATCCGGGATTCACCGGGATGACGATTAGGGCAATTTTTCAAGGCAACCTTATTTCTTGCGGAAGCAGAATATTGCCCAGGTCAGGTGGCCGTATTTGCTGCCGGTAACCCAGTTCTGCAGGCCTTCCTTCATATGTTCAATGTATTCCTGGCTTACACCACTGGCTCTTAACTCATCTTCCCTGGCGCTGGTATCTTCCAGAATCTTGTCGTAGTGATTGGTCATTTGCTGGGCCAGCTTTTCATAACCGACGTGTTCGAATCCCAGTTCCTGGGCAGTCTGAATATAAAAGGTCGGTGTAGCCAGATTGCTCAGGTGTATTCTTTTCAGAACAGGCTGGATAAATTCGGTATAGGCATTTTCGGTCTGCATGGGATCGGTAAAAATCAGTTCTCCGCCCTGCTTTAATACCCGGTGGGCCTCTGAAAGGACTTTTTTCCGGTTGGGGCTGTGCAGAAAAGCGTCCTGGGACCAGACCAGGTCAAAACTTTCATCCGGGAAGGGCACTTCTTCAAAGTTGCCATCAACAACTTCTATCTTGTGTTCAAGGCCCTGTTCCCGGTTTTTTTCCCGGTGTCTTTCGTTTTCCACTTCACTTAAATTAAGACCTGTAATCTGACAGCGATAGGTTTTGGCCAGATAACGGCAGGTCCCTCCCATGCCCGAACCCAGGTCCAGCAGCTTGGTATCTCTGTCCAGATGATCGGAAAAACTGGCCATATGGCCGATAATCCGGCGGCTGGCCTCGTAGACTGAGTCTTCCGGGGTACGGTAGATGCCCAGATGATGTTCTTCGCCGCCCCAGATCATATGGTAAAAGGTGTGGGCATCATGGCTGTCATAATAATCCTTGGCGGTATCAATAACTTCTTTATATTCTTCTTTGCTCATGGGTTACACTCCAGTTTTCTGTAGGATTTTATGTGCTTAAATTTTCAATAATTCCCGGCAGGATCCAGAATCAATAACTCTGTTAAAAACCAGGGTCATCAGGAGAGCGGGTAATTCAGCCGGTTCATTATTTTTCAAGTTTGCCTGACCGGTAGGCATCAAGGTAGTTCATACAGTAAGAATCCTTGCCGGCTAGGGCTTCGGCGATAACTATGGCGGCTGTCATTTTTTTATCCAACGGATTGGTGATAGCACCGTCCAGGCCTTTCAGGATTGCCATGGTCATGAATGAGCGGTTGAGCAGGGACCTTTTGGGCAGACCAAAGGAGATATTGGAGGCGCCGCAGATGGTATGGACCCCGGGCATGCCGGTCATAATCTTTTCAACAGCGTTGAAAAACTCCACGCCATACCTGTCGTTGGTGGATACCGGCTGAACCAGGGGGTCGACATAGATGTTGTCCAAATCCATGCCTTTCCGGACCAGGTCGTTGACCAGTTTTTCAGCAATGGCAACCCGGTCGTCTGCTGATTCCGGCATACCTTTGTCACTCATGCAGAGAGCCACAACTTTACATTCGTTGCCGGTTACGATCGGCAGGAGATTATCGTGGCGCTCCTTTTCCAGGGAAATGGAGTTGATCATGGGAACGCCCTTGTGTTTGGCCAGGGCTGATTCCACTACTTTCGGGTCCGGGCTGTCTATGCAGCACGGGGTCTCAACCACGGACTGGACCTGCTCCAGAAGCCAGGTCATGTATTTATCCTCTTCTCCCACAAAGATACCGGCATTGATATCAATACAATCTGCTCCGTTTTCATACTGATCTTTGGCTACCTGTTTGATGTAGTCAGCGTCCTGGGCCTTAATAGCTTTGCCTATTTCTTTGCGACTGGAATTGATTAATTCACCGACAATAAACATATCTCCCCCCTTTATTTTAACTCAACTTTCCGACTTAATTTTTTATATCCTGACAGTCAAAAGTTCTTTTAACCATTTGAATTTATTTACCATGATTCTACCTGTTCGTTATTCCAGTTCGTCATTCCCCGGCTTGACCGGGGAATCCAGAGTCTTTTCAATAAGATAAGAAACTGGATGCCGGATCAGGTCCGGCATGACGGAGTGACGTTGTAAGGTTATCAACTCAACTTATAGATATCAACTTTCCGGCTTTATTATTCCGACATTCCCCGGCTTGACCGGGGAATGTCGTTTGGTGTCCGGACTTAGTGAGAAGTTGCGCTTTAAAGCCTCCCCTTGTAAGTAGAGATTCATGTTATTGAGAACCTGCGCTTTCACTTAATACTCGGGAAACTCCATGGCAGCAACGAATCTATCAATAAAATCAGGGTCCTGTTCTATGGAAAGATGTTCAATTTCCTGCAGGCCCTTTTCAATAAAACGGCGTTCGTCCACGTCTGTCAATAGACGGGCACAGCCGCTTCTTGAGGCGTTGCCCGTGAACCTTATTTTATCTTTAATTCCGGGCGGGATCAACCCTATTATTTCCAGGCTTTCCGGATCAAGTGAGGCGCCAAAGCCTCCGGCAATAATAAACTCATCCAGGGCCGAAGAATTGCTGCCCGCCTCATCAAGGATAATCTCTATAGCAGCCCTGACCGCGCCCTTAGCCAGCTGCAGCTGCCTGATATCCCTCTGGGTAAGGTGAATATCGCTGTTTAAACGAAAGGCTGGCTGGTCATCGATTATCTCCAGTCTGGATACTACAGACGGGGAGATGCCGGCAAGTTTTTCAGGAGGCTGCAGTCTTCCGCTGTAATCGATAACCCTGAGCCGGAGCAGTGCGGCTATAAGGTCAAGAAGACCGCTGCCGCAGACCCCTCTGACTGGTGTATTGCCTATGGTAATTATTTTCAGATCATAACCGTCTGTATTTACCTCTTCAACAGCTCCGATGGCCGCTCTCATGCCGCAGGATATTCCCATACCCTCAAAAGCCGGACCTGCGGCCGTGGAACAGAAAAGCCTCCGGCCGTGCAGATTAAGGGCCTGTTCGCCGTTGGTGCCAACATCTATATAGTGGACAGCCCTGGACTCGTCGAAAAAAGACTTATTAACTACCAGGCCGGCGGTAATGTCAGTACCAATAAAGGCGTGCAGGACCGGTGGGATGTAAACCCTGGCAGCCGGGTTGACCTGGAAGCCGAAATTCTCGACCGGGTAGCTCCTGCCGCCTTCAATATCCACCTTGAAGGGGACCCTTCCCAAAGGGTAGGGATTGATCCCGGCCACCAGCTGGAGCATGGTGGTGTTGCCGCCTATGGTTATGTCCAGGATTTCCAGGACATTGGAGCCGGTGTCCTTGCAGGCCTGTTCCAGGAGCTGATCAAGCCCGTGCCTGATGACCTCTTTCAGCTCCCCAAGCCCTTTTTCAGTGGAACCATGGTGGATACGGGTCATTATGTCGTGACCGAAGCGGATCTGAGGGTTAAGCCGGGATACGGTTGCCAGCTCTTCCCCGGTTTTCAAAGAGATCAGGGTTACCACCACAGTAGTGGTTCCCAGATCAATGGCAGCTCCTTTAGGGGAAAAAGAGGTGGCCCACTGCTTTACTCTTTGCGGAGCTGACTTCCTATCGTATTGAAGCCACCAGTTGTCTGCCGTTTCATAGACTTTGACCGCACTGTTGATTTCTGAGAATTTAAGGATATCACCTGCCAGTATCCGGTCTCCGGATTTACTTGTGCTCAGGATATGTTCCGGGATCAGAATGGAGATGTCCTCTGTCGGGAAGAGCTGACAGGCTAATCTCAGACCCTGCTCACTTTTTTCCCGGGAAATGTTTTCATGCGGTGTTTCCGGGAATTTTTCCGGCTCGTCCACCCAGACCCCGCATTGGCCGCATTTACCCAGGCCGTTACAGGGCGTATCAATCACGATTCCTTGACGGGCCAGACTGTCCCGCACAGATTCCCCTTCAACTCCTTCTACAGTCTGATCAAGGTTTTTAACATTTATTTTAAACATTAAATCTTTCTACTCTTGTCGTGTAGCCATTCATGTTTAAAACCCAGAAGTATTAGGCTGTTAAGCTGAGACCTGTCCGCAGCCTGCTGAAGGCCCTGTCCTGAAATTAGCAATTTTCCCGATAGACACACTAGCTTTACAGTTCAAAGTTCTCGTAACTCATTGAAATAATTAAAATAATATATTTATGGTCGTCATTCCGGCGAAGCTTGTCCCGGACCCCGATCCGGGAGCCGGAATCCAGTGTTTTATCAGTAAGATATGCTTTCTGGATGCCGGATCAAGTCCGGCATGACGGAAGAACTTTTGACTGTCAAGACACTAGGTACAGTAATAGAAACGGCTCATGCTGATCGTTTCATCCAGGTCGTCGGCCAGGACTCCCAGGAGCTGCCGTAGAGATTCTTCAGACAGTTCCCGTGGTTTTTCTACTATCAGACGCATGGAAAAGAGATGGTAGTCCAACTTGTCACTTTCATAAAGCCCGGTATTCAGTTCCACTATGTTAATGTTGCGGCAGGCCAGGAGATTGGATGTCTTGTATATTATACCCTCCCGGTCTATACCTCTGATTTTGATCTCGTAGAGAGGAGGACCTGTTTTCTGGATTGGATGAGTGGTATCAGTACTTGGTTTAATCGGGAAAATATGGATCTTCAGATCGTTCCCGGCTTCAAGTTTATTAAATTTTTCAGTAAGTTGAGAGTGGACATCTTTTTCGCCTTCTGCTCTTACCAGACATTTCAGAGAGAAGTGATTACCCAGCAGGGTCATGCTGGAGTCAGCAATATTGCCGCCGCATTTATAGATGACTTCTGTTACTGCAGCAACAACTCCGGGCCGGTTGTCGCTTATTGCCGCGATAATGTACTCATAGGACATAGTTTATGGGCCGCCTCTTTGTGAAGGTTGCCGACAGCGTATCAACCCCAAGCGTCGTTTTAGTGTTAAATTGATTGATCGTCAACAGACTCATTTGACTTGCCGTATTCCTCGGCAGCATCCAGAATAAGGTTTATTTCTGTTTTTTTCCGGGAGGAGATTTTGTTAATCGGTCCTTCGTGTTCTTTGAGAAGAGATCTGGTGTAGTCTTCCATTCTTTTTTTCATAGTTATTTTCCCGGCCTTGAACCAGTC
This sequence comes from Desulfobia sp., assembly GCA_046497465.1. GTDB lineage: Bacteria > Desulfobacterota > Desulfobulbia > Desulfobulbales > SURF-16 > JAWLDV01. The sequence goes on from JAWOFO010000042.1 coordinate 13,428, forward strand.
CTGATAACTGTTACGATCCATGAACCTCGGCTTCCAGTGATGCTCCGAGTGATTTTTGGTGTAGGCAGTGTCTTTATAATTGCCGGAAGGACCTATTCTCCTTATCTCGTCAGTGGCCATGGTTTCCTCGGTTACCTCAATTCCCTGAACAATATGGCGGCTCATGGACAGGATCTCGTCAGCCATGACAAGCTGGGTGAGAGACCCGGTCATACCGGAGGCCAGGAAGCCTATATCATGGACCAGATTTCCGGGAGTAAGCAGGGAAGACTGCAGGGAGATATTGGCCTCAATCGCACTCTGGAGATCGGTTACCTTGGAATCGCTGCATCCTCCGGCAATAAAGGAAGGAAGGCCTATATATTCGGCCATTTCAGATATGCCGGCGCTTAGAACGCTGAGTTCCGGGGCTCCATAGCAGAAAGTCATAGCTTTCATATCCATAATAGACTGGGTGCCGCCGATCACGATGCAGCTGCCCGGGTTGGTGAGCTGGGCCAGTACCACCCCGATAAGGGATTCTGCCAGGCTTACTACGATATGAGCGGCGTGAGTTGCCGGGACCGTTGCCCCTGCTGTATTGGCAGGGGCGAAAATTTGCGGCACCCCTTTCCTGGCGCTGTGCATCAATTTCTCTATAGCATGGCAGTCCATGCTCAGAGGTGATATCGGTTCGTTGTAGAGGATGTAGATGGGCCTGTGGCGGAGTTTATCTTCACCCCCGGCGATAATGCTGGCTATATTATGAATATCCCGGCAGTGTTCCCCTGAATAGGACCAGGCGATTACCGGTTTGGTGCAGTTTTGAATCATCTCGGTAAACTCGTAAATATCGGCAAGACCTTTGGGAACGTCACTTATGGTGCCGAGAGACATGACAAAACCTATACTGGGCAGGGCTTCACAGAGCCGGGCCACGGTAGCGGCGTCTTTTCTGAGGTAGCGGCGTCTTTCCCCGGTATAGGGATCTATAAACCAGGGACAGGTAGGCCCGGGGCCGAAATAAGTACGGTCCTGTTCTATCCTGAGTATTCCGCTGTCCCTGTCGTCCCAGTGATGGATGGTGGTTACCGGAGGAATATTCCGTATGGCCCAGCGCACAAGCTGAGAGGGCAAAAAGACCCTGTCGCCTTTTACAGTACAACCGTTATCTGCCAGAAGCTGGCGGGCACCCTCATGATGAATATTGGCTCCCGTATACTGCAGTATCTCCAGTAATTCACTGTAGATGAGCCTCTTTTGGCCTTGGGACAGCAGGGAGAACTGTACGTACTGCTCTTCAGTGAGATTGATACGGGTAGCCATACGGGAATGATGAATTACGAATTATGAATGTTGCATTACGACTGAATCTTGTTGGAATCATAGTTGTTCCCTGATTCATAATCCGTAATCCGTAATTCTTAATCCGTAATTCTTAATTCGTAATTCTTAATTCGTAATTTTTACAGTCCTTCTCTTTCCACCCTTTCTTCCGCTTCTTTTACTACCTTTTCTATGTCTTTTTTGACATCAGCAGGTACTCTAACTGAAGGGCCTTCGTGATTTTCCAGTATATCACGGGTTTTCTTGATAATCCGTTCTTTCATGGATTCGGAACCGTTGCTTGACCATTCCTCGTAATTTCTGCGATCCATGAGAGTGGGGCGCCAGTGTTTACGGAACCACTTCATGGTATGGTCTTCGTAAAGATAGTGGCCTCCCGGGCCTATTTTGTCCATGACATCCAGGCCCAGGGTTTCATCATTTACTTCAATACCCTGTTCCATTACCCGGGCCATGCCGATGATCTCGTCATCCATAACAGTCTGGAATATATCACCGGTTTTGCCGGATTCCGTATAGCCGCAGTCATGGACAAAGTTGGCTCCGGTCAGCATGGAGGTGTGGATCTGAAGAGCTGCCTCGATACCGGACTGGATCTCCATTTCCTTGGTATCTGTACAGCCGGCGGTGCCGAACATGGGCAGGCCCAGGAACTTGGCAAGCTCTGTCAGGCCGCCGCACAAGACGTTCAGTTCCGGAGCCCCGTAGGAATAGATGGCCCGGCTCATATCAAGAATAGACTGAACACCTCCCAGGATGACACAGGTCCCGGGGTTAATCAACTGGGCCAGGATCACCCCGACCAGTGATTCGGATATGGCCATGATGATCTGGCCGGCATGCGTTGCCGGGGCGGTGGCGCCGCCGATGGAACAGGGGCTGTAATCCTGGGGTATGCCGTGTTTGGCACAGTAGATCAACTTGTCGATGGCGTGAAAATCGCTGACCAGGGGTGAGATGGGCTCGCTGTAAAGGATATAGTTCGGTTTGTTTCTGAAGGCCTCTTCACCGCCGGCCATAATAATACCGATGCGGTGCAGGTCCTTGGCCCCGCCGCGCTGGTACGCCCAGGCCATGATCGGGGTTGTGGTGTTCTGTATCATGTCGGCAAATTCCACCACGTCGTCCGTACCCCTGGGTACGTCGCTTATGGTTACCAGACCTTCCACGAAACCTATGTTGGGCAGGGCGTCGCAGACCCTGGCCGTGGTGGTGGCATCCTTGCGCAGGCACTTTCTTCTTTCCAGGGTTTCGGGGTCCCTGTAGTAGATCAGGGTAGGGCCGGGGCCGAAATAGCTCCGGTTTTTTTCCACGTATATCTTTTCGTTTCCTTCCCAGTCGTAGATGGTGGTCATCAGGGGCAGGGAGTGCAGGGCCCGCCTCACTAGATGCGGCGGGATGCGCACCCTTTTACCGTCTGTCTTGCAGCCGTGTTTTTTGAATATCTCCCGGGCCTTTTCGTGGTGAACATTGGCCCCTGTATCGTTTAAAACCTTCAATACTCCGTGGTACATCTCTTCCAGCTGATCTTCGGAGAGAAAAGAAAATTTAGGACTCCTGTTTATTGACATGTTTGTCCTAATGCTCATGGGATATCCTCCTTTTATTTGCCTTATCCCTGTAGACGATTACGTCACGGGATACTTTTACACCACCGGTTATGTATATAGTTCAGGGTGCAGGTTTTCTGTTATTTGGCGTGGCGTATTTCCGCCTCTTCAATAATCTTCTTTAACTCCTTAAGCACATTTTCATCTATGGGGTCCGGGATGTGTTGGCTAAGGATACGTTCCCTTTCCTGCCTGATCCTGTCTATCATGATCTTTTTACCCTCTCTTTCCCAAGTATCATAGTCGGAGCGGTCCTGCAGTCTGGGCTGGAACCATTCCTTGTAATGCTTAAGAGTGTGATCAGAGGTCAGATACTCTCCTCCAGGCCCTACTTTGTCAATAAGCTGAAGCGCCATGTACTCTTCCTCTGTATTGATACCTTTACCGATCTGTTTGATCATGCCGATGATTTCATCGCACATGACCAGTGAATCCAGGGAAGCGGTCAGGCCTGAATCCATGTAGCCTACGTCGTGTACCAGGTTGGCACCGGAAAGGAAGGCATAGTAAAGATTGGTGGACATTTCAATGGCAGCCTGCTCATCCAGGGCCTTGGAGTCGGAGCAGCCGCCGGTGGAGAACATGGGAAGACCCAGCCACTTGGAGATATCGGTAAATCCTGCCTGGCAGAGGGACAGCTCCGGCGCCCCGTAGGAATAGGCGGCTGTCGACATATCCAGGATGGTTATAACCCCGCCTATGATCAGGGGCATTCCCGGTTTTTTAAGGTAGCTGACAACCGAGCCCATGAGACACTCGGCCAGGGTCTGGACCAGGAGGCCGGCCATGGTGGCGGGAGCTGTAGCACCGCCGCTGGGGCAGGGGGTGTACATGCAGGGGATAGATTTTTCCGCACAGTAAAGGAGTTTTTCCAGGGCGGTCTCCGAGTTGGTCAGAGGCGAGGAGGGCTCGATATAGACGATGAACATGGGATTCAGGCGCAGTTCTTCCTCGTCCCTTAATTTTGTTGTCATTTTCCACTGGTCGTGCAGGCCGTCCCCATCTACGGCGGTTATTATATAGGGTTTGGTGCAGGACTCCAGCATGGCCATGTACTGGTGGCGGTCATAGGTCTGTTCATTGGGGACATCCTGGACAATGCCGTGGGACATGAAGAAGTCGAAGTTGGGCAGGTAGTCCACTATCTGCCCGGCATTTTTTATATCCTGATAGGATGCCTTTCTTCGTTTACCGCTTTCCTTGTCATAAACAAACGGCATATCGGAACCGGTCCCGAAAGTAACTTCGTCCTTATGGAGTTTGATGTTATGTTTGCCGGTGCGGCCGGTGACGCTTACTGTCCGGGGATGGGACTTAAGGGCCATCTCCACCAGGGAAGCCGGGAATCTGACCAAGCTTTCGTCAGTCACGACCGCATCGCTGTTTTTAAGAATTTCCAGTACTTCCTTATTATGGAAACGGGCGCCGGTATTTCCCAGGACGTCAAGAGCGGCAAAATAGATTCTTTCTATCTGGTCTTCAGACAGCACCTGGAATTTAGGGGTTGTATTAATAGTCTGATTTATTCTCATAAAGTACTCCTCTTTGCTGATTTCCCTGTCAAGGCAGGATAAATATCACCATATTTTTAAGGGCTCCCGGAGCAGGATTTGTTGGTTTCTAGCGGGAACCGGATTAAGATTTCATGGTGTTTTAACCTTTAGTTGCCTGGACTGTTAGTTCAGAGGCAATAGAAGCGTTGGGAGCATATATATCAGCGCCTATTTCATTTTTGAAATCCTCTGTTACCGGTGCCCCGCCAATCATTACCTTAACCTGATCTCTCAGGCCTTCGGATTTCAGGGCCTCTATCATTTCACCCATCTTGGGCATGGTTGTGGTAAGCAGGGCGGAAAGCCCTACAAAGTTTGCCTTGTTTTTCTTGACTTCGGCGATTATGTTTTCGGTTGGCTGGTCAATACCAATGTCTATAACGTTGAAACCCGCTCCTTCCAGCATCATGCCTACAAGGTTCTTGCCGATGTCGTGGAGGTCGCCCTGGACGGTGGCCATTACCACTGTTCCCCTGGTGTTGGAGGTGTCCGTTTCAGTCATGAGAGGCCGCAGTACATCCATGGAGGCGTGCATGGCTTTGGCTGAACGGAGGACTTCCGGTATAAACATATCATTGTTTTTGAATCGTTCACCAACTACATCCATTCCGGCAAACAGGCCTTTCTGCATGATGTCGGTTATGGAAACTTTTTCATCTACGGCTTCCTGGGTAAGTTTGGCGATTTCTTCGCTGTCGCCGTTCTTGATGCAATCTGCAATTTTCTCCAGTTTGTCAGACATATTTCCTCCTTGTTTTTTAAGTTGTACCTAAATCCTGGAATCAGTTTTCAGGTATTAGTATAGCATAACAAAGTGCCGCCGGCGTTGAAATTTTTTCTCGTATTAAGGGGACTGAGTTTATTTCATTACCGGTGAACTGTTACTTAAGTTTTTATAGATCAAAAAGTTACATAACGCGGTAAATCGGATATTCTATAACTTGATCAGGCTGACTAAACCAACATCTGGCTGCGTTTTTGGGTTATTTATAAGTCTATAATTCATAATATGCGTTGGACTGCAGGTCAATACGACCTGAGCTGGGGATATTTAAGATGAGAAAAAGCGGCTTGTTGGATTTATTTTGTTGAATTTATTCTAGGTTTACTTCTCAAGAATTTGAGGCTCCCCCCCTGCGTATAGGGGCGCTTGAGAATTTACCTTACATGTTGTTAACATGCTTAATCTAAACCAGAATCGCCTTAAATGTCAAGTAAAAACAGATAGGCACAGGCCTGAGCCCCGTATCGCAATGTTTTTCGGTGATTCATTGTCAGGATTTATCAAAACGATAACTTTTTATGATTACAGAGGTTAAAGGGCCGTCAGGCCAGTTTTGCCGAACCCATTTTTTTATTTCCTGGATCATCTTGCCCCGATTCAGAGCAAAGTCTTCAAGTTCTTCAGCCGGCTGGTTTTTGAAAAATTGATAGATAACATCGCTGGCCTTCATTCTTTCTCTTTCTATTAAGGCCTGGTCCGGAGCAAGCCGGACTACAAGTGTTATATCGACTGAGGCAAAAGCAGTTTCATCGTTTCCGGAAGCTGCAGTAACAAAGATGGGGGGCAGGTTATACCTCTTGCGGATCTTCTTGTCGGGCAGGGAATGAAATGCCTGTTTTTTTCTGTCTTCAGCAGGTAACGCTTTTTTTTCAGATTTTTTTTCTGTCTTGGCCTGTTTTTGAGGAGGAGAGGGGGTGGAACGGGGGAAAAAAAAGAGGAGGGCTGCTGCAAGCAGCAGCAGAGGGATAGAGGCAAGGCAGAGTTTCTGCCACAGTGCAAGATCCAGGGAGCTTTTTTTTTCTTTTTCTGATTCGGAAGGAGTGGGTGCTTGTTCGGGCTTGGTTTCAGTCAGGGAACTGAGGTCGATATCCTCTTTTCCTTTTTCTTCAGGCATAAAGAAGTCTTCTGACACCTCATCCGGGGAGAACGTGAATTCATCTGCTTTAAAAGCGTTCTCCCAGTCTTTGCTTAAATCATCTCCAAATTCTTCCGGGAACAGATCTTCCTGGTCATTGTCACCGTTTTTGACATTTTTGGGTGCCATTACTTGTTGAAAATTTTGTTTATTTTATCACCCAGAGTATCGGCTGTGAAAGGTTTGACAATATATTGACTGACTTTAGCCTTGACCGCCAGGATAATATTATTCTGTTGAGCCTCTGCCGTGACCATGATAAAAGGCAAATCAGCTATTTCCGGATCTGCCCGGACTTTTTTTAGGAGATCAAGGCCGGTCATTTTAGGCATGTTCCAGTCTGAGATTATCATGTCGACTTGTTCAGACTTAAGCGTTTCCAGGGCCGTTGTCCCGTCATCAGCCTCTACGATATTTTTGAAGCCCAGTTGATTGAGAATATTTTTGATAATTCGTCGCATCGTGGAGAAATCGTCTACCACGAGAATTTTCAAGTTGGGATCTGCTGTCATAATTACTTCCTTTTACAATTCAGTGTCTGTCCATAAACGGCTTATTTATGAAAAGGCATCACTTTATGCAAGACCTGCATCTTAAAATAATTGTCTGATTATGCCAAGGCTTTTTTTAGCCGGCTTCGCAAGCGATACATGGCCTTGCTGTGCATCTGAGAGATACGGGATTCAGTATATCCCAATACATCTCCAATCTCCTTCATGGTCAATTGTTCACGATAATAGAGAGAGACCGTGAGTTTTTCATTTTCGGGCAGTTGTTCTATAGCCTGGGCAAGAAGATCACGGATCTGAGCCAGGGCCAGGTTGGAAAAAGGATCATTGCTGGTGTTGATAAGATCTTCTGACAGGTCGCTGAAACTGTCAGGGCCCGCTTTTTTCTGCTGTAATAGTTCCAGATCAATAAAGCTGACGGACTTGGTTTCATCCAACAGTTTATAAAATTTATCCAGGGAGAGCCCCATTTCTTCAGCTACTTCTTCATCTTTTGCTGGTCTTCCCAGTTTTTTTTCCAGAGCCGAGTAGGTCTTTTCAAGTTCAGTGATTTTTCTTCTGATTGAACGGGGTACCCAGTCAAGGGACCGTAGTTCATCAAGCATAGCCCCTTTTATTCTGAATTCGGCATAGGTCTTGAACTTTACATTTTTGCCGGTGTCGAATCTTTCCAGGGCATTGATAAGACCTATAATGCCGCTGCTGATCAGGTCGTCAATGGTTACCTGCGGAGGAAGCCGGGCAATCAGGCGCTGGGCGATGTACTTTATCATCGGGAGATATTTCAGGATAGCTTCTTCCCGGTCAAATCCAGAAGTTGACTGATCACGATAGGCCTGGGTGTAATCTTTCATGGTTAGGGCGTGGTGTGGACCTGTATTTTGGTTAAAAATTCAAATGCTCAAGATATCCTGCCAGAAGAACTGGATATTACCATCAATCCGGAGGTCAGGTTTCTCAGAGATTATCTTTCTGGCCAAACTATAGTAGATCTTACTTACCGGGCAATCAGGATTAGTGACGGTCACCAGTTGCTGAGAGCGAACCGCCCGGGTCAGTTTTGCGTCTCTGGGAAGATGACCCAGATAATCCAGGGAGATTGTCCCCAGGAAACGGTCAGCTACTTTGGTCAGCTGCTGATAAACTCTGAGGGCCTCCTGTTTGGAGGTTACAAAGTTAACCAGTATGCGGAATCTTTTTATGCCGTGTTTTGAGGATAATACTTTTATCATGGCATAGGCATCAGTCAGAGAGGTCGGCTCCGGGGTAAGAATTATAATGCGTTCCCTGGCAGCCAGAGTAAAGTAGATTACGTTGCTGTTTAAACCTGCAGCTGTGTCAATCAGAAGGAAGTCCAACTGGTAGTTCAGTTCTTTTATCTCGGAGAGGAAAAACATCTTCTGTTCTTCGCTCAAATTTTCCATCTCCATAATCCCGGAGCTTGCCGGCAGGATCCTTATTCCGCCCGGGCCGTTCAGCAGAATTTCGTTTAATTTTTTTTCTCCCAGAAAAACGTGGTGAAGGTTGTACTTGGGATACAAACCCAACAGAACGTCGACATTTGCCAAGTTCAGGTCTGCGTCGAGTATCAGTATATCTTTGCCCAGATCGGCAAGACAGTAGCCTAGGTTTGTAACGATATTGGTTTTTCCCACTCCGCCCTTGCCACTGGTGACACTTATCACCCGGGGCTGCTGAATGGAGGAATTCCTGTCTTCCCGTCTATTTTTTTGATTGGTCTCTGCCATTATTTTTTCCAGGGTTTCTGCTTGGTTCATTATACAGGGCTCAATTTAAGGTTCAAGGTTAATGACATTAAATTCGTGTCTGTCCATTTTTAAAATACGCCAGTTAGCTTTCAGCAATAAGCTGTCAGGGAAAAAGGAGCAGCATGAGGCCGTTAAGCCGAGCGCTGTTCGCTGACTGCTGAATGAATAGCAGGCCAACCTTTTTTGAACAGGTTTTCTACAATAAATCTGGAAGCAGGAACAAAGTCCTCGGGAACTTTTTGTCCCGTAGTCAAATAAGAGACCGGTAGATCTGTTGCTGCCAGCTGTTGGCAGAGTTTGGCATAACTTCTGGTTTCATCCAGTTTGCTCAGGATAAGACCGGCGTTATCAAAAGACGAATAGGTCTCCAGTGTATGTTTTAGATCTTCTTTTTTGGTGGTGGCGCTTAAAACCAGAAAAGGCCTGAGTCCGGGGACCGTTGAGAACCACTCCTCCAATTCCACTATATGACTTTGGTCATACGGGTTTTTGCCGGCTGTATCAATTATTATTATCTCATAATGCTGATATTTTGTGACCAGCCTGGCCAGATCTTCTTTATGCATAGCCACTTCGCAGGGCATCCTCATGATGCGGGCGTAAGTTCTCAGCTGGTCTGTAGCACCTATCCGGTAGCAGTCCATGGATAACATGGCCACCTTGTATCCCTCTTTCAGGCCATACCAGGCCGCAAGTTTGGCAGCGGTAGTGGTTTTTCCGGTACCGGTCGGTCCTATCAGGGACAGGATAACCGGATAGCTTGAACTGTCAACCTGTAATTCGGATGTCTGTACCCTGGATATCAGCTGGTCCCGCCAGCGGGCTATGTCTTCGGGAGCCGGTTTTTCCGGAGGGGTTGTGGAGGCTGGTCCGGGAGTTACTCTCCTCCCGTTCCAGGAGGAAGCCGGCTTTGAGCCCTTTTTTGCCTGTTGGTTATTCCTGTTTCCGGATGAAGGCCGTTTTGTTTTCTGCCGGGAAACAGCTGGTCCCGGGTAGGCCGCAGCTTCAAGATCGGCATCCAGGGCGGCCATCACCTGGATACGCTGCTCGGCAGTGCCGGCATCCAGGGTTTTCGTGCTCAGAATGACTGCATTTTCGCCGAATTCCTTCTTTACTAAAGCCAGGGCCTCTGTAGTATTTGGCGCTTCAAATTTTTTTAAGTGCATGGTCTTTGCTCAGGTGGTCAGATGTTCAGGTTTTCCGCTACCCAGATTGATTAATTCAATTTCAACTTTCCGACTTAAGAAAAATAACAGAATTTCATGAGGTTGGTATGTCTATTCAGGAACGGCTTCGTGTTTGAGCGGCTCTAAGGCTCGCTTCACTGAAATTGCAAAACTCGCTCGTACCTCGCTCAGACAGTTGAAATTTTTAACGTTTCGCTTCGCCGAAAGCCACTAACAAACACTGCACAATGTTCCTGAATAGACATACCCCCCGCTAAACACCACGTTCTGACGGGAAATTTTCACGTTATATCATATAAATAGATTAAGTCGGAAAGTTGAGATTCAATTTTCTGACTTGATAAAATTGTCATGATGCCAAATGCTTAGATAAGATTTAGTTGAATTAGCTAAGTTCAATAGTCCCCAGTGATTCTATTTTCACATCGTTGGTCAGTTCATTGTGGGATAATATGGCGACATGGGGCATGAACCGTTCAATCAGGTGGCGAAGGTGACGCCTGATCAGGGGATTACAGATTATTATGGGGATGTATCCCCTGTTTGATACAGATTCCGTCTGTTGTTGGATAGCCCCTACGATTTCCTGGGCGACATCCGGTCCCAGGGACAGGAAAGAACCCTGTTCACTGCTTTTAATGGATTCCCTTATAGTATCTTCAATCCGGTTGGAAAGGGTCAGTACTGATAATGTCCCGCTATCATCGGTATAGTTACTTATGATTGATCTGGCCAGTTTCTGGCGGACATATTCGGTGAGTATTTCAGGATCCTTGGTCATGGGAGCAAAATCAGCAAGGGTCTCGCATATGCTGAGCAGGTCGCGAATTGAAATTCTTTCCCGCAGCAGGTTCTGCAGTACTTTCTGGATATTGCCCAGAGACAGAAGATTGGGCACCAGTTCCTCCACCACTTTGGGATGGGTCTGGGCCAGGCGGTCCAGGATTTTCTGGGTATCCTGTCTTCCAAGAAGTTCATCTGCATGCTCACGAAGGACCTCGGTGAGGTGGGTGGCAATTACCGTAGAAATATCCACCACTGTATATCCGGCGAGCTGGGCCTCCTCTTTTTTCTCTGGCTTTATCCACAGGGCGGGAAGCTGGAAGGCGGGTTCCACTGTTTCAATCCCTTCGATCTTGTGCTTGGGTTCGCCGGTAGGCATAGCCAGGAGGTAGTTGCTCATGACAGTGTTACGGCTTATCTGTACCCCTCTTATGAACAGGACGTATTCATCCGGTTTAAGCTGCAGGTTGTCCCGGACATGGAGAGGAGGGACGATAAGGCCCATTTCCGTAGCAAACTGCCGGCGGATTCCCCGGATACGTTCCAGGAGGTCCCCCTCCTGCTTTTCATCCACCAGGGGAATCAGGCCATAACCAACTTCCAGTTCCAGGGTATCAAGAGGCAGGTAGGACTCCACGGTTTCCGGAGCCCCTGCCGGCGGCCCTTCTTTTGCCGCGGCAGCCGCGGCAGCCTCCGCCTCTTCCGTGGCCCGGGTTACCCGCTGTTGCTGAAAAACAACAAAGGCCAGGGCTCCCAGGAGTAAGCCCAGGGCCAGGAAAGGAAGATGGGGGAGTCCCGGGATGATGCCGAAAAAGAGGATGATTACTGAGGCCACTGCTATGGCCTGGGGGTGCCTGCTGAACTGGTTGGCCAGTTCTTTCCCCATACTGCTGTCTGAAGCAGCCCGGCTGACTATAATACCTGCCGAAGTGGAGATTATCAGGGCCGGAATCTGGGAGACCAGGCCGTCACCTATGGTCAGCAGGGTGAAAGTCTGGGCCGCTTCCATCAGGCTCATTTCCTTGAGCAGTACCCCAATGGTCAGTCCACCCAGGATATTGATTCCCATTATAACCAGGCTGGCAACAGCTTCTCCGCGAACGAACTTGGAAGCCCCGTCCATGGCGCCGTAGAATTCAGATTGTCTGGAGATCTCCTTTCTTCTTGCCCTGGCAGTGTCTTCGTCGATCAGACCGGCATTAAGATCGGCGTCAATAGCCATCTGTTTGCCGGGCATGGCGTCCAGGATGAAACGGGCGGAAACTTCGGCAATACGTCCGGAGCCCTTGGTAATAACAATGAAGTTGATCAATACCATTATAAGGAAGATGATCAGGCCCACTGCAAAACTGCCCCCCACCACAAAATTACCGAATGACTGAATAACCTGGCCGGCCGCCCCCCCGCCTTCATGGCCGTGGAGAAGGATGATCCGGGTTGAGGCAATATTGAGGGACAAACGGTAAAGAGTTGTAATCAGAAGTAGAGATGGAAAAGAGGAAAAATCCAGGGGGTCGGTGTTGTACATGGACATGAGCAGGATCACTATCCCGATAGTAATGCCCATAGACAGAAGAAGGTCAAGTACAAGGGTCGGCAGGGGCAGGATCATGATCATCAGGATCGCCACGACCCCTATAGCCATGATCAGGCTGGAAATGTCCACCTGGAAACCTTTTATGTCTATTATGTCCGCGTTTTCAGCCATGAAGATATAGAAAGCTGTAATGCATTATTCCCTCTGTCTGACCATTTTTTTGGCTGTATGTCAAATACCTGTTCATTGGCTTTTGCCGGAACATCCTGTATTCCGGAGATCTTCCCGGCAACAGAATAACTTAACCGTAGATTGAGCAATTATTATGCCATCATCTCCCTACACCCTAAACACTATACCGTTTCCGAATAGGCATGCCAACCGTCTGAAATTATACCAATACTCTAAAGTCGGAAAGTTGATTTATGCACTTTTCTGTTTCAGATTGTAGACATAGGCCATGATCTCGGCTACGGCCTGGTAGAGATTTTCCGGAATCTGGCTGCCGATCTCCACTTCTTTGTAAAGGGTTTGGGCCAGTGGTTTATCTTCGACCAGCGGCACATTGTTTTCAAGGGCGATTTCTTTTATGCGTTTGGCAATCAATCCCCTCCCCTTGGCGGTAACAGCCGGAGATGCCATGGTTTCGCTGTCATAACTCAGGGCGACAGCCAACCGGGTCGGGTTGGTAATCACCACCTCAGCTTCCGGGACTTCAGCCATCATACGTTTGCGGGCCATTTCCTGCTGGATGGAACGGATTTTCCCCTTTACCTGGGGATCGCCTTCCGTGGATTTGGCCTCTTCATCTACTTCCTGCTTGGTCATTTTCATCTTTTCTCTGAACTGCCAGCGCTGGAAAGCATAATCGACAGCAGCAAGTACCGCTATGATAAGGGCTGACTTGAGGAATATCCAGAAAGATACTTTGATGTAGAAGACAAAGATGGCATAGATTCCCTGGTCCATCAGGGGAAGGGTCTGGGGCAGGTATTTGCTGATCTCCAGATAGGCGACCAGGCCCACAATAATGATTTTGGCAATTGATTTAAGGCCGGTAGCCAGGGTCTGCAGGGAGAATATCCGGCCCAGGCCTTTTATAGGGTCAATTTTATCATACTTGGGGATCATTTTCTCTGTAGTAAACAGAAAACCTATCTGGCCGAAATTGCCGACAAGACCCGCCACAATAATAATTGCCATGAGAGGCCCGAGAATAACGGCGATTGATGCCACGGCCTGTCTGAGCACGGCCACCATGTTCTCAGTGGTAACCACTATGGAGTGAAGATTGGGAAGATAGACCTGGAATATATCAAGGAGCCTGTCATAGAACCATCCCCTCATCATATAGATCGAGAGCAGGGCAAGAAGGAGAATAAGGGCGGAAGGCACCTCAATGCTCTTGGCCACATCACCTTTTTCTCTCCCTTCTCTGAGCCGTTTTGCCGTGGGTTCCTCGGTTTTTTCCTGGCCACCCTGTTCTTCAGCCATTTCTGATTATCCTCCCAGGATCATTGCCAGTTCAGGGAGCAGGCGGTCCAACATGGCGAACTGGTTTATCATCAGGGGCATGAAATAGATAAGAGAAAGACCTATGAAGATAAAGCCTACAGCTATGTTAATAGGCATTCCCACTATCAGAATGGGAACCTGGGGTACGGTTTTGGCTATAATCCCCATTGCTACATGGCTAAAAAAGACCGCGGCTGAGGCCGGAGCCATAATTTTGACAGATAGAACAAACATGTGGCCGGCCCCCCGTATAATTCCTTCGAACAGAGACCCGCTCAGACTGATGGTGCCGGGGGTTACCCATTGGAAACTTTCTGCCAGGGTGTAGAAAAAAATGTGATGGCCGTTTACACTCAGGAAAAAAAGAATGGCGATCAGGTTCCATAACTGTCCTACTATAGGGACCTGAATGCCGTACTGGGGATCCATTACCCCTGCCATGCCCATACCCATCTGGATGCCGACCATCTGGCCGGCCATCTGGGTAGCAGCAAATATGAACCGGCTGAACAAGGCAAGAATAAAGGCCAGGCAGATTTCGGGCAGAACAAAAAAAACAAATCCTGCTGTCGACTCAGGCATGAGGTCCGGGTCTACTTTTACTGCACCGGTAAGGGCCAGGGCTGTTATTACGGTGGCCAGAATTTTGACCTGAGAGGGCACGGAATTTGAACCCATGACCGGCATTAGAAAGATAAGAGGGCCGGTGCGGATCATTATTATCAGAAGGACAAGAAGTTGACTTGTTGTCCAGTTCAGGATCTCTGCGTTAATCATCTGAAAATTATCCGATCAGTCCCGGGATACTCTCAAAGAGATTACGGGTATAATCTACCAGTTTTATAAGCATCCAGGAGCCGAAAACAATCAGGGCTACCAGAACGGCTATAATTTTGGGGACAAAGGTAAGGGTCATTTCCTGGATCTGGGTAGTGGCCATAAAAAGGGCCACCAGCAGACCTACTACCATCCCCGTTCCTAAAAGGGGGGAGGAGACCATCAGGGTTACCATTACTGCATCCTGGCCCAGACTGACAACCTGCATAGGACTCATGACTAGACTCCGAAACTTTTTACCAGTGAACCCACAATCATATACCAGCCATCAACCAGAACAAAAAGGAGCAGTTTGAAGGGCAGGGATACCATAACCGGCGGCAGCATCATCATACCCATGGACAGTAATACGCTGGCCACCACCATGTCTATGATCAGAAAGGGCAGAAACAGTACAAAGCCGATCTGGAAGGCGGTTTTCAGCTCACTTATGACAAAAGCGGGCATGAGAATCGTGGTGGCGACTTCCTCCTTGTTCTCCGGTTTGGGAGAATCGGTGATAGAAAGAAAAAGGCCCAGATCTTTTTCCCGGGTCTGTTTGAACATGAAGTCTCTCAGTGGATGGATGCCCTTGTCATAAGCCTCCTGCAGACCAATTTCTTCAGATAAGTATGGTTTAACGGCTTTTTCATTAATGTTTTGGAATACCGGGGTCATTATAAACAGAGTAAGGAACAGGGAAAGACCGATCAGCACCTGGGGCGGAGGCATCTGTTGGGTTCCCAGGGCGTGTTTCAGGAATGAAAAAACCACAACCAGCCGGGTAAAGCAGGTGGTCATAAGGAGAATTGCCGGAGCTACGGACAGGACCGAGAAGATAAGAAGGATTTTGATCAGCATTGAGAGTTGCCGGGGATCATCCGTTTCCTCGAGTCCGAGCTGCAGGGTGGGCAGGGTTACAGCTTCGGAACTTGTGGCTCCCAGAAATAAGAAGAAAGAGCAGTAAACTGTAAGTAGAAATATTCTCTTATGTCTGCTGGTAGAACTCATTGATTTTCTTTCAGCTCAGCTCTCCGGAAGAGAGCCCTGTTGAGCAGGGAGGCAAATTTTGCTGTTGTCTCTGCCGGACTTTCCTGATTATTGTCGTTGCCGGCTGTATCTTTATTTTCAAGCCGACTGAGCAAGGTGATATTCTGTTCACTTACACCTAAAAGGAGGATTTCATCCAGACCTATTTGAACGGCAATAATAGATTTTTTCGGAGTAATCATTCGGGAATCCAGGACCTTGATTAATGAGCCCTGCTTTAAAGCAGTACGGTTCCAGCCCATTTTTTTCAGCCAGACAAAGAGCAGGGCCATTAAACCGATTATCAGGGCAAGGGCCCCTATTACTTTAAAAAAGGAGACAGCCGGGGCCATTTTTCCGGCTGTCTCCAGGCTGCCACTGTTTTGCGCCCATGAACAGACAGGAGTCAGGATTAAGATTGCAGGTAATCCGGCTATTATGCACTTAAAAGTATCGGCCATATTATCCATTAACTTCGGTACGTTATGGCAAGGCAGGAATGAATTATCCATTTGTCTTTATCCCAGAGATCTGACCCGGTCAGCCTGGCTGATGATTTCTGTGATTCTGATGCCAAAGCGTTCATTAACTACAATTACTTCACCTTTTCCCAGTATCTTGCCGTTTATGTAAATATCCACGGTATCTCCCGCCTCTTTACCGAGTTCTATTATGGATCCCTGGTTGAGTTTCAGTGCCTTGTCCACAATCATGCTGGTCCGCCCCAGTTCCACAGTTACCTCGAGAGGGATGTCCAGGAGAAAATCCAGGTTGCTGGTTTTTTCATCAAGTGTCTGGTCTTTTTTCGCAAACTCTTCAAAATCGGCGGGCTTACCGTTTTCGGTACTGCTTTCAGTTTTTTTGGCGTCTGTATCTTCGTTGCTGCCGGTTTTTTCCTGATTCTGCTGAGTCTTGTCTCCATACTCTTCCGGATTGGCCTCTGCCAATGCTTCTGCCCAGGCATCATCTAATGTTTTGTTGTCCAGAGATTCGTCGGTCATATCAAGCACCTTTTCATGGTATTCATTATAGATTCCCGCAAGAGTCTGTTATTCCTTGTTGGGATCAAGTATTCTGTGATGAAGTTTAATTGCCTTTTTACCCCGGTAGATACCGGGTGTTCCCAGGAATTTTTTCCGATTGGCAAAATAAACGGGCAGTTTTTCATCCTGTCTCTTGCCAAGTTGAATTATATCCCCTTCATTCAGCTGAATTATTTTTTCAATTGACATAGTGATCCTGTCCAGCTCAGCCCTGATCTCCAGGGGGAGATTTTTAACGTTCTCTTTTAACGTGTTACGCAGTTTGACATCTTCTTCGCTCTGGTCTTTCTGAACAGAGGTCATCAGTTTCTTTTTTACTGATTCCAGGTTATTGAAGGGGATACAGGTTGTGATGCTTCCGGAGACCTGATCCATGTCAACATCGTACCGGTTGACGATAACAACATCCTCTGATTCGCATATTTTGGCAAACTGAGGGTTTATTTCGCTGCGGATAAACTGGACTGTTATAGGTTGCAGTGTATTCCAGGCCTTCTCCAGATCGGCCAGCAGAAGATTGATTACTCTCTGAATAAGTCGCTGTTCGATAGTGGTAAAATCACGGCCTTCTATGCGGGCGGTTCTTTTGCCGCTGCCTCCCAGAAAGCTTTCCACAAAGGTGAAAACCAGTTTGGGTTCAATAATGCACATGGCCTGTCCCCTGAAAGGGTCCATCTTGAAAATCTGCAGGCTGCTCGGTACGGGCAGTGTCCTGACAAATGCCCCGAATCTCTCCAGGTCCATGGGAGCTGCGGTTATATCCAGGGTCTGGCGCAGCAGGTTGGATAGAGAGGTTCGCATGCTGCGGAGGAAGGAGTCATTGATAATATCAAGAGCGGGCATCTTGACCGGGGTGATCCGCTCCTGACGGCTGAAATCGTAGATCTTATAATCTTTGCCTTCTTCCTCGACCTCTTCTTCCGGTTCCTCTATTTCTCCTCCGGAAATCCCTTTTAATAGGGCATCGACTTCGTCCTGGCTGAGAATTTGTTCCATAGGCAATTAGCGGTTCAGGTGTTTGGGGGTCCTAAAAATCTGCTTTACTGAATAACAAATTCGCTGAAATATATGTTTTCTACCTTGTAGGGTTTTAATACCCGGTTAAAACGGGTGCGCAGCTCTTCTCTTATTCTTAGTTTACCCTCTGGAGTCATAACTTCTTCAAAAGCCAGGCTGCTTATCATCATAATAACTATGTCTCTCAGTCTGGGAGACAGTTTTTCGGCCCTTTGCACTGCCTTGGGTTCTTTTACTTCCATGCTGATTTTCAGTTTCAGATAACGGTCACCCTGGGGGTCGGCAAGGTTGACCACAAAGGGTTCAAGGGTAAACATATCACCCACGGGTTTCAGGGCTTCCTCATCAACCGGTTGTCCATTTTCCCCTTTTTCCCTGTCCAGGGGGGAAGAAAAAAACTCGGTATAGGCGAAAAAACCTCCTCCGGCAATCAACATAAGAACAACCCCTATGATGACAAAGAATATTAATTTGGATTTTTTTTTCGGTTCTTCTATGTTTTCCGTTTGTTCGGTGTCTTGTTCAGCCATTGTCGCTTCCTTTTGGTTAACTATTTATGTGCCTGATTGAATCCTTTAGGCTCGATTTTAAATTCAGGCAACTAGTTTAAACTGGACAGTTACAAATATTTCAGCAAATACTGTGCCATTCTCTCCGGCAAGCCCGGATCAGGATATAAGACAGATTTTGACTGTTTAAAAATATCAGAAAGGGCATTTTTTTGACAGTCCCATAAGATCAGTTTGTCAAAAAAATGATAGCAAAATATGGAGAGGCATAATAAAAATTAGAGTGTAACATAAAAAAGGATGGGTTGAAGGGTTTTGTTTTACAATTCTTGATGATCCTAATGGTAAGTAACCCTACAACGTCACTTACCAGTTGTGCAGCATTCGTCACTCCGTCATGCCGGTCCCGGATCGTGTCCGGGATGACGGATCCGGCATCCCGGAACCTGAGTATGGAAAGAAAATCCAATTGATCGGTTTTCTTGCAACTGCGACTGGATTCCCCGGTCAAGCCGGGGAATGACGGAATAGTAAATATCGTTGTAGGGGTAATTGGAATGCAGAGAATCTCAAATTCGGATTTTAAGCTTTGAACACTTTGGATTCATAATTTATATTATTAACTCAACTTTACGACTTAAGAAAAATAGCAGTATTTCATGCAGTTGGCATGCCCATCCAGGAACTGCTTCGTGTCTGAGTGACCCTAAGGCTCGCTTTACTAAAATTTCAAAACTTGCTCGTGCCTCGTTCAAGCTGTTGAAATTCTTAACGTTGACCGTACCTCCGGTACGTTATGGTAAGGAAAGTGACGAATCATCCATTCGCTTCGCCAAGAGTCATTAACAAACACTGCGCAATGTTCCTGAATGTGCATGTCAGCCGCTAAGTACCACTGTCTTACGGGAAATTATCACGTTGTATTATATAGATAAATCAAGTTGGAAAGTTACGTTCTTAAGATCAGGAGTAAAAAATGGGAAAGACAGTTGCTGAAAAGATAATGGAATCACACCTTGGTGAAGGCAATCTGGTTAAAGGAGAAGAGATTGGTATCCGGATAGACCAGACCTTGACCCAGGATGCCACCGGGACCATGGCTTATCTTGAATTTGAGGCCATTGGTATACCCGGAGTCAAGACTGAAATTTCTGTCTCTTACGTGGATCATAATCTTATCCAGTCTGATTTCAGAAATGCTGATGATCATCGTTTTCTTCAGTCAGTAGCCCGAAAATACGGCCTTTACTTTTCTCCGCCCGGGAATGGTATTTCCCATCAGATCAACCTGGAGCGTTTTGGACTGCCCGGTAAAACCCTATTGGGATCAGACAGCCATACTCCGACAGGTGGTGGCCTGGGAATGCTGGCTATTGGGGCAGGCGGGCTTGATGTGGCCATGGCCATGGCAGGTAGACTTTTCCATATGATCGTGCCGAAGATCTATGGAGTCAGACTCACCGGGAGACTGAATCCCTGGGTTTCGGCCCGTGACGTGCTGCTGGAAATTCTACGGCGTTTGACGGTAAAGGGCGGCGTGGGTTATATCATGGAGTATTTCGGGCCCGGAGTAAAGGAGCTGTCAGTTACTGACCGGGCAGTGATTACCAATTTCGGGGCTGAACTTGGTGCCACTACTTCGGTATTCCCTTCTGATGAGAATACCCGTTTTTTCCTGGAGAGTCAGGGCAGACCAGAAGGCTGGCAGGAGATAGTTGCAGACGAAGATGCTGATTATGACGAGCTGATGGAGATTGACTTGTCTGCCCTGGAACCGATGATTGCCTGTCCTTCTTCCCCGGATAACGTGGTCAAGGTGAGTGAAGTTGAAGGTAAGCCGGTTTCCCAGGTGATAGTGGGCTCTTGTTGCAACTCTTCCCTGCGTGATTTGATGGTGGTGGCCAAGACTTTGGAGAGCCGGGAATTAAGCCCTGATTTAAGTTTTGAGATTAATCCCGGCAGCCGCCAGGTCCTGATTAATCTCGACAAACAGGGGGATATGCTTACCCTGATTCAGGCCGGGGCCAGGGTCCATCAGGCTGGCTGTCTGGGCTGTATAGGTATGGGTCAGGCCCCGGCAACCGACTCAATATCGCTTCGTACATTTCCCAGGAATTTTCCGGGACGAAGCGGTACCAAGGACGATTTGGTCTATCTCTGCAGTCCCGAAGTAGCGGTAGCTTCTGCTGTTACCGGCAGGATCTGTGATCCCCGTAAGCTGGGAGAGTCGCCCGGCCTTGTTCTGCCTGATAAGTACCTGCCGGGTGATGCCCGTATTGAGCCGCCGTTGGAGGATACTTCCGGGATTAAGATTATTCGCGGTCCCAATATAGTTCCTTTTCCTGATCTGGGCCCCTTGCCGGAAGACTGGCAGGGAACCGTTCTTCTGAAGACCGGGGATAATATCACTACTGATCATATAATGCCGGCGGGTTCCCATATTCTCCCCCTGCGCAGTAATATCCCCGCTATAAGCGGGTATGTTTTCAGCAGCCTGGATGAGGGATTTGTCGAAAGGGCCAGAAAATCAGGTCATGGGATGGTGGTAGGTGGTGAGAATTACGGTCAGGGTTCTTCCCGGGAACATGCCGCCCTCGCCCCCCGTTATTTGGGGATAGAGGTTAAACTGGTCAAGAGTTTCGCCCGTATTCACAAGGCTAATCTTATTAATTTTGGTATACTGCCTCTCACTTTTGACAATCCCGATGATTATGATTTAATGGAAGAAGGCAGTCAGGTGGTTATTTCTCGTGTTCGCAAAGCCCTGTATGACGGAGATCAAGTGCTTGAGGTTGGGATAGGCGGTAAGACTGTCAAGGCAAAACTGGACGTTTCTCCCCGGCACCGGGAGATCCTGCTGGCCGGCAGCCTGCTTGATTGGGCCAGATAATAAAGGGTTCTTTCCGGATTGATTTATCTGGTATGATATAATGTGCAAATTTTTTAAGGGGTACTTGACGGTTGGTATGTTTATTCAGGAACGGCTATACCAATCGTTTGAAATAATAATAGTTTTCTCAAGCCGGAAAATTTAGTAAAGGGGCCGGTCAGGATTTTGTTTTTTTATAAATATTTCAAGATCATGCCAAGATTATGTTTAATACTGTTGAACCGTTGATTCTGGCTTCATCTTCTCCCCGTAGGCGCAGATTTCTTGGTGATCTGGGGCTGGATTTTACTATTAAGCCTGCCATGGTCTCCGAGAAAGCAGGGCCAGGAGAGTCCCCGGAGGAATTCGTCAAACGGCTTGCCAGAAAAAAGGGGACAGTGGTGGGTCGTGAAT
Source organism: Desulfobia sp. (assembly GCA_046497465.1). Taxonomy (GTDB): domain Bacteria; phylum Desulfobacterota; class Desulfobulbia; order Desulfobulbales; family SURF-16; genus JAWLDV01. The sequence continues at coordinate 34,833 of JAWOFO010000042.1, forward strand.
ATCCCGGCGTCTGGGTGCTTTCTGCTGATACAGCGGTGGTGCTGGATGGGAAAATACTGGGTAAACCGGAAAGCGAAGATGAGGCGGTGGATATGTTGTCCAGTCTTGCTGGTCGTTGTCACGAAGTATGGACCGGTTACGGCATTTTCCGGTTTAAAGACCATCAGGAATACGTAAATGCAGTAATGACCAAGGTTTATCTCTGTAAACTTACCAAGATGTTGTGTCGCACCTATGTCAGAGGCGGAAAGTCAATGGACAAGGCCGGTGCTTATGGCATCCAGGGAGGAGGGGCTTTTCTGGTCAGCAGGATAGAGGGGTCATATACCAACGTGGTTGGTCTGCCCCTGGCTGAAGTTATAGAAAACCTGCTTTCTTACGGGGTAATAAGGTAAGTTTTCAGTTACAGGGTCAGGTCTTCTCTGACCTTTTTACGGGGGCCGCCGTGTCCGGCGCTCCTCCAGTCGCGGATAGGGGCGATGTTTTTCATATCTTCCTGCTGGTTGATACGCCCCATTCTTTCATATATGAGCTGCCAGATACATTCCACTTCGGGATTAATTTCGCAGTGGCCGTCCACGGACCCACCACAGGGTCCGTTCATCAGGTTCTTGGCACAACGGGCTACCGGACACAGCCCACCGGTCAGATGCAGGACGCAGTCGCCGCAGCCAGCGCACTGTTCGGTCCAGACTCCCTGTTCAGGAGAACCTCCGTAAAATGTGGTATTTATGGCGGGATATACCGGGGTATCGGGCCGGAGATTGGCTATGAAATTGACCCCGACACCGCAGGCCGTGGAGAGAATGACGTCGTACATGCCTTCCCATTTATCAATTTCCTCTATGAATTCCCGGTCGCACTGACGCACCAGGGAACCTTCATTGACCACCACCTCTTTGCCTTGTTTTTTAAAGCTGAGACGCAGAAGAGAGGCGAGAATTTCCACTTCACGTTCTCCTCCTGTAGAGCATACCGTGACACAACCCCGGCAGCCCAGAACCAGGATTTTTTGGGCATGCTTGACCATATCCAGTATTTCAGCTAACGGTTTACGATCACCTATAATCATTTGTCCTCTCCCTTAAATGGACTTAATCCTAGTCCCATGATTCTGTTGTGCATTGCCTGGGCTGCTTCCACAAATTCTGGGTGAAACCCCCGTTCCAGATTATGCATTGCGAGTCGTTCGGGCTCAACACCCAGTTCTTCCAGGGCCTTGCGGGCGGCGGCGGCCCTTTTTGCCGCTTTCTTACTGCCGTCCACATTATGGCATTTATCGGGTGGACAGGCGCAGGCTATAACACCGTCGGCCCCGTCTTCAAAGGCCTTGAGCAGGGTGGTAACCTGCAGCCTGCCTCCACAGCTCAATCTGTTAATTGTTACACCAGCCGGCATACCGTCCTGAAGAAGGCCTTCCCTGCCTCGGGCTACTGCCTGCTGAGACGTATAATGACAACAGAAAATCTGTATATTTGGAATGAAATCCATTTGTTTCTACAATAGTTTTTTTTCAATAAAATAAGGCATCCCTATCTACAGGGGGACGCTCTTGAGCGCGGGTGTTGGGTTGCATTTTTAGCGGTTTAGGTTTTTAGGTTAAACCAACAGCTTAAATACCTAAACATTTTTTCTTCAATGATCGTGGTTACTTTAGAAAAAAATTGATTTTAGATTTTGCCGGGACTTCTTATTGAAAAATTACGAGTCAGAGTCTAACCGACGGCAGCGATTAGTCTTTCATCTTCAGACTGATTAAGCCTGATCGCCTGAGCCGGGCACTCGTACACACATATCCCGCAGGCCCGGCACTGTCTGGCGTCGATCTGCGCCAGACCTTCACTGTCAAGTTCAGGGATTTCCCAGGGACAGACCCTGACGCAGGTCAGGCATGAAACGCAGAGGTTGGGCTCAACCCAGGCCGCCTTGCCCTTATCACGGAGGTCCTGTTCATCTATAAAGCCTTTGTCAAGGGCCATTTTATGCAGGGCCGATATAATATCTGCAAAGGCTACATCCTGAGGACAGACAAAGACACAGCTCTGACAGCCTGAGCAGTACCATAATAGCTCGGATTTCAGAACTTTGTCTTTTAAGCCCATGCGAATCATGTGAATGATTTTTCTGGGGTCGAAATCAGGGATAGCCTGACTCACAGGGCAGATCCCGCTGCAGGATCCGCAGGAAAAGCAACTGTTAAGATGTTCTCCTCCGGGAAGCTTTGCGACCTCATTGCTGAATGAAGGATCTATTTCTTTTTTAGTAATGGCCATTATTTTGTTCTATGAAAATAATTTCATTCCTATAACGTTATGAACACCAAGGTTTAGAATTAACTTCAGAAGGAATTTTTGTCAATATTTAAGTCCTGCCCAAGCCTGTTTCAGCCAACTTCAGGTTATCCATTCCTAAACACTGAGGAGTTGAAAGTTGTTTATAACAAGGATTTTAAGAGGCTTGTTTCGCATTTGCTCAAAATTTTTTGGACCCAACTTTTTTGCAATCAAGATATTTTTTGCCATTTCCCGAATTCGTTACCAGCAGGTTTTTCTATACCAGTAAACGGAATTCACCCTTGCCTAGAAGATCATGAAGGTGGAGAATACCGGTAAGTTCGGATTTTTTATTGCAGACCGGTAGAATGGTCACCTCATGGCGCTGCATTATGCTGAGGGCATCAGCGGCAAGAAGGTTTTCGTCAATTGTTTTGGGATCTGCGGTCATGATATCTGCGGCCTTGAGGTCAAGGAAATTTTTCCCGCTGATCATAAGTCTCCGGATATCACCGTCAGTTATGATGCCGTTTATTTTGTTGTCCGTGGTTTTAATGATAACGGCTCCCAGGTTTTTGTCGTTGAGTACCTCAACTGCTTCCCGGAACGATCTGTTTTCCTTGATGACCGGCATATCATCTCCGCTGAGCATTACCTCTTTTACCATAACTTTCAGCCTTTCCCCCAGGCTGCCGCCCGGATGATTTTTGCGGAAGTCACTGGCTGCAAAGTTTTTTCTGTCCAGGAGGACAACAGCCAGGGCATCCCCGATAACCAGAGCGGCTGTGGTGCTGGTGGTAGGCGCTAAACCCAAAGGGCATGCCTCCCTGGGTATTGAGGCGGATAGAACGACATCTGCATAATTGGCCAGAGTGGAATGGGGGTTGCCGGTCAGGGCAATGGTTTTTGCTCCCCGTTTCTGCAGGGTAGGCATGAGATAGGTAAGTTCGCTGGTCTCACCACTGTAGGATATGGCGATAACAACATCGTCTGCATCCATAAGACCCAGATCTCCGTGCAGGGCTTCTACCGGATGGAGAAAGAAAGAGGATGTCCCGGTGCTGTTAAGGGTTGCGGATATCTTCTGGCCTATAATGCCGGATTTGCCGATGCCGGTTATAATCACCCGGCTGGGGCAGGACAGTATAATATCTATGGCCCTGTCAAACTCAGGCCCTATCTGATCCAGCAGTGAATTAATTCCCTCTGCTTCGATTTTTATTACTTCTTTGGCTAAAGATATAGACATTTTTCAAGAAACTCAACTTTACGGCTTGAGAAAACAATTATGATTTCAGACGGTTAGTATAGCCATTCGTAAGTTTAATAAGTCCGGGCATACAAATTTTACTGAACTCAACTTTCCGGCTTAATTTATCTATTATGATACGACGTGAAAATTTCCCGTCAAACAGTGGAGTTTAGCGGTTGATATGTCTGTTCAGGAACATTGTGCAGTGTTTGTCAGTGGCTTTCGGCGAAGCGAGACGTTAACCCCGTCCTGGGGGGGGTTGCCTGCAGCCGTCCTGGCTGCAGGCAACCTTGTACCCGGCACCGTTTGTTCCTTCTGTCAGTTTCCGCAAAGTGACAGTTTATGGAATTCATTATCAGGGGGTACGGGGTAATCATTATTAAAACAGGCCATACAGAAAAAATCCCGGGGGCCGCCTGTGGCTTCTACCAGCCCATCCAGACTTAAATAATGCAGGCTGTCCAGTTCCAGGAACTGCCTTATCTCCTCCACAGTTTTACAGGAGGCCACCAGTTGATCCTGGGAAGGGAAATCAATGCCGTAATAGCAGGGATAGCGGGTCGGCGGACAACTGACCAGCAAGTGAACCTCTTTGACCCCGGCATTCCTTAAGGCCCTTATCCGGCTGCGGCCAGTGGTGCCCCGGATAATGGAATCCTCCATTATAATAATTTTTTTGTTTTTAAGCAGACAGCGGACCGGGTTTAGCTTAATCCGGACGGAGAAGTCCCGCATGGATTGGGAAGGCTGAATAAAGGTCCTGCCCACGTAATGGTTGCGTATCATGCCGATTTCCAGGGGAATACCAGAGGCCTGGGCATAACCCAGGGCTGCGTAGTTTCCAGAATCCGGAAAGGGCATGATGAAATCCGCATCAATCCTGCACTCTCTGGCCAGTATCTCTCCCATCCGTTTGCGGCTGTTATAGACGTTTATGCCGAAGATCTCACTGTCCGGTCTGGCAAAGTAGACGTGTTCAAATATACAGAGACTCGGGGTCCTGGGCTCGGCGAAGAAAAAAGAGTTCAGGCCGTTTTTATCAATTATTAAGACTTCGCCCGGCTCAATATCTCTGATATAGTCAGCTTCGACCAGATCAAGGGCACAGGTCTCTGAAGCCAGGATATGGGCGCCGTTGTTCTTTAGCCTTCCCAGGCACAAAGGGCGGAAGCCATTGGGGTCTCTGACCGCCACCAGTTTATCACTGGTCATGATCAGTAAGGAGTAGGCGCCTTTAATCTGTGAGAGGGTCTGGGTCAGGGCATCCGGAAAGTTAAGCTGGTTGGCTATGGCAAGCAGGTGGATAATCACTTCGCTGTCCATAGTGGATTGGAAAATTGAGCCTTTTTTTTCCAGCTTTTTTCTCAGTTCGCGGATATTGACCAGATTGCCGTTATGGGAAATAGCGTATGTCTGGCCTTTGTGTACCGCTGTAAAGGGTTGGGCATTGATTATGGTTGAGGCCCCGGTGGTTGAGTATCTTACATGGCCGCAGGCCTGATAGCCGGCCAGCTTCTGAAAATCCTCTTCTGTAAAAACTTCCGGTACAAGGCCCATTCCTTTGTGTTCTGTGGTTTTTATGCCGTCATAGGCCACTATCCCGGCACTTTCCTGCCCCCTGTGCTGCAGGGCGTATAGACCGAAATAGGTTAACTTGGCAGCATCCGGATGTCCATATATGCCGCAGATGCCGCATTCTTCACGGGGGCGTCGAGACATTGAATTGCTATTCATATCAATTTTTGTTAATTATTGTCAGTTAAAAACACCTGAGGCTGTTAAGCTGGGGGCTGTTCGCTGACTGCCGGGTCTTTCTGTATCAGGATTTTCGAATGGACAATAGTTACGCCGAATAAAAGCCGTTACTTTGAAAAAATTATAATGCTACCTCTTTTAATTAAAAAATGGAATATTAATTAAAAAAAATCAGTTTACCATAAAAAAAATCGATTTTTATGCAAACTCGGTAAATTTTTTCTGGACCCCCGTTGTTATGGGAGTTATGGAAGAGATAATCCATAAATTTGAACTTGTATCTATACGTAAAGAGGAGCTGGGCATGGCTGAAGATGTTGAGGATTTAACCGTTAATTATGAAGAAGATGGTATTCCTGTTGTTAAAGAGCTGGATAAGGCAGTGCTGTCCAAAGGGGCCTGGGCGACTATAATTTTTCGCTACCAGCAATGGGATAAGCGTAAAGAGGAGTATGGTGAAGATAAATATACCATTCGTCGTTACAGGAAGATAAATGGTGAATATATACCCCGGACCAGATTCAACATTTCAAGTTCAAAACAGGCCGCCAAGATCGTGGAGATTCTTTCGAACTGGCTTGATAAATGAAAACCTGTACTCAGGTAAAATAATTCAACTTTCCGGATTGATTTATCTGGTATGATACAACGTGCAAATTTCTTGGTGAGGCAGGGGCATTTGACGGTTGGTATAGCCGTTTCTGAATAAATATACCAACAGTCTGAAATCATAACAGTTTTCTCAAGCCGGTAAGTTGAGTTAAGGAATTTTTTCCAAGAACCGGATAGTCCGGGGGTGTCAGGAATGTCAAAGAAAGCTTTGGACTGTCAAGCTATAGAGGGGAAATGGCCTTGTTATTGGATAAGATAAGCGGTTTTGTCTGGGGGCCTTATATGCTGGTTCTGCTGGTGGGGACGGGTATATATCTTACTTTCGGCCTCAGGCTGCAGACCCTGCGCAGGATTGGTTATGCCTTTAAGCTGTTAAGCAGGGGGCGTAAGAAAGAGGATCAGAAAGGTGAAGGGGAGATAACGCCTTTTCAGGCCTTGATGACTGCTCTGTCAGCAACTATCGGTACCGGCAATATTGCCGGAGTGGCCACGGCCATTTTTCTTGGTGGTCCCGGTGCAGTTTTCTGGATGTGGATTACCGCCTTTTTTGGTATGGCTACCAAGTACTCTGAGGCTGTACTTGCCGTCAAATACAGGGAAGTCCTTTCCGATCATTCTTTTGTCGGCGGGCCGATGTATTATATTAAAAACGGCATGGGGAATAACTGGAAGTGGCTGGGGGGCCTTTTTGCTGTTTTTGCTGCGGTTGCTGCCCTGGGAATAGGCAACATGGTTCAGTCGAACTCGGTGGCCCGGGCGGTAGAAAGGGCATTTGATGTTCCATTCTGGATTACCGGCCTGTTTCTGGCCGCACTCACTTTTACTGTAGTGGTCGGGGGAATCAGGAGAATAGCTGAAGTGACAGAGAGGCTGGTGCCTTTTATGGCGGCCATTTATATAGCTGGCGCTTTTTTTATTATAGCGGCCAATATTGACAGGCTGGGCTCTGCCCTGGGACTAATTTTTACTGATGCCTTCAGCGGGACGGCGGCGGCCGGTGGTTTTGCCGGTTCTGCTATGGCCCAGGCCATGCGCTTCGGAATATCCAGGGGAGTATTTTCCAACGAGGCCGGGCTGGGCAGCGCTCCCATTGCCCATGCCGCCGCCCGTACTGTCGATCCGGTCCGGCAGGGAGTGATTGGTATGCTGGGGACTTTTATAGATACTATCTGTGTCTGCAGCCTTACCGCTCTCCTTATTATCATGACCGGCGCCTGGACCAGCGGTGAGACAGGGGCAGAACTCTCCCAGATGGCATTTAACCGGGGTCTGCCCGGGCTGGGTGATTTTGTCGTCGGTTTCGGACTTATTATCTTTGCCTTTTCCACAATTCTGGCCTGGTGTTATTATGGCCAGGTCTGTATAGCCTTTCTTTTTGGTCTGAAAGGTATTACTCCCTATAGATTTTTATATGTATTGTTCATCTTTATCGGGGCGGTGGTTAAGCTGGATCTGGTCTGGACTTTTTCAGATATGATGAACGGTTTGATGATAGTGCCCAACCTTGTTGCCCTGCTGGCCTTGAGTCCTGTGGTATTCAGGCTTACCAGGGAGTATTTTGCCCGGGCCGCCTGATACGCCCCTGGGTATCCGCGACTTTTCGAAAAGATACAGGAAACAGTGGTACAAATCAGGGATCAGGATAAAATTCTCTGAAGTCAGGTGGTTTAAAGGCAGAACAAGGCCGGGGTGTTTTATGACTAAAGCAGGGCGGCAGCGGTGTCAAAGAGATGCTCTGCCTTGCTTATTTTTGTTTCACTGCCTATAACACAGTAATTGGCAGCTTTTAGGGCCGAGGATAGAGGAGCGCTGAAGCCCCGGATATCTTCAGCCTTGGTGTTTAATATATCCTCTCTTTTCTGTTGAATTTCTTTCTGGCTGAGCTGGCAGATGTAGTCTGCAGCCGCTTGTTTGCCTTTCATGGACGGGGTAAGGGGGCTGTCCAGATTGCTGACCGTGCCGATGATATACTTGCGTATCTCCCTTTCATCAGGCTGAAATTCTTTTATATAGTCAGGAGTACGGTTAAAGGTTTCCAGGGTTTTTTCCAGGTTGGGATCGCGGTAAGAGGAGAAGAATACGGTGGAGTTATGATTGAAGCAGGCCATGGCGCCATAGGCCCCTCCCAGTACCCTGATATTGTTCCACAGGTAATCAGTGCCGATTATTTTCTGGAGAACCTGCATCTGGTTGTCATAGGCAAAGCCCGACTTCTGGAGATCGCAGGAGGCGGCGATATACTGGACTTGGCCCGGTATAATGAAACCCTCATTAACCGGGACTGACAGCGGGGTATAACCGGCTGGTTCGCTGTTTATATCCGGCAGGTTTTTCAGTATACTGCCGATCTTCTCCTCTATATGATCAAGATCACTATGCTGGCCGGTGATAGAGATTAAGGCCCTGTTCTGCCTGAAAATCAGCCTGCTGATCTTTTGCAGTCTGCCTGTGATCTCTTCACTCCTCTTTTCAAAATTTTCATCCAGCTCCTTAATGAAGTAGTAGTAAGAGATGCCCCCGGAGAGCTCATGAAAGCGGCCGGTGAGGGTGAGGGCGGACGCCAGTCTCCGCACGGCAAAGTTGTGGCCGCTTTCCATGATGTTCATTTCCATGTGGGACCGTTCTTCCTGGATAATTTCCTTTATACGTCTCTTGTTGCTGAAATCAGTTTCCTGGATGATCTCTTCTATGAGCCCTGTCATGTTTTCTGTCTCTTTCAGGAGGGACTTTGCCGATACCGTGAATTTGGGATAGAAGAGGCTGCGGTCTCTATACCTGCTGAAACCTTGAGGCGCAAAAGAGAGGCCGCCCAGGTGGGTGTTTATCAGCTTGGCCAGGGATATATAGTCCCGTTTTACCGTATCCGTTCTTCCCAGCACATTTTCCAGCAGTCCCAGCCATGGGACATCTGCCAGCGGGATATGACTGGTGTCAAAATATATAGCTGCGTAGACGATATTGTTGGTGAACAGGGGGTGAGCTATGGTTTCCGGTTTCTCATTTCTTTTTTCCAGGGGGAGTATTTCAGCTTGACGGTCAATATCACTGAGAGACAGCAGGGGGACTGCTGCCAGCTCTTCCGGCCTGTCTTTCTTCTTCTGGTATTCGTGCAGTCTCCTGGTCTTTTCTACAAGTCTGTTTAACTCCGCATCGCTTAAGCCTGCCTTGTAGCTGGCCAGCTTGGCGGAAAGATCCTGTTCCCTTTTACTTATAAGTCCCGGTTCCGGAATAAGGCTGACCAGGGAGGAATGGGGATTGTCCAGGAAATATTTCCGGATAAGGTTTTCGAAATATCCCGCATCGGCTTCTTTCCTTATTTCATTGATCCAGGTCTCGAATCTCAGTGGTTTCAGGGGATCACCGTCATAGAGCCAGTTGGTGAGCGCCTGAAGATTGTAAACCAGCCCCCTGGGAAAGGACCGGAAATCCGCCTCCCGTAATCTGAACTCAATGTTGTTGAGAGAGGCGATAATAAGGTCTTGGGCCAGACCTTCCCGGACCAGGTCCTGCAGGGTATTCCGGACTGTTTGCCAAAAGGCCTCTTTTTTTTCAGGGGCGCTGTTTTTTACTATAATTGAGAAAACCGGTTGTCTTATTTCATTGTCAAAAGAACTAAGGACATCTTTACCAAGTTCCGCATCAAGTAGGGTTTTTCTTAGAGGAGAGGCCGGGGTCTGGAGCATGATGTGGTTAAGAACAGAGAGACCGAAAATAGTTTTGACATCAGTAGATTCGGCGGTGACAAAACTCAGGGCCAGATAGGTTTTAGCCTCTGTACTTTCTTCTTTGCCGACCGGATAGTAAGCAAAGGTTTCCTTCCGGGAAGAAAAAGGGGTTTGGCAGGGAATTCCTGAAGACAGTTTTTTTCCGGAAAAGTCGGCCAGATAGTTTTTGTCTAAAAAGGCAAGCTGTTTATCCGGATCTCCGTTCCCGTACAGGAAGATAAAGCTGTTGCAGGGGTGGTAATACTTGCGGTGAAAGTCGATGAACTGTTCATAGGTCAGGTCGGTTATAGCCTCCGGATCACCACCGGATTCCAGTCCATAAGGGGTATCCGGGAAAAGAGAGTATTCGATTTTACGGAAAAGGGTCTGTTCAGGGGAAGAAAAGGCACCCTTCATTTCGTTGTAGACTACGCCGTTATAGACCAGTTCGTCTTCCGGGTGGCTGAGTTCATAATGCCAGCCCTCCTGGAGAAAGATCTCTTTTTTGTCATAGATTCTGGGATAAAAAACCGCGTCTAAATAGACATCCATGAGGTTGAAAAAATCCTTTTCATTGCGGCTGGCTACCGGATAACCTGTTTTGTCCGAAAAAGTAATGGCATTCAGGAAGGTGTTCAGTGAGCCTTTAAGAAGTTCAAGGAAAGGTTCCTTGGAAGGAAATTTACGGGAGCCGCAGAGCAGGCTGTGCTCAAGAATATGAGCAACACCTGTGTTATCCGGCGGTGGGGTCCGGAAAAAAATAGAAAAGACTTTATTGTCGTCATCATTTTCCAGGTGGAGAAGGCGGGCCCCGCTTTTCTCATGTTCAAATATTCGAGCTGTACCGTTTATTTCATCTACAGTACTTTCCCTGTGTAGAATGAATCCCTGTTTTTTCATAATATTTTGTTTAGCTACCCCGCAGGTTTGGAATTTGAGTCGGGCCCTGAACTTTTTATGCTATTTGACTAGTTTAATTCAGGTATATAATGATAGTACCTTGAAGTTAAAAAGCAGATGAAATTGGTATAATGGCAAAAGGCCCTTGATATTTCAGATTAAACAGGACCGGATATGTCCGGACTTTCGTGACACCGTTGGCATTAAACAAGCTTCCTTTTAAGTTAATATTTCATTGTGGTCAAGGATAAGGTTTTTCTAGGTGTCGTTTTCTTATCGGAAAGTTAAGTAAGTAACTGTCATGACTGCTCAAGAACCTCCTATGACCCGACAAAGACGATGGTTCAGGTTCACCCCCTTGCACCTTGAATTAATGTATCCGTTCAGCAGCACCACATCTTCGGGCAAGCAGACCGGCTTACGTACGACTTAGTACGCGGCGCCGGTCTGCTTGCCCAATGGATAGATTCGTCATTATCCTTACCATAACGTACCTTTAGGTACGGTCAATCTGCGGCACTGCTGAACGGATACAGTCCGGAGATTTCAGCGCCTTATCAACGGCAACGGTGAACGGTTACGAATTAATGGAGCTGCAGATTAAGCCCCGACCCCGTGTCAAGGGCAGGATTGATATTGTTGATCTGGACCTGGAAGGATTCAAAGGTTTTGTCGAAGGAGCGCTGGACATTATGTCGGGGCGTTTTTCAGCCGGAGGAGGTTTTACCCTCGGCCTGGGCCCTGAAAACAGACCGGACTTCTTTTTATGAGGGCAATTTTGCTCTAAGCAGCAGTCGCCTGGCAGCCCAATATTGATCCGGGCAGGATGTTTGTGAGCGAGTCTGAACTTGACCGGGGTGAAGGTGCTAAGCCCCGGGTGGAGCTGGGATTTTAGTATTAAATGGGCAGTCTGGTTCAACCGTGTCTATTTTTTAACACCTGCCGCACCTTGGCGGCCAGTTGCTTGACGCCAAAGGGTTTCTGGATGAAATTTATTCCCTTATCCAGGATCTGGTGGCCGTTAATGACCTCGTCCGTGTAGCCTGACATGTAGATGACCTTTACTTTTGGCTGTACTAAAGTTAGTTGCTCATACACCTGCTTGCCGTTCATCCCGGGCATCACCACATCAGTTAAAAGGAGATGGATCGGCCCTTTGTGAGACTTTGCCGATTCAAGGGCCTTTTGTCCGTGCGACGCCTGCAGTACTGTATAACCCTGGCTCTTCAAAATCCGGCTGGTCAGTTTCCGTACTCTTTTTTCGTCTTCCACCACGAGAATGGTTTCGTTGCCCCCTGTCGCGATTTCACTCCTTTTTTCAGTAGTGCTCCTGCTGGAGCGGGCCTCGCCGCTCAGTGGGAGGTAGATTTTGAAGGTACTGCCCATGCCGGGCTCGCTGTATGCCCAAATATTCCCGCTATGCTGTTTGACAATACCGTAAACAGTGGACAGTCCCAGCCCAGTCCCTCTGTCCTTCTCTTTGGTGGTAAAAAAGGGTTCGAATATATGTTCAAGGGTCTCTTTGTCCATTCCCATTCCCGTGTCACTGATTGTAAGCATGCTGTACATCCCCGGTACCACCCCCTGATGCGTCCAGGCATAAGTTTCGTCCAGATCCGCCTTCCCGGTCTTAATGGTCAGGGTCCCGCGTTCCAGCATCGCGTCCTGGGCATTGACCGCAAGGTTCATGACCACCTGCTCCACCTGGCCCACGTCCATCCTGACCGGCAGGGGAGAGGAAGACAGTTGAAGCTCGATTTCCACGTTTTCGCGAATGGTGCGGCGGAGTAGTTTTTCAAACTCCCGCAGAATCTTATTCAGGTCCCGGACTTCCATCTCCATTGTCTGTTTCCGTCCGAATGCCAGAAGTTGACGTGTCAGGTTGGTTGCTCTTTCAGCGGCAGCATAGATTTCTTCAGTTAATTCGCGGCGGGGGTCGTCTCCGGGTAAATCGTTTTTCAACATCTCGGAATAGGCCAGGATCGGGCTAAGCAGGTTGTTGAAGTCGTGGGCCACACCGCCTGCCAGACGTCCCACGGACTCCATTTTTTGTGCCAGGCGGAGTTGTGTTTCCAGGGACAGCCGTTCTGTGATTTCTTCGACTATTTTTACGGCCTTGACAATCTGACCGGCTTCGTCCCGCACAGGGCTGGCCACGATATTCCAGGTTCTTCCATCAGGGGTCTTCCTGGTGATCTTCCGGACTTGGCCCGTTTCTATACTCGTGGTCAGCGGGCAATCCGGACAAACGTCGCTCCCGTATCCCCAGACTTCATAGCAATACCTGCCGACAAGTTCTTCGAGAGTACGCCCTGCCCACTCGCAAGCTGAGCGATTGGCCCAGATAATAGAATGGTCCAGGGCTTGAAGGATCACGTAATTCGGCTGTGCATCAAGAATCAGGCGTTTCTCCAGTTCTGCGTCCCGAAGCGCCTGCTCGGCCCTTTGCTGCCGGGTAATATTGAGTGTCACTTCCACGGCGCCAATAGTTTTGCCGGTTTCATCTTTTACCGGGTACCCGGTTATCTCCCACTGCCTGTTGTCGGGTGTTGTAATCTTATTCCACTGCATTTCTCCCTGTTTAATGGCTCTTGTCACCGGACAGTTTTCGCACCTGTCCTTTCTTCCGGCCCAAATCTGGTAACATTTCTTCCCTGTCAGGTTCTCTTGCGTTTCATTCACAGATTCGGCCGCGGCCTTATTTGTCCACAGGACATTTTGGTCCGTATCCAGGTATGCCACTAATTCCGACATGGCATTCAGGGTGGCTGACATTACCCGTTCATTTTTCCGGATCTCTTCTTCGATTTGCTTGATATCGGTAATATCCGTACTTATTCCACACAGGGCGATTTCTTCTCCCTTTGAATCTGTTAATAACTGGCTCCGGCAATAGAGATGAACAGGTTTGCCATCAGTATCGTAGTTTACAATCTCTCCGTGCCATTCCCCTTCCTGCAGGGTACTATTGATAATTTCCTCCTGGGAGGCCCCGGTCCCGGTATCTTCGCCAAAAATTGAGACATGTTTGCCGATCACCTGGTCCCGCCGCATCTTAAGCATTTTGCATTCGGCGTTATTGATGTAGGTGATGTACCCCTCAAGGTCAGTTACTGTAACCCGGTCCTGAATTTGATCCAATATAAAGGATCGAAAGCGCGACTCGTCTTCGATGCGCTTACGTTCTGTGACATCCAGCAGTATACTCTCGTAGGCCGCGATATCCCCGTCTTCGGTGCGCCGGATAAAGGTCATATTTTCAATCCACCGGATCTCACCGTCTTGCCGGATGATTCTATAGGGGGTATATTTAACTCTTTTGGTGGACAGGTCCGTGCTGCTTTGCTTTACTTCCCGGGAGAGATTTTCAAGATCGTCGGGGTGAATCACGTCCGCATAGAAAATCGCGCCTGATACAAAATCCCGGGCCTTCCATCCAAAAATCCGCTCGGTGTTTTCCGAGGCGAACTTGACCGGCCACCCTTCGGCGTTTTTCCAGATGAAAGCCACTGCAGGGCTGTGGGAGATAATCTCGTTGGCAAGGCGCAGCACCTCGATGTTTTCGATTTTATGCAGAGCGAAAGCGAGGTCCTGGACTACTTTGTTGAACAGTTCCTGCTCTTCGGTGTCGTGGGCAAAAGCACCGGGAACAGAGACAGAGAGGATACCGTAGATGCTGCCGTTACAGGACAGGCGGCGGGTCAGTCCGGCGCGGCCTTTATATTCGCAGGCCAAGGGACAGTTAGGACATTCCGATGGCGGATCTTTAATTACCAGGAGTTCGTCTTTTTCCAAAGACTGTCTTATGCAGTCGGGAAATTCACTGAGCTCAAGACAGTTTTTTATTACCTTGAATTTGCCGTTGAAACCCGAGGAAGCAGTCATGAATATAGTGCTGCCTGTCTCTTCAATCAGAGCAATCCAGGCGTTGTGGTAGCCCAGTGTCCTGGTTAGTTTTGCGCATGCGCTTTCGATCAATCGTTTCGGGTCGGTCTCCTGGAAAACGAGCTGGTTGATATCGCGGATGGCCAGAGAGACCTGTTTAATATGGTCCTTACGTTTCTGGGCCTGTTTCAGTTCGCGAACTTGTTCCTCGAGTTCTTCATAGGTAGGTTTTTTTAACATGATCATAGCAGATTTTTCCTGAGGCAGAGAAAAAAACGGTTTCAGTTAAACAGCCATTTATCAAGCCCGATCTTATTTTCAGAGGCTGCCGGTTTTGTCTGTTTTTTTACTTTAATTTTTACAGTTCAAAGTTCTCGTAATTCATTGAAATAATTAAAATAATATATTTATGGTCGTCATTCCGGCGAAGCTTGTCCCGGACCCCGATCCGGGAGCCGGAATCCAGTGTTTTATCAGTAAGATATGATTTCTGGATGCCGGATCAAGTCCGGCATGACGGAAGAACTTTTGACTGTCAAGTTACTTTATTATAAATTTATAAATTTATGTTGACAAACAGGTTTTGATAATTTAATTGAATTTTGAGTATTAAAATCATAGATCGTTAATTGAAATATTTAAAAAGCTTCATATGAAGATGCCAACATTTCTTTAATTTAATGAGGAGGTAGTTATTATGGCATGGGTAGTAACTGTAGATAAAGACAAATGCACAGGCGACGAAGAGTGCGTAAATGCATGTCCTTCAGGTGTTCTGGAAATGGTAGATGGCAAGGCTGATCCGGTTAACATGGATGAATGCCTGGGCTGTGAGACTTGCGTTGAGGTTTGTGAAGCAGGCGCCATAACCGTAACAGAAGAATAATATCCTTTTAACCGGGGTTAACCTGGTAGAAACTTAGAGCCTGTCTTCTGGGTAAGAAGATGGGCTTTTTTTATTCATGTACTCCTTGTATTCAAGGCTGACTTTGTCTATAAAGGGGCAATATCTGGTTGCCGCCCTTATGTGGACTCTTGTCGGTTGTGGACTATTTATCCGGGGAGCGGTTTTCCTGGTTTTAAGCTCCTGTTATTTTTTGTTAATTATGGTTTTGCTGCTGGGCATCGCTAAATTTTTTATTGGGTTCAGGAATACTGCCCAGAAGAATGTTATAAGACTGGCGGGACTGGAAAGGGATGCATTTATTTGCGCGGTTTTTCCGTTGCGAATCTGGATATTGATAGCTGTTATGATTATACTGGGAATCATGTTTCGCCTCTCTCCTCTGCCCCGGGAAATTTATAACCTGATAATTGCAGGGGTGGGATTATCCATGCTTATTGCCAGCGGCATTTTCTGGAAGGCCTGGGCAAGAGAGGCGGTCAGGGTAAATAATTAGGAGGCAGGCTTCAATGGTCTTCAGTTCTTCCCGGAACCGGGTTGAGATTGATCTGGCCGCTTTAAGGGATAATTACAGTCTTATCAGGGCATTTCTGGGAGAGAGTACAGGAATACTGGCTGTAGTTAAATCGGATGGTTATGGTCACGGCATGAAGGCCACGGCCATAACCCTTCAGGAGGCAGGTGTAGATGGTTTCTGCGTGGCCAGTGTAGAAGAAGGGCTTGTTCTTAGAGAAACTGGTATTAAAGGGGATATTGTCGTCTTACTTGGATTTAGGCCTGATGAATGCCGTGCAATTGCCGAATTTAATCTGCAACCGGTAGTTTTTGATCCGGGCCAACTGAAAATGCTTGCCTCTTCTGCCAGGGAAAGCCAGGTGAATATCGGGGTACATCTGAAAGTGGATACCGGTATGGGGCGTTCCGGTATATTACCAGCTCGAGTCCCTGAATTTATTCAGGCAATAAGCGAGGCTGACGGGATCCGCCTGGCCGGTTTAGCGGGCCATTTTCCCGGTGCCGATGATCCTGATGCACAGGGCTCTTTCGAGCAGAATGAGCTTTTCCGGACCGTATTTCAAGGTATTCGGGACAGTATTTTACAGGGGTCAGCCCATATTGCCAACAGCGCTGCCATGGTGAGATTTCCGGAAACCCATTGGGATAAGGTGCGGCCGGGTATTTCGCTTTACGGCTATCTTCCGGATAAATCCACCTGTTTTTTACCCGGTCTTAAGCCGGTTATGTCCCTGAAAACCGAGATATTCCAGGTAAGACAGGTGCCCGCAGGTGCCGGTATCAGTTACGGGCATAGTTTCCGGACAAGCCGGCCTTCCAGGCTGGCCCTTATACCTCTGGGCTATAATGAGGGATACCGGCGTATTCTTTCTGACCGTGCTCAGGCCCTTGTTCGTGGTGTGAGGGTGCCCCAGGTGGGAAGAATATGTATGAATGTGACTGTTCTGGATGTCACTGATCTTCCCGGAGAAGTTGTCCCGGGTGATGATGTGGTTCTCATGGGGGAACAGGGGGAAGAAAGAATTGATGCCGACGAGATTGCCGGTTGGATGGGGACCCTTAATTACGAGGTGCTCTGCCTTTTCGGTAATTTAAATTACAGGTGTTATCTGAATGAGGAGACAGGCTGAATTCAGGTTTTCGCTAATCCCCGACAAGATGCAAAGTCAATGATACCGACAAGCACAGTCATTACATTAAGGGAGCAGGTGTTCCGCCTGTAAAGCTGAAAAGTTGAATTACTCAACTTTTTAGTTTGATAAAAACATAATGATTTTAAGCAGATGATATGCCCATTCAGGAACGGCTCCATATTTGAGCGGCTCTAAGGCTCGCTTCACTAAAATTTCAAAACTCGCTCGTGCCTCGCTCAGACAGTTGAAATTTTTAACGTTGACCGTACCTTCGGTACGTTATGGTAAGGAAAGTGACGAATCATCCATTCGCTTCGCCAAGAGCCATTAACAAACACTGCGCAATGTTCCTGAATAGACATATCCATCGCTAAACACCACGGTCTGACGGGAAATTTTCACGTTATATCATATAAACTTGAGAGTCTAAAGTTCTTTCGTTATGCCGGACTTGGTCCGGCATCCAGATGCCATATGATGCTGAAAACATTCTGGATTTCGGCTCCCGGATCGGGTCCGGGACAACCTTCGCCGGAATGACGCTACAACAATTTTGGTTCTAATCATATTAATAAGTTAAGAGAATTTTGGACTCTGGAGATATAAATAAATTAAGTCGGAAAGTTGAGATATATTATACGGATTTGCACTTGGTCTATAGATGATTAAATCACGGATAAAAAAACATATTGAGGAGTGTTTCAGAGAAGGTCTGGCCAGAGACTGGTGGCCTGAGGATGCGGCCTATACATATACCGTTGAAGAGCCCAGGTATGAGGGACAGGGGGATTTCTCCACCAATGCGGCCATGGTGATTGCCGGTCAGATGAAAAAAACCAGCGGTGCTGAGGTTTCTCCCAGGGAAATTGCGGAAAAAATGGTTGGGCTTCTGGCACAACATACCACTTTGTTTGACAAAATAGATATAGCCGGCCCCGGATTTATCAACTTTTTCCTTAAAAGTTCTGTCTGGCCTGAACTGATTCCCGAAATTATTAAAGCCCAGGATAACTTCGGGCGTGCTCCGGGAAAAAATAAACAGAGAGTGCTGGTTGAATTCGTCAGTGCCAATCCCACCGGCCCTTTGAGTATAGGCCATGGACGCCAGGCTGTTCTTGGTGATGCTATTTGTCGTCTTCTGGAAGCGCGCGGATTTGAGGTTGATCGCGAATATTACTACAATGACGGCGGCCGGCAGATGCGAGTCCTCGGTGAATCAGTCCGGGCCAGGTATCTGGAAGAACTTGGTTTTTCTGTACGGTTTCCTGAAGATGGCTATCAGGGGGAATATATTCGCGATATTGCCCGGCTCCTGATAGCCGACAAAGGGAATAGCCTCAGTGATTGCCAGGATCTGGCGCCCTTCGTGGAAAGGGCTGAAAAGGAAATTTTTGGCGGCATTGACAGGACCTTGAAGCGCCTGGGTATTTTTTTTGACAATTATTATAATGAAAGATCCCTTTATGAAAATGGCCGGATAGATGATGTGGTTGCTGCCCTGAGGGAAAAGGGGCTGGTCTACGACCAGGAGGGGGCGGTCTGGTTCAGGGCCACGGCTTTCGGCCAGGAAAAAGACAGGGTCATAATCAAAAGCAGCGGTGAACCTACCTACCGTCTGCCTGATATCGCTTATCACCGGGAAAAGTTCAGACGTGGATATGACAGGCTGATTGATATTTTCGGCGCCGATCATATTGCCACCGTCCCTGATGTCCTTGCCGGAGTGAGGGCACTGGGCTGCGATGACTCTCTGGTCACGGTTATCCTTCATCAGTTCGTAACTCTTGTGCGCGAGGGAAAGCAGGTGAAAATGTCAACCAGGAAAGCAGATTTTATCACTGTGGACGAGATCCTTGACGAGGTTGGTGTTGATGTCCTCCGGTTTTTCTTTTTGATGCGTAAGGCCGACAGTCAGCTGGAATTTGATCTGGATCTGGCCACCAGAGAGGGTCAGGAAAATCCGGTTTACTATGTCCAGTATGGTCATGCCCGTATAAAGAGTATTCAGCGCAAGGCCGAAGAGCAGGGAATTGATGCCGGAGATATCGCCTCTGTTTCCCTTGATGTGTTGAATATCCCCGAGGAGCAGAAGATTATCAAGATGCTGGCTGCTTATCCTTCTTTAATTCAAGAGGCGGCAGATGATTTGGCACCCCACCGTGTTGTCTTCTATCTCCAGGAACTTGCAGGGGTTTTTCATAGTTACTATAATAAACACCGGGTTGTCTCGGATGATAAGGATTTAAGCCGGGCCCGTCTCTGGCTTAGTAAGGCCCTGGAGCTGGTTTTTCGGAACGGCTTGACCCTACTGGGAATGACCGCGCCTGAATCCATGTAGATTAATGATGGCCAAAAAAAAGGTACAGAAAAAGGAAAAGCTTATACATATTGAACTGAGCATTAAAGGTCTTCTTGGTCTGGGTGTAGTACTCTTCTGTATTTTTTTGTGGATGTTTCTCTTAGGAATCTGGGTGGGCCAGACCGTGCTTCTTTCTGACAGGGAAACTGGGTATTCAGAAATATATCCCGGCTGTAAATCAATAAAGGTATGGCCAATGGATTGGCAGGCCAGGGGTTATGATGCCTTTTATCGCTCTCTGGATGGTCTGTATTACTTTGCTGTCCGGGATAAAGGAATGTTATGATTCGTAAGGCTAAAATAGATGATGTCCAGGTGATCTACGATCTCCTTAACTATTATGCCGAGAAGGGACTGCTTCTAGGAAGGTCTTTCAGTACGCTTTATGAGCAGTTGCGGGATTTTCAGGTATATGTCGAAGTTATAGATGAAAGCGAGGTTATCCTTGGAGTCTGTGCCTTGCATATATGGTGGCATAACCTGGCCGAAATATGTTCATTGGCCGTTCGGGAAGATGTTAATTCCCGGGGGATCGGGACTGAGCTGGCCAATACTTGTCTTAAGGAAGCAAGGCAGATGGGTATAAACAGGGTATTCACCCTGACCTATGCCCCCGCTTTTTTTAGTAAATTGCAATTTAAGCCCATTGACAGGGATCAACTACCACATAAAATCTGGAGAGACTGTATCAATTGTCCAAAATTTCCGGATTGTAAGGAAGAGCCTATGATATGGGGTGAGTAAGGAGTTAATATGTTAGGAAATGCTCTGACCAGGATATTCGGCAGCAAAAATGAACGGGAGTTAAAGAAGATGCGGCCCCTGGTTGACAGGGTAAACAGTCTTGAGTCTGAAATCCGGGAACTTGATGATAGTTCTTTAACTGCCAAGACCGTGGAGTTTAAAAATCGTCTGGAGTCTGGAGAGAGCATGGATGATTTGATGGTGGAAGCCTTTGCCGTAGTCAGGGAGGCTGGCCGCCGGGTCCTGGGACTGCGTCTCTTTGACGTTCAGGTTATCGGTGCAATAGTGCTCCATCGAGGCCAGATTGTAGAGATGAAGACCGGTGAAGGAAAAACCCTGGTTGCTACCATGCCGGTCTATCTTAACGCCCTTACCGGCAAGGGCGTCCATGTGGTAACGGTAAACGATTATCTGGCCAAAAGGGACGCTGAATGGATGTCCGGGATTTACGGTTTTCTGGGGCTTTCCACCGGCTTTATTACTCATGATATGGATGATCAGGCCCGGAAGGAGGCCTATCATGCCGATGTCACTTACGGTACTAACAATGAGTTCGGTTTTGATTATCTTCGTGACAACATGAAGTTCAGCAAGGAGGATTTCTGCCAGCGCGATTTTAATTACGCAATCGTGGACGAGGTTGATTCAATCCTTATAGACGAGGCCCGGACCCCTCTGATCATTTCCGGGCCGGCCGAGATGTCAGTCGAACTGTATCACAGGGTTGACAAGATTATTCCCAAGTTTAAAGCTGATGTCCACTACACCATTGATGAGAAGATTAAATCCCTGAGCATGACTGAGGAGGGGATAGCCCTGGGCGAAGAGCTTCTTGGAGTGGAAAACCTTTATGATCCCAAGAACATTGAGTGGCTTCACCATCTTAATCAGGGCCTGAAGGCCCACGCCTTGTTCCAGCGGGATGTGGACTACCTGGTTAATGATGGCGAAGTGGTTATTGTGGATGAGTTCACCGGCCGGGCCATGTCGGGGCGCCGCTTCAGCGACGGACTTCATCAGGCCCTGGAGGCCAAGGAGGGAGTGAAGGTCGAAAAGGAGAATCAGACCCTTGCCTCTATTACTTTTCAGAACTATTTCCGGATGTACGATAAACTGGCAGGTATGACCGGTACGGCAGATACCGAGGCGGCGGAATTTAAGAAAATATACAACCTGGATGTCGTGGTTATTCCCACCCATCATCCTATGATCCGGGATGATTATGCCGATGTGGTCTATAAGAACACCAAGGCCAAGTTCCGGGCGGTAGTTGAGGAGATCAAGGATATCCATAATCAGGGAAGACCTGTTCTGGTTGGTACTACCAACATCGATGTTTCAGAGATGCTTTCCAGGATGTTACAGAAAGCAAAGATCAGGCATTCTGTGTTAAATGCCAAAAATCATGCCAGGGAGGCGGAGATTATTGCCGAGGCAGGTGAAAAAGGAAAAGTCACCATTGCCACCAATATGGCCGGTCGAGGTACGGATATTAAACTTGGCGAAGGTGTTGCTGAACTGGGCGGTCTTCATATTCTGGGAACCAGCCGCCACGAGTCAAGGAGGATTGATAATCAGCTGCGGGGCAGATCCGGCCGTCAGGGTGATCCCGGTTCTTCAAGATTTTATCTCTCCCTGGAAGATGATCTTCTCCGTATCTTCGGTTCGGAAAGAATTTCTGCTATTATGGAGAGAGTGGGCATGGAGGAGGATGAGCCTATTGAGCACAACATGATCAGCAAGGCCATTGAAAATGCCCAGCGCAAAGTAGAGGGACACAACTTTGATATCCGGAAACATCTGCTGGAATACGATGATGTAATGAATATGCAGCGGGATGTTATTTACCGTCAGCGCCGGGAAGTCCTGGAGAGTAAAGATTTGAGCCAGACCATCGACGGTATGATGGAAGATATTGCCTCTTCCGTGGCAGATGAGTTCAGTAACGAAGCTGCTCCCTCCAGGGACTGGGACTGGGACGCTATTGCCGAAAGGGTCAAGGCAGGCCTGGGTTTTACCCTGGATTGGAGTGACGAGGAGAAAAAGGGGCTTGACCCGGATAGTTTCAGGGAAAAGCTTCTGGAAGCAGCCAGGGGCCTTTATAGAGCTAAAGAAGAAGAGGTCGGCAGGGATAATATGCGGCAGATCGAACATTATGTTCTGCTGCAGATGGTAGATAGTCACTGGAAGGACCATCTGCTTAATATGGATCATCTTAAGGAGGGTATAGGCCTTAGGGGCTATGGCCAGAAAAATCCTCTGGATGAGTACAAGAAGGAAGGCTATAGCATGTTTATGGCTATGATTGAAAGGGTGAAAGAACAGACTATCGCTACCATGTTTCGGGTTCAGCTTGCCAGGGAAGAAGAAGCGGCTCAGCTGGAAAAAAAGAGAAAGGCCCTGGATCAGGAAGCCCGGATGAACCGGGGTGAACAGGAGGCTGGTGATAAGCGGCAGCCTGTCCGTAAAGGTGAAAAGGTGGGGAGGAATTCCCCCTGCCCCTGTGGCAGCGGGAAAAAGTATAAGAAATGCTGCGGCATGACGAAATAACAGTGTCCGGTTTCAAGGCCGGGGCAGTAAAGGCCGGAATAAGGGGAAAAGACCGGCTTGACCTGGGATTGATTTATTCAGAAGTGCCTGCTGCAGCTGCCGGTGTTTTTACCACAAACCGAGTAAAGGCGGCCCCAGTCCAGCTTGATATTATTAAGCTTCGGGAAGGGGAAGGCCGGGCTGTTGTGGTTAACAGCGGGGTGGCCAACGCCTGTACCGGCGCCGCGGGATTGGAAAATGCCCGGAAGACCGTTTCTCTGGCCGCCAAGCATCTTGGAATTGCAGAAAATCAGGTCCTGATATCTTCTACCGGGGTAATAGGCGAGGACCTGGACATCTCCCTTTTTGAAAAGGCCATGCCTTCCCTGGTTGCCGGGTTAAGACCTGATGGTCTGCCTGATGTGGCCCGGGCCATGATGACCACGGATACTTTTCCGAAAATCAGGAGCAGCTCTCTGGAACTTGGCGGCAGGAAGGTTACCATGACAGGCTTGGCCAAAGGCTCAGGTATGATTATGCCCCATATGGCCACCATGCTCGCTTTTGTGGTCACTGATGCGGCTGTTGATTCTGCTGTTCTGCAGTCTGTATTGGAGAAAAGCGTTGAGCCGTCCTTTAACAGTATAACCGTGGATGGTGATACCAGTACCAATGATTCTGTTCTGATGCTGGCAAACTCCCGGGCCGCTAATTCTGTTATAAAGATCCCGGATTCATCTGATGCTGTTTTTTTTCAAGAGCGGCTTTCAGCCTTGCTTCTGGATCTGGCCCTTGATATTGTCCGGGATGGGGAAGGGGCTACCAAGCTGATCACGGTTCAGGTAAAGGGAGCGGTAGATATGGAGGAGGCCGATTTGGCCGCCAGGACCATAGCCAATTCAAGTCTTTTTAAGACTGCCTGTTTCGGCCAGGATCCTAACTGGGGCCGGATAATTGCCGCCCTGGGGCGTTCAGGTGCCCAATTTGATCCGGAGCAGGTATCAATCAGTTTTGATGATGTGTTCCTTGTGGAAAAAGGGATCAGTCTGGACCGGGATGTGGAAGAGAAGGCTGCCGGAGTGCTCAGGAAAGACAGTTTTCAATTGGTGGTGGACCTGAAGGAGGGTGACTCAGAAAAGAAGATATATACCTGTGATTTGAGTCCTGATTATATCCGGATCAATGCAGACTACCGGACCTAGAAGGGAATTATGAATGACGAATGTCGAATGTCGAATAACGAATGATGAATGACGAATAACGAATGATGATGTGTATGTCTAGAGTTGTCAGATAACTAGGTTTGATACAATAAATTCTGGCAAGATCGAAAATCAATTTCTTCTCAAGAAGCCACGATCATTAAAGAAAAGGCGTTCAGTATTAATTCGAAATTCGAAATTCAACATTCATCATTCATAATTCCCTTCACCGGTTGTACCTTTCCTCACAGGAAAGCAGCAGTTCTTTTTTTGCATCCGCCAGAATTTCCTTGGCCCGGGCCACGTCTTCAGTGATCTGCCAGGTCAGTTCTGCCGGGCCTGAAAATTTTTTTTCAGGTCTAAGAAAAGCCAGCAGGTTAATCTTTAAATCCTGGCCATAGATGTCTTGGTTAAAGTCAAATATATGGGTTTCGGCTGATATTTTGTTTTCGGAAAAAGTGGGATTATAACCTATGTTTAGGACCCCGCCGTAACATCTCCCCTGGTAAGCTACCTGGGTTACATAAACCCCGTGTCTGGGACAGAGGGCATCACCGTCCATTTCCAGATTGGCGGTGGGAAAACCCAGGACTGGTCCGCCGCGCCGTTTACCTCTTTTAACCTGACCCCGGATCTGGTAGTAACGGCCCAGGATTTTTTTAACCTTCTGCATTTTCCCGGCACTTATCAGTTCTCTAACCTTGGTGCTGCTGGCCAGGATGCCGTCCGCGTAAAAGGCCTCTATCACGGTGACCGGAAAGCCTTTTTTACGTCCCTGTTCCTTCAGAAAAGGTATGTCGCCTTCCCTTCCCCGGCCCAGAGCGTAATCATAGCCTACAATCAGTTGCTGCATCCCTATTTTCCCTATCAGGATGTCATCAATAAATTTTTCCGCCGGTATTGCGGCTACTTTTTTATTAAAAGGCATAATAATCAAGGCATTGAGACCGGCCATTTCAATTAGTTCTTTTTTCTGTTCACAGCTGGATATAAGTTTGATACCAATATCAGGTCTTACTACCTTGAGAGGGTGGGGGTAAAAGGTGATAGCTATACTGGTCCCGTTTTCTTTATAGGCCCGGTGTACTATTTCAGAAAAAAGAATTTGATGGCCTATATGGACACCATCGAAGTTGCCAATGGTCACAATGGGTTTTTTGAATTTCTTTTTTATTTTTGAAAGATCGGTATATATTTCCATAAAGAAGGAAAACCTTGCCGGTTATTGGTTAACAGGTAGAGATGTCTATATCAAAATAACAAGATAATAATTAAGAGGGATTTCTGCAAGAGGTCCGGTTCAGGTTACGGATTATTTGCTGGGCAGGACCCGGGCAATCCCGGCCGGGAGTAACTGATATGCCCTGTTCGGATTAATTACAGGCTGCCGGAATAAGGAGAGGGGTAGTGGCCGGATTTTATTATCCGGGAGATATCCCGTGAGATTCTGGTCAGCATAACCGGAATAGTCAGAGCAGGATCTTCCTCGGGAATTGGCGGGGTAGAAAATATACGGCCCAGTCTGTGGAAAAGCGAGTTGTCAGGATAGCCCATGGCTTGATCCACTGTCTGTTCTATATACCAAACAGTATCAAAGCTGGTCAGGTCGATAACCCTTAAAGATAAATTCAGCCGTCCTCCTCCTAAGCTGCTGCCGGATATGAGGTAGTTAATTTTACCGGTCAGAACCAGGTCCAGCTTTTCGTCACGGCCAATTTCCATGGCTTCTTTTAAGGTCCCATAGTGGTCCGGCATAAGCTTTACCTTATGAAAGGCCTGTTGCCTGAGCAGGGTTTGCTGGAAAAGGGCGGCCACTTCTTCTCCCCTTACTTTTTCAATATTGGCCGGTACCTGGAAAGGCAGGACCGCAATTGAGGCCTGACTCAGGTCTGCAGAAGCGGGATGTATATAGACCCTGGGCTCATAGGAGGTAGTTGAAGGTGTTTGCGCCTTGTTTTTGGGTAAAGGACAGGAACAGCCGGTAAGGGTGACTGCCAGGAGGCAGCTCAGGAGTATTCTGCCCGGGAGGGAAAGTCTGTTTTCACATCTGTTATCGTTCATAGGCGGATATGGGCCCTATTATCATTTCTTTATTTTTGGTGAGAAGATAATTTATATTGGCGGTGCGTTGAATCTCCAGGGCGGCAGCAGCCAGTACATCTCTTGAAAAAGCTGACAGGATTTTGATATTTAAAATAACTGTACTGGGGGTGAGAGAATAAGTGCCTGTCAGAATAGCCCTGGCCTTATGCTGCCGGGCCAGCAGGGAGGCGTCCCGGCTCAAGATCAATTCTCCTTTACCGTTTTTTACGTAAATTTTCGAGGTCTTGCGGATTTCCAATATCTTATAGCCATGGTTAAAAAGTTCTGTAGAAAGAGCCTCTGTCATGGATCTGCCAAATCCGGAAGTCTGGTAAAGGTCGTCCAGGTTGACAAAACTGGTCAGAATGATCCGGTCGTCCCGGCTAAGATAGCTATTGGCACTACTCAGCAGTTCATCGGCAATTATCCTACTGAGACCGAAGAAGTTTTCAGCCTCAGTATTTGGCTGCAGTTCACCTTTTTTCATAGAGCAGGAGATTAATAGGCTTACTATGATCAATAAGCCAGATGCCTGTCTTAATAAATTTTTTGCTGTCTGTGGATTCATTAATATTTTTCTGCTGATGGACGCAGACCCTCTTTATCTTTTCCGGTCAATAATCTGATCAACACGGCGGATGCCTTGAATCGCCTTAAGGTACAGTGGTTTGGAAACCGTGCTTGCCGCGGCAAAGGTGAATTGCTGCCGGGCCAGTTCGTAACGTGAGTTCTCCATATAACTGATTCCTAACTTGTAGCAGTTTCTGGCATGCTCTTCCTGACCGTATGAGTCCGGACGGTTTTTTTGCGGGGAAATAACAGAACAGCCGGTAATTAGTATGGTCAACAAAAGTGACACTGTGATACAGAATTGGCGTACACGGTTCATAGCAATTTTCGTATCCGTTCAGCAGCACCACATCTTCGGGCGATCAGGCCGGCTTACGTACGACTTAGTACGCGACGCCGGTCTGCTTGCCCAAATCTGCGGCATTGCTGAACGGATACAGTCCGGGGGTTTCAGCACCTTATAAACGGCAACGGTGAACGGTTACCAATTTTCAATGAGAAGATCTTATACTGTCAAACGATTCTATCATAACTGCCTGCGGGATTGAAGCAGGCCAGCCGCTGTCTTTGAGAAGCTCGCTTATCATCCGGTTTTTTCCCATAATAATTGACCCGGAGGAAAGCACCCGGCCATCTTTCTGGTGCAGAAGTCTGGCATTAATTACTACCTGGCCGCCTGCCACACTGTATGTCCCCACCAGGCGGGCTTGGGCATTATGGACATAACTGAGCTCAGACATCTCCCGGGATAGGCCGTATTCTCCATACCCCTCTTTTACCTGCAGGCAGTTAGCCAGTCTCACATCAAGAACTTTTGTTCCTTTTTTCTGGAGTTCGCCTATCATATGTTCAGCTAAAAGCCGACCCAGGTCAGTGGTCTGGTAGAGCTGATTAAGATTGACAAAAGTTGTTACTACAACCGTGAGGTCCCGGCTGGTCTTTTTATTTGCCAGTATCTGACTTGCCAGTTCTCTGATTTTTAATTTCAGCTCTGTTCCTGTTTCATTTGGGATCAGCGGTCTCAGCTGCCCCGTCTTTTTACGGATATTATCGGCAGCTGTCTTATCTGCTGACTTATCATTTACCCCGGCGGGGCTCTTTTTGACGCTCCACCATGGAAGTATATTCTTCAGGCAATTCAACCGGTTGTTTGCCTTTGTATTTTCAGCACTCATGTCCGGATAGCGGCAGTAGGCGTATTCAAAATCACCAAACCTGGCTGCCGCCAGGGCGACTGAAGGCGGTTCGGCCAAGATTAATAACAGACTTATTATGGCCGGCATGATTAATTTGCCTTTCATTTATTATGATTCCCCCCTGTAAAATGCCATTGCAGGATGTTGCAGTTATTTAAATCCGGAAAAATTTGCTTAAATTAAAGCCGCTCTTTTTATGATTTAAAGTTCTGCATTTTTTGTGCCATATTGTTTCCAGTGCTTAATTCGTGTCTGTCCATTTACAACCGTTTACCAATGGTTATAGTTTTATAAAAAACCTGTCCCGAAATTACTAGATTTCCGGACGGGTCCTGACTTGTTCCTGCGGACCGGGCCACATTTTTTCAGGTAAATAAAATGATTGCTAATCAACGAAAAAGTATTATAATTATCAGTTTTTGATACAGTAAATTCTTCTTGTAATCGGCAAGATAACTAAATTAGGTCTTTTCCACGAAGTCAGGAGGCCACTAAGGACTTTGTTTAATTTCAGCTCCCTGTGTCTTTGAGCGGGTGCATTTATACCGACGGTGTGTCCTCCCTGAAGTGTTGCTGTACAGTGTTAATTCGTAATTCATAATTCCCTCTGTCATGGTCAAGATAACTGTTTTAATTTGGAGACCCATTTAATATGGCACGTATTACTGTTGAAGATTGTCTTTCAAAAATAGGCAACGAGAATCGTTTCAGGCTGGTCCATCTGGCTGTTGCCCGGCTCAGGCAGCATCGCAAGGGACTTCCATTCCTGGTTAAAACCAGGAATAAGGAGGCTGTGGCCACTCTGCGGGAGATTGCTGCAGGTAAAGTCAATTTTGATAATATAAGAGATTTTAATAAGCTGCCAGACCAGGAAGGCCACAAAGTTGATGGATCTTCTGATACGGTTGCAACAGATAAATCTGGCTGAATAAATTAGGTTATGGAGAGAGATTACTACGAGATCCTTGGAGTTAGCAGAAATGCCTCAGCGGTAGAAATCAAAAAGGCCTACCGACAGTTGGCCATGAAAAATCATCCTGACCGCAATCCTGGTGACTTGGAGGCTGAAGACAAGTTTAAAGCCGCTACGGAGGCTTATGAGGTTCTGGGTGACACGGAAAAACGTCAGGTTTATGACAGATTTGGGGTTGAGGGTTTAAACCGCAGCAGCTATGGCGGATCTGGTAATTTTGAGGATATTTTTTCCAGTTTTGGTGATATCTTCGGTGATATTTTTGGATTTGGAGGAGGACAGCGCAAGGGCAGAGAAGGCCCTATTCCCGGTAACGATCTGCGTTACGATATAACTATCTCTTTCATGGAGGCAGTCCACGGAGTTGAGAAGGTAGTAGAAATCAGAAAGCGGGATACATGCTGGACCTGCGAAGGAAAGGGTATCCGGCCTGGTTGTAAACCAGAGATTTGCCCCAATTGTCATGGTACTGGTCAGATCACCAGGACTCAGGGGTTTTTCAGTGTACGTAGTCCCTGCCCTAAATGTCAGGGAGAGGGCAGGATTATAACTGATCCCTGTAATGATTGTGGTGGCAAGGGCTTGGTAAATAAGACCAAGAAAGTAACTTTTAAGATTCCGGCCGGAGTTGACACAGGTGCTAAGATACGGATTCGCGGGGAAGGCGAGGGAGGTCGCAGAGGTGGTGAAAGTGGTGACCTCTATGTGGTTATCCACGTTGAATCGCATGAACTCTTTGAGCGGGACGGGGATGATATTTATTGTGATTTACCGCTTACCATTACCCAGGCCGCTCTGGGATGTAATGTGGAAGTGCCGACTGTGCACGGCACGAAGAAACTTGATATAAATCATGGAACCCAGCCGGGTGATATTTTCAGGCTCAAGAACGAAGGTGTGCCGAATCTCCGTGGGCAAGGCCGGGGGGATATGATTGTCCGGGCGAAAGTTGTTATACCCAGAAAGCTGAACAGGGAACAGAAGGAGCTGCTAAAGAAGTTTGCTGAAAGCCAGTCTGGAGAATTTGAGCATTACCAGGAGAATTTTTTTAGGAAATTTTTCAGGGGGCATGGTAATAGTAAAGACAGGAATTGATTATGGTTGCCGGGGACGGTCAGGACTCTTTGCAGGGTTTTAGCCATCTGGGTTCTGATGGCAGAGCCCGGATGGTAGATGTGGGCAATAAAAAGGAAACCAACAGGGAAGCTGTTGCCGCCGGTTCTGTTACCATGTCCCGCCAATGTTTTGATATGCTCACAGAAAATAATATCCCCAAAGGAGATGTCCTCGGGGCGGCACGTATAGCTGGGATTATGGCAGCTAAAAAAGTAGATGATTTGATCCCGCTTACCCATTCTCTGCCTATAAGTGGAAGTGATATAAGTTTTAACCTAAATAAAGAAAAACCTGCGCTGGAGATAATTGCCTCTGTTAAGGTAACCGCTAAAACCGGAGTTGAAATGGAGGCTCTTACTGCTGTTTCAGTAGCAGCCCTGACAGTATATGATATGTGTAAGTCCCTTGATAAGAGAATGGTTATTGAAAATATTCGCCTGTTACGCAAATCAGGCGGTAAAAGTGGAACTTTTATCCACGAGTAGGAATGCTCAAGCCGGGAAAAAATCAGGAGAATCGACTGTATGGACAAACAAAATCAGGAGTATTTTCGTAAGAAGTTGATAGAGATGCGTGAAGGACTCATCTCTGAAGCCAGCAAGACCATTTCCGGCATGTCTTCTGACGGCAATAAATATCCTGATCCGACGGATCGCGCTTCAGCTGAATCGGAACGGAATTTTGAACTCAGAATCAGGGACAGGGAAAGGAAACTGCTCAGCAAAATAGAGGCCGCTTTGGAACGGATTGAAGACGGGTCTTTCGGTATATGCGAAATGTGTGGTGATGATATAGCCTTGGCCAGGCTGGAGGCCAGGCCGGTGACTACACTTTGCATTGAATGTAAGACAAAAGAGGAGAATTATGAAAAAGCCAAGGCTGGTTGATGAAATAAATAAAAAGTCAGAATTTACGATTGAGGGAAAATTCGACCTGAAGGTCTTATATGAGTTACCTTTAATTTTTGACTATTAATCCGTGATTATTTTTTTACATGCCTGAGTTGAGAAAAGATCCTGTTCTGGGACGCTGGATTATTATCGCCCAAGAGAGAGGAAAGAGACCCACTGATTTTATCGTCAGGAGAATGGCAAGCAGGGGAGGGTTTTGTCCGTTATGCCCCGGTAATGAGAAAACAACGCCTGCCGAGATCTTGAGTTACAGGAACCACAGTGGACAGTGGCAGGTCCGGGTGGTTCCCAACAAGTATCCGGCGTTGGTTATTAACGGTAATCTGGATAAGGAAGGGGAGGGTATTTATGACAGGATGAACGGGATTGGGGCCCATGAAGTCATAATTGAAACCCCTGATCACAAGGTTGATTTTAGTAGTTTGCCTGTGGAGCAGATGGTCAGGATATTCTATGCTTATCGGGACCGGATACTCGACCTGGAAAGAGATCACAGATTTAAGTATGTAATGGTGTTTAAGAATTTCGGCCAGGAAGCAGGCGCTTCTCTGGAGCATCCCCATTCCCAGCTTATTGCCCTGCCGATCCTGCCTAGAATGATTGTCTCCGAGTTGGACGGCAGTCTTTCTCATTACAGGTATAAAGAACGTTGTATCTTCTGTGATATAATCCGCCAGGAAATAAAAGAAGATAAGAGGATAGTCTGCCGGAACAATCATTTTATTGTGATAGTCCCCTATGCTCCTCGTTTCCCTTTCGAGATGTGGATTATTCCCAGGTATCATAATTCATCCTATCAGAATCAGGATGCAGAATCTTTCCTTTCCCTGGCAGATATCTTTTCAGAAAGCATACGCAGACTCAATGCCTGTATCCCTGAGGTCTCATATAATTTTGTTCTTCATACTGCTCCACTCAGGTCATCGCCCCTGGAATACTATCACTGGCATTTTGAGATTATGCCTAAGCTCACCACTGTTGCCGGATTTGAGTGGGGCTCAGGTTTTTATATCAATCCCATTCCTCCGGAAGATGGGGCAAGATATTTACGGGATATAGAGCTCCCTGATTACAGCCTTACTAATTCCCACTTTTCATTTGTTCAGGAGGCGGGGTAATGCAGAAAATTCTAATTGTTGACGATGATGAAAGTGTCCAGCTTGTGTACAGGGAAGAGTTGGAAGAAGTCGGCTATGAGGTTTATTCTGTCTTTTCCGGAGAAGAGGCCTTGAAAAAAATAGACCTGATATCGCCTGATCTGGTTATTCTTGATATAAAAATGCCTGGTATGGATGGTATAGACGTCCTATGTCAGATTAAGGAACGGGACTCTTCTTTACCGGTTATTCTCAGTTCCGCTTATCCGGAATTCAAGCAGGATATATCTTCCTGGGCCTCTGACGACTATATTGTTAAATCTGCCAATCTTGATACCCTGAAGGAGTCTGTTCACAAACTGCTTTCCTGAGTCCCAATACCGGCCAGTTAATTCAACTTGGAATTACGAATTAACAATTCAACATCTTAAGTTTATTAGTTTTTTACTTTTTAGCTGCCGAAACAATTTATTGCAACTGGTTTCCTGGTTATTCAGTACGACAACCATCACTGTTCTCGCCTTTTTTCAACCCTGAACTTGAAACCTGGAAGATTAAACTGTCAGGTTGTAAATTGAAAAGAAAAGATCTCTGCTGATAGGCCTGTCAGAGAAATGGGGCTGGAAAAGCCGTTGGTAATTAATATTATGAAAGATATCCAGAGTCAGCGGGATGAACGATTTATTAATATAAGGAAAGTTGGCGTCAAAGATATCTCCTATCCCATTACCGTCCTTGATAAGGCTAACAAGGTGCAGCATACTTTGGCCAAGGTCAACATGTATGTCAACCTACCCCACCAATTCAAGGGAATTCATATGAGTCGTTTTATTGAAGTGCTTAATCGTTTTCATGGTCGGATTAATTTCAGGAGTTTTCACGCTATCTTGAAGGAAATGGTGGAAAGGCTTCAGGCAGAAGCGGCTCATATGGAGATTGAATTTCCTTATTTCTTGAAAAAAAAAAGAATAATCAATAAACCGGAATTGATTGAATACCGCTGTTCCATGTACGGCACTCTGGATAGCAGTGATAGTCTTTCCCTGAAAATAGATGTCCCTATCTCCCCGCCAACTCCTGTCCAGATTGATTCCGGTCTGCCCGGATCTCTTGGTCTTTGGGGTTTTGCCAGAACTAGTTTAAGTTTTCGGCATTTTATCTGGATAGAAGATATTATAGATATGGTTGAAAAGGTGACTTCTCATGATCTGCGGTGGCCCGTTGATAAAAGAGCAGCAGCTGAGAGGTATCTTTCTGTGGAGAGCATGGCTGATTCCCTGGCCCAGAAACTGGTCACCCATCCCGATATCTGTAAGTTTAAAGTTACTGTGGAAAATTTTGCCAGGGGTTTTACCACCTATGCCTCTATCCAGGGGCCGTGAGGAATTAGAAATTGGAAGTGACGACCGGTTCCATATGGTTTAGATTTATAATTCTTAATTAGCTAATATGACAGATGATTTATTGTTTGAGATAGGCACGGAAGAACTGCCTGCCGGTTATATTCTGCCGGCCTTGGATTTTATGGAGAAGGAAATGCGGCGCAGATTAAGGGATTTGTCCCTGAATTTTCAGAGGATGAAGACAGGCGGGACACCGAGGCGTCTCATGATCTGTGTTCAAGGCCTTGATTCCAGGCAACCGGATCGCCGGGAGCAGGTAACAGGTCCTTCGCTGAAGGTGGCTTTTGATGTTGAGGGTAAACCTACAAAGGCTGCCAAAGGTTTTGCCTCCTCCCGCGGCGGTTCAGTGGAAGATCTGCAGGTTGTCTCCACGCCCAAGGGTGAGTATGTTATGTTGATCCAGGAACTGAAAGGAAGGGATTCTATTGATCTTCTTCAGGAAGAGCTGCCCGGGCTTATCAAGGATATTCCCTTTCCGAAATCAATGCGCTGGGGGGCTAATTCTTATAGTTTTGCCAGGCCCATTCAGTGGCTTCTTGCCCTATTTGGTCAACAAGTGATTAATTTTTCATTTAATGACTTAACAGCCTCGGACACCACAAGAGGTCACCGTTTTCTTGCTCCAGAAGAGGTTAAAGTCAAAGACTGTGATCAATATATCAGTATTCTGCGGGAGCGTGAGGTGATAGTTGATTTTTATGAACGCCGCCAGAAGATAGAAAAAGAGGTAAAGGATGTTGTCTCCGAGGTTGGAGCAGAAGTTATAGATGACCAGGAATTGCTGGATACGGTCACCAATCTGGTGGAGATGCCGGTACCGGTTTGCGGGTCTTTTGACAGGAAATTTCTAGAATTGCCCCCTGAGGTTTTGATTAGTGCTATGCGGGAACATCAGAAGTATTTTACCGTTGTTGATCAGGCTGGCCGGATACTACCGTGGTTTATTGCGGTGAATAATACCAGGGTTAGCGGTCAGGTCAACGGCGCAGCCGGACATGAGAGAGTATTGCGGGCCAGGCTTGAGGACGCCCTTTTCTTTTATAATGAGGACAGAAAAAAGAATCTGGAGGAGCGTTTGCCTTATCTCAATGGAGTAATATTTCAGGCCCAGCTGGGATCTATGGGAGAGAAGGCCAACAGGCTGGAAGGCCTTGCGGCCTATCTGGCAGCCGGGATAGTGCCGGACCAGCAGTACGCGGTGATACGGGCTGCCCGCCTTGCCAAAGCAGACCTGGTTACAGATTTGGTTGGTGAATTTCCCACTCTACAGGGAGTAATGGGCAAGTACTATGCCCTGGCTGATGGTGAAGATAAGGATGTAGCCCAGGCCATTGCCGATCATTATCTGCCTGTCAGGTCTGGAGGCAGGCTCCCTGCGACCACTGCCGGGGCAGTGGTCGGTCTGGCGGATAGGTTCGATACTCTGGCAGGTTGTTTCGGTATAGGGGAGAAGCCTACCGGCACAGCGGATCCTTATGGCCTAAGGCGGCATGCCCTGGCCCTTATTCATATTATAACCGGATATAACTTGAATATTTCCCTGAAAGAATGCGCCTATAAGGCCCTTGGCCTTTATGGAGGCAAACTGAGCCTCCCGGAAGACAGGGCGGCCGGGGACATGATCGATTTTATCAAAGGGCGTTTTGTAAATGACCTGATCAGCAGAGGTGTGTCTTCAGAGGCTGTTGAGGCTGTTACTTCGTTAGGTTTTGATAATGTTGTCTCTGCCCGGAAGCGCATAGATTCTCTTCTGGCCATAAGCACCAGGGAAGCTTTTGGCCTTCTTGCCGGTTCTTTTAAGCGTTTGATTAATATTGTCAGTGATCAGGAAGCGGGAGAAGTCGATCCTGAACTGTTCCGGGAAGAGGCCGAGAGAAATCTCTATGATAAGTATCAGTCTATCAAAATCCAGGTAGAGCCTCTGGTTGCCAGAGAGGAATTTTTAGAAGCCATGGAGAAGATTTTAGAGATGAAAGAAGCCGTTGATTATTTTTTTGATAAGGTGATGGTTATGGCGGAGGATAAGGATTTACGCCGTAACCGTTTGACCCTGCTCGCAAGTATAGTAAGTCTGTTTCTGTTGGTCGGTGATTTTTCAAAAATGTCATCCATCTAGTTTAACATAAAATGAACAGGGAGCCATATTAACTGTAATTTAATTAAAGGTGTTTAATGATGAGTATGAATAAGATGGAAATCGGCTGGACTGTAACTTCAACTTATTCCGAAGCTGAAAATCTTGCCAGAGAGTGCGTTAGCAAAGGGATTGCAGCCTCTGTTCAGGTAGAGGGGCCAATTCGTTCTTTTTTTGTTTCGAACAATGAAGCTGAAGATAAAGAAGAGTACAGGCTTACCTTTCAGTTTCTTGCTTCTCAATCGGAGCAGATGGAATCATGGCTGGAGGAGAATCATCCTTATGATGTCCCGCAATGGCTGACAGTGGCAGTGGAGAATGTCCTGCCGGAATATCTGGTCTGGGTCCAGGGGGAGGAAGAGGTTGGATCTGGTGAAATTATTGGAATGTCCCGCAGAGGTGTGGAGTTGCTGAAACAGCAGCGTTATTCCGAAGCGGAAAAGATTTTTCAGGAGGCCTTAAAAGCAGAACCGCAAAATACCTATCTCCTGGTCGGACTTGGAGATTTATACCGGGAGACCAGGAAGTTTGCCAAGTCGGTAAACTACTATCAAAAAACCCTTGATATTGATCCTGCCAATATGTTTGCCCTTCGTGGTATCGGTGATTCCTATCGGGGGATGAATGAGCTGGACAAATCCATACCCTACTGGCAGAGATATTTGGATTATAATCCTGATGATATTCATGTCCTTACCCGTCTCGCTGATTCCTACGTCAAGACAGGAGATTTCCGCAAAGCAGAAGAGATTTACCTCAAGTCCCTTTCCATAGACGAAAATGACAAGTATGCCTTACGAGGCACGGGTAATCTTTATTACAAGAAAAACGATAATAAAAAGGCCCTTTACTATTTTGAGAGATTTTTGGAGCTGGATGACAGTTATATTGCTGTTCTGACCATGACCGGCAATATCTATCGCCGGCGCCGGGAATACGAACAGGCTATCTACTATTACGGCAAGGCCCTGAAAAAAGAGCCTGATAACATTTTTGCCCTGTACGGAATGGGGGATGCCCAGCGAGGATTGAAGAATTACTGGGCAGCAGTGGAATACTGGCTCAAAATCCTGGAAAAGGAACCCGAGAATCAGAATCTTCTCTCCAGAATAGGTGATGCCTTTTTTATTCTGGGAGAGATCGAGAAATCTGAATACTACTACCAGCGCAGTCTTAAAATAGATTTTGATAATTTTTCCCTACTGGGCCTTGCCCGAATATGCCGGGAAAGAAAAGACTGGTTCAAAGCCGAAGAGTATTGCCGGAAAATACTTGATAAAGATCCCGGTAATTCCCGGGCGATTGACGAACTCCAGCAGATAAAGGAGAAAAATATATCCTGACAGGGCCTTAATTCCGGGAAGCTGTTTTATCTGAAAATCGAACAGGGCATGGATTTACCATGCCGAAGCTCCGGATTTTCATCATTCGTTGTGACTGGCCTGCCTGGTCCAGCCATGCTGGTTTGTTCTGAAAAAATATGGAAGTCGGTCTTAAAAGACGGGTTGAGTAATAATGAAAAAAAAAGCACTTATAACCGGTATAACCGGTCAGGATGGGGCTTATCTGGCCGAATTTCTTCTTGGTAAGGGTTATGAAGTCCATGGCATAAAAAGACGGACCTCTCTTTTTAATACCGACCGGATAGATCATCTTTATCAGGATCCTCATGAAAAAGAACGTAATTTCATACTCCACCACGGAGATCTTACGGATTCATCCAGCCTTATTCATACGATAGAGAGGATTCAACCTGATGAACTGTACAATCTGGCTGCCCAGTCCCATGTTGCCGTTTCATTTGAAGAGCCGGAGTACACTGCCAATTCCGATGCTCTTGGCACCCTGCGGCTGCTCGAGGCTGTCAGGATACTGGGACTTACCGGCAAGACCAGATTCTACCAGGCCTCCACTTCTGAGCTTTTCGGTAAGGCCCGGGAAACTCCCCAGACCGAAAAAACTCCCTTTTATCCCCGCTCCCCATACAGTGTAGCCAAGCTTTATTCCTACTGGATGGTCGTTAACTATCGCGAGGCTTACGGTATTTACGCCTGTAACGGTATACTTTTTAATCATGAGTCTCCGATCAGAGGTGAGACTTTTGTAACCAGGAAAATAACCAGGGGGCTGGCCAGGATTTTTCTAGGGCTCCAGGATTGTTTATATCTGGGTAATCTGGATGCCAAAAGAGACTGGGGTCATGCCCGTGATTATGTGGAGATGCAGTGGCTCATGCTTCAGCAGGATGAACCGGTGGATTATGTTATAGCCACTGGTGAGCAGCATTCAGTCCAGGATTTCCTGGGAGCTGCAGCAGGAGAACTGGGAATCAGTTTAAGCTGGCAGGGGTCAGGTATAAACAAGATTGCTGTGGTGGAAGACGTTAGCAGTGAAGAGACCGGTGTTAAAAAAGGACAGGTCGTTGTCCGGATTGATCCCCGTTATTTTCGGCCTACCGAAGTTGAATCACTACTGGGTGATGCAACCAGGGCCGAGAGAGAGCTGGGCTGGCGGCCCAGGACAACCTTCCCGGAGCTGGTCAGGGAAATGGTTTTCTCTGATCTGGAAGATGCCAAACGGGATGCGCTTTGTAAAAAAAGGGGGTATAAGATTTTTGACTATCATG
The DNA here is from genome assembly GCA_046497465.1 of Desulfobia sp. GTDB lineage: Bacteria > Desulfobacterota > Desulfobulbia > Desulfobulbales > SURF-16 > JAWLDV01. Next base: position 72,709 of record JAWOFO010000042.1, read on the forward strand.
AATAAGGTGAAGTATGTTTATTTCAGGTAGTACTGGTTATTTCCACCCGGGTTATCTGATAGAGGTTGGAGAGACCGAGAAGATATTTACCAATCCCGATCATCAGCACACAGAAGATTACGTAACCGGCAGGTTTGGCTGAGGAGGGAATTACCAGCACTTGTCTATGTTGGGCTGTAGCCTCTCCAGTACCTTTTAAGGGCGGCAAAATAAGGACCGAAAAGCGTTTCGTAGTCACTAAGTCCTTTTTTGGTGATAAGTTCTATTTCCCCTGTATCTCGGTCATTGACCACTAGATTGGCGCTGTAGGTAAGGGCCTCGATATTATAGAGGGTGGTTAATTCGGGGCCGATGAGCATATAGAAGATGTTACGCCTCCGTCTCATCTCCAGCCACTTCATGTACTCATGAAAGCGGCAGGCCGCAAGATTTCCCTCATAAGCGGTATGAAGGGCGATAAGCCCGAAATCCGTGGACTGCATGGTGTCAATGGCTTCATCAGAATCGGCCGGTTTTTCTATATGGTATCCCATTTTCTCCAGCAGATTCTCCATGATGTTCCCGATGTTTTCTTCCTTTATGAGGAGAAGTGCCCTGGGAATATCTTCAATATCCTGATGAGCTGAAATACTTTCTTTTTTCAACCAGTTGAGATCAGGGGGTGAAGGAGGTTGTATGTCGGGTATTGCCGATTGTTGTGGTTGTTCCTTCTCTTTTGCCAGTTCTATTGATTTACGGCAGTGGGGACAGGGGAATTTCAGGCGTTTGTCCGGAGCAAGGCTGGCCAGGGCCTTTTCAAGTTTTTCGGTCTGCCCGGATGGCAGGTTGAGCTCTTTATGGCAGTGAGGGCATGAGGATATCATGTTTCATCCCCCTCCATGGCAAGACCGGTTATTCCGGTGGTCTCTTCCCCCTTGGCCGATTTTATACTGTCCAGGCCCCGGTTCAGTACCGACCGGCGTGAGCAGTAGCCCAGGGCTGTTTCTTCAGTGATCACCCCATCCTTGAAGAGCTGGAGGATGTACTGGTCAAAGGTGGTCATTCCCAGTCCCTTGCTGTCGGCGATTATGTTATAGAAAGTCTTATCAGTGGTTTCTCCGTTTATCACTACTTCCTTGATACGCAGGTTCATCTGCATGATTTCAAAGGCAGCCACCCTTTCGCCATTGACTTTGGGCAATAAACGCTGGGAAACCACCCACTTCAGAGTATCGGCAACCCGGTTCCTGATCTGCTGCTGTTCTTCGTAGTTGAACATGCCTATGCAGCGATTGATGGTGGTTCCGGCATCCATGGTGTGCAGGGTGCTGAGCACCAGGTGACCGGTTTCGGCGGCGGTAAGTCCTATTTCCATGGTTTCGCGGTCCCTCATCTCTCCGACCAGTATGACCTTGGGAGCCTGCCGAAGCGCGGCCCTGAGACCGCCTGCAAAAGAGTCAAAATCGTTGCCCAGTTCCCGTTGATTGAAGGTCGCCTTTTTATGGGAGTGAACAAACTCTATTGGATCTTCTAGGGTTACAATATGGATGGGGCGTTCCTGGTTGATTTTTTCCAGCAGGGCGGCAAGAGTGGTTGATTTACCGGTACCCGTGGCCCCGGTCACCATAATTATGCCGTTAAGCTCCCCGGCCATGTTATTTATAACTTCGGGGAGGTTAAGTTCGTCAATGGTCGGGATCTTGGTGGGTAATTGTCTGAGGACCGTACTCAGATTCTTCTTTTGTGAAAAGATGTTTACCCTGAAACGGGCTTTGTCTCCCAGCCAGTAGGACAGGTCACAGGAGCCGTGTTGGACAAGATCGTCCAGAAGCCTTTTGTTGCCGTTTATAAGGTTGAGGGCGAAAACTTCCGCCTGAAAAGGCGTCAGCTTTGGCACTTCAGGTTTGATGGAGACCGGCTTGAGTTGGCCTGCTGTTTCTATCTGAAGAGGCTGACCAGTAGTTAAAATAAGATCTGATGCATTTTCATGGCTGGCCAGCATTGATTTTATCCAGTAATCGGTTTCCGGTTGTCTCATTTTATCGACTCAGGGTTCAAAGGTTAAGGTTCGGGGCGCAGTAGGTTTACAGCTGAAACCTCTTTAAAATTTTTCTGCCAGTTCCGAAACCGCCATGGCATAGTGGTTGGAATGATTCCAGGCAGTAATGGCCTGGAAATTAGGGTAACCGGCCAGGTAGCGCCTATCTCCATTCTTCTGTTCAAGACCTATTATAGTAAGTTTTTTTTGATCAGGCGAGGGCGGGATAGATATTCCCTGGGCAGTCATGATCTGTTTTCGGCTTACTTTACCCTTTCTGCCTTGACTGTATGCCTTTTTTAACTCTTTGCTTTTTAATTCTGAACCTATATCGTGATAAATTGGGGCGTCGTAAACCCAGTGAAAATTGTGGAGATAGTTGGCGATACTGGCCAGAATATCAGGTACAGATTGCCATACATCCCGTTTGCCGTCGCCGTCAAAATCCCGGGCATATTCCCGGAAACTGGTGGGTATTAATTGAGGCTGACCAAAAGCCCCACCGTAAGATCCTTTGACAGAATGAGGAACCACGTTGTTTTCCCGGCATAACAAAAGAAAACTGATCAGTTGCTTGCGGTAGAAGATGCGTCTTCTGGGATAACCATCAAACAGGGTGTTCAAGGTGCGGAAAAGCTGCAGGTTGCCCTCATGGTCTCCATAATGGCTTTCTATACCCCAGATGGCTACTATGATTTCTTTTTCTACTCCGTATTCCTTCTCTATTTTGTCCAATAGTTGTTCATGCTCAGCAAGTTTTTCCCGGCCTTTCCTTATTCTGCTTTCGGTGATAAAGATCGGATAATAACGGTAATAAGGCAGGGCCTCATATTGGGCGTCCATACGCTCCAGGACCCTTTTTTTAACGGTGACCCCGGCAAACAGCCGTTCAAGTTCTTTTTTATTAAAGTTGTAACGCAGCCTTAATTCCTTGAAAAGTCCCTGATAGCGACGGGAATCTAGGTTGATTTTCTGGCCGTCAGATACCAGATCTGCGGCAAGGGGTTTATCCGCAGCCAGGCAGAGTGACAAATTGCTATGGATCATAAATGAAGCAAGAAAGACCGCTGCTATGGCGAGAAAGTGATTACAAGAAATATTGGTGCTTCTCATTTGATTTTACTCTTAATCTTGACAGGCTCAAATTGTTTTTTTCGCGTTTTGAATTGTTAAACTTGAGAGGCCAAAGTTTTCTCGTCATGCCGGTCCCGGATCGTGTCCGGGATGACGGATCCGGCATCCAGATGCCATATGATGCTGAAAACATTCTGGATTCCGGCTCCCGGATCGGGGTCCGGGACAAGCTTCGCCGGAATGACGCTACAACAATTTTGGTTCTAATCATATCAATAAGTTACGAGAACTTTGGACTCTGGAGTTGTTAATTGTTCGGTCATCAATTTTTAATCCCTTGCCACATTCGGTGAAATTGATCAATGAATTCATCCAGGCTGGCGGCAGGCAAATTGTTTATGCCTGCTGCTGCTTCTCTGCCCCCGCCGGTGGGGAATTGTCTGCATAAATCTGCGGCCCCCCTTTTATCGGCGAGAGGGGCGCGCACGCTGACCAGATATGAACCATCTCCATTATCCACAAGAACAGCATGTCCTTTTTTTGGGTCTTGCCGTGCCTTTTCATTACCGAAAACTCCGGAAACCCGGCGAGCCCAGGAGGCATTCGGAAAGGAGAATATCCTTCCTGTATCGTTTTCAGATAAAGCGACAGTAGCTCTTGCCCTGTCCAGGTCCGAGTTGACCCCTTTTTTGAGGTTGGTCAGTACCTCTGATTTGTTATAGAATTCAAAAGGATCTTCATACAAGGAAACCTCCCGGTAGAGATCTTCCGGCGGATAATGAAGGTCAGAGATCATTCTGCCATAGCCGTTATAATTTAATAATTCGCCTGTCTCCCGGAGAATGGCAAGCTGATTTTCCATAAGATTGCTTTTTTTTATCCTCTTAAGTGCGGCTTCATGGAGATTGTCACCAAAGGCGGCCACAATCGCCCACAGATAATAACGCCCTGTAAGCATTTCATCGATGAGCAATCCGGTGCAGACATTGGCATCAGGGTCGATAATGGTCTTGAGGTTTTTTTTGTCAGGGATGTCGCCGGGATAATGATGATCCACGTAAAATATATGATTTCCCTTACTTAGGAGAATCTGAAGATCGTCCCTGTTTTTGTCCATGGATATGTCAAGTACAGTTATCCGGCTGTTGCTCAAGTCCGGCAGCCTGGCCAGTTTTCTGAGTAAGTTTATATCCCTTTTGACTCCGGAAACCAGTTGAGCCTCTCTGGGTTCGGCCAGCCTTAATTGGTGGAGGGCGCAGATACCATCCGCATCTCCGTTAAAGACATCATAATCCATGTAACTTAATAGTTTGGAAAGCATTAACAATTGGGAAACAGGAATTTCAATCCACCACCCCTAATCCTTAATTCTCCAATTTGCGATCTTTGATTCCCAGGACATTGCCCTCCAGAGAGGTCTCCAGGCCGCCGTCATTGGCCAGGTCGCCGCTCAATCCTATTCCCAGTGAATCGCCCAAACCTTCCAGGGACAAGACCACTGCGATTCTTTCGTCATCAGGAGTATTCTCCACAGAAAATTTAAGAGCCCAGCACTGAGGATGATATATGAGGTTTAAAGAAGAACTTACAGTTTCATCGTTATCCAGAGACTGCTTGATATCTCCCTGCAGGATCAGGGTATTGGTCAGTTTTGTTTCTGCTTCAGCATTTATCTCATGGATTACAGTATCTTTTTCATACCTGTAGTCGATAGAAAACATGTCCCCTCTGTTGCTGATATATCTGGTAAACAGGTCGTAGCTGGTAACACCTTCCCCGTAAACGGAATAATCACTTTCAAACTCCAGCTTCCAGCGGGGCAGGGGATATATATTCATACGCAGGGAAATATCGGAAAATGGCCTGCGCTTATCATCCGGATCATGGAGATCGCGTCTGGCTTCTCCCAAATCATAGGACTGTGAAAGTTTAACATATCCCAGGTAATTTTCAAAGGTTTTCCCTTCGGGACCGGTACCTCCTGCCCGGAAGTAATTGTCCAGACTGTAGGACAGCTGATTGATATCTGCCAGAGAGTCTTTATTATCCAGAACCGGCAGCTGACCGTCTTCATTTATCCACTGATAATGATAAGCCACTTTAGGCCGGAAAGAGTGATTAATAAGGTCCCAGGAGCCTACAGATAAGCCAAAATTGCGAGTCAGGGTGGTAGCTGTTTCACTTTTTATATCCCAGGCTGTCCGGAACTGTCTTTTCTCATATTCCCAGGCTGAATTACCGTAGGAGTGGATACTGTACATTGTTCCCCGCAGTCCCGCTGAAATAATTCCTTCCAGTTCAGGGAGGAGAGGAAGGTTGGAAACAAGCCGGGGATGGAGGTCCAGTCTTTCTTCCCCGATACCCTTCTGCCGCCGGTAATTTACATAATCGGTGTTCCAGGTCAAATGGGCCGGTATCCTTTCCAAAGCGGTAGAACCGGCAAAGACCAGGTGGGGCAGGGTGTTGATCTGATCAGCTGCGGTGGCGGGATAATCATTGTCGTCAATACCGATTAGTTGGCCGCCCAAAAAAGCAGAGTCCCATGATTTGCCCAAATTGAATCTCGAGGAACGGTAAGGCAGGGAAGGGGTTTCAAAACCGCGGCCCGTCTGGTCAAGCATATCTTTATCAAGATCATTGAACCGCGATATACTGTTTTCAAATTCCTGGAGATAGTCCTGGTCTGAGACAATATCAAGGTCAAGTTTGGCAATAAGCTGGTTGCCAAAGTCATGGTCCATTTTTCCCCAGAGCCAATAGCGGTTTTCTTCCTGGCGGATATAGCCGTCAGATTTGTAGTCATCTGAAAGCCTGTCTTTGGTTCGGTCCTTTAAGTAGGAGAACCCCAGATATCCTTTGGATTCGTAATCAGCAAAATAACGGAATTCAGCCCCGGCGGTAACTCCTCTTCGGGACAGATAACCGGGATACAGAGTCAGGTCACTGCTGGGGGAGAGATTTATGAAGTACGGGGTTGAGATACCTATACCACTGCGGCTGGAGGAAGACAGTTCAGGCAGGAGAAAACCAGTTTTTCTTTCCTGGAAAAGTGGGACGGGCAGGTAAGGGATGTAGAATACAGGAAAACCCTTGATGTGCAGCACAGTGTTTCTGAGGTGGCCGAGACCGTTCAGATTAAGGGTTCCTTTCCTGGTATTCAAATGCCAGGGGGGATTTTTACCCTCTTTTATGGGGCAGGTAGTGTAATAGCCATTGCGGAAATGATAGATGTCTCCTGTCTCTTTGTTTATATGCCTGCTGGTGAAATGAAGCTGATATTTGGGAATGAAAAGGGTGGCTTCCGAGAATACAGCTTCCCTGGTGTCAAGTTCTATGGTGGCCTTTTCAGCAGAAAGATTTTTTTTTTCTTTTTTTAAAATAACATTGCCGCGGGCTACCGCCTTGCCCTCTGACTTATTATAACTGAGCCAGTCAGCCTGTATAACGGCTTGTCCAATTTCTTTTTCTCCCTGGGGATGGAGAACAACATTGCCTTCTGCGATTATTCTAGCGGGATCTGTATATCTGGTGATCTTATCAGCGGTAATTTGCCAGGAAGTGGCGCTTACGTCAGCAGCAGAATCCTGCCAGGAGCTGATACCGCCAGCAAGTGGCTGACCCCGGTGGAATAGCAAAGTAATCAGGATAACGTACAGGAGGATATGACGGCATGTCAAAACAGGCTGTTCAACTCTTTTCCTCAACACCACTTACCCCACATCTCTCGTCAAGTACAGCCCCGCTGCTGCCGGAGGTGACCATCCGGGCATATCTGGCGGCATATCCTCTGGTTATTCCGGGCTCCGGGCACTGCCATTTCTCCCGGCGGCTTGCCAATGTGTCTTCGTCTACTTGCAGTTCGAGACGTTTTTCTGGTATATCGATGACAATCCTATCACCTTCTTCTACCAGAGCGATAGGTCCGCCTTCAGCAGCTTCCGGGGAAATGTGGCCTATACATGCTCCCTGGGTGCCCCCGCTGAAACGACCATCTGTAAGCAGGGCAGTGCTTTTGCCCAGGCCCATACCTATTATTGCCGAAGTAGGGGAGAGCATTTCCGGCATGCCGGGTCCACCTTTGGGACCACAGTAGCGGATTACAACCACATCTCCCGGGTTAATAGTCCCTGAAAGGATGGCTTCCTGGGCCTGCTGTTCAGAGTTGAAAACCCGGGCTGGTCCTTGGTGTTGCAGCATTTCCGGAGCTACTGCGGACTGTTTGACTACCGATCCGTGCGGGGCCAGGCCTCCGTATAGTATGGCAATACCGCCATCCTGATGATATGGTCTGGTTACCGGCCGGATAATTTCGGGATCCCGTACTTTTGCCTGTTTTAAATTCTCCCCGAGTGTTTTAGCGGTAGCGGTCATTACTTGTTGATTAAGTCCTGTTTCGGTATTCAGTAATTCCCTCATCACGGCAGGGACGCCGCCGGCCTCGTTGAGCTGCTGCAGGCTGTGGGGCCCGCCGGGTATAAGATTGCAGATATGCGGGGTTTTTTGACTGACCTCGTTAAACAAGGACAGTGGCAGATCTACCCCGGCCTCCCGGGCTATGGCCGGAACATGGAGGACAGTGTTAGTGGAACAGCTCAGGGCCATATCAACCGCCATGGCGTTTTCAAAGGCCTCCTGCACTGCAATATCCCGGGGGCGGATATCTTCATGGAAGAGATTCATTACAGCCATACCTGCCTGTTTAGCCAGCCGCAGCCGGGCAGCGGCTACGGCCGGAATAGTGCCGTTGCCGGGCAGGCCCAGACCAATGGCCTCGGTCAGGCAGTTCATGGAATTGGCGGTAAACATCCCTGCACAGGAACCGCAGCCCGGACAGGCCTCATCTTCCAGTTCTTCCAGTTCTTCCAGGCCCATGTTATCTGATTTTACTTTTCCTATTCCTTCAAAAACGCTGATCAGATGGACATCCTTACCATGGAAACGACCTGTCTGCATGGGGCCGCCGCTGACCATGACGGAGGGTATATTAAGTCTGAGCATGGCCATGAGCATGCCCGGGGTTATCTTGTCGCAATTGGGGACCAGCACCAGGGCATCGAAAGGATGGGCCTGAACCATGATTTCTACGGAGTCAGCGATAATCTCACGGCTGGCCAGAGAGTATTTCATGCCGGTGTGTCCCATGGCAACACCGTCGCAGACACCGATAGTGGCAAAGGATACAGGAGTCCCACCTGACATGCGCACCCCGGTTTTGACTGCCTCTACTATCTTGTCAAGATGAATATGGCCGGGGATGATTTCATTATGGGCATGGGCTATACCCACTAAAGGCCTGTTGAGTTCTTCCCTGGTATAGCCTATGGCTTTTAAGAGAGACCGGTGGGGAGCTCTTGCCAGTCCTTTAGTCATAATATCACTGCGCATCAGAATCTCCTTTTTTCGAGTGTTAAGTTTACTGAACATTTAACCCCGTTATTGAACCATTGAAGCATAACAGGTGTCAAGTTAAAAGTTTACCTTGTCAACTGCGGGAAATTAATTTAAAAGAATAGGAGCAGATAATGATACAAAAAAGGGACAGGTGTAGTTTAATTCAATTAAAGGTGATGCCGATTCAGATTATGACTTTTTGAATTCATCACAAACCATAAGCCATAAAACGTAAATCTATGACACAAAAGCAAGCAGGAAGTGACAGTGGCAGCACTGTTGAGCAAAATAACAGGACAGCTGAGAACGGGACAGAAAATAAAGCGGTTCAGAAAACGGGATCTTCCCTGAAAGCCCAAAATAAAAAGAAGACTGCGGCCCAGAAAAAGGGAAGTGGGGGAAAGATATCAAACGCGCCTTCTACCAAGCTATTGATAAATGCTGATTCTCTGGAAGAAATCCGTATTGCCTTTCTGGAAAATGGCAAAGTAGAGGATTTTCATGTGGAGACCGTGACTTCGGCCCAGGCCAAGTCCAATATATATAAGGGCTGTATTGAGGCTATTGAGCCTAATCTCCAGGCAGCATTTGTTGATATAGGTACCGGCAAGAACGGTTTTCTCCCTTTCAGTGATATTCATCCGGAGTACTACTGCAGGGAAGTGCCCAGGGGAACGTACTGGAAGGACCTTAATATTCAGGAAATGGTCAATAAGGGACAGGAGGTTCTTGTCGAAGTGGTTAAAGAGGCTACCGGCAATAAAGGGGCCGGGCTCAGTACTTATCTGTCAATGCCCGGACGTTATGTGGTTCTTATGCCCGGCAGTGCCAGTCATGGTATTTCCAGAAAAATAGAAGATCCGGAGAGAAGAAACAGGTTGAAGGAAATCATGGATTCTGTAAAGATCCCGAAAGAGATCGGCTATATCGTCCGGACAGCCAGTCATAATGTTACCAAGAAGGCCATAGTCCAGGATATCCGCTTTCAGCTCAATCTGTGGAAGGAAATCAAGAAATCGGTTCAGTCCATGCCTACCCCTTCTCTGGTTTATAAAGAACAGAATATTATTGACCGCTATCTTCGGGATCACTTTACTTCTGATATTCAGGAGATACTGGTGGATCACAAGGATACGCTGGAACAGGTGGAAAAATTTCTTAAACTGCTGCCGGTCGGCCAGCAGAAGACCGTAGTTCGTCTTCATAAGGAGGCCCGGCCCATTTTTAATATCTATCAGGTGGAAGAGCAGATTGAGAAGATGTATCAGCCCGAGGTGCCCCTTCCTTCAGGTGGTTCCATTATTATTAATCCCACTGAAGCCCTGGTGGCAATTGATGTGAACTCCGGCAGCACGGCCAAGGATGCCAATTTTGAGGAAACTATATATCTGGCCAATATGGAGGCGGCCGAAGAACTGGCCCGGCAGCTTCGCCTTCGTGACCTGGGAGGGCTCATTGTTGTTGACTTTATTGATATGCGGAGTAAACAGCATAAACTGGAGGTGGAAAAAAAGTTGAAAAAGGCCATGAAAAAGGATAAGGCCAAGGTGTCCACCGGCCGGATTTCTCAGTTCGGCCTGCTGCAGCTTTCTCGCCAGAGACTGGGGCCGCCTATTCAGCGGGGAAGTTATGTGGTTTGCCAACACTGCCAGGGCAGCGGCATGGTTCGTTCCCTGGAAACCACTGCCCTGGCTCATCTCCGCAAAATCCAGACCAAGGCCATCAAAAAGACGACTTCCCGGATAAAGTGCCGGTTCCCGCTGGCAGTGGCCCAATATCTTTTAAACCGGAAAAGGGCGGAGATTGTGGCCCTGGAGAACAAGTATAAAGTTGTTATTGAGATTGAAGCGGAACCGGATATGACGCCGGCCCAGGCAGAGATCAGCCTCGAGAACGGGGCATAGGCGTTTTATTCTTATTTGACCCCGATCTCGCCGAGGGCCCTGTCAATCATGGATTCTTCAACTTTGTCGCTTATAAAGACTTTGCCTATGCTTTCGGGAAGGATAAAAACGGAACGGCCGGCAACAGCCTTTTTATCAGTTTTAAGGCGGCTTTTTACATCCTGACCGGAAAGATTGAAATCCGGGGGCAGTTTGACTGGAAGACCGAAATCAGCCACCAGGCCCCTTATTCTTTTTGCCTCTTCCTCGCTCAGAAGTGATTTGAGGACAGCTATTCTGTTAACGGAGATCATGCCCAGGGCAACTGCCATGCCGTGGGAGAGAAGATAGTCGGAAGCAGCCTCCATGGCATGTCCCAGGGTATGTCCGTAGTTCAGGATACGTCTTAAGCCGGATTCCTTTTCATCCACGGCTACTACCTCTGCCTTGATCCGGCAGCAGCGGCCAATAATTTCTGCCACTACTCCCGTGTCAAGCCCTAAAATCTGGTCCCGGTTTTTTTCCAGGTAGGCAAAGAATGTTGAATCGTAGATTACACTGTATTTAATGATCTCGGCCAGGCCGTTCAGGATTTCCCGTCGGGGTAAGGTGTAAAGGATGTCAGGATCAATGTAGACAATCCGGGGCTGATTAAAGGTGCCGACCAGGTTTTTACCTTCCGGGATATCTACTCCTGTCTTGCCTCCTACGGAACTGTCGACCTGGGCCAGCAATGAGGTTGGCACCTGGATATAAGGGATGCCGCGCATGTATATCGAGGCGGCAAATCCGGCAATATCCCCGGTAACCCCGCCGCCCAGGGCGATAAGGCAGGTTTTCCGGTCAGCCCCAATCCGGGCCAGCCTGCTGGTCAAATCTTTGATCGTGTCTAGATTCTTGCTGGCCTCGCCCTTGGGAAAGGTTAGGATATCAGCCGTCAGCCCCGCCTCACGGAGCGATGTTAATACTTTCCCTCCATAGTGTGCAGCGACCCGGTCATCAGAGATCAAAAGGAAACGACCGGCAATTCCTTTTTTCCCCAGGTTAGCCCCTATGCCTGATATCAGTCCTTCCTGAATAATTATAGGGTAGGCCCTGCTGTCCAACCCAACTTGAATCTGCTGCAGCAATTAGTTTATCCCTTTTTTATGGCAGAAGATGATTTTATTGGCGGAAATTCAGCTTTATCCGGGTGGGCCCCAAATAAAGAAGCGCGGTGGACTCTCCAAGGAAAAGTCCACCGCGCTTTTTTTCTGAAGTGTGCTTGACGTTGTCTTTACTCAGACTTCTAGGTTAAAGCAAAAAAACATCAGGCCGGCATTTCAGGTGCAGGTATATAATGCGACTCCTTCTCCGCCAGTTCCTTGATTTCGTCTATCCGTTTTAGAACTGCGTCGATAGCATCGCCGCCCAGAGATTTGGTTTTGGTAATTTCTTCGAACAGGGTGCGGTTGAATGCAATGGGTACATCCGTAATAAAACCCCGGGAATCTGTACGGGCAGTATGAAAGGCATCAACCACTTCCTTACACTTATCGTCGGAAATTTCCAAGGTGAAGCAATTAAGCGTTCCACCGAACATCTTGTCTACTTTGTCTTCCAGACCGCTGCCCTTTATTGCTGACAACCTTTTGTCGTCCAGAAGTACGGCAATATATTTAGCCATGGTTTTTACCTCCCGTTTTTATAGTTCCATATGAGGTACATCAACCTCTAATGTTTTTTCCTTCTCTTCTACGTATCTCTGGTTACAGAAAGGATAGTCAAAATGCTTCCACCACTTGACAACCGCCTTGTAAACTTCGGGTCTCATGATCACCCTGGGCGGGGTGACTCCTTCTGCCACCATACCTCTTAAGAAGCTGCCGCTGAACTTCTGTTTTTGTTTGTCGTGTCCGCAGTTCTCGCTGTAGGCTATTTCGTTGCATACCGGGCAGTACCAGAACTCTTTCATATTCTGGGGCAGAATTTTCAGCCCGTAAGGGGTCTCGTTAAGAGGTTCCGGGAAACCGTAGCTCGGGATCCCTTTTCCCCACAGAGTCTGGGTAGCCATTTTGTCGTAGTAATCACCAACCGCAGCATGGTCACGGCCGAACATGTGGTGGGTGCATCCCATGTTCTGTCTGATAATGCCGTGCAGCATGGATTCAAGAGGATTACCGTATCTCATGTCCCACAGACAGATGGAGACCAGGTGCCGCTCGGGTTTGATATAGCCCCCTTCGTTGGTGGCGGCATGACCTTCGACGATAGTCTCGTCCGGATAGTCTCCGGGCCTCTTTACGCCTATGATGGCATTAACCTGGATGCCGTGGCACGGTTCAATATCACCGGTGTAGGCGGCATTTTTCATCAGCATTTCATGGCCCACATGGGGAACGTTACGGGTCTGGTGGTTAATAACGGTCCGCCAGCCTCTCTTGTCATATTCCGCCCTGGACTTTTCGGGCGGGAACCAGAAACGGTCAAAGGGCGGTTTCATTGCCGGTTCGTTGATAATGGTGTATTTCCCGGCCAGCACTACCGGTTTCAAATTTTTATATATCACCCAGCCGGGCATTTTTTTGTCAAACGCTTCCTGGACGACCTCGGGATTGCCTTCCGGTGTTCCAAAGGTCTTGGTGGCCAGCTCCTCGGCATTGTCAATACGCCATATCTCTTCCACATCGATCATGGCGAAAGGTTCGCCCTTGAGTCTCAGAAGGACACGGTCACCGACGGTCACACCAAGCTCTTTCAACTCTTCTTCGCTGATATCGTATACCAGGGGGTAAGGGAAAATCCAGCCGGTCAGCAGTCTTCTCTCCTTGAGGACTCGATCCACCTCCGCTTTTTTCATAGAGCCTTCTACAGGCGAGAAAAAGCCGTAGCAGATTGACATGATTTCCCGGTATACATTTCTTATCGGTACTCCATTTTCATCCACGGTTGCCTTGATGTCGTGAACTGCATTGCAGCTTTTGGCCAGTTTCTTCCCGAGCTCAGGATCCCTGACCACCCTTTCTTCAAATCTGCCCCCGTGAGGCATGGGCCTTTGTATTAGCATTTAGATACCTCCTTACTTTTAATTTGCTGGCTTATCCCAATCTACCACGTGATGTATCGCAAATTTAACTTACAGAGCATCTTATTAATGCAATGTGGTTCTATTGTCAAGAAAATACTGAATGGGTATTCATAAAATTGTGGCTGATCCGGTTCTTTTGTATTAAAGTTGTATGGGATGTGGCAAAGGAGTGTCTTGAGTGAAGATTTGAAAACGAGGTGGAAAACTATATATGTAGAAAAGAGAGGGTTCTTTTAATTTAATACAGAAATGGACCGGCTGGCACTAACCCGCTACACACTACCGTGAAGGATCAGAACAGGCGATTTCAGAGGTTTTTTGACGTTCATACTTTTTTGTCAAATAAAATACCCATTATATCTTCCATCTTTTCCCGCAGCTCAAGGATTTCTTCCGAGGGTATCTGTCTGACAATTTCCTCGGTTTCCCGGTCGGTCAACTGAGCGACAATGCTTTCGCTCTCCTCATGCTTATGGAAACCGAAGATGTAGGAACGGCTCATGGTATCGAATTTGGACTGGATCTCTTTGATCGCTTCTTCCAGCTCTTCCTGGCTGAGATTCCCGCTTTTTTTCTGCCGGGTCCCTTTACCGTGCAGGGCCTGATCATCCAGTTTGCCGGAGTTGGTCTCCGTATTCTCCGGGACCGGTTTTACCTGCGGTGTTTCGTTTTTCTGCTGTTCAACAACGGGGGTGGAAGGAACAACATAACCTTTGACATCGCTGCTTGTTATACTGGGATCCATGATGGCCTCCATATCTCTTTTCAGGACTTTTAGAGTAAAAGCCCGGTTGATCTATATTGATAAAGATAAAGCGGTTGGCTTCGTTAATTCATCCTGCTGCAGGTTTTCTTTTGCCCGGCTTTCCTGGTGACCAGCGTTTGCCTGCCAGCCGGATTCAAGCTCCAGCATGGCGGTGTTCTCCCAGATCTCCTTGAGCTTTTCCAGGTAACGCAGGGCCTGGCTCAGTACTTCCCGGTCTCCGAAAGCGGAAACTTTGGGCAGTTCGGTCAGTATTGAGTTATAGAGAGATTTCAGGAAGACGGCAGCCTCATTATCCTGGTCTGCCGGCACCGCTGAATAAAGTTCGGTAATTATGGCAATGGCCTTGCTCAGATTTTCTCCCCGCTTGGCCGGATCCTTTTTCTGCATCGCTTCCTCGGCCTGGTGAAGGTGGGCTATACTCCTTTCAAACATCATATGGACGAGTTTGAACGGGTGGATATTCACATTTTCTTCGGATCTGCGGTAAGCATTACGAGCTATAGCTGTATTCATACTAATTACTCCATGAATTTCCTTGGTTTTATACCTGAAATCAACATCCATTGTCTGTATTCTATATCGGTCTAATTCAATGAAGTTTTAAGTATAAAAATATTTTTTTTGCTTTTAATATAAGGTTGCCTGTTTATATTTTATCCCTTATTATCTTTTCGCCAATCTAAAAGAATACTTTAAAGATTTTTTGCAGGATTTTTTGTTTGATTGGATAAAATCATTCGAAACCGGGTGTCCTGAAATACTCATTCCCTGAAGACGGAAGGATTTCTGTCAAGTCATCTGTATGGCCCCTAAAAATAAAACGTACTACATATGCCGGAATTGTGGCGTCTCCTTTAAAAAATGGTCCGGGCAATGTCCTGATTGCCGGCAGTGGAATACTCTGGAAGAGCAGGAAAAGGCGCCTGGTAAAATTCAGGGTTACAGCGGCGCCGCGGCACGGGTAGAACCTCTTGCCAAGGTCAGCCTTGATTTGGTTTCCCGGGTGCACACCGGAATGGCGGAATTCGATAGGGTTCTGGGTGGCGGTCTGGTCAGAGGCTCGGTAATTTTGGTCGGAGGGGATCCCGGAGTAGGGAAGAGTACCTGCCTTCTTCAGCTTTCTGCAAATTTAAGCCGGGAAATGACCGTACTTTACGCCACCGGCGAGGAATCACCCCAGCAGATTGCCATGAGGGGCAGGCGCCTGGAGCTGGTGCATGATAACCTTTATGTGGCAGCGGAGACCAGGGTTGAGGAGATTTGCCGGATGGCGGCAGATTATCAGGCCGGGGTTCTAATAGTGGATTCCATCCAGACTATGCAGACAGAAGAGGTTGATTATGCTCCGGGCAGTGTTTCGCAGGTGAGGGAGTCGGCGGCCCGCCTTACCAGGCTGGCCAAGGAGACTGGATTGGCGGTTTTTCTGATAGGGCATGTGACTAAATCGGGCAGTATAGCCGGTCCCCGGGTACTTGAGCATATTATAGACGTGGTCTGTTATATGGAAGGAGAAAAAGACAGTCGTTTCCGCCTGGTCCGGGCAGTGAAAAACCGGTACGGAGCGGTCAATGAACTCGGGGTCTTTGCCATGACCGAAAGAGGTATGCGGGAAATAAGCAATCCTTCCGCCATTTTTTTGTCGGGTCTTGATGAAGTCCTGGCCGGTACCGTTATTATGGCGGTTTGGGAGGGTAGCCGGCCTCTGCTTGTGGAGATCCAGGCCCTAGTTGATGAAAGTCAGGCGGAGATGCCCCGTCGGCTGACACTGGGACTGGAACATAACAGGCTGGCCATGCTTCTGGCTGTCCTGCACAGGCACGGTGGAGTATCTACCTATAATAAAGACATTTTTGTGAATGTAGTAGGTGGAGTAAAGGTTACCGAACCCGGGGCGGATCTGGCTGTGATCATGGCAATTGTCTCCAGTCTGAAAGATGAACCTTTGCCTGATGACCTGGTGGTTTTCGGAGAAACCGGCTTATCCGGGGAAATAAGACCTGTCCCGGGAGGCCAGGAAAGATTGCGGGAAGCGGCTAAACACGGTTTCAGGAGGGCTGTTGTACCCGGGGCAAATAAGCCCAAGGAACAGATCCCGGGGCTTGCGGTTATAGCTGTTCAGAAACTGAGTGAAGCCTTGGATGTTTTACCGTCCTTTTGACTTGATCGTGGAATTACTTGATCATGGAATTACAGGAAGTACGGCAATAATCTGTATCTCCTTCGTTGACAAGGAAGGGGGGAGATGATAATATTTCTTTTTTAATACAGCGGAGGAATGGCCGAGCGGTCGAAGGCGGCGGTCTTGAAAACCGTTGAGCGAAAGCTCCGTGGGTTCGAATCCTACTTCCTCCGCCATTATCTATATCTGCGGAGAGATGACCGAGCTGGCTGATGGTGCTCGCCTGCTAAGCGAGTGTGGGGGTCAAACTCCACCGAGGGTTCGAATCCCTCTCTCTCCGCCATTTTTATCACAAGACCAGGCAGTTATAAAGACAGAATAGCCAGAGTCACGCCAGGGCCCATCAGTAAAAAAAACAATGACGAAAGTTAAGCCGGAAGGGATATTTTCTTAAGCAGAGTTTCCTGCCATGACTGCTGATCCCGGTAATGAAAATAATCCCAAGCCCAGCCTGCCTGCGGCCCTGCTGCCTATTGCTGTGACCATGGTTCTGATGCTGGTCCAGCTTGTGGTCTTTGACGAGTTCGCCCCCCATATACCCCTGGCCCTGGGAACGGCATTCACCGGAACCCTGGCTTGGTTCATGGGTTACAAATGGAGGCAGATGGAGACCGGCCTTTTCCACGTGGTCCATATCGGCCTGCCTTCAGTAGCCATCCTGATCACCGTGGGAATGATTATCGGGACCTGGATTCTATCCGGAACCGTTCCTCTTCTGATCTATTACGGTCTGAAGATGATCACTCCCCAGTACTTTCCCCTGGCAGCCATGCTGATTACCTCGGTTGTATCTCTTGCCATAGGGACTTCCTGGGGTACCGTGGGCACGGTGGGCCTGGCCCTGGTGGGCATCGGCGACGGTCTCGGGATCCCGGTCGGCCTTACCGGCGGGGCCATAGTCTCCGGCGCCTTCTTCGGCGACAAGATGTCTCCCCTGTCAGATACAACCAATCTGGCCCCGGCGGTTACCTCCACCCAGCTGTTCAGCCATATCCGCAATATGATGGCTACTGCTGTACCGGCCATGCTGACAGCAGGCGCAGTGTACTGGGGGATGGGGCTGGAATATGCCGGCCAGACCCTGCATACCGAAAGAGTGACTGTCATACTGGGCGGACTGGAGCAGAGCTTTGTTTTTCATCCCCTGATCCTTATCCCGGCCCTGCTGGTGATTCTTCTGGCAGTCAAACGGTTTCCCGCCCTGCCTACGCTGTTTGCGGGAATGCTTGCCGGGGCCCTGACCGCCATGATAGCCCAGGACGCCTCAGTTCACCAGATCTTTACGGTAATGCAGAACGGTTATGAAAGCGCCACTGGTATCATGGCGGTGGACAAGCTGCTCTCCAAGGGGGGGATCCAGTCCATGATGTGGACCATATCCCTGGTTCTTATAGCCCTGGCTTTCGGGGGCATCCTGGAGAAGACCCGCTGCCTGGAAGTGGTCCTGAATTCCGTGATCGGCCGGGTACGGGGCAGGTTTTCCCTGGTGGCCCTAAGTACGGGCGGAGCGGCGGGGACCAACCTGATTACCGGTGATCCCTACCTGGCCATTGCCCTGCCGGGGAGGATGTTCTCTCCGGTTTTCCGGGGCCAGGGCCTGTCCACCCTTAACCTGTCCCGGGCCATTGAGGAGGGGGGCACCCTGTTAAATCCATTGGTACCCTGGAGTGCCGGGGGAGCCTTTACCGCCGCCGCCCTGGACATACCCACTCTTACCTATGCCCCCCTGGCCATTGCCTGCTGGTTGTCGCCCCTTATAGGCCTTCTCTATGCCAGCTTGGGCCGTTTTATGCCCGAGGCCGGTCCGGCCGAGCGCGAACAGTGGCGGCGGGACGGCGAACTCGTCATGGTCGGCAGAAAACTGGTAAAGGCAGGCGATCTGGAGTAACCGGCAAGAGACAGTCCTTCCCTGATCAGGATTAATGGTCTCCCGGTTTAGGATGGCGGGACCTTTTTCTTTCTCCAGAGAGCGATCCCGGCCAGCCCGCCGCCCAGAAGGGTAACAGTTGCCGGCTCGGGGATGACATCGACCGAGGCGTTATTAACGGCATCGAAAGTCAGAGGGTCTCCCCGGGCATCGCCGAGTGCAATTACTGAAATATCCAGGGGGCTGGTTCCCAGGGCCAGGGCAGTAAAGGTCAGGGTGGCCAGGGTGAAGCTGGGAGCTTGGTTATTTATTAATATGTTGGGCTCATCGATTGAAATTTCATAGAAGTTGACAACATCATTTGTGCTGGCGTCGTAATCCCAGAAAATACCTTGGTCATTAAAAGGTTCAGTATCAGCGAAATTCAATGAATTCGAAAAATCCACCTGGTCTCCTCGGTCCGGATCCCCAAAGCTGATACTGTCAAAATAAAGAATCAAGTCATCGTAATCCACATCCAGGTCAAAGGCGCTGAGGGAAGGCGCCACCCCGTCCCCGAGCCCGGAAATACTGAGGGCGGCATCTACGGTGCCGCCTTTTGGCACTTCCTGGAACAACGGATCTATACTGAGCATCAGGGCCTGTACCGGTAAGGCCCAGCAGCTTACTAGAACAAATATGAGGAGATTAAGATTTTTTTTCATTGGTTTTCCTCCCTAAATACAATCTCGTTGCTTCCTTTAGAACGGGTCTCCGGGAATAATATCCGCCCGGCCCTGTGCCCCCGTACTGTCGGTTACGGTCAGGGTCAGCAGGTTGATATCTTCAGGAATACAGGCCCCGCTCCAGATCATGACAAAATCATTACCCAGGTAGCTGATCCCCAGACTGGAATTTTCTATAAGCTGGACAATCTCCGGATCATCACCCAGACTGAAAGAGTAAGGTTCAGTACCGCCCTCTATATCAAAGCCGGTCTCAAAGTAACACCTGTTTACCACCTGAGTCGGAGGGGAGAGGGTGAGACCCTCTTCGGCATTGAGGATAAACCGGTATTCCACAGCCCGGCTGACCTCGGAGCGCAGCATAAGGGTACAGGTCCCTCCCTCCGGGGTCCCGACAGAGGCAAAGCCGCCCGAACCCTCCGCCAGCTGGACCTGATCGGGATCGAAAAGAAAGGCCCTGACTGCCGAGGCGGTCTCGTCTATCACCACCCCGTCTTCCGTCTCATCAACGTCCAGGGCTACCGGGTCTCCAGTACAGACCCAGGCAAAAACGTCTTCATCTCCCTCCTGTTCCAGGTTTCCGTTTACCATCTCCCCCAGGTCAATCGGCCTTGGTGCCCCCTGTCCCGAGATGTCGAACTGGATTTCCGGACTCAGGGGATCGTTGCTTTCAATCGTCACCGTACCCTGGTAAATCCCGGTCGATCCCGGCTGGAAATCAACACTTATGATCCGGTCATCCCCTTCGGGTTCGATCTGAAAAGGGGTAGGGGGGACAGTAACAGTGAATACGCTGTCACCGCTGTAGGAAATACTGTTTACCTGCAGGGTTGCCTCGCCGGTATTGCCGATAGAGACGCTCCCGGAGCCACCTGCACCACAGGGGACTTCTCCGAAATCCAGGGAAGAAGGGGTCAGAGATATGGAGGAGGTTATGCCGTTGCCGGAGAGGGAGCCGTTGAACACCGGGGTATCAGGGTCGTTGGATGCAATGGCAACGCTTCCGTATACGGGATCGGTACTTGAAGGAGTAAAAGTTACTGTCAGGCTGCAGGTCCCGGACGGAGCAAGCGTCCCGGTACAGTCAGAAGCGGCAGTCTCGAATTCGGAGGCCCCGGCTAAGGAGATATCGGTGATCTCGAGGTCGGCATCGCCGCTGTTTTTGATTATCATATCCTGTTCCTGAGAAGTGCCAAGGGGTACGTCGATAAAGACCAGGTTTCCGCCGATAACCACTAGGTCCGGTTCCAGCGCCGCCAGGCCGTTGCCGGAGAGGGCAATAATGATCGAAGGATCATCCGGATCATTGGAGGTTATGCCAAGTTCGGCTGAGGCCGGGCCGGTCACCGTGGGAGAGAATACCGTGCTGATCGTACAGTCGCTTGCAGCCGGAAGAACCCCGGGACAGTTATCAAGGTGGTAAATGTCTGCCGAGCCCGAAGTCGAGATCCCGGTTATATCAAGATCTGCATTGCCGGTGTTTGACAGGGTAACGGGTTGATTTGCGGTATAGCCGATATTGATATCCCCGAAATCGACAGCCGCCGGTGCCACGGATATGTCAGGTTTCAGGAAAGAGATATCCCTGGTTGCGGATTCGCCCCGGGCATCTGTCACCCTTAAACGGAGCAGGGCGATATCCTGCGGTATACAGCCGTTGATCCGGAGCACTGCCTGGTCGTTGTTTTCGTACTCCACCTCAAAGCCTTCCGGGGGATAGTCCTGGTAAGGTGAACATATCACCGGCTCGGTTTGATAACAGCCACTCCAGCTGAACTGGTATGGTTTAAGCCCGCCGTATGCCTTGAAAGTTTTTTCACTTTCACAGAAGGGCAGTACCGCCTCCTCGGGACTGATAGCCAGAGGCCAGTATTCGGCGGAACCTTGGTAAAAGATGTGGAGCATTCCGGAATAGCTCCGGCGGTTTTGCAGGGTCGGATCCGAGGGTTCCGGGGCATCGGCAACAGGATCGATTATAAGCATGTCATCCCCTAGAAAAGGATTCAGGTCTCCGGCGCCGATAAAGACGCCGAATCCCGGTCTTGAAATCCCGGCTTTGGCTTGCGGACCTGTGAACAGGTAATCCAGGCCGTCTTCAAGGGCCGTTCCCGGATTATCGGTATAATCAATCTCCCCGGAGTACCACCGCCGGTTCTCCAGATGGATCAAATCTCCTCCCTCACTGTCTTCCCATAAGGGGGATTCACTGCCGTAGAGCACCCAGACGTGTCCCGGCAGATTTGCTCCGCCCCTGCCGGAAGGGGCTCCCACCAGTAAATCGTTAAAACCGTCATTGTTCAGATCTCCGGAAGACAGGGAGTAGCCGAATCTGCATATCGATCTTGAGCCGCTGATGAGTACGTCTTTTATGCCTTCGACGTTTACCAGGCCGTCAAGTTGGGTACTGTTTCCGTCGATCAGGTATACCCGTCCCACCCCGGTTTCATTTATCTCAACCCTGCTCTGGATCTCAGGGTCCTTGATCATGGAATGATACATCTCCAGTTCGAGTTTTGCAGAGGGCGCCCCGACAACTATCTCGCCTCTGCCGTCCCGGTTCAGATCAACTATGCCGGTAGAAGCTGCAAATCCCGTTCTCTCATCTTCGCTCCAGATCCTGGGGCCCTCGATGAGGACATCCTGATTTCCCTCAGAAAGCGGGCCGGCGTAGAGATATCCCCGCAGCATTGAATCACCGTAAAAGATATAGGCTGCTCCCTGACGCAGAGACAGTTCAGCCCCGGCCGGGACTCTGCCATAGTCCGGTGCCCCTATGAGCAGGTCGTCATGGCCGTCCCCGTTGATATCTTCCATTGCCAGTGATTTCCCCAGCCCGTCGCCTTTGTACTGCACGTATTCACCGGTCTGAAAGTCGATAATATCAGTCTGGTAGACATTCTGTCCCTCTATGACAGCGCGGTAGGGACGGAACAAGTATAAGTCGTCCGGGATCTTCACGTCTTTGGGCATGGAAACGTAACCGGGATGGAAGATGTAGGCCCGGGCCACCAGTTGATTTACGGAGTCAGGATCCACCGGATCAGTGGGTGCGGTAATTACCAGGTCACCGCCGAAGCCGTAGATGTTGCCGATTGCCACCTGGTAGCCCAGTTCCCGCTCATCGTCGCTGTAAAACATCACATCATAATTACCCTGGCCCACATTATAAGCTGACTGCCATTCCTCCCTACCGTAA
The DNA here is from genome assembly GCA_046497465.1 of Desulfobia sp. Lineage (GTDB taxonomy): Bacteria > Desulfobacterota > Desulfobulbia > Desulfobulbales > SURF-16 > JAWLDV01. Next base: position 94,874 of record JAWOFO010000042.1, read on the forward strand.
AAGAGATAGGCTTTTCCGGGCAGATGACCCGGGTAGTCTACCTGATTGATCTCTATATTCGGCCGGTGAAGACCGGACTCGTCCTGGTCGGTTGTGCCGATAAGGAGATCATCAACACCGTCCCCGTTGATATCGCCCAGGGCCAGGGAGTTTCCGAGACGCCTGCTGTTGCCCCCGGTATGGATATCGCCGCTGTCCCCTGTGATCTTTACATCCCAGGCCGGGGTGACGGTGGAGAGATCAACAGTATCCACAACCCTGCTGCCGTAAAGCTCCCCGATTCCTTCCACAGGACCGAAGGCGATATAAACCGCCCCGATGGCATAACCCAGATTACGATACTCGGGCATCCCGATCACCAGGTCGTTTATACCGTCACCATTGAGGTCACCTATGGCAGCGCTCCTCAGATAAGTGTACCGGTCTCCAAAGGCCAGCAAATCCTGGTCGTCGGCGCTGGTAAAACCCGCGGATTCATAGGGAAGAATCCTGATTCCGTTCTGATCGCAGTTGTTGCTCTGACAGGGAAGATTCGCACCTACCTTCAGGGTTGCCCCGAAATCAGTACCATCGTAAGCCAGGCCGTCCTGGTGGAACTCCGGAATCTCGAAGGCGTACCAGTCATATCTGGTATGTTTTTTCACCCAGGTGTCCGCCGGCTGGATTTCGAAAAGCCGGTTGCCGTAAGAAAGAGTCAGGTCGCTGTCAGCCGCATAAGGGGTCAGATAGTTGCCCGATATATACAGGGTGTCCCCGGGATACATGGATGGATTTCTGAGGTTTAGGGTGGCATCCAGATCCGGACTGGGAGGTATAAAGACGGGAGGGCTTTCCCGGTAGTTGGCAGGATAGGCGGCGGACTCGTCCCTAACCCTAATGGAAAGCCAGCCCGGCTTGTGTCCCCAGTAATATCCATATTTGGTGCAGGAATCAGTCCGTGGATTCCCGCAGTAATCCGGTGCTCCGTTCCAGAGGAGAAGAGGGAGGCCGGAGCGGGCACTGAACCCCCTGCCCTCGACGATCAGATCGTACCTGTCCCGCCAGCATCCAATCCAGATATCTTCCACTACATTATATGTGCAGAACTCGTCCCAGTAAGTGGTGGGTTCCCAGTTCCAGTCTTCTACAATCGGGACCTCAATAACCTCGACCGGGAAATAGGGAGGATAATCGGTTCCCCATTCCAGGCATTCGTCATCGACCAGATTCTCGCATCTGGTCTTTGACGGATACTGGTAGTCCCCGCACTCCGCCTGAATATCGAACTCGGCCGTGCCGGTGAACAAGCCGGCATTAACGGTGTGGGTCTCGTGAACAGCGCCGGCATCTTCTATGGTCAGGAAGTCCGAGGGCTCGGTGGTTTCCAGGGTTGACGGCACTCCCACATCCAGCATGGTAACGTGGATTTCATCTATATCCAGGAGATCAACGGCAAAGGCCACTACAAAGTCCCCCAGAACATCCTCGAGAAAGGACTCCAGATCCACTCCTGCTATTTGTTTTATGATGGAGAAGAGACCGAACGGATCAGGGATATCTATTGCCAGGTCTCCGTGTTCTATCAGTTCCGTGAAACCGGCATTGGTAAAGTTGGCGTAGAGACTTAATTCGTTGCTCGTATCAGTATAGAAGATATGGTTGCTGATCCCTTCAAAAGGCCCTGAAGCAGCGACCTTCCACTCACTGGGAAAGGTAGGGACTCCGGCCTGGAGGACGTCTGCCACCAGGTCTATTACCGAAGTGATGGCCTCGATTATTCCGTCAATAGCATCAACGGTTGCAATAAGCTCGGTAATAAAGGGGATGGCCGCGCAGCAGGGTACACAGCCGAAGAAGCAGGAGATCGAATTTCCGGCTAGAGACACGTACAGGATAACCCTGGTTGAATCCAGGATTTCGTCTATTGTTTCAAAGGGGTCTGCTATGTCATTAAGAATGTCTACGACTTCACTGACATTACAGACGGCCTCACCGTCTGGAGAATGACTCAGTATTTCGTTTATCAGTTCGAATTTCTGCTTTATAAGTAAAAAGGCTTCACTCCCGAAGACGGCGTCGAGATTTGCCTTTACTTCATCGCTGGGAATAGAGTCCACTCTGTCCCTTAAGGTTTCCACGAAATTCATGGTCCCGGCCATGTTTTCTTCCAGCAGGGCCCACTTCTCCGGAGGTATGTTCGGCTTTGTCAAGTGCTCCAGTTTAGCGAAGACTCTCTGCAGCTGGGTGACCAGCAGGTCCAACTGGTAGTCCACCTCGTTGCCTTTCAGGTCCGGAGTAGGATCCTGGGCGGGCATCACCTGAAAACCGAGGGAATTGGATATACTTTGTTCATCGTATACATATACCTGCAGACTCTCCTCGCTTTTCAGGAAGATGAAGGGGACCATGACCTTAAGGTAATTTTCCGTTGCCTCCAGCACTACTCCCTTACTACCGTATTCATCCCCCTGGAAATAGGCCTCCATTACCTGCCGGTCAGGAGTGAAGCCGGAGCCGGTAACGGTTATGATGGTCCCTGTCTGACCGGACGGCGGTGAAATATCATCCAGGAACAGGGCCGGTACCGGATTATAATTGACGGCAAATTTAGCAGGCGGGCTCTGTACTCCGTTGATCAGCACAGAAACCTCAAAATCGTTTAAGCCGGCAGTGAGCTTTACTGATTTTTCAAAATAGCCGTTCTCATTGACTGTCTCTACAGTTTCACCGGTAGTAGTATTGCTGATAACAACTGTTCCGCCTGGTACTGAAACACCCTTAAGCGTAATGGTCTCGTTGTCTGTCACCTTTGGTGGAGGTGCCAGCAACGGCTTGCCCAACACGGTTATAACTGTGCTGTCTTCAGGGCTTGTCATGTTTTTGTTGTCGGTTACCACCAGTGAAAAATTAAAAACCCCCTGCTTCAAAGAAACAGAGGGTGTGATCACATCCTCCGGGTCAGGGGAACCCGACCAGGTATAGTTACTGATTGTGCCGTCCGGATCACGGGAAGAGCTGCCGTCAAGCTGGATATCCATTGCAGTCTCTCCCTCCGGAAGGACAATGGTTCTGTCATTACCCGCATCCGCTACAGGTGGCTGGTTCTCGGACTCGACGATTTCACACCTGGGAAGGTCACACCGGAGGATAAGCTTTCTGGCGTCAAGGACGGTGATTGTACCGTCACCGTCTATATCACAGTCTGGATTACTTGTTGCAGGCTGGTTCCTGTAAGAAAGGAGAATATTCAGGTCGTTTCTGTCTACGTCTCCGTCACCGTCGATATCTCCGGTGAGGGCCTGGGCCGGATTAACTCCAAGAAAGAGCCATATTATGAGGGAAAAAAGAGTTAAGGTACCGCTGTGAATCCAAGACCTTTTTTTGCAGTCCTGCTTTGATAACGAACGATCTTTGACATGACTATCACCCCGAGAAATATTGACATTAAAAAAAAACAGTCCAATCAGCCCCGAAATTACATAATCACTTTATTTATATTTTCCTTGTCATTAGTTTACCAAAATGAGATTTTACCAGGCAACTAATATTGTACTTTTGGGCAAGAATTTTTTTATTTTGCTTGGAGGATTAATTCTGTATTTTCAGTAATTTGTATTTTAACAGTATTTTTATCCCAGGTTCAGAATTTTCTGATCTCGAAAGGATAAAATCAAAGAGTTAGAAATCTGCCCTGATTATATCATGATATCGAAACTAATATACTGGGATTATGGATAAGATGATGGAAGATCAACACAACGTGCAAAAGAACCGCTCATCAAACACGAAGCCGTTCCTGAATGGCTATACCAAACGTAAAGTCGAGTTCTGAATTTATCTGTCAGCCTTGCAGACGATTGACCCGGAGACCCATATACAGAGTGAAAAACATTGGAACCAGGGATAGAGCGCCGCCCGCGAAAAAGGCCCCCCGGATGTCCATGCCTTCCACAAAGAGGGCAAAAAAAGGCGGGGAGACTGTCTGGCCCAGGTACATCAGCAGGGTGAAAACGGAAAGCACACCCGCTCTTAATTCAGCGGAAACAAGACCGGCCGCCGCCGAGTTCAGAGTAGGCATCATCACCCCGAAGCCCAGCCCCCAGACCCCCATGAACAGCAGCAGGAGCGGGTAGCTGCCGCAGAGGCCCACCAGCAGGAGGCTCAGTCCGCAGCAGAAAAATCCCCACATGATACGGATTACCTCTGAAATATCGCTTAACCGGCCCGCCTGGGATGCGGTCAGGGCAGAAATTCCGGCTGCAGCCGTGATAGCCAGGCCGGAATACAGAGTGGTCATGTTGAACTGTTTAACCACCAGCATCGGCATGTAGACCACGATGTTGTAAAGCAGTACGAATCCTATGAAATTCGAGAAAAACAGCCAGATTGCCCGGGTGTTGCCGATGGAGCGAAGGGCTTTGACCATGTAGCCCTGCGTTTTAAACATTCCCGCCGGTTCTTCAAGCTTAAAGGCGGCTAATATGCCCAGTAAAATGGCTGCCGAGTGTATATAAAAGGGCAGAAACCAGGCCAGGATGGCCAGGGTGCCGGAAATAAACGGTATGGTGGCATTAGTCAGACCTTGTACCATGACCCGCCAGCCCATGACGCGGCTCCTGTCGGGTTCAGTGTACATGTCCCCGATGGCAGCCACCACGGTGTTTAACATGCCCCCTACCCCGATTCCCTGGAGAGCCCGCCATACCAGTACAAGCCAGAAAGATCGGGTAAAAGTGATCAGGAGGCCGCCGACACCAAAAAGAATTGCGGCAGGAACAATTACCCGCTTTCTGCCAAATCGATCAGCCACTGCTCCCAGCAGAGGAGTCGCCACCATCGCGGAAAAGGTATAGGCGCTTAAGGCCAGACCGATGTTTTTACTGGTGGCCCCGTTCAGGTTCATCATCGCCGGTAGGATCGGGCCCACCAGACTGCCACCGGTTACCGCAAATACGATAACCGCCAGCAGGATCAACAGGTTCGGTTCTCTCAGTTTACTCATATGTCGGCGGAACTCTGCCGGACCTCCGTGACGTTAAGACTTCGGCTCACAGAACCGGCATACAAGGTCCGGTTTCCGGGTAAGTCAGTACATCATGGGTAAGCCCCGGATTTAAGGAGACAAAGGTTAATGATACGGCCCCGGCAGCGAAAGACGCGGGCCCTTATAATAGTGTTGGTGGCAAAGTCAGCATTGACCTTACTTGTCCCGGTTGGTTTTCTTTGTAATTAACCAGTATGTTATTCCCAATGCTAAGACGACTGCAGCGGTACCGTATATATAAGGCGGTGTTGTTCTCTCAAAATCAAAAATAATTACTTTTCTGGCAATGGCCATAAGTGCGGTGGCGACAACCAGACGCACAGGTATAATATCGGTGCTAAGGTACATACTTATATTGATAAATATTTCAATCGCTATAAGGACCGCCAGAAAAGCGCCAAATGTCGCAAGTATGTCATTTATTTGTAAAAGCAGGTACGGCGGCTGGGTGAGGCGTTGATATAAAACATAGATGACATCTCCTATACCCCAGACAATAACGAGCACCATCAGTACGGCAAGGATTTTTATCACAATTCTTATGATCCTGTGCAGAAAACGAATGGTTGCATCTTCATGTTTCAAATGAAGATCATGGCCTGGTTCACGTTCGTATGTTGAGGGCTTGTCTGTTTTCATAGTCGTTTCGTTTTTAATTCAATTTTCCGGATTGATTTATCTGTATGATATAACGTGCAAATTTCTTAGTGAAGCAAGCCTTGAGAGCACTCAAGCTCGAAATTGTTCCTGAATAAACATACCAACCGTCTGAAATCATAATAGTTTTATCAAGTCGGAAAGTTGAGTTTTTTAATATTTATCTTTATCTTTCCACTTATTTACGATACTATCAAAGGTGATATGGGAAGTAAATCTAAACTGGGCAGATTTACCGCCGGTTGACCTTCTGTTATATCCATTTAACTGCCAGGTTCCGTCCTGCTAGCTACCTCGGCATCCGTGATGTTGAGCGCTTTCTGTCAAACAGGCATAAAGTGTCATCTTTAACACAGAGCGTCAGGTTCTGAACACCCCTTTTTTCTGTTGCGAGGACCCTGACAAACCTTTGAATGGCGATATTAAAGCTGTCCGTTCCAGGAGAGGTCCTGAAAGTGTCTACAGTGCTGGGACAGGACGAAATCAGGCGTTTTTTTCCGTGACGAGATCTCTGAATTATATTCCGGATAATATTTTTCGAATTCATCTGATGGGGGTTGGTGGAACCGGGATGGCTGCTATGGCCGGTCTTTTGAAAAAGAAAGGCTTTGTTGTCAGCGGTTCCGATTACCAGGTATATCCACCGATGAGCCATTTTCTGGCAGCGGAAGGCATTAAGATAATGGAAAGCTACCGGCCCGAGAACCTTTCCCCTCCTCCTGATCTGGTTATTGTCGGTAACGTGATAAGAGGCGAAAATCCCGAGGCCAGAGGGCTCATGGATATGGCCATCCCTTATGCCTCCTTTCCCCAGGCCCTCGGCCACTTTTTTCTTCGCCATAAAACTCCCGTGGTTATAAGCGGTACCCATGGCAAGACCACAACCTCCTCCATTCTTGCCACTGCCATGTATGGCATGGGATTTGATCCCGGCTTCTTGATTGGCGGGATAGTCCGGGCCTTTGGCCGGAATTTTCGGATCGGCACGGGAAGGTACTTTGTAGTAGAAGGTGATGAGTATGATACCGCTTTTTTTGACAAGGGTCCAAAATTTCTCCATTATCAGCCCGGAATCGGGGTTGTAACCGGTATTGAATTTGATCATGCTGATATTTACCAATCCCTTGAAGAGATCAAGGAGGCATTTCGGCGGTTTATCGGCATTATCCCCCCTGAAGGCTGTCTGGTCGCCTGTCTGGATGACCCGGTGGTCCGGGAATTGGCAGCAGGAGCAGCTTGCAGAGTGCTCAGCTATGGCACTGATCCTGCGTTTGACTGGTCTATTACCAATATCAGGGTTGAAGGGGAGGGTACTTATTTTCGGGTATTGCGGAAAAACCTTTTCTACCATGATTTTTTTATAAAAATGATCGGCCGTCACAATGCCTTAAATAGTCTGGCGGTTATTGCCGTCCTGGATAGCCTGGGAGTTTCTGCCAAGTCTGTAGCGGAGCAGCTATCTGTTTTTAAAGGGGTGCGTCGGCGCCAGGAAGTGCTGGGAGAAGTCGAAGGCATCACGGTTATTGATGATTTTGCCCACCATCCCAGCGCGGTCCGGGAAACGTTGGAGTCTTTGAACCAGGCCTATGAAGGGAGGCCTCTCGTCGTGGTTTTTGAACCCCGCACCAATTCAAGCCGCAGGTCTGTTTTTCAGGATACTTATTCCCGGGTATTTTCCAGGGCCTCTGAGGTTGTGGTCAAGGAGCCGGTCCCTCTTGCCTGCCTGCCTGATCAGGAGCTTTTTTCTGCGGTAAAACTGGTGGGGGATTTGAGACAGCGGAATATTAAGGCCAGCTGTTATTCTGATACCGGGGATATTGTCAGCTATCTGATTTCTTCTCTCAGGCCCGGAGATGTGGTGGCAATTCTGTCTAACGGAGGATTTGATAATATCCATGAGCGGCTGCTGACAGCTCTGCAGAAAAGCTGGGTAAATAAAAATGAATGACAGTTCATTTTTATTCTTGACAATTGCGGCCTGGCCGGTTATCACTGTTTTACTGAACGAACTGGTAAATTTTATTTTGCTCAAGTAAGGAGGTAATCGTGCCGGAACAATCACTCCTTGATCTGCTCTATCTTGCATATTTCACTCTTCTCGGCCTCTCATTTGCCCTGGGGCCCATTATAATCGTCTATCTCCTGTCACCCCGCGAGACCCGCAACATTCTCGGCAAGAGCCACCAGGCCATTGAGTGCGGTATGGTTCCCATTGGTGATGCCTGGATACGTTTTGGAATAATATTCTATCTTTACGCCCTGATGTTTCTTGCCTTTGATGTCGATGTCCTTTTTCTTTTCCCGGTTGCCATGGCCTATAACGATGCCTCCTTTGTTATCCGGGATTTTGTTGAGGTTGTTATTTTTGTAGGAATATTGTCACTGGCATTAGTTTATGCCTGGATAAAGGGAGTCTTCAAGTGGGAACGGAAAATATATCATCAGTAGTTCCTTCGTCATTAGTTCAGTTTGCCCCTCTGGAAAAACTGCTTAATCTGGGAAGGGCCAATTCCCTTTGGCCCATGACCTTCGGCTTGGCCTGCTGCGCCATTGAGATGATGTCAGCCGGCGGACCGCGTTTTGATCTCGCCCGTTTCGGGGCAGAGGTCTTCCGGCCTTCGCCCAGGCAGAGTGATGTTATGATAGTGGCCGGAACCGTTAATAAAAAAATGGCTCCTGCGGTAAAAACACTGTGGGATCAGATGCTTGAGCCCAAATGGGTAATCGCTATGGGTAACTGTGCCATTTCCGGCGGTCCTTTTGCTTTTAAAGGTCAGTATAATGTAGTTGAAGGGGTTGATACTATTCTGCCCGTAGATATATATATTCCTGGCTGTCCTCCCAGACCGGAGGCTTTGTTTGAGGGGATTATGGAGCTTGAAGAGAAACTTACAGGCAAGCGGCGCTGGCCGCGAGTGGAGGCAGTATAATGGACAGGGCTCAAGTGCAGAAGGAGCTGGAAGCCTTAGCTGCTGAAGGAAAACCTGCTCCTGTGCCTGAAGAAAAAGTAGAAGTGGAAAAAGAGGAACAGGCCTCTGAGCAAGAAGAGACTGCTCCTGAGGAAGAACAGGGTAAAGACAAAAATAAAAAGAAAGGGGAAGAGGAAGAAGAGAAGCCCAGAGAGAACGGGGTCCTTGTCTTAGACCATAGGGCGCGCGGGGCACATCTGGATGCTCAGCTTAACGGTGATCAGGTGGTTGCGGCTGCGGAAATCATGCGGCGGGCGGGCCTGAGCGTGGAGGCTGTAACCGGTGTTGACTGGCTTAAAGAGAACAAGTTTGAAGTAATATACGATTATGCTTTGTATATCGCCGGTGAAGATCTTTACCGTGTTGTTGTCAGGGCCTTGATTGATCGTGACAATCCTGATATTCCCACTATTTCCGGGGTGTTTTCAGGAGCAAACTGGCATGAGCGGGAAACCTGGGACCTGCTGGGGATAAATTTTACCGGTCACCCACAGCTTACGCGTTTCCTGCTCCCGGAAGACGCTGATTTCCATCCCCTACGTAAGGATTTTAAACCATGAGCAGACTCGCCCAAAGTCAGTATCACGAGACATTCGATATCAACCTTGGCCCCCAGCATCCTGCTACTCACGGAGTCTTGAGGGTCAAGCTCACCATGGACGGTGAATACATAGTCAAGGCAGAACCGGTTCTGGGTTACATCCACCGGATGCATGAAAAGATGGGGGAGAACAGGACCTGGGCCAAGTTCCTGCCCAACCCATCCCGTATGGACTACCTTTCAGCCATGTCCTATAATCACGGTCATGTCGCCCTGGTGGAGAGGGCGGCTGGCATAGAGGTCCCGGAGAGGGCCGAGTATCTGCGGGTGATAATGGTGGAGCTAAACAGGGTCCAGAGCCATCTTCTCTGGTTCGGGGCCTTTCTGCTTGACCTGGGAGGATTTACTCCTCTTCTCTATGCCTTTGATGACAGGGAGAGAATCCTTGACCTGCTCGAGTCAGTGACCGGGTCCAGGCTGACCTACTGCTATTTCCGTTTTGGCGGAGTTTATAACGATCTGGATGATGAAGAGTCCTTTAAGACTGGAACCAAAGAGTTTATAGCCCGTCTGCGCTCCCGCATGCCAATGTATCATAATCTGGTAACCAAGAACATAATCCTCCGGAAACGTCTTGAGGGTATAGGCCCGGTATCTGCAGATATGTGCCGCAGGTATGGGGCAACCGGCCCTGTACTGCGCGGCTCCGGAGTACAGTTCGATATCCGGAAGAACGAGCCCTATTCGGCTTATCCCGACTTTGATTTTGATATCCCTGTCTATGAGGAAGGTGATTCCATGGCCCGCTACATGGTGAGAATGGATGAGATTGAGCAGTCGATGCGGATTATAGAACAGGCTCTTGATAAACTACCCGAGGGGCCGGTCAAGGCCGAGAAAGTGCCGAAAATGATCAAGCCGCCCAAAAATGACTATTATTTTGCGGTAGAGGCGGCGCGGGGCACCTTTTCTCTGCGGGCAGTAAGTGACGGGACAAATACCCCTTACCGTCTGAAGATAAGGTCTCCTACTTATTCTAATTTGAGCCTTTTTGAAGAGGCCAGCAAGGGAATGCTGCTTGCCGATGCTCTGGCCTTTATGGGCAGTCTGGATCTGGTGATCCCGGAAATTGATCGTTGAACCAAGGGTGAGGCCTGACTGTCTGTAATCTGTAACCTAATGAACCCGGAATTCTAAAGAGGAATAACTGACATGGAAGAATTTCTGCGGATAATAACCTACATAGTCTGCATATCCGCTTTTGTCGGCGCCAACCTGGCCTGGCTCGGCTGGGTGGAAAGGAAGGGCGCCGGCCGGCTTCAAAGGAGAACAGCACTGAAAGAGGTTGGGCCATTCGGCCTTCTCCAGCCCCTGGCGGACGGCCTCAAACTTATGTCCAAACAGCTTCATGTCCCTCGTGATGCTGATCGCCCCCTGTACATGCTTGCCCCGGTGATCGCCATGGTGCCCATGATAATGACCTTTGTGGTTATTCCTTTCAATGAGGGTCTTGTTCCCCGGGATTTCAATATGGGTCTTCTAGTGATTTTCGCCTTTGCCGCTCTCAGTGTTTTAGCCCTGCTTCTGGGGGGTTGGGCTTCGCGAAACAAGTATGCACTTATTTCAGCAAGCCGGGCGGTCTCTCAGAATATCGCCTACGAGATTCCCATGTTGCTTACCGCTATTACAGTAGTAATGGCCACCGGTACCATGAATCTCACCGAGATTGTCAATCAGCAGGCAGGAACCATAATTAAATGGAATTTTCTACGCCTGGATAATTCCATACTCATGCCGGTGTCGTTTCTTATTTTCTTTGTATGTAGTGTAGCTGAAACCAATCGTGCCCCCTTTGATCTGGGTGAGGCGGAAAGTGAGTTGATCGCTGGATTTCATACCGAGTATTCGGGAATGGGATTCGGGCTTTTTATGATGGCTGAGTATGGCTATATACTTATAGGCTGCTGTTTTACCACTATACTGTTTCTGGGGGGCTGGCACTGTCCCTTTGGATTCTATCCGGGTATACACTGGTTCTTAATTAAAACTTATTTTTTGATCTGGGTAATTGTCTGGATCAGGTGGACATTTCCCAGGGTTACGGTATGGGGACTGTTGAATCTTTCCTGGATGTACCTTATCCCGGCGGCCCTGTTTAATCTGATATTGACAGGCGCGTTTCTCAAGGTGTTTTGATCATGTCTAAATATGTTAACGATCTGTTTATCGGCGGTTACAGTTTGCTGGTGGGTATGGCGGTAACCATTATAAATTTTTTCAAACCTACTGTAACCCTTCAATACCCACACGAGTCACTTAAGATGACCCCTCGTTACCGGGGACATGTTGAACTGATCAAGGATCCGGAAACAGGTACTCACCGCTGTATAGCCTGCGGGATGTGTCAGAAAAACTGCCCGTCCGAGTGTATTACTATAAAGAGTAAAAAGATAGAGGGAATCAAGGGCAAAGTCCTGACCGAGTACAGATTAGACTTTACTAAATGCAGCCTCTGCGGTCAGTGTGTTGAGAACTGTAAGCCTAATGCCCTCCAGTTTTCCAAAGAGTATAACCTGGCCAGCAGGCGAAAGGAGGATTTTATTTTTGATTTGCTTAAGCGTCTGCATCCGGAAGGGGTTCCGGAGCCGAAACCAGCTGAACCTAAGGCTGAAAGCGGAGATAAAAAAGAAAAGCCGGTTAAAGAGGACAACAGCTCATGAATCCTACACTTTTTTCACTTGAAGGCTTTGCGGGAGTAATTTTTCTCCTGTTTGTAGCCATTAGCATGCTGGGCGCACTCGTAGCCACCTGCAGCCGCAGACTGATCAGAAGCGTAAGCGGACTGGCTCTTTGTTTTGTCGGGGTTGCCGGTATCTACTATTTTCTGGGAAGTCCTTTTGTCGCCTTGATGGAACTGTTGATCTACGTGGGTGCTGTATGTGTTACTATTACCTTTGCCATAATGCTGGCCGAACCTGATGAGATGAAGCTCATGCGGAAAAAACCCGGGTTTGGCGGTGCCTTAGGCATCCTGCTCGGGGGTGTTGTTGCCCTGGGACTGATCACCGCGGCAACCTCAGCAGAATGGGACGTGCTAACCAATGCCAAGACCACTGTAGGTTCAGTCAAGCAGATAGGGATGTCCCTGCTTACCGATTACAGTATGGTATTTGAAGTAATCTCTGTGGTCCTGCTCATTGCCATAGTGGGGTCTGTGGCCCTGGCAAGAGAAGGCAGGGATATTGGAGAGTGGGAAGAAATAGGAAGTGATACAGACAGCGAGAAGTAGTAGAGACGGTAGTAAACCAACCGGTAATTTTATACAGTTATTGAAATACAAATCAGGTGGGAGAGATGCTGGCATTAAGCTCACAGTTAACAACTTACTTAGTAATCGGTGCCCTTTTATTCGGTTTTGGTATATTCGGCATGATAAAGAGACCGACCCTGATCGGCATGCTGATCGCGGCCGAGCTCGTCCTGAGCGGCGCCTCTGTCAATTTTATGGCATTCCAGCGTTTCACAGCCCCCGACCTTGTGGTGGGTCAGATATTCACCCTGTTTATCATGGGTATAGCAGCAGCGGAAGCCGCCATAGCTATGAGCATAATTATCTGTGTATATCGTAACTATAAATCTATTGAAACCGAGGATGTGGTTGATCTGAACGGATGATTCAATCATTTTTCTTACCATAACGTATTGAAGGTAAGGTTAAGGATAATCCCATGGATAGCGTTACTGCAGCAGGCACAACAGAAATAATTACTTCAGCCAAACTTGTACTTGCACTACTTACACCTCTACTGGGTGCTTGTCTGGTAAGTTTTTCTGGCAGGAAACCCAATGTCAGAGAGATGTGGTCGGTTCTTGCGGCAGTTATTACATTTTTACTGGTCGCCTCCATGATACCGCAAGTCTGGGATGGTAAGACCTTGTTTTATGAGATTTTCCAGATTCTGCCCGGTGTAACCGTGAGTCTGAGGGCAGATGCCCTGTCCATGGTCTTTGCCTTGATAGCATCCGTCCTCTGGATAGGGGCTGCCTTTTATTCCATGGGTTATATGAGGGCTCACAAGGCGCATTCACAGACCCGGTTCAACACCTGTTTCGCCATTGCCATCTTTGGGGCAGTAGGTGTTGCTTTCAGCGACAATCTCTTTACCCTTTACCTGTTTTACGAAGTAGTAAGTATAAGTACCTATCCTCTGGTTGCCCATGATCAGGATAAAAAGGCCTACGTTGGCGGCAAGAAGTACATGGTTTATCTGACTACCATGGCCAAGGGATTGATCCTGCCGGCAATGGCGATCATCTATGTTATGACCGGCAGTCTTGATTTTCCGCATGATATATACTCGGGCATCATTCCTGATGACGCCAATTCGGCAATCGTGGTTATGCTCTTCATATTCTGCCTGTTCGGCTTTGCCAAGAACGGGGTCATGCCCTTTCACCACTGGCTGCCCGGGGCCATGGTTGCACCTACACCGGTCTCCGCCCTCCTGCATGCAGTGGCTGTTGTTAAGGCAGGGGTATTCAGCACCATCCGGGTGATGCTCTACGTTTTTGGCGTAAATCTCATGGATCTCCTAAATCTGGGCATAACTACCGCCTATTTTGTCGGTTTTACCATAATTATGGCTTCAGTTATTGCCATAACCAAGGATAATCTCAAGGCCAGGCTGGCCTATTCCACGGTCAGCCAGCTGTCCTACATCATACTGGGAGTCTGCCTGCTGACACCTCACGGTATTCAGGGAGGGATAGTGCATATAGCCAACCACGCCTTTTCCAAGATCACTCTCTTTTTCTGTGCAGGTGCCATAATTGTCGCCCACCATAAAAAGGATATCTCCGAGATGGACGGACTGGGCAGGGCCATGCCTTTCACTTATGCCGCCTTTGCAGTTGCCTCTCTAAGTATGATAGGCGCTCCTCCGGTGGCCGGCTTCGTGACCAAATGGCAATTGCTGATGGGTACGATTGAAGCTGGATCATTCGGTATCATTCTGATTCTTCTGGCCAGTACCCTGCTTAATGTCTGTTACTTCGGGCCCGTCGTTTACAGGGGATTTTTCTGCAAGCCTCCACCAGGGGTCACATATGACAGTATTAAGGAGGCACCTATGTCCATGGTTATACCACTGTGCTGTACGGCTATAATTTCAGTAATAATAGGAATTTATCCTGATTTTTTTATGAACTTTGTGATTAGGGTGTTGTAATGATAGTCTCAATTATAGAAACCCTGAGAAATAACTTAAAGTTAACCGCTGTTCTAGCTGTCGCTATTATCATTGGCCTGGCAGTATGGGGTGCTTTTTTTGTTGATATGCACCATGCCCACACAGAGGCGGAGCACCTCCCCTTCTTCTGGGCTCTGTTCGGTCTTCTGGGCGGAGCGCTCCTTATTCTGGTGGCCACCCTTCTGGGTAAGTTAGGAATTATGACCCGCGAGGATTATTACGATGATTGATATCTGGTTTCATCCAGCTCTGTATCTGCTTATAGGCGGACTACTCCTCCCTCTATTTCGGGAAGGAGTGATCAAGAAGTGCTTCATAATGGCCGTGCCCCTGGTTACCTTTATGTCGGTTATCTACCTGCATAACGGGATATATGGAGAGGTCCGGTTTATGGACTGGCAGTTGGTTTTCGGCCGGGTTGATGCCCTTAGCAATATATTTTGTTACATAATGGCACTGATGGCCATAATAGGGACCCTTTTCAGTCTCAATGTAGAAGAGGACTGGCATCATGTTGCAGCCTGGTACTATGTTGCAGGTTCACTGGGAGTCATTCTCAGTGCTGACTATCTTTCTCTCTTCCTGTTCTGGGAATTGATGGCCTTTGCTTCTGTTTTCCTGGTCTGGTTTGGCGGAAGACCCGATTCAGTCGCCAGCGGTTTTCGCTATATTTTAGTTCATACCGTGGGAGGGCTTTTCCTTTTGGCCGGTATCATACTTCGTTATTATGCCACCGATGGAGATCTCTCTTTTGTAGCCCTGAACGTTGACGCACCGGATCTGGCTACCTGGCTTATACTTATTGGATTTATTACAAACGCGGCGGTGGTTCCCATACACTCCTGGTTATCTGATGCCTACGCCGAGGCCTCAGTGGCAGGCGCAGTTTTTATGTGTGCCTTTACCACCAAGACCGCAGTTTATGTACTGGCCCGCGGCTTTGCCGGAATGGACATACTGATTGTCCTGGGAGGAGTTATGGCCCTGTATGCCATTATATACGGCATCATGGAGAATGACAGCCGGCGGGTATTTGCCTGGGATACAATAAGCCAGGTGGGCTACATGGTCCTCGGGGTAGGAATCGGCACAGAGTTGGCAATTAACGGTGCATGCGCCCACGCCTTTGCCCATATCCTCTATAACGGACTATTATTTATGGGTACCGGTACTGTGATATATATGACCGGGACCGCCAAGATGACAGAACTGGGTGGCCTTTACAAAAAGATGCCGCGGACCTTTGTCTATACCCTTATCGGTGGCTTATCCATAGCCGGGATTCCCTTGATGAGCGGTTTTGTCTCCAAGTCTATGATAATTGCCGCAAGTTTCGAGACTCACCATATCTGGGCTGCTTTTGCTCTGACCCTTGCTTCTGCAGGTACTTTCCTGCTGGCCGGAGTCAAAGTTCCTTACTACATCTGGTTCAGCAGTAAAACCAGCAGTCCGGAAATATGGAAAAAAGCGGGAGACCCCCCCTGGAATATGCAGGCTGCTATGGCTGTGGCAGCTTTCTTTTGTATCTTCATAGGTTGCTATACACCTTATCTCTACGACAAGCTGCCTTTCAGTGTACACTACAATCCCTACAACGCCTATCATTTGGCAGAAGCCCTGCAGATTGCCTTATTTACCGGGGTTGCCTTCTTTTTCCTGAAGAAGCTGATCAAGCCTCAACCGACAATCAGCCTGGATCTGGACTGGTTTTACAGGATGGCTGGCCGTGGATTTCTGTGGCTGGATAAGCGGGTACTCCAGTTCATCGACACCTGCGTGGGTGGGATCTATTACTATGTGGGACTGCTGCCGTTGATGACCATATCCCGGTTCTGGTCGTGGTTTGACTGGCATGGAATAGACGGGGTGGTAGATGGGACTGCCAGGACAGTAAGAGGTCTGGGTGGAGTGGTAAGGCGTTTCCAGGCCGCTCAGATACAGTACAGCATCTTCTATGCTGTGACCATTACTGCTTTGGCAATTTTAATTTTTGTGATTGTGTAATGACAGGGGGAGACACAGTGAGAACTGGGAAGAGCTTAAGGAGTATTTAAACAATTTATAATTCTCGAACTGTTAACTAGAAGTTGCATCTTAAATCTTAAATCTACGCACCTTAGAGGTTTTCCGGTAATGGATTTTCTAATAATTAATGAAGGATTTCCCCTCCTCAGTACTTTGATTTTTCTGCCATTGGCAGGGGCCCTTGTACTGCTGTTTGTTTCTGACGAGAATTTGGCACGGATCTGGTCACTTATTGTGAGCGGAATAACCGCGCTCTTATCCATACCTCTGTACATCTATTTCGATCACAGCACAGCCAAGTACCAATTCGGGGAACACACCCAATGGATATCAACACTTGATATAAACTATACTCTGGGGATTGATGGTATAAGCCTTCTGCTGGTGCTACTTACAACTTTTATCATGCCCCTTTGCGTCCTGGCATCCTGGACTTATATCCAAACCAGGGTTAAGGAGTTCATGATATCAATGCTGGTGATGGAAACCGCCATGCTGGGGGTATTTATGGCCCTGGATTTTGTACTCTTCTATGTTCTCTGGGAGGCCATGCTTATCCCGATGTATCTTCTTATCGGGGTATGGGGGGGACCCAGGAAGATATACGCGTCAATAAAATTCTTTTTATATACCCTTGCTGGTTCGGTAATGTTTCTGGTGGCGATTATCGCCTTATACCTTGAAAACGGCACTTTCAGTATCCCCATGATGATGGGGCAGGGCTATACCATGGGTTTCCAGATTCTGATATTTCTTGCCTTTTTTCTGGCCTTTGCCATTAAGGTACCCATGTTTCCCTTCCACACCTGGCTGCCGGCCGCTCATGTAGAGGCTCCGACAGCGGGTAGTGTTATACTGGCAAGTATTCTGCTTAAAATGGG
Source organism: Desulfobia sp. (assembly GCA_046497465.1). Taxonomy (GTDB): domain Bacteria; phylum Desulfobacterota; class Desulfobulbia; order Desulfobulbales; family SURF-16; genus JAWLDV01. The sequence continues at coordinate 112,219 of JAWOFO010000042.1, forward strand.
GACCTATGGCTTTTTGAGATTCTGCCTGCCTATTACTCCACTGGCAACTATAAATCTGGCGCCCTATATCCTCTGGCTCTCTATCGCCGGGATACTCTATGGAGGATTCACCGCTCTGGCCCAGAATGATATGAAGAAACTGATCGCCTATTCCAGTGTCGGACATATGGGATTTGTTACCCTGGGTATATTCTTCCTGAATCAAAGGGGCGTTGAAGGGGCGATCCTGCAGATGATCAACCACGGTATTACCACCGGCGCCCTGTTCCTTTGTGTAGGAATGATCTATGAAAGGACTCACAGCCGGGAAATTAAGGATAACGCCGGTATTGCCAAACATCTGCCCCTGTTCGCGGCATTTCTCACAGTCTTTTCCCTGTCCTCGCTTGCCTTCCCGGCCACTAACAGTTTTGTCGGGGAATTCCTGGTGCTGGCCGGGGCCTTTGCTGAAAATAAAATTATTGCAGGGGCTGCCATCCCTGGCGCCGTACTGGCTGCCGCATATATGTACCGACTACTCCAGCATGTACTTTATAAAGGGGAGGGACGGCCTGATATAGTAGACCTGAATGCTCGCGAAGTGGTAACTCTTGCGCCTCTGCTTTTCTTTGTACTCTGGATTGGCCTGGCCCCCGGGCCCTTTTTAGATGTCATGCATACCAGTGTGAATTACCTGCTGAGTCAGGTTGATGTTGCTCAGGCTGCTGCACTCCAGGCTGCGGCGCTATAGTTAACCAACATATTACTTAACACCTAACAACAAGGAAAAGAAATGTTGTTTGCACCAGAACTTGTACTTCTAATAGGTAGTCTTCTTATATTCTTTCTCAGTTTAGGAGAAAGGAAAGGAAAGGGAGCAGAACGGCTCACAATGCTGGTAGGCTGTCTCACTGTTGTTGTCCTTCTTTTCAGTTTTAAGTCTGAAGGGACACTGTTTTTCAAGGTATATGAGATAGATTTTTTCTCTCAACTATTTAAACTGTTAATAGTCCTGGGAATGCTCTTTGTTACCGGATTTACCAAGGACTTGAAAGGGATAGGTGAAAATATAAAACCTGAATACTTTCTGTTCATGGTCCTTTCTACCTTGGGACTGGTGATGCTGGTAAGCAGTGTGGAACTGCTTACCCTGTTTATTTCTTTGGAGCTGTCCTCCTATTGTTTGTATCTTATGGTTCCGATGCGGGATGACCGCCATGGTGACAGGGCCCAAATGGAAGGGGCCATTAAATATATACTTTTTGGGGTGGTTGCCACCGGGGTTATGCTGTATGGAATGAGTTTCCTCTACGGGCTGACAGGTACGACCTATCTGGAATTCCTTATTCCCGAGGTTCAGAACTTAATGGGTCAGCCTACTGCAGTTCTGGCTACAGCTATGGTAATGGGTGGTTTTTTCTTCAAACTGGCCATATTCCCCTTCCATTTCTGGGTACCTGATGTCTACCAGGGAGCCTCCAACCCAACTACCTCCTTCATCGGCACTGTTCCTAAACTGGCGGCTGTTGCCATCCTCATAAGGTTGACTATGTTCATCAGCCCTTCTGAAGGCGGCACCATGCTTACTAACATGATGATGTTACTGGCCATATTTTCCATGTTTTACGGAAACCTGGCCGCCCTTGTCCAGAAGGACATTAAGCGTATGCTGGGTTTTTCCGGGATCGCTCATGCCGGTTTTATCCTCGTTGGCCTCCTTACTCTCAAAACTACGGGTATGGCAACTTCACTGTACTACATCATCGGCTATGTTGTTATGAACCTTGCCTGCTTCCTGGTTATTTGCCAAGTCTCCAGCAAAGGTGAAAATTTACTGGTAGCCGATTTCAACGGCCTGCACAAAAGGGCACCTCTTCTCGCTTTGACACTCCTAGTCGGAATGATGGCTCTGGCAGGCATTCCTCCTTTTGTTGGTTTTATGGGCAAATTCATGTTGTTGGTCGGCGCACTGGATGAAGGCTATATCACCCTGGTAATTCTGGCCGCCATAAACACTGCTATTGCTCTTTTCTACTACCTCTCCGTGGTGAAGGCCGCCTATTGCGAGGCCCCTGAAAACCATGACAAGGCCGCCATTCCGGATGGGATGGTTAATGCTTTAAGTGTCATTCTCATGATAGTTATTATTATTATGGGTGTGGCCCCGGATAAGTTTATGTCTCTTACTACTATGGCGGTTAACTCTCTATTTTAAGGAGATGGATTTAAGAAGATGGATAATACCTTCAGCTTTAATTCTTCTTCAGCCCACCTGCTCTTGACAGAATAAAAAAACAGATTATACTTAAATTCATGCGGTAGCGGACATAGCTCAGCTGGTAGAGTACAAGCTTCCCAAGCTTGGTGTCGCGGGTTCGAGCCCCGTTGTCCGCTCCAGCGTTACAAGCAACAGGCTTATTCATTTCTGCTTAAGTTTATAAAAGTGATATAATATGCTGAATATTTTTGCAGGGTAAGGCAGATAAGCCATTGCCTGACTATGCCATGCATAATTTTTCCGAAAAGTGGGCCTGTGCCCGCTTTTTTTATTTCTGGGCAATGGTTAGCAGGTGGTTTTACATGTCTTTTCAGGATCATATCTTTAAGAAAGTAATCGATCTGGTTAAGCCGGTGGTTGAAGATAAGGGACTCGAGCTGGTCGATGTCGAGTATCGTCGCGAAGCCGGTGGATTTGTTCTGAGAATTATAGTATTCAAGGAAGATGGGGTTACTGTTGATGACTGTGCCGGCTTGAGCAGAGAAGTAAGTCAGTTACTTGATGTTGAGGATATCTTAGATCACGGTTATAATCTGGAAGTCTCATCTCCTGGATTGACCAGGCCTTTAAAAAATAGGCGTGATTTTGAGAGGAATATCGGGGCGGAAGTTAAATTGACCTCTAAATTGGAAAATGGCGGTACTGAAGTTATCGGCGGGGTGATCCGTGATATCGGAGATGATTCTGTCACCCTGGAAGGTGATTCGGGCTTGACGAGCCGACCGTTGACAAGAATAGTTAAAGGGAAATTAGTCATTGAGTTTTAAACCGGCATCCAACATTAAACAGCCCGCATAGACGGGGAGTATATATTGATGATAACTGAGCTGAAAAGAATAATAGATCAAATAAGCAGGGACAAGGGGATAGATCGGGACCTACTTGTTAATACCCTTGTAGAGGCAGTACTTTCAGCGGCTAAAAAGCGGTACGGTCAACGTCGTGATATTGAAGTGCAGTACAATGAAGAGATGGGGGAGGTTGAACTGTTTCAATTCCGGCGGGTTGTTGATAAGGTTAAAGACGAACAGACCGAAGTATCCCTGGAGGAAGCTAAGAGCCTTGATCCCGAGGTGCAGTTAGGGGATGAACTGGGTTCCAAGATGGAAGATGTGGCCGACTTGGGCCGAATTGCAGCCCAATCCGCTAAGCAGGTTATTATTCAGAAGATGAAGGATGCGGAAAAGGGAGTCATATATGATATTTACAAGGAAAGGAAAGGTGAAATCGTCAACGGAATAGTTCAGCGTTTTGAACGGGGCGATATGATCATAAACCTTGGACGAACCGATGCTGTTCTGCCCAGGAAAGAACAGATCCCCAAAAGGTCTTACCGTCAAGGTGACCGCATCCGAGCCTATCTCAAAGAAGTCAGGGATGATGTTTCTGACAGACAGCTGATTTTAAGTAGAACCTGTAATGATTTTTTAATTAAACTTTTTGTTTTGGAGGTGCCTGAAATTGCAGAAGGTATTGTTAAGATAATTAATGCCAGCAGGGACCCGGGGTCCAGGGCCAAGATCGCTGTAACATCTACGGAAAGTGATGTTGATCCGGTTGGCGCCTGTGTCGGAATGAAAGGCTCCCGTGTCCAGAATGTAGTACAGGAGCTTCAGGGGGAAAAAATTGATATAGTCCACTGGAGTCCGGATTCGGCAAAGTATGTCTCCAATGCTCTGGCACCGGTACAGATATCCCTTGTAGTTGTTGATGAGGATAAGCATACCATGTTGGTTATAGTCCCGGATGACCAGTTATCTCTTGCCATAGGCCGGCAGGGGCAGAACGTTCGCCTTGCTTCTCAGCTTATCGGCTGGAAGATTGATGTCAAGACTGAACATAAGTATGCCAAGATGAGAGAAGAAGGTTTCCAGTCTCTTCTGACACTTAATTCTGTAAATGATAAGATGGTCGAGATGTTGTATGATGGGGGAATAACTTCTTTGACCGAGTTGGCTGAGGCATCCGCCAATGATGTTGCTGAATTGATCGGGGTTGATAGAGATACTGCCGGTCTTTTTATCGATGAGGCCGCTAGAAAGTTGGTTGATGATAGGGAAAAGCAGGAGCGGAAGGAGGTCGAAGTAGAGAGTGATGTTTTGGGCCCTGATAGCGAAGAAAACATTTAGGACATACCTGCCTGTCTTCAGATTATTTTAAGTTTTACAAGTCCAGGAGCAAGCCAAGTATGGCAAATAAGATCAGAGTATACGAGTTGGCCAAAGAAGCCGGCATGAAAAGCAAGATTTTGACCACTCAGCTCATAGAGTTAGGCTATGATGTGAAGGCCTATAATTCCACTCTTGATGAGGAAACCGCTGAAGAAATCAGGGAAAGGCTGGGGCTGAAGAATATAAGTGTGGAAAGAAAACGTATTGAAAAAGCCGGCCGTACAGTTATAAGACGGAGGCGGATGCAGAAAACTGCTGCTGAAGGCGGGGAAGCAGAGATGCCGCAGGAGAACCATCCCTCTCATGATTTCGAGCAAGAACGGGAAATAGCTGAAGAGAATAAAGAGGAGATAGATAAACCAGAAGAAAAAGACAGGCCCGAGGGGAAAGCGCCCGAGGCCCCGGTAGTTTTTGAGAAAAAACCAGGTGCAGTGGAAAGGCAGGAACCTGAGGCTGAAAAACCGGGCCGCGCAGAAGAAGAAAAGGAGGAGGCGTCTGTTCAGTCAGAATCCCCTGTTGAACCTCGGGTACAGGAAAAAAAGGAGGAAGCCCCTGCACCTGCAAAGAAATTCCGGTTAAAAGGGCGAAAGCAGGTGGCAAAAGTTGTGGGTATGACAGATATTCCTTTATCTAAACCGGCTGAGGATAGAGTTAAACCTAAAAGGCCTGCTAAACCGGAAAAAATGGAAGTTCAAGATAAGACCGTGGTCCCGCCGAGAGAGGCTGCACCCGCTGGGAAGAAAAAAGAAACGGCCAAGAAAGGCAAGAGATACGTAAAGTTTGACCATAACGAAGGTGATGATTTTGACCGTTTTAAAAAGCGGGTTTCCCGCAAAGGCAAAATAGCCCCCAAAGCTGAGGGAGAGAGTCTGAATGGAGGTGAGAGGGCTTTTACCTCCAAAGGAGACCGCGGAAGTCGTAAAAAGAAGAAAAAAGAACAGCAGATAGCAGAGGGTGCTCCCCGGACTGAAACTAAGGCGATCAAGAGAAGGATAAAAGTAGAGGAGTCTATTACTGTAAGCGAACTGGCCCACCGCATGGGAGTTAAAGCTAATGAGGTCATCTCAAGGCTTATGGGGCTTGGAGTCATGGCCAGTTTGAATCAGCCCCTTGATGTGGATACTGCCAGCCTGGTGGCTTCTGATTTTAGCTATCAGCTTGAGCAAAGCGAGACTGACGAGCAGTTTCTTCTGAATTTTGAAGAGTCGGAAAGCGGGGGCACGGAATTGCCCCGACCTCCTGTGGTGACAGTAATGGGGCATGTTGATCACGGCAAGACCTCAATACTTGACGCCATACGTCAGACTGATGTAGCCAGTGGTGAGGCTGGAGGAATAACCCAGCACATTGGCGCCAACTATGTCCGTTCTCCTCATGGGGATCTTGTTTTTCTGGATACGCCGGGACACGAGGCTTTTACAGAAATGCGCTCCAGAGGTGCCCAGATAACTGACGTGGTTGTCCTTGTTGTTGCAGCTGATGACGGGGTGATGGATCAGACCAAGGAGGCAATCAATCATGCCAGGGCGGCAGAGGTCCCTATCTTGGTTGTTGTTAATAAAATTGATAAGGATAATGCTGATCCGGAGAGGATTAAACGGGAATTGGCTGAGCTTGGGCTGTTGCCTGAAGATTGGGGTGGAGAAACCATTTACTGCGAAACTTCGGCCAAACAGGGATTCGGGATTGAAGATCTGGTAGAAAATATTATTCTTCAAACCGAAATTCTTGACTTGAAAGCAAATCCCAACCGGCGGGCCAAAGGCTGGGTTGTTGAGGCCCAGCTTCATAAAGGCAGGGGTCCGGTGGCTACAGTACTGATCAAGCATGGTACTTTAAGAATAGGTGATAACTTCGTGGTCGGCCATTATTACGGTAAAGTACGTTCTCTTTCCGATGACAAGGGGCGAAAGGTGAAAGAGGCCGGCCCTTCCAGGCCGGTTGAAGTCCTAGGCCTGAGTGGTGTCCCCAAGGCCGGGGATGAGTTTATTGTCCTTGATGATGATAAAATGGCCAAAAGTGTCAGTGAACAGCGCCAGCACAAAGCAAGGGAGTCAGAACTGGCCAGCGTTACCAAGATATCTCTGAACAACCTGTTTGAAAAGTTCCAGGAAGGTGAAATGAAAGAGTTGCGGGTTGTCTTGCGGGCGGATGTCCAGGGAACACTTGAGGCCTTCAGCAAAGCGATAGAAGAGATGGCCACCGAGGAAATAAAGGTAAAAATAATTCATACCGGCACCGGCAGCGTAGTAGAGTCGGACATTCTTCTGGCTTCCGCTTCTGATGCCCTGGTTATAGGTTTTAACGTGCGGCCGGCAGCCAAGGTCAAGAGTCTGGCTGAGGTGGAAAGGGTGGATATCAGATTTTATGATGTTATTTATCATGCCCTGGAAGATATCAAAAAGGCCATGCTTGGGATGCTGGACTCCACTTTTGAAGAAAAGGTAACCGGTTACGTTGAGGTACGCGATATTTTCCATGTCCCAAAAGTCGGGACTGTTGCAGGTTGCTATGTCAGGGAGGGCTCAGTGAACCGTAACAGCCGGGTAAGGCTGCTGCGCGATGGGGTTGTAGTTTATACCGGGTCTATAGCATCCTTAAAGCGATTCAAGGATGATGTTAAAGAAGTTCATACCGGTTATGAGTGTGGAATAGCTATTGAGAACTATAACGATATCAAAGTAGGAGATTATCTGGAAGCCTATGTTCTAGAGGAAAAAAAACCAGAACTTTAACACTTCAGAGGTATTTTCCGTGTCTATCGTTGTGTCTTGCATTTAGGCTGACAGTGTGTCCGTTTCAAGTGTCGTTATAGTAATAAAAGGCAGGGGTTTTATGGGTAAAGGCAAGTCGCGTTTCAGTCTGCCGACAGGGCTGGCTGAACAGCCGAACAGAAGGCCTGTAAAGGTGGCTGATCTTGTTCAGAGGATTTTGAGTGAAAAGCTTTTAGGCCTGGTTCGTGACCCGGCCTTGCAGGATATATCGATTTCTGATGTAGATATGACCAATGACCTCAAGGAGGCCCGAATACTGTACTTGTGCGTTGCCGAAGAGGCTGATAATGTCAAGAAAGGTCTGGACCGGGCAAAAGGATTTCTTCGTTATAAATTGGCCCGGGAGCTGTCCCTTAAATATGTTCCCGAACTCAAATTTTTCTATGATACTGGCAGGGATCATCAGGAAAAAATGAATGAACTTTTTGCTGAAATAGCTAATGAACACAAGGATGGAGCCGGCTCTAAAGACAATAGTTGAAAAACTGCTTGAGGCGAAGAAGATTGTGGTGGCGGCCCATATCTATCCGGACTGTGACGCTCTGGGATCTCAGCTTGCCCTGGGAGAGATTCTTGTTTCTTTGCAGAAGGAAGTCACGCTTTTTATTGAAGAGCCGGTGAGCCCTCACCTTGAATTTCTGCCGGGAATTGAAAAGTTGACTACTGTCCCGCCTGATCCGGATGAATTTGATTGTGCTGTCTCTCTTGACTGCGGTGATTGGCACCGGCTTGGCAAATATAAAAAAAATTTCAGTCTTATTAATCCGTTACTGGTTATAGATCATCATGCCGGGCATGAAAATTTTGGTGATTTCCGCTGGGTGGAGAAGGAGAGATCCTCTACCGCTGAAATGTTGTATGAGCTTGCTTTAGCTCTGAATATTGAACTGTCTTACAATGCATCCTATTGTCTTTATGCTGCTATTACCGCCGACAGTGGTTCATTCAGGTATCCTAATACTGGAGCCCGCACTCTGGAAGTAGCCGGGGATCTGATCAGGAGAGGAGTAAAGCCTTCCGATGTCTCTGCCCATCTCTATGATAATTTCAGCAAGAACCGGCTTCATCTCCTGCAGATCGTGCTTTCTACCCTGGAACTTTATGAGGAGGACAGGTTGGCAATCATCTCGGTCAGGCAGGAATATTTTAAGCAGACTGGGACAAATGCCGAAGATACTGAATTATTTATTAATTATCCTAGGGCATTGTTAACCGTAAAGATCGCTGGTTTTATCAAAGAAACTACTGACAATTTAATCAGTGTAAGTCTTCGTTCTAAAGAGAATTATAATGTTGGCAGGGTAGCTCGTAAGTTGGGTGGGGGCGGGCATTTAAATGCAGCAGGATTTAAAGTTCCTGGAGGAGAAATAGAAGGTGTCAGACAGACATTGCTAAAGGAACTTTCTCCTCTTTTAATGGAAAGCGGGAAGTGTGAAGTGGATGCTGAAGGCTGACGGGTTTAGCAGGCAGTGAGTGACAGTAACTTACAAACAGTCAGTGGTGTACTATTAATAGATAAACCGGTTGGCCCAACATCTTTCAGAATGGTTCAACTTGTCCGGCGGGCTTTGGGGATTAAAAAGGTTGGTCATGCCGGTACTCTTGATCCTTTTGCCTCTGGTCTGTTGGTTGTTTGTGTCGGCCGGCCGGCGACCCGCCTGGTTTCAGGGTTTATGGCAGGGAATAAGGTATATGATGCCACTCTGCAACTCGGAGTTGAGACTGATACTAAGGATCATACCGGCAATATTATATCTGAATCAGCAGTACCGGTAATGGATCATTATAAGATTGAGAAATGCTTGGGCCTCTTTGAGGGCAGGCTGATGCAGACTCCGCCGTCGTATTCCGGCCTGAAATACAAAGGGAAGCCCTTATACTACTATGCCAGAAAAGGAGAAGAGGTTGTCAAGGAGCCACGGGAAGTCTGGATAAGCTCTATTGATTTAATTTTTCTAGGAAAAGATATATTGCGGATAAAAGTGGTCTGCAGTAAAGGTACTTATATAAGAAGCCTGGCATCTGATATAGGAGTCTCGCTGGGTTGCGGAGCTCATCTCCGTAAGTTAAGGCGTCTCAGAAGCGGTTATTTTTCAGTTAATAACAGTTTGCCTGGGGATAAACTGGATGCGGACCGTGAAGCGGTAAGGGATTTGCTTATATCCAATATGTTACCGGTTGAGAGCCAGCCGGAGTTGCATGCTGAGGATTTCAATTCAGATGAAAGAAGATAGTTGAAGTAGAATAACAGAATTTAGTTGAAAAATACCAGGAGGTTGTAAACGTGGGATTAGAAACCGCCAAGAAAAAGGAAATTATCAATAAGTTTGGCAACCATGACAGTGATACCGGTTCTCCGGAGGTACAGGTTGCCCTGTTAAGTGCCCGGATTGCTTATTTAACAGAACATTTTAAAAGCCACAAAAAGGACCACCATTCCCGGAGAGGTCTTTTGAAACTGGTTGGCCAGCGTCGCAGTTTGCTGCAATATCTCAAGAAAATAGATATTGAGCGTTACCGGGCTATTATTAAGCAGCTGGGTATACGTAAATAGGTTTATTAATTACCAGCTGGAAGTGTTTAACAGTGTTTAACTCGTAATTCCCAAAGGAATTAGTATGTATAAAAAAGTTGAGGTTGAATTAAGTGGTCGTACTCTTACCATTGAAACCGGTAAGATTGCCAAACAGGCTAATGGTTCGGCTGTGGTTACCTATGGAGGAACAGTTGTTCTGGTTACTGCAGTTACGAGTAGAAAGCCGAAAGAAAATGTGGATTTCCTGCCCCTGACCGTCGAGTATCAGGAACGTTTTTATGCGGTGGGGCAGATTCCGGGCAGTTTTTTCCGCAGAGAAATAGGCCGCCCCAGTGAGAAAGAGACCCTGACGAGCCGTTTGATAGACCGTCCCCTGCGGCCTCTGTTTCCCGAAGGCTACAACAGGGAAACTCAGATTATTGCCACAGTTTTATCTGCGGATCAGGAAAATGATCCGGACACTCTTGCCATGCTGGGAGCATCTGCGGCTCTCACTATTTCCGATATTCCCTTTAACGGTCCTATAGCCGGGATCCGGGTAGGCATGATTGATGGGGAGTATGTAATAAATCCCACCGGTAGTGAGCTCAAGAAGTCATCGATGGAGCTTATTGTAGCCGGTACCAGTAAGGCATTGGTCATGGTGGAAGGCGGTGCTGACAGTGTAAGTGAGGAAAAAATTCTCTCAGGATTATTTCTGGGCCATGAGAGCTTACAGTCCCTGATTGATTTACAGAATAAATTGGGCAGTGAATTAGGCCGTGAGAAGATCAATTTTGAAAGTCCGGTTGTAGATGAGGTCCTGCGGGATAAAGTGGTCCGGATTGCCGGTATTGGTATGGAAGAGATTATTAACATAGCAGATAAAATGGAGCGCTCAAAAGTTTTCCATGAATTGGAAGCTCGAGTATTGAGTGATCTGGAAGAAGAGGGGTCAGGATTCGATAGACATAGGGAAGCCAGTACCATTCTGCAGGATTTGAAGAAAGACATGATGCGTAAACAGATTATTGAGAAAAAAGAGCGTATCGATGCCAGGGCATTTGATGAGATAAGGCCGATCAATATGGAAGTATCTTTATTGCCCAGGGCCCATGGCTCTGCCCTTTTTACCAGGGGAGAGACTCAGGTTCTGGCAACAGCCACTCTGGGAAGCGGAGAGGATGAACAGTTAATGGAAACTCTGGAGGGGATATCTTATCGTCAGTTTATGCTTCATTACAATTTTCCTCCTTTCTGTGTAGGTGAGACCCGTTTCATGAGGGGGCCAAGCCGGAGAGACATAGGTCATGGAGCACTTGCCGGCAGAGCTCTTCAGGCGGTACTCCCGGAGGCTGAAGAATTCCCTTATACTATAAGAGTAGTATCAGATGTCATGGAATCCAACGGTTCTTCCTCTATGGCCACAGTCTGTGGAGGCAGTCTGGCTTTAATGGATGCAGGTATTCCTATTAAAAAACCGGTATCAGGTCTTGCTATGGGACTTATTAAGGAGCGTGATGAGGTTGTTATCCTCTCCGATATCCTTGGCGATGAAGATCATCTTGGAGATATGGATTTCAAGGTGTGCGGCACGGAGGAAGGTATTACAGCCCTGCAGATGGATATCAAGATAGAAGGGGTTTCACGGGATATTATGGCCCGGGCTCTGGAACAGGCCAGGGAAGGCCGTCTTCACGTTTTGGCTAAGATGGCGGAAACTATTGAAATGCACAGGGATGAACTGCCGGCTCATGCCCCCCGGATATTCACCCTTACTATTAATCCGGATAAGATCAAAGACGTCATCGGTCCTGGCGGCAAGGTGATTAAAGGATTAAGCAGTGAATTCAATGTGAAAATAGATATAGATGATTCCGGCAAGATCAAGATATTTGCCTCTAATGGCGAGGTGGCAAAAGAGGTGGTAAAGAAGATAGAAGAAATTACCGCTGAAGCTGAAGTGGGCAAGATATATACCGGCATTGTTCAGAAGATAGTTGATTTTGGTGCCTTTGTAGAGATTCTGCCTGGTACGGATGGCCTGGTGCATATCTCTGAATTGGAAAATCACAGAGTAAATAAAGTAACTGACGTCCTGAAAGAAGGCGATGAGGTCAAGGTCAAGGTTCTTGCCATTGATGATAGGGGTAAGATAAAGCTCAGCAGAAAGGCACTACTTGTCGAACAAAAGTAATTTTTCACAGAGGCTGCTTACTTAGGGCGACCATCTGTCTTAATCGTATCTTGCTTATGCCTGATTACACAACCCTGCAAATTTCCTGGCTTGATTATCAAAAGAGTTCAGATCTGCCATTCCCCGCCCGTCATTCTGATCTCGCCGCCGGCCTTGATGTGGCTGCTGCCGTTGAAGAGGATATTATCATGGAGCCTGGTGAGATCAGGGTTATTGCCAGTGGTTTTTCAGTGGCCATTCCCGAAGGGTATGAAATCCAGATAAGGCCGCGCAGTGGACTTGCTGTAAAACATGGTATTACTGTGGTTAACAGTCCCGGTACGATTGATGCCGATTATCGTGGTGAGGTTAAAATAGGTCTTATTAATCTGGGTAGATCATCTTTTGTTATAAGGCGAGGAGATCGAATCGCCCAGATGGTAATGGCCCCGGTTACCCGGGCAGTGATACAGGTTGTTGAGCAGTTATCCGAAAGCAGGCGTCAGGATGGCGGATTCGGTCATACAGGAATTTAAAAGAATTATGAATTACGAAGGCCGGCATTTTCTATTTTTTGGGTAACAAAGAAGGATTGGGATGAAATGAAATTCTGTGTACTGGGAAGTGGTAGCAAGGGTAACTCTACTTATGTTGAGGCGGGCGGGGTTTCACTTTTGATTGACGCCGGTTTTTCCGGAAAGGAAATCGAGAGACGGCTTGCTGTAATTGAGAGGGATATGAGAGATATTGATGCCCTCCTTCTCAGCCATGAACATAATGATCATCTTAAAGGAGCAGCCGTTCTGGCTCGCAGATATAATATACCTATTATTACCACCCAGGCAACCTTTGCCGCCGGTAGCCAGTTACTGGGAGAAGTCCCTTTCTACCAGGAGTGCAGGGCTGGTACATCTTTTTATTTTGATGATATTAGTATTCATCCCTTTCGGATTTCCCATGATTGCGTTGATCCGGTTGGTTTTGTTCTTGAACACGATTCAATATCTTTGGGCTATTGTACAGATACCGGCATGGTTTCCCGTCTGATGTCTCACCGCCTGGCAGGTTGCCATGGTTTGATATTTGAAAGTAATCATGATCAGGAGATGTTGAAAAACGGTCCTTATCCTTTTAAATTAAAACAGCGGGTTTCTTCTAATAAAGGACATCTCACTAACGTAGAAGCAGCCTCTTTTTTGAGCAGCCTTCTTCACCCTGGTCTGAAACATATTATTCTGGCCCATTTAAGCGAGACTAATAACGACCCTTCTCTGGCTTACGATGTGGTCATGGAAGAGTTTGAAAGAGAATGGTCTGCCGGAAAACCCTGCCCTGAAATATCACTGGCCCGTCAGGACAGACCAGGGGAGTTTTTTCAGCTTTAAGCAGGGGCTAGTGAATGGAATGAACCACCTCAAGCGTTATTGGCGGCTGGGTGTCCCCTCTTTTGTTCTGCCGGCTGAGGTTTCTGATAATGTGCTCTTTTTGGCAGACAAAGTCGATGATGTCCAGCTTCTTTTTTTTGAGTCTCCTGCCAGAAGCAGATTACCGCATCAGCTTGATATAGAACTGCTCAAAACCCTTGCCGTAGAGCACGACCTCAGTTATACAGTTCATCTGCCCCTGGACTTGAGGTTGACCAGTCCCGCTGCTGTTGAAAGATCAGAGTCGGTCGAGGAGATCAGCCGGATTGTCGAAAAAGTCTCGGAGCTGTCGCCGCTCAGTTTTGATCTGCATCTGGATTATTACCATGAGAATGAGAAAGAAGAATGGCTTAGGGCTGTAGATTTTTCTTTGGCCCTTTTGTCCAGGGAACTTGGGGATTGGGCCTCGAGGATTGCTGTGGAAAATACTTATTACCCTTTTTATGAGGTACGTTCCCTGGTCCTTAGCCACGGTTTATCTCTCTGTCTTGATTTTGGTCATGCCCTGTATTACGGGGATGATATTGCCAGAATGATTGAAGATATCCCTCAGGCTGTCCATATCCATTATCATGGCGTGGAGGACAGGGATCATAGGGTCTTGACTGGCAGGCAGCGTGATTTAACAGTAAGAATAGGGCAGGGGATGCGGGCCTGCAATTATGATGGAGTCTTTACTCTGGAAGTCTATGATTTGGCGGCAGTGGAAAAGTCTTTGCTTGAATTGTCAGTGGCTTGGGAGATGGATAGTGGGAAATGGAAGGTATAACGATTTTGAGAGATAATATGTTTTCCAGACAGGACCTGAATGATCTGTTGGCCTGGATAGAGCCGGTTGATCAAGAAATCATGCGAGAGGCCGCCAGGCGGCTGGATAACAAGACCAAGCCTCCGGGCAGTCTGGGGATGCTTGAGGAGCTGGCCTGCCGTATGTGCGGAGTACAACGCAGTCTTAGCCCTTGCGCCGCCGGTAAAGTTATTCTGATCTTTGTCGGAGATCATGGGGTGACCAGTAATGGTGTCAGTTGTATACCAAAGGAAGTCACCAGGCAGATGGTTTATAATTTTTTGAACGGTGGGGCTGGAGTAAATGTTCTGGCCAGGCATGTAGGTGCTGAAGTTCGGGTTGTTGATGTTGGAGTGGATGGAGATTTTGAGGTCGGCGGCCTGATCAGGGCAAAAGTGAAAAGGGGAACTGAAAATCTGGCTCTGGGCCCGGCTATGACCGTTAAAGAGACTCTGGCTGCTGTTGGGGTCGGGGTGAAGACAGCCGGGCAGGCTATCATAGATGGAGCTGATATTATAGGTACAGGGGATATGGGCATAGGGAATACTACTCCCTCGGCGGCCCTTTTTTCGGCCCTGCTTGCCGCTAGTCCGGAGTCGGTAACCGGTCGGGGGGCAGGTTTGAATGAAAACGGCCTGGCCCAAAAAATTACCGTCGTCAGAAAAGGTTTGGAGGTCAACAGCTCTCTTATCAGCCAAGGTCCTCTGGAAGCCTTGGCAGCAGTTGGCGGTTTTGAGATCGCCGCTATCTGCGGAGTAGTTTTGGAATGCGCCCGGCAGAAAGTTCCGGTGGTAGTGGACGGCTTTATTTCCAGTGCCGGAGCCCTGATCGCCTTAAAGATGAAAAGAGAGGTGAAAGATTACTGTTTTTTCAGTCATTGTTCAGCAGAGCAGGGTCACCGGATTTTTCTGGAGAAGATGGGGATAAAACCGATTTTAGATCTTGATATGCGTCTCGGTGAAGGCACCGGTGCAGCCCTGGCCATGGGCATAATTGAAGCCGGAATAAAGATACTTATAGAGATGGCGACTTTTGAGGAGGCCGGGATAAACCTTGGAAGTGAGATAAAAGTATAAAGATTAAAATCAGAGATCAATGGACTACTCGATCATCTACATTACCATAATAAACTGAAAGCTAAGAATTCAACTTTCCGGATTGATCTATCTGGTATGATATAACGTGCAAATTTAGGGGTGCTTGACGGTTGGTATGTTTATTCAGGAACATTGTGCAGTGTCTGTTATCTGAAATCATAATAGTTCTCTCAAGTCGGAAAGTTGAGCTAAGGAAAAATTCGGTGAAAAGTTAATGAGTAATCCCTTACGGCACATGGCCCTGGCCATTTCGTTTTTAACTATAAGCCCTCTGCCTGTTGATGAGGTATCTCCTGAAGATATTAGGCGAAGCAGTGTATTTTTCCCGCTTGCCGGCTGGCTGATCGGGGGGATAATGGCTTTTTGTGCCCTGGGCCTGGCTGGGGCAGGGGTAAACCCTCTTCTGGGAGGAGCGGTATTGATCTCGATCCAGGCCTGGTTTACCCGTGGTCTTCATCTTGACGGGGTCGCAGATTTGTGTGACGGCCTTGGTGGGGGCCGTGATTCGGAAGAGCGTCTGGCCATTATGAAGGATTCGGCAACCGGGGCTTTCGGGGTAACGGGATTGGTTTTAACTCTTGTTCTCAAGGTGGCGGGAGTGGCTGTAATGCTGGAGAAGGAGTTGTTTTTATTTATTGCTTTTATCCCGGCTGCTGCCCGCTGGGCTATCATTGTCCTGTGCTGGTGCTCTGTTTATCCCCGTAAAGGAGGAACCGGCCATACTTTTGTAGGCCGGATTACAGGCAAGGAGGTCCTGCTCGGCTTTCTCTGGCTGCTGCCCTTTTTTATACTGGCGGAGTGTTTACAGTTTTATGCCTTGTTAGATGTTCTGGCAGTATTGGTCTGCACGTTGCTTCCCGCCTGTTATTTAAGAGTCAGGGGACGTAAACTGTTGGGTGGGGTAACCGGGGACCTTCTCGGGGCTTCCTGTGAGTTTGGCGAAGTCCTGTCTTTTGCTGCGGCCCCTGTTTTATTGATATAAAAAGCCCCCTTCCAGTTTAAGAAGGGGGCCGAACCTGTCGTTCTGCCGTAATATTATTTAATCTGAATATTGGAAACCTTTTTCTTTGCCTCCTCTGTCTTGGGCAGTGACAGGTGCAAGACACCGTCCTTGAATGTTGCTTCTATCTTGTCCTCATCAATTTCAGCAGGTACCTGGAAGGAACGGTAAAAGGAACCTGTTGTTCTTTCTACGTAATGGTACTGCTTGTCTTCTTTTTTTTCTTCTTCTTTACGTTCACCCTGGATAGTCAGGATGTTGTTTTCCATGGAGACCTTGATATCCTCTTTTTTCATCCCCGGGAGATCAGCTTCAATTTCTACTGTTTTATCAGTTTCACTTACATCGAGCCGCGGACTCCAAGTAATATCAAGATCTTCCCTCAGTTCCCGAAATGGAAAACCTTCCCACATTCTGCGCATCATATTTTCCATATTGCTGAAAGGTTCGGGTGCCAAGTTACCTCTGCTTCGCCGTCTGGACGGAGTTAAATTCCACATATATATCACCTCCTTATTAATTTCTTATCATTAATCATTTTTTGACCTCGTCCTTTTCTAATTAAATGATATGCATTCTGTATTAGCAGTCAAGGGTCTTATTTTTATTTTGGATTAAGTAATACACACAGTACTTCTCACTTAATCTATTGACAGGCTTAAAAATATCAGGTTATATTTTCTGTGGACCTATTATGATTACTATCTGAAAAGCTTAAGCAAACACAGTGAGGAGACTTATGGCAGCACAGGACCTAAAAAAGATGTATACCACTATACTAGGTGATCATTTTCCCATGGAAATGACTATTTCTTTTGGTGAACAGACTCTGGTTTATCGTAAACGGACCTGGAAGATTACCAAGGATGATGGCAGCGTGGATGAACGGGGTATCCGTTACGGTGAAAATCCGGACCAGGAGGCCGCCCTGTATGAACTGGTCAATGGCAACCTGGTTCTGGGAGACTGTAAGTTTATTGAACCTGGTAATGGTTTGGTCAGCGGTATGATAGCCGAAGACATGCTTCAGGCAGGCAAGCATCCGGGCAAGATTAACCTCACGGATATAGATAACGGTTTGAATATTTTGAAATATCTTGTAGACAGGCCCGCCGCGGTAATCCTTAAACACAATAATCCCTGCGGCGCAGCCTACGGCGAGACTATTGCCCAGGCTTACAATAGTGCTAACCGTGCTGACCGTATTGCAGCTTTCGGCGGAGCGGTGGTAATGAGCCGGCCCGTTGACAGAGAGACGGCCGAACTTCTCAGTCGTAACTATCTAGAGGTGGTCTGTGCCCCTGATTATGAGGATGGCACCTTTGATATTCTTAAATCCCGAAAGAATCTCCGCATTATCAAGTTGTCCCGTCTGGAACGTCTGGCTGATTTTGAAAACTATCGATTTGTGGATTTTAAGAGCCTCATTGATGGTGGAATTATTGCCCAGCAGTCAGCAGTCAACTCTATTCGTAAACCGGAAGACTTGAAGGATGCAGTGACAGTGTATAAGGAAAAAGAGTATCGTTGCCAACGTCAGCCTACCGCCAAGGAGATTGATGATATGCTGTTCGGTTGGGCTGTTGAGCATGGAGTAACATCTAATTCTGTAATCTATGTAAAGGAGGGTGTGACTGTAGGAATCGGTACCGGTGAGCAGGACAGGGTAGGAGTAGCCGAGATCGCTGTTCACAAGGCTTACACCAAGTATGCTGATAGCCTCTGTTTTGATAAATACGGTATGTCTTACGCTGATCTGGCCCTTAAGATCAAGAAAGGAGAGAGGGATGAGTCCGAAAAGGAGGAGATTGATGCCAGAGTAAAAAGTGATAAGGCAGGCCTGCCCGGCTCGGTTATGATTTCTGATGCCTTTTTTCCATTCCGGGACGGGGCTGATGTCGGGATTGAGCAGGGAGTTACAGCTATACTCCAGGCCGGCGGCTCTGCCCGCGATTTTGAAACCATTGAAGCCTGTAACGAGGCTGATCCCCCGGTAGCCATGAAATTTACCGGGCAGCGCTCTTTTAAGCATTGATCGGGAATTGTTAATTACCAATTAAGTAAAATTGGTTGTATGATCTTTTTAAAGTAAACCTCATCCTGATCTTTGATTCGTAATTTAATAGTTTTAATTTTTCTTTGGTCAGTCCCTTCTGATTACAAAGGCGCCCGGAAAGTCAGCGGCAAGTTTTTCTCTGCTCTTTTCAGCACTCTTGAGGGTTCCGCCTACCGATATCTGCAGCCGGTAAAAGAGATGCCCGCCGTGACGGAAGGGAACTATAACCGGAGACATGCCCCGGGCCATAAGTCTCTTTTTCAGCTTCAGGCTGTTTTTTTTGTAATGAAAAGAACCTAACTGGATATAAAATTTACCTTTTTGGAAGTCAGGATAGGGCAGAAAGTGTTTGATCTCTTTCTGCCCTTTTTTAACAGTTACGGTTTCACCCAGGGCAGTTATTTCCACCCGGGCTGTCCCCTTTTCAAGCATCCCTATATCTTTGGCCGCTTTTTTGCTGAGATCAATAATTCTGCCCCTGACAAAGGGGCCCCGGTCGTTGATCCGGACTACGGTCTTCCGGTTGTTCTCTAGATTCTGCACCAGGACGTGAGTTCCCATAGGCATGGTCTTGTGGGCTGCCGTTTTACCGTACATATTATAGGTTTCCCCGTTTGAGGTCTTCCGGCCGTGAAATGGGGGGCCATACCAGGAGGCCAGGCCCCGTTGGCTGAAACCTTTGGCATCAGGGATAGGATAATATGTTTTGCCCTTGATCCTATAGGCCTGTTGGGTGCTTTTTTGTATTTTAGATGGGGAAGGAGTTATATGGACAGGATGGGAAATTATTTTTACCCGGCCACAACCATTTATCCCTGAAAGGTAAATAAGTAATACGGTAATGAGGAGGGCGGTTTTAGTGTTTTGCATTTTTTTAAGTTACAGAAATTAATCAATTATGGCTGCATTTCCGGCTCTTCTCCCTTTGGTTTTTCTTTAAGGAAGTATGGTTTTCTCAGGAGATTACCGTTTTCCTGGAGGCGCTGCCGGAAAAAAGGGCCGGCACGACCTATGGTATGAGGTGTGTAAGGCAGAAGCCCCCCGGGAGCAGTTCGATCAGGAGTAACAGCATCGAAAACCACTTTTCCTTTTTTATTGACCCAGGTTAGATGCAGATTGAGAATGGGCCGGCAGACCCGTAAAATTCCCTGTTTATCCCGGCAGTATACCGGATTTTCCCATCTTCGCAGTTCAAAGCCCTTAAGCCAAAGTCCGCGGGAGCTTCGGCCCGTTATTTTGTCCTGCATAAATGGATAGGGATATTCCTTTTCTCCATAAAGAAAGTCTGTTATTTCAGCTTCCGCCTCAAAATTTGACTGGACATCCAGATTGGCCCAGGGTTCATAATTTTGAATATCCAAACGGATGAGGTGGGTGCCTATATCGTTATAGACCCATTTACTGTGGCAGACCTGACAGCTTATTTTTTTTCTGTGTTTGGTCGTAGCTGAAGCTGAGTTATGGTAAGGAGGCCGGTTGACAGCCCATTTATGGGCAGGATCCTCCAGAGGAGGGACTTTTAGAGTTTTTTCGCTGATTACGGTAGTCATCAGTAGCCTGCCATTTTTCAGGTCCAGATTTTTTCGGACTTTTATTTTCTCTTTTTTTCTTTGATGACAGGTCAGGCAGTTGATTTTTAAAGCAGGATCGGCAGACATCAGTTCCATGCCGCTATGGCAGTCAATACAGGCCAACCCTGCTTTTTGATGGATATCCGGAGAGAGCCGGTGATTTTCGACACCGTAGGGTCGGTCAGGAGTCAGCCCGTTCTTCTGGTAGGGCGTGCGGTAGGCCCAATGGAAATCATGCTCATACAGGCCATAATAGTCTCCTCCTACATGATTGCCGTAATGACAGTGAAGGCATTGACGATCCCTAGGCAGTCCCAAAAATTTATGAGATTGCAGTGTTCCTTCCCCGTAAGCCAGATGGCAGGCGGCACAGCCTGTGCCGTGAATGGTTTCTGCATAAAGATCTCCGGGCCAGTAGACATGGCAGTGTAGACAGCGGCGCCGTAACAGATCATCGGCAAGTTCCAGGGGAGTTGCCGGAGCATTGACAATCGGGATTTCTTTAAGAGAGGCTAATGATTCGTTGGCCGCAAAGGCCTGTCTCACCGTGTTGATTTTTTTTGCAAGAGTGAAATGAACTGAAGCCCCGGCCGCCTTTACTTGATCAGGATGGCATCCAGCGCAATTTTTTACCATATTGTCAGGATGGGCCGGCTGATCGATAAGGTTATGATGGGCTGCCTGCCTGGAAGAAGCAGGATTTTTCCCCTGATGACAGCTGGTGCATCCCATGGTATCATGGGAAGGATTCAGTTTGTAAGCATGACAATCCCGGCAGCTATAGCTTTGTTGTTGAATAACCTGCTGATTCTTTTCAGGAGTAGGGCTTTTGTTGGTGGACCTACTGTCCGGTTCATCGCTGCAGGCTGCCAGTTTGAGGAAAATAAGCAAAAATAGTCCGGTTCTGGGGAAACCGATCCTGTTGATCAGACTGTGTATAATTTTCCCGCTTTCATTCCAGTGGTTCATTTAGTCACCTGCATTGCTATAGTGTAACTGCCTTGAGGTACGGTTGGAAAATCAATGCCCTGTTGATATTTTTTCTTTGCCGCTGATTAAGATAGATTTTCATGGAAAATGGTATTTAATTAATTTATAGTTGCAACTATGGAAACAGCAAGGAAAAATTTTAAAACAAAGTACATTTTTGTGACTGGAGGAGTCCTTTCTTCTCTGGGTAAAGGATTGGCTGCTGCCGCAGTTGGCGCCCTCCTTGAAAGCCGGGGACTTTCTGTGACCATGCAGAAGCTGGATCCCTATATAAATGTAGATCCAGGTACCATGAATCCTTTTCAGCATGGAGAGGTTTTTGTTACCGATGATGGTGCAGAGACAGATCTGGATTTAGGCCATTATGAACGTTACACCTCCGGCAGTTACGGCCAGAAACATAACTACACCTCGGGACGGATATATTATTCAGTCATTAACAAGGAACGCCAGGGGAAATACCTGGGGGGTACTGTTCAGGTAATACCCCATATAACCGATGAGATAAAGGGGGCTATCTGGCAGCTGGAAGGTGATGCCGACGTTGCTATTGTTGAGATAGGCGGGACAATCGGGGATATCGAGGGATTGCCTTTTCTGGAGGCTATACGGCAGTTTCGACTTGACATAGGCAGAGAGAATTCACTTTTTATCCATGTAACCTGGGTTCCTTATTTAAAGACTGCCGGAGAAGTGAAGACCAAACCTACCCAGCACAGTGTCAAGGAGCTGCGGGCTATAGGTATTCAACCGGATATTCTTTTATGTCGAACTGAGGTGGATCTGAGCAAGGATTTGAAGTCCAAGATTTCACTTTTCTGCAATATACCTACCGATGCGGTAATAACTGCCAGAGATGTTGATAATATTTATGAAGTGGTTCTGCTTTTTCACCGGGAGGGGCTTGATACCCGGGTAGTTGAATATCTTAATATCTGGACCAGGGCCCCGCGAATTGATCCCTGGAATGAGCTGGTTGATAAGATCAAGCATCCCAAGCACAGTGTACTGATTGCTATCATCGGCAAGTATGTCGATCTCAAGGAATCCTATAAGAGTCTGCACGAGGCCCTGGTTCATGGCGGGGTTGCCAATGAGTCAGAGGTAGAACTCAGATATGTCAGCGCTGAGGAACTGGAAGAAAGAAATCCGGCGGAGATGCTTGCCGGCTGTCATGGCATTCTGGTTCCCGGAGGTTTTGGTAAACGGGGTGTAGATGGTAAAATAAAGGCCATAACTTATGCCAGGGAGAATAGTATCCCATTTTTCGGGATATGCCTTGGTATGCAGCTGGCAGTAGTGGAATTTGCCCGTAATGTTGCGGGAATGGAAGATGCTGACAGCGGAGAATTCTGCAAGGATGCCGTCAGTCAGGTAATCTATCTCATGAAAGAGTGGTATGATCCGCAAACCAATCAGATCCAGATACGTGATGAGACCTCTGATATGGGAGGGACCCTGCGCCTGGGCAGCTATCCCTGCAGGCTTGATAAGGGAACTTTTGCCTATGAGGCCTATAAGCGAGATGAGGTAAATGAACGCCACAGGCATCGATATGAGTTCAATCCTGCTTTTCGGGATGAACTGGTTGATAATGGTTTAATAATAAGCGGGGCCTCGGCTGACCGTAATCTTGTGGAGATTGTTGAATTAAAGGATCACCCCTGGTTTCTTGGCTGCCAGTTTCATCCAGAGTTTAAATCAAGACCCATGACACCTCATCCCCTGTTCCGTGATTTTATCAAGGCCGGCCTTGAGCTTAAGGCTAAAATATTAGAGAGCAGATATTAAAGATAATGTTGCCCACCATCTTATCGGGAAGCAGTTTTTTTCTTATTTCCGGACCCTGTGTCCTGGAATCAGAAGAATTGGCCCGGGAGACTGCCTGCACTCTCAAAGATATATGCCGGCGTCTTGAAATTCCCCTTGTTTTTAAGTCTTCATTTGACAAAGCTAACCGAACTTCCCTTGAATCTTTTCGAGGGCCGGGGATCAAAAAAGGCTTGGCTATTCTGAAGCGGATTCGTACAGATTTTGATTTGCCTGTTATCTCTGATATTCATGAGACTTGCCAGGTGCGGGATGCTGCTGAAGTGCTTGATATTATACAGATACCGGCTTTTCTTTGTCGCCAGACCGATTTACTTGTCCAAGCTGCCCGGAGTGGTAAGCCGGTAAATGTAAAGAAAGGGCAGTTTCTGTCACCCTGGGATATGCAGCCAGTAGTTAATAAGCTTAAAGCAGGAGGATGTTCCAGTGTTATGCTTACAGAGCGTGGGACTTCTTTTGGCTATAATAACCTGGTGGTTGATATGAGATCCCTGCCGATTATGAGTTCTTTGGGTTGTTCTGTAATTTTTGATGTCACCCATAGCGTTCAGCTTCCCGGGGGCAGCGGAACCAGTTCCGGTGGTCTAAGGGAATTTATCAGGCCGCTTGCAAGAGGAGCGGTTGCCGTTGGAGTGGATGGTCTGTTTATGGAAGTTCATCCTGACCCTGATCGGGCCCTTTGTGACGGTCCCAATTCCCTGCCTTTGTCAGAGTTGGAGTCAGTCCTTAAGTCTGTTATCCTGATTAAGAAGAGTCTGGATTTTAATCCGTAATTTTCCGAGAGGATTCCTGAAATTGGATTCATATATAAGTGACTGTGACTTAACCAGGGCCCTGCATGATCGGATAGCCTCGCGCAGTCGGCACCGGAGAAAGAGTTATGTACGGCAGAGATGTCTGCCCAAGGCAGCTGCAGTTAAACTTCTGCTGCTTGATGTTGACGGGGTATTGACGGATGGTTCGATAATTTATTCCGGTCAGGATAGTGAAGTTAAGAGTTTTCATGTCCGGGATGGTTTTGGTTTAAGCCTTTTGATAAAGGCAGGGCTGGAGATTGGCCTTATCACTGCCAGAAAAAGCAAAGTGGTAGAGATCAGGGCTGAAGAACTGGGCATTAAACATGTTTATCAGGACAGACGTGATAAGGTGGAGGTCTTTAAGTCCATAGTAAAAGATCTTGATCTGAAGCCGGAACAAGTAGCCTGTATGGGAGATGACTGGCTTGATCTTGGTGTTCTCTCTCTATCCGGACTTTCTGCGGCACCAGCAGACAGTGTTTACGAAGTTTTGGACAGGGTGGATTACGTAACCGAAAACCCTGGTGGCCGGGGTGCGGTTAGAGAGGTCTGTGAACTCATTATCGAGGCAAGAGGGCAGTATGATTTCCTTTTGAACAGTTATCTTCCATAATAATTCCGTTCTGGCTGCAGACACCCTCGTATTGACCACTGTTTGGTCCAGTTCTCTCAATTTTCGGGAACAGGGGTTTAGAGTTTCACTAGATGAGAAGATGGTTGGGCAGGGGGACTGATTTTTTTCTAGATTCTGGGAAGTTACAAATCAAAAAGTTGATTTAAGTAAAAAAATTCATTTTAAACTGAGAATTTTTTAATGATTGTCAGCGGCCGTAAGATCACCTGGGGGAGTCTTTTTTTTGTTCTGGCAGCTATTCCTTTATGGAAGCCTGTATTGGTGAATTTTCTGGCTCCACCCGGTTTTGAATATTTAAAGAAAAGAGTTGATGGACCAGTTGATAGATTTGATATTCATGGGATGAGATTCAGCCGGAGCAGAGGCGGTACTGTGGATACGATTGTCAAGGCTTCCAGAGCGTATGGAGCCAGTTTAAGTGGTACGAAAATAACTATGCAGGACGTTAGCATAGTTATTTCTGATAAAGCTGAGGCGAAAATTCTAGTTGAGAGTGTTAAAGGCGATTACTATCCGGACAAGGCTTTGGCAATTTTACCCGGGGAATTTACTGTTACCAGCGGCAGTCTGCAGATTAAAGGTAAAGAACTCCACTATGATCTTGAGACAGGGAGTTATCGGATAGAGGACGGGGTTGTCTGCGACTTTAATCCTGCCTGAGAAATCAATCTTGACATGAATATACTTATTTATTATCATTACTATAATGAATCCTGATTCATTATAGAATTTTTTGTCGAAAATTATGTGGTAACAATTTCGGCGATCAATTTTTTAAAAAATGAGCAGTACTCTTGAGTCAACAGTTTTTGTTATGATAAAACACAAAAAAACAGGAAAGTATTATGACGAAAAATAATGTTATCGCTGTGTTGATATTTTTAACCCTTGTCGGTTCTATCTGGGGAATGATAAACAGTAAGGAGAATGCGATTCTTGAGAAGAAAATAGCCGCACAGGAGAACCAGATTGAAGAGTATAAAAAAACAAAGGATCTTACCCAGGAAGACAAGCTTCAGCTTAGAAATGACCTGGATCAGACCAGGAAACTTTTGAAACAGTCGAAAGAGACAATCGCCGACCTGCGTCAGCAGAATGATAATTTTAAAGAAAAAAATTCTTCACTTAATGCCCGGTACTCTGAGAGTAAGATAGAAATTGAAGAGTTGGAACAGGATAACAATGCCCTTACTGAAAAACTGCAGACTAAACAGGCAAACTTGGATAAGCTGCAGAATCAGGTGGACAAACTGGCCCAAAAGGCTTCCCAGTTAGCTGAGCTTCGGAAGGAGCACAAGGATCTTCAAGAAAAGCTGGAGAGCCGTAGCTCACTGGTTGCGGATCTGAAAAGCCGGGTTAATCAGGTTGCCGGAGAGAAGAAGGATCTCCAAAGCAGGCTGAATTCTCATAAGGAAAAAGCAGAAAACCTAAAACAGGAACTCCAGGCTGCCCGGGAGAAGGTAGATAACCTTGAAAACAAGTTGGCTTCCAAGGCCGACGAAATCAATAATCTGGAGACTCGCCTGCAGGAAAGCAACAGTGAGATCAAGGAAGAATTAGCCGAAACAAAGAAAGAACTGCAGGAGAAACGCAAAATTTTGACAGATACCAGCAGTAAATTGGGCAAAGTTAGCAAGCAGAAGGATAAGCTTCAGGTTAAGCTGGCTGAATCTACCTCGGAAAGAGATAAATTGAAAGATAAACTCATTGAAACCAACAGCAGGCTCAGCGATCTGGAAAGAAGTCTTTCCCAGAGAATTGAAAAGTACCATGAAACCAAGGCAATGTTAAATACCGAGATTTCTGAAAAACAGGCAATGATCGATAGCCTGGAGAACCAGCTTCTGGAAAGGAATCAACAGCTTGCCGAGAAGAAGAAGCAGCTGGAGCGGGCCCGGTTGAATCTTGAGGTCGTACTTTCGGAAGTGGGCAATCAGAAAAATGATATTCAGCAGCTCAGTTTTGAGAAAGCCAGTTGTGAAAGAGATCTGGACGATAAGGAAAAAAAGGTTATGGATCTTAAAATGAAGTGTGACTAATTTTTTATAACTATATTACCTCGTTTTTCATTTTTTCAATAACCTTAATTCCTATATCAAGATGCTGGGCGGTATAGGTTTTAAAGATATTCTCGGAGTAGGTCTTATGCTTTATCCCACCTTTTTTCAGGGGGAGGTCTGAAACCAGCATCAGCGCGCCGGTCGGTATCTGCCGGGCATGGGCCACAGCAAAGATGGTGGCTGTTTCCATATCAACGGCAATAATCCGGTTTTTCAGAATATAGTCAATAAAATTTTCGTCAAATTCCCACATCCGGTAGTCAGTGGTATGCATTATTCCGGATTTAGGGCCGTAAAAGCGTTCTTCAGATATTACCTGCTCGGCTATCCGGTTTATGGTGAAGGTAGGCTGGGCGGGAACGTTTTTGGGAAGATAATGGATACTGGTTCCTTCATCACGGATGGAAGCAGTAGGCAGGATAAGGTCACCCACTGCCAGGTCATCTGCTATCCCGCCGCACATACCGAGCATAAGCACTGTTTTCAGATTGTCCTGAAAGGAGAGGCAGTGCATGATTATCCCGGCTGATGGAGATCCTACACCATAGTTGATTATGGTTATGTCTTTTTTCCGGTCGTGGTTTATGCTCCAGTAATTGCCCAAGGTTTTACTGCCGGAAATCTGGGCGAAATTTTTGATATAACGATGGAAATTGCAGAGGAGTACGTAGGAGCAGAAATCTTCCACCGGCGAACCAGTATAACGTTCCAGGGTCTCCCTGGCGTAGTTGTCCGGTCTCAGGCGTATAGTCATGTAAATTGTAACTCCATTATTTTGTAAATTTTCAATAAGCCCCGGAATGATCTTAAAACCGGTAATTTTGTTAAAAAGCTGCAGCCTGAATCATTCCTGTCTTTTTTATTCCAAGCTGCCGTCCAGGTCATCTTCAGTTCAGGAAGAAGAATAACTGGAGACAAAGCAGGGTATAACCCCCGGCTGCAACATCATCCATTACAATTCCCACTCCGCCGTTAAGACGCTTGTCAAACCAATTAACCGGGAAAGGTTTGACAATATCAAAGAACCGGAAAAGGATAAAGGCTGCCAGCCAGGCAGCAGGGCTGGCCGGAACGCCTATCATGGCAATAAGCATGCCGATTATTTCGTCTATCACAATAACCCCGGGGTCTTTACTGTCAATGATTTTTTCAGCGGCCCCGGAAACAAGGACTGCTATCCAGAAAATGAGAAACAGGGTTACTCCATACATTACAGGAGGCAGCGGGCTGATCAACAGATGAAGCGGTAAAGCCACTATGGTTCCCCAGGTTCCGGGCGCCTTGGGGAGATAACCGGTATAGAGACCGGTAGCTATGGGCATGATCAAGCGGGGCATAATGTTTAAGGTTCAGGCCTCTCAGACCCTATTCAGTTGATTGGAATTCTTCCGGCGGGGTAGCGGCCACCTTGGCGTAAACTTCCTGCAGGGTAATCCTTTCTCTGCGGGCTGTGGCGCAACATGATTCATATTCCGGGTATAGGCGGCTGCCGTTTGTAGTTTCCACTCTTTTGACAGCCAGTGGTCCCCACCGGCTGTCAATATAGCCTTTCTGCCGGGGCAGGGTCCATCTTTTTTCCCGCCGGTAGCGCAGGCCAATGGTGGTGGTCTCGCTGGTGATAATCTGCTTGAGATGCCAACTCCGGCTTTCTTCTCCGATTACCCTGAGAAGAAAGCCGGGTCTGCCTTTTTTCATCTGTATGGGGATAAGTGCCACATCCAGAGCACCTGCCTGAAATAACTGTTCACTGAGCCAGGGGAAAGTTTCAGGCTGCCAGTCGTCAAGATGGGTTTCCATAACTTCTACTTCTCCGGCTTCTTCGGCATGGGGGTACTCTTTGCCAACAATCAGGCGAAAGAGATTGGGATAGCCGTCTCTCCTTTCCCGGCTGCCCGCACCATAACCGGTAGAATGAACTGTCATCTGCGGTATGGGCCCGAAGCCGCAGGCCAGTGTTTTGATAAGGGCGGCGCCGGTGGGAGTTACCAGTTCCTCCTGACAATCAGTACCGTAAACCGGAATGTCCTTGATCAGTTGACAAACCGCCGGAGCGGGCAGAGGCAGGGGGCCGTGGGAACATTTCGTCCAGCCGCTGGACATGGGCAAAGGGCCGCAGTATATTCTGGAAATTCCCAGCAGATTTAAGCCGATAACTGCTGCCACAATATCAATTATGGAATCAATCGCGCCGACTTCATGGAAATGGACATCATTGAGCTGACAGCCGTGAATCGTGGCCTCAGCCCGGGCAAGTCCTGTAAAAACGCTCAGGGCTTTTTCCCTGACATTTTCAGGCAGGGAGGAGTTTTCAATTAACGACCTGATTTCCGGCCAATTGCGCTGGGGCTGTTCCCCGTAAGGGATGATTTCAACTTTTTTGGCCCTGATACCGTTTATCAGGACATCATGGCTTGCCAGGCTGTAGCCTGTTAACTTAAGGCCTGAGAGCTGCTTTTTCAGTTTATTTTCTGAAAGACCGTTGTCCAGCAAGGCTCCCAGAAACATATCACCGCTTATTCCTGAAAATGGATCGCAGTAGCCGATCATGCCTAACCCAGTTTTGTCCCGATTTTCAGGGGGTTTCCCTGGATAAAATCCCGGGGAGGCATGCGTTTGCCGCCTTCCAGTTGGACCTCCCGGGCCAGGAGGTAACCTGAACCGGTAGCAATCAGAATACCTTCTTTGTTAATTTCGACCACGGTCCCCGGGTCCTCGACAGCCTCGGTATCGATGACCCCGGGCCTGAAAAGGCGGAAGGACTTATTTTCCAGGGTCGTGCTGGCCTTGGGCCAGGGATCAAGCCCCCGGATAAGGCAGCTTATCTGGAAAGCCGATTTTTTCCAATCAATGCGCCCTTCTGTTTTGCACAGGGGTGGAGCCATGGTGGCCTGGGATTCGTCCTGTTTTATAGGGGTTATAGCATTATTCCGCAAACCTTCCAGGGTTTGAATAAGAAGGTCCCCGCCTTTTTCGGCCATTCTGGCGGCCAGAGTGGCCGAAGTGTCATTTTTGTTTACGGACAGGGAACTGGTCAAA
Organism: Desulfobia sp.; assembly: GCA_046497465.1. Classification (GTDB taxonomy): domain Bacteria; phylum Desulfobacterota; class Desulfobulbia; order Desulfobulbales; family SURF-16; genus JAWLDV01. The sequence continues at coordinate 141,394 of JAWOFO010000042.1, forward strand.
AGTATGTCCCCGGTATCTATTCCTTCCGCCATTTTCATGATAGTGATTCCGGTTTCCTGTTCACCGTTTATAATCGCTCTTTGAATGGGTGCCGCACCCCGGTATTTGGGGAGCAGGGAACCGTGTACGTTGATTACTCCCCAAGCAGGTACAGCCAGAAGACCGGGCGGCAGAATCCTGCCGTATGCTGCAACTATAATAAGATCGGGAGATATTTTTCTGACAGTACTTAGGAATTCTTCCGTATTAATTTTAGTTGGCTGCAGGACCGGGATCTTGTATTTCGAGGCCAGGATTTTTACAGGCGGGGCTTGCAGTTTTCGCCCCCGGCCCTGTCTGCGGTCAGGTTGACAGACTGCGGCGGCTAAATTTTTTCTACTGTCTATAAGGGCTTTGAGACAAGGGACGGCAAAATTCGGGGTCCCCATGAATATCAGCTTGTCGATTTTCCCGTTCATAAAGTTGACTCATAGTTTGAAGACCTAGGCTGACTTTGCTAAACCCGAATCTTTTTCCAGGGATGCAAGCTGTTTTTTACGCTGTTTTTTGTAAAGACTTCTCTTGAGACTGCTGAGATGATCAATAAAAAGACGCCCGTTCAAGTGGTCGACTTCATGCTGGATAACCCTGGCCGGCCAGTCTTCCGCTTCGAATTCAATGGTATTGCCGCTTAAGTCCTTGGCCTTAACGCTGATTTTCTTATAGCGTTTGACTTTGGCTCTAAAGTCAACTATGCTCAGGCAGCCCTCTTCATCTACCTGGGAACCTTCAGCCTTAAGTATTTCAGGATTAACCAGGGTTATCAGTTTATTTTCTTCTTCTTCGCCAAGATCTACAATTGCCAGACTCAAAGAAATATTTATCTGAGGAGCGGCCAATCCAACTCCAGGGGCATTATACATTGTTTCAGCCATATCCCGGACAAGTTCGGCCAGTTTTCCATCAAACTCGGTGACCGGCTTGGTTTTTTTTCTTAAGGTAGGGTGAGGGTGTTTAATGATTTCTTTTAAAGCCATGGGAGTAATTTAATAGAATAATATTTAAATGATATCAGGGTGTTATTGAAATCAAGTGTATCTTCTCAATAAGTACGGCAAGATCTAAAATCCATTTTTTCTCAAGAAGCCACGATCATTGGAGAAGGGGTGTTTAGGTATTTAGGCTGTTAGGGTTTAACCTGAAATCCCAAACCGCTAAAAAATTGCAACCCAACACCTGCTAAGTACGTCCTTTGTAGGTAAGGATGCCTCATGTTATTGAGAAGATACATTTAAATTAACCACAAGCTGAGTAATAAACAAGGGGAAAATGCGGTTTTCCCATAAGCTCTTGGGAAAATTACTCCCATTGTAATATCAGACGGCTGAAATAAGTGGTATCCAGTTTTTCTTTATCAGCGGCTGGTTTACTGTCGTACTGATTACTGAGACCCAGTTGCAGTTTCCAGATATCTGAAAGAGCAACAGGGGCTTCCAGGACGCTTTCATGATACAGCAGGTAGTCGGCAAAATCTTCAATGCTCGGGGTATAGGTTATATCGGTAACCAGCCTCAGGTGTTTATTGAATTTGTACATGTAGTGCAGACCCAGATCAAGTCCGATATTTGAATCCGAACTTCCGTCATCAAAAGACTCATGGCGGTAGGAAAGGCCAAATCGCGTTCTCAGTTCGTGATCACTCTGTTTCAGGAAGTAATAACCGTAACCTGCTCCGGCGGTTGTCCGCAGGTCAATATTTTCAATATCGTCTTTTTCAAGTTCAATACGGGTGTACCAGGAATGCATTTTTGCGAATGAGCTTTCAAAGTCAATACCGCTGATGATCTCGTCATCTGTCTCTTCTCCCTCTTCTTTGGCATAGATTCCCTTCAGGTATAGTTTTAACCTGTCGTCAGGGCCCTTGAGCTCAGCCTTGAGTCTGGCCCCGATGCTGCCTCTTTCAGTATTGCCTGTTTTCCCAGAGCCTTCCAAGCCGGCCTCGTACTTCCAGTTTCTTCTTTCAGGTGCTAACGGGTCAGGTTTTCCCTTTAGCCAGGCCGCAGTGATGGTGTTTCTGTTGACAGATAACCTGTCCTGCAGGCAGGTAATTACGATTTTATCACCTTCCTGGTCCATAGTACCGTATAGACGGCTGCCGTTTTTAAGAGCAATAAACAAGGGATGGTCTGTTTTTAAATCAATTAAGTTCTTGAGGTCTACGGTAATAGTGCCGGCAAAGTCCGTCTCCATTATTACCTTGTTTTCGGAAATTTCGGTTATATTGCCGATAATCCTGGAGCCGTTATTATGTTCAATAATATCGCAGTAGGTCTTGGCGGACGGAAGAAGGGTAAGGGCGCCTAGGCATAAGCCGGTCAAAATTTTATTCATCATTACTTGTTCTCAATGGTTTGATTGTTTATGTTAATCATTGGCACTTATTTTTGTATAAGCTATAGGAAGTCCTAAAAGAGGTCAACACTATTTTTTTGTTTTCTGTGATTTTATTTGTTTAAATTCAGATAGTCAGAGGCTATGAACAATATTTTACCTGATAAAATTTCCCGACAGCTAGCTGAACTGTACCGGGACATGGAATATGCTTACGATGAGATTGCCGCTGAACTGGGTTTTAGCTGCACTGGTTGTGCTGATAATTGTTGTGACAGCTATTTTGTTCATCATACCTATATAGAATGGGCCTATCTCTGGGAAGGGCTGAATCTCCTGGATAGAGCCAGACTGGGAAAAATTGTTGAACGTGCCCATAATTATGTCAGGGCATCAGAACGGGCCTGGCTCAGGGATAAGCGGCCTAGTATTATCTGTCCCCTTAATGATGAGGGCCTGTGTACCCTTTATTCCCATCGCCTTATGATCTGTCGTTTGCACGGGGTACCCGCCTCCATGACCAGGCCGGACGGCAAAATTTTAGAATTTCCCGGCTGTGATCGCTGTCAGCAGATGGTTGGAGAGATGGAAGACCCTCCGCGTCTTGATCGGACAGCTGTATTACAGCGCCTGGCCGGGCTTGAGATGGATCTGCTTGGTCCCAGGCGCTATGTCCTGCCCCGGGTTAAAAAAAGTATAGCCGAGATGATAGTACACGGCCCTCCCTTATACCTTAACCGAGAATTCCGAGCTGAGAATTATGATAGCCAGAAACCTTGATGAACATAAGTCTTATAAGCTGCTCAGGGATTTGGCCCGTTTTCCGCTTGATTTGACCGGGCCAGGAGTTATGAGTGCCGAACGTATTTTTGGGTACCGTTGCCGCAATCATGGAATTGATCTGCTTTATGCCGGCCAGCGTCTAGACGGTCGGGTATTGGCGGGGCTTCAGCAGCTTGCCGAAGAAAGCAGGGCTCTGGATCAATTTCTGGCTATGAAGAGCGGCGTGGTTTTAAACCGGATTGAAGGCCATCAGAGCGAAGATCGTCAGGTTCTGCATACCGCCTGCCGGGATGTTTTTTCCGGTTCACCCAAGGCACCGGAGGCTACTGCCCAAGCTGAAAAAGAACTAGTTAAGCTGAAAAATTTTCTGGATGATCTGGACAGGGGAAATCTGGTGAACAACAAAGGGGAGACCTTTACTGATCTGGTTCAAATAGGAATCGGCGGTTCTGATCTGGGTCCCCGGGCCCTGTACCGTGCCTTGAAGGCTTACCGTCACCCGGACAGGCGGGTCCATTTTGTTGCCAATCTGGATCCCGACGATGCAGCTGAAGTTCTTAACGGCCTGGACCTTTCCCGGACCCTGGTCAACGTGGTATCCAAGAGTGGTACCACCCTGGAGACCCTGACCAATGAAGAGCTGTTCAAGAAAGCCTATACTGGCGAGGGTCTGGAGCCCAATCGCCACTTTATTGCGGTCACTGGCCAGGGGAGTCCCATGGATGACCCCGACGAGTATCTACGGTCCTTTTATATTTTCGATTATATAGGCGGACGTTACAGCGTCACCTCTATGGTAGGCGGGGTTATGCTGGGTTTTGCCCTGGGTTATCAAGGTCTTGAGGACATTCTGCGGGGAGCCGACTTGATTGATCAGTCTGCGGAAGAAAGAGATATCAGTAATAATATCCCTTTACTTCTGGCCTTGCTGGGGATCTGGAACCACAATTTTCTGGGCCTTGAGACCCTGGCTGTTCTTCCCTACAGTCAGGGACTTCTCCGGTTCCCGGCCCACTTGCAGCAGTGTGACATGGAGTCAAACGGCAAGTCGATCAACCGTCAGGGTAAACCCCTGCCTTACCAGTCCGGCCCCGTGGTATGGGGAGAACCGGGAACCAACGGCCAGCACGCCTTTTATCAGCTGCTGCACCAGGGGACTACGGTAGTTCCGGTGGAATTCATAGGTTTCCGCAGTTCCCGCTATGATAATGATATTATGATCAAAGGGACCTCTTCCCAGGAAAAACTTGTGGCCAATCTTCTGGCCCAGTCCCTGGCCCTGGCTGCAGGAGAAGATAATGAAAATCCCAATAAACGTTTTCCCGGTAACCGCCCCAATTCCGTCCTGATGGCTGAAAGGCTGAGTCCCCGGACCATGGGCAGCCTTCTTGCCATTTACGAGCATAAGATCGCTTTCCAGGGTTTTATCTTAAATATCAACTCCTTTGACCAGGAAGGTGTTCAGCTTGGTAAAAGGCTGGCCAACCGGCTGTTGTCCCATTTTGCCGCTAGACGTTCAGAAGCGAGTTATTCAGGAGAGCAGGAGGATCCGCAAGGCTGGGCCTTGTTGAAGGCCGCAGGAATGGTGTGAGGCTTTTTATTTTCCCCTTTTTCCTATAGCTGCTTCGAGGGCTTCTTCAATAACAGGATATTGAAATCTGTAGCCCGTTTTTTCCAGTTTTTCGGGGATGGCGCGCTGGGAGGAGAGGAGAACATTGCCAAACTCACCAAGAACCAGGCGGAGTAGCGGGGCCGGGACAGGAAAAACTGCCGGACGGTGCAGGACTGCTGCCAGTGTCTTGCTGAAGTCCTTGTTCGTTAATGGTTTGGGTGCCACAGCATTGACCGGGCCTTTTAGGTCTCTGTTGGCAGCGGCATATTCCATGATTCCGGTGAGATCGTCTATATGGATCCAGGCCATGTACTGCCGCCCGTTTCCCAGTTTCCCTCCCAGGCCTGCTTTGAAAACGGGAATTAGCCTGGGCAGGGCGCCGCCGTTCTCACCAAGTACCAGGCCGGTGCGGATACAGATTACCCTGATTCCCAGTTTTTCTGCCTTCATCGCCTCTTTTTCCCAGGCCCGGCAGACCCGGGCCAGAAAATCGGATCCGGCGCCGGATGATTCGGTCA
>JAWOFO010000057.1:0-52899 GCA_046497465.1 Desulfobia sp.
GGATCATCCGGTTAATGGATACCTGAGATTAAAAGGTATAGCTCTCGCCAAGGCGCTGAGGACGCCAAGGATAATAAAAATTTTCTCTGCGTTCCCGGCGCCTTTGCGAGAGAAGATATTACTCTTATTGCCCCTGGCTCCACACTACGGCTAACAATAAAATCATATGTGAACATATTTGACAGGTACTGATTTGCCGGATGATCCTAAAAATTAGAGTAATGGTCGAAACGTTATGCATTAACAAGTTAAAATAAATTAAGATAACTATTTTATATATAAATAAAAAATCTCACCATCAGTCAATACTTTTTCTGGACTCCCGCTGCATTTTAAAAAATAACGGATTCTTAAAAATGGCCAATCAAGCTATTGATATCAATATTATTAATCCCTTTCTGATTTCTGCCAAAAATGTTGTGGAAACAATGTGTCATACCAAGACGGAGGCTAAAAAGCCGAAATTAAAAGATAATAGCTTAACTTATGGTGAAGTGACAGGGATTATAGGTATGGCTTCCTCACATATACGCGGGTGCATGGTAATTAGCTTCAGTAAAAAATGTATACTAAATATTGTTTCTAATATGTTGATGGAGGAAATCCAGAATGATATTAATGAAGAAATTGTTGACGCAGTGGGAGAGTTGACCAATATGATATGTGGGGGGGCCAAGGCGGCACTGGAAGAAACATATCATGAATTTGACATGGCCACCCCGACCATGGTAGTAGGCACCGGCTTGGAAATCTCCTATCAATCAGCCTTCCCCACAATTACTATCCCTTTTACAACGGAGTACGGTGACTTCGTGATAGAGGCCAACCTTGGGACATGATAAATTTGGGGTATACAGATAAAGTCCGGTAATAACGAAAAAGGCCGCTCATTTGAGCGGCCTTTTTTTCAGTTTTCAAAAAAATTATCCGGACTAGACATTCTGGGCTGCCTTGATACGGGCCAGAGCTCTCTGTAATGCTGCCATGGCTCTGGCGGTATTAATATCCTCGCGTTGTTTGGCCTCTGCGAGTCTTCTTTCAGCCCTTTCCTTTGCCGCCTTCGCCCTTTCAACATCTATCTTTTCCGCCTTTTCTCCGGATTCAACAAGAAAGGTGATTTTATTCTCAGAAACCTCTGAAAAACCCTGACTGACCATAAGGTTATGCCTGTTGTTATCAACCATGTAACTCAAGGCCCCGGGCTTTATGGTACTGAGAAAAGGGGCATGATTAGCCAGTGCGCAGAAGTCTCCGCCATCCCCTTTGGCGCAGACTTGCACTACATCCTCACTTACTATTGCTCCCTGAGGAGTTACTACTTCTAGATGAATTGTCGCCATATTTTATTCCTGATTAGATAATTGGTTTAGGCAGCTTTCTCCTTGGCGGCTTTCTCAACTGCTTCTTCAATTGATCCCACCATATAGAAGGCAGACTCGGGCAGATCATCATGCTTGCCATCAAGGATTTCCCGGAAACCCTTAACCGACTCCTCAACCTTGACATATTTTCCCGGCATGCCGGTAAAAGTTTCGGCAACTGTAAAAGGCTGGGAAAGAAATCTCTGGATCTTACGGGCACGGCCCACAGTGAGCTGGTCCTCTTCAGAGAGTTCTTCCATACCGAGAATAGCAATAATATCCTGTAGATCTTTATACTTCTGCAGGGTCTGCTGCACCTCCCGGGCCACGGTGTAGTGATCTTCGCCCAGTACGTTGGGATCAAGAATCCTGGAGGTGGAATCAAGAGGATCAATAGCAGGATAAATCCCGAGCTCGGTAAGCTGCCGTGCAAGAACAACCGTACCGTCGAGATGAGCAAAAGTAGTGGCAGGAGCAGGGTCGGTCAGGTCGTCAGCAGGAACGTAGACACACTGTACAGCGGTAATCGATCCTTTATTGGTTGAGGTGATACGTTCCTGGAGTGCTCCCAAGTCGGTTGCCAGGGTAGGCTGGTAACCCACAGCCGACGGTATCCGGCCCAGGAGGGCAGACACTTCCTGCCCGGCCTGGGTAAAACGGAATATATTATCGATAAAGAAAAGCACATCCTGACCTTCTTCATCACGGAAATACTCTGCGGCGGTCAGACCGGTAAGCCCAATACGGGATCGGGCTCCGGGAGGTTCGGTCATCTGACCGTATACCAGAGCTGCCTTGGGCAGAACCCCGGACTCCTTCATTTCATGGTAGAGATCGTTTCCTTCCCTGGTGCGCTCTCCAGCACCGCAGAAAACAGAAATTCCGCCGTGATGCATGGCAATGTTGTTAATCATCTCCATCATGATAACAGTCTTTCCGCAGCCGGCACCACCGAAAAGGCCCATCTTTCCTCCCCTGGGGAAGGGAACCAGCAGGTCTATTACCTTGACCCCGGTTTCCAGAACATGCACCTCGGTATCCTGATCTGTAAAGGCTGGGGCCTCTCTATGAATAGGCAGTTTGTGGTCTGACTTGATCGGCCCCAAACCGTCGACCGGCCGGCCTACAACATTCATGATCCGGCCCAAGGCAGGCTCGCCAACCGGAATAGCAATAGGCTCTCCGGTGTCCCGGGCATCCATGCCGCGAACCAACCCGTCAGTACCCTGCATGGCTACACATCGGCATACACTGTCTCCCAAATGCTGGGCAACCTCGATCACCAGATTATCCTCTTGATCGTCTAATGCAGGGTTGGTGACCATCAGGGCAGTTCCGATTTCCGGTAATTTTTCAGGTTCAAATTCCACGTCAACCACAGGTCCGACAACCCGTATTATTTTCCCCTTATTCTGTTCACTCATTGCCTCTCACTCCTCCTGGCTTTAATGTAAAAACATTAGTATTTCTTTATTTCAGGGCCTCGGCGCCGCCGACAATATCCATCAGCTCGCCGGTAACCGCCGCCTGCCTGGCCTTGTTATATATGGTAGTCAGGTCATGTATCATGTCCTTGCAGGCATTAGTAGCATTTTCCATAGCGGTCATTCTGGCGGCATGCTCACTGGCTCCAACCTGTACCATGGCGTTATAAACCATGACATTAAGGTAAAGAGGCAGTAGTATTTCCATGATCTCTTCGGGCTCAGGCTCATAAATATAAGCGCCTTTAAGCTCCTTCTTTTCCTCGGCCACCTCTTCCTCGACCTCGGAAGGCTGGATCGGCAGAAAATCTACAGTCACCGGTTCCTGACGCATTATGCTTTTGAACCCACCATAGACTACCTTGACTTCATCGCTTTTTCCCTCGATAAAATTCTCGCCTATATTCTGGGCTATTGTCCGGGCATTGTCCATCTGAAACTTGCTGCTCATGATATCCAGATAGCGTTCTCTGACCTTGCCGGTTTTCCGGAAATACTGATTGCCTTTTTTACCAATACAGATAAAAGAGACCTCTTTGCCTTCAGCCTCGTAATCCTGCATCAGCTTTTCAGCCATGCCGATGATGTTGGCATTGAAACTGCCGCACAATCCCCGGTCCGAAGTCACCACCACAATTTCAGCGCGGTTTACCGGATGCCTCTTTTCCATAAGGGTAAAATTGCCGGAGGTCATGTTGCCGCCTATGCGCTGCAGGGTAATTTTGAATTTTTCGGCATACGGTTTGAAGGACTCCATCTTTTCCTGGGCGCTGCGCAACTTGGCAGATGCTACCATGTTCATGGCCCTGGTTATTTGCTGGGTCTTTTTAACACCGTCTATTTTAGTTTTTACTTCTTTGAGACTGGCCATGTTGGTCTCCGCTTATTTGATTCCTTTCGAATTCTTAAAATTTTCGGTAAACGATTTAACGGCACTGTGCATCTTCTCCTCCAGAGAACTGTCTATCTCCTTTTGTTCCCTTAGAGTGTCGAGTATTTCAGGTGCACTGCTTTCCAGGTAATTGTAGAGCTCTTGCTCGTACTCTGACAAAATGTTTACCGGCAGTTCGTCGAGATAGCCCTTGGTCCCGGCAAAAATTATGGACACCTGCTTTTCCATGGGCAGGGGGTTGTACTGGGGCTGTTTCAGTATTTCCACCAGCCGTTCCCCGCGATTAAGCTGCTGCTGGGTGGCGGCATCGAGATCCGAACCAAATCCGGCAAAGGCTGCGAGTTCGCGGTACTGGGCAAGGTCGAGCCTCAGGGTCCCCGCAACCTGCTTCATGGCCTTGACCTGGGCAGCACCACCAACCCGGGACACCGAGAGACCGACATTGATTGCCGGCCTTACCCCGGAGAAAAACAGGTTGGGTTCCAGATAAACCTGCCCGTCCGTAATGGAGATAACATTGGTGGGAATAAAGGCTGAAACATCGCCGGCCTGGGTTTCAATGATCGGCAAAGCAGTCAGTGAGCCGGCACCCAGCTCATCATTGAGTTTTGCCGACCTCTCCAGCAACCGGGAGTGGTTGTAGAAGATATCCCCGGGAAAGGCCTCGCGTCCCGGAGGCCTTCTCAGAAGCAGGGACAACTCCCGATAAGACACTGCCTGCTTGGAAAGATCATCATAGACGATCAGGGCATGCTGACCGTTATCCCGGTAATATTCGCCCATGGAACAGCCGGCATAGGCAGCGACATACTGCATCGGCGCCGGGTCAGAGGCGCAGGCTGCCACAACCGTGGTATATTCCATTGCCCCGGCTTTACGCAAGGCGTCCACAACCAGGGCAACAGTGGATTTCTTCTGGCCGATAGCGACATATATGCAGTGCACGTCGGTTTCTTTCTGGGCTATGATAGCGTCTACACAGAGAGCGGTTTTCCCGATCTGGCGGTCGCCGATAATCAGCTCCCTCTGGCCCCGGCCTACCGGTGTCATTGCATCAACAGCCTTGGCCCCGGTATAACAGGGTTCGTGAACACTCTTCCTGGCAATAACCCCTGGAGCCGTCACCTCTATATTCCGGCTCTCCTTTGTGTTTAACGGGCCCTGGCCGTCGATGGGGTGACCGGTGCCATCAACGACCCTGCCTTCCATTTCCGGGCCTACCGGAACCTCGGCAATCTTCCCGGTCCGCTTGGCCATGTCTCCCTCTTTGATATGCTCGACACGACCCAGGATTGCACAACCGACGTTGTCTTCTTCAAGGTTGAGGGCCATACCCAGTATCCCTCCGGGGAACTCCAGAAGCTCCAAGGCCTGACAGTTCTGCACACCATGAACGCGGGCAATACCGTCACCGACCGAGATAACTGTACCTGTCTCATTCAGATCAACCTTGGTTTCATATTCCTTGATCTGCCCCTTGATAATCTGACTTATTTCTTCAGCTTTTATCTGCATCGCCTATTCACTCCCTTTTATGGTATCTTTTAAACCGTCAATCTGGGTTTTTATACTCGCGTCCAATACAAGATCACCGACCTTGGCAATAATGCCACCAATAATGGAGGGATCAACCTCTGACTTAAGAACAACCTGTCTTCCGGTCAGTTTTTCAAGGGTTTCCCTGGTCTTATCCTGTAGCTCTGTATTAAGTTCAGAGGCGGTAATTACCACACCCTGACAGACTCCCCGCTCCTCATCAACCATGACCTGAAAACTTTCAGCAATTTCCGGAATGAGTGTAGCCCGTCCTTTTTCAACCAGAAGATCCAGAAATCTGGCCACTGTTTTGCCAACTCCCACTTTGGCAGCCATCTTCTGCATCACCTGCAGCCGGACCTCCATGGGGTATATTGGATTTGAAAGGGCGTCCTCCATTTCCGGCAGAGTTTTATACAACTCTGCAAATGTCTCCAGGCCCTCAGCAAACTCCTCCAGTGTCCCATCTTCCGAGCCCACCACAAACATAGCCTTGGCATATCGTCTGGCCAGAATTTCGTTCTTCATCTATGAACCTCCCTCCCTACAACAGTTATCTTTTTGCGCCTTCAGCGCTACACTACAGCAGCCCTAAGAAGGCGGACAAATCGCATTGAAAACTTACTTGGCAGCCAGGCTCTGGGCTTTATCCAGACTGTCTCTCACCAGCTTTTCCTGATCAGCACTTTTAAGGTTCTTCCTGATAATCTCTTCCGCCATTTCGGCAGCCTGGTTGGCTATCTCGTTTTTAAGACGCCTTCTCGCCTCAGTAATTTCTGTCTGAACCGCCATTTCCGCCTGACGTTTTATATTCTCGGCAGCCTCTTCAGCTTCGGACATTATCCGCTCTTTTGCCTCCTGCCCCTGGGCAACCGCTTTTTCCACCATATCCTTCAACTCATCATCCACTGAAGCCAGCCTGGCCTCATACTCCTTGTACTCCTTTTCAGCCTCGGCCCGCTTTGCCTCAAGGTCCTCGAACTCTTCCCTGATCTTCTGGGTCCTGCCATGTAAGGCCCCCATCACAGGTTTTTTACCGAATTTAACCAGGATAGCAACCAGCAGGGCAAAATTGATCACCCTGAGCAACAAGTCCTTAAGCAATGGTACGGACACCAGTTCGTGTCCGTCGCCATGGGCATTACCTGCATCCGCTGAGGCCCATGATAAAGCCGCAATTGCCACAAGAGCACCGCTTGCCAGCAACACCGAGACTATCTTCTTTTTGCCAGTACTGTTCATTAGATGGCCCTCCCAAGTACCTTCCCAGCCATTTCCCGGGCAAATGATTCAATCTGCTCCTTCAACGTCTTTTCCGCCGTTGAAACATCCGACCGCAGCTCTTTCAAACTCTCTGCCTTTCTGGAATCTGCTTCTTCCCGAACTTTCTTCAGGGTTTCCGCCTCCTCAGCCTGAGCCTCGCTTTTAGCGGTTTCGAACGCCTCCTTGGCCCTGTTCCTGGCCTCGGAGAACTTCTTGTCCAACTCCTCCTTCCTCATCCGGGCATTCTCATAAAACTTGTCGATTTCATTATTCAAACCTGTTATCTTCTCATGTCTCTCGCTAAGAATATTCCTGATAGGCTTGTAAAGGATGATATTCAGGAGCACAATCAATATAAGTGTATCGACCACCGTAATAAAAAAGCTGATATCAAGAGTAATCATATGGCTCCTCTTCAATAATTTTGCCGCACTCATGACCTGAGTACGCCAAGTTAAACTTAATGTAACCTGTTGAAAATATAGGCGGTAATAATCACCTGCGACGGCTTTTCTGCCGGACTACAACTTATACAAAAACAATAAATGAATGATCCCTCACTTTTTTAATGAACCATATCTAATACAATATTTAGCATCTGTCAACTTTTTTGAACTAAAAAATCAAATCCTGTTTCAGACTAGGCCGCCTCTTGGTATGCCATAACCTGATTAGCAATTTGATTTTAAATTCATAAAAATTTTTTTACTGTTCTTTCTGTCGATTTTAAGGCCTCTCCCAGTTTATCGACCATAACACCACCTGCCTGCGCCATATCAGGTCTGCCTCCTCCCTTGCCTCCAACCAGGGAAGCAACTTCATTGACAATTTTTCCAGCATGGAGTTTATCAGTAAGATCATGACTCACTACAGCAAGCAGGGTCACCTTGCCATTCAGGACACCACCCAGGACAGCCACTCCGCTGCCGAGCTTGTTTCTAACCTTATCACCCACCTCCCGCAAAGTCTTGGGAGAATCGAGATCAAGTTCCCTTACAAAAACCCTGACCCCTTTCACTTGGGGACTTTCCTCAATCAACCTGTCCAGATCAGCTACTGATAACTTCTCGCTTAAGCTGGCCAGTTGTCGCTCCAGGTCGCGCTGTCTGTCCAGAAGAGCGGTTATCTTCTCCTTAAGGCTTTCAGGTGTTGCCTTGACCATATCAGTCAACTCTTCAAGTAAGTCCATATTCTGCTGAAATAGGGCCAAAGCCTGACTGCCTGTCAACGCTTCTATACGTCTAACTCCCGCCGCTATACCTGTTTCCGAAATGATTTTCAAAAGGCCTATTTCCCCGGTTGCCTTGACATGGGTACCACCGCACAACTCCTTGCTGTAATCCGAAATTGAGACCAGCCGTACCGTATCTCCGTATTTTTCCCCGAACAAGGCGGCAGCCCCGGTCTTCATGGCTTCCTCTTTGGCAAGCACAACTTTCTCCAGAGTGGTATTCTTCCTGATTTCTTCATTTACCCTGTCTTCTATCTGTTTAATCTCTTCGGGCCTCACAGGGGCAAAATGAACAAAATCAAATCTGAGCCGTTCAGGGGTAACCAGAGAACCTGATTGCTTTACATGGTCTCCAAGGACCTCTACCAAAGCGGCATGCAGGAGATGGGTCGCACTATGATTGGCCTCTGTCGCCCGGCGGCTTTGTTTATCAACCTGAAACTCCGCTTCGTCACCCTCTCTCAAAAAACCGGAGACAATCTCAGCCTTATGACCGATCAGGCTCTCACTCAGTTTTACGGCATCATAGACCCGGGCTACCCCGTCTTTACTGCGAATCTCGCCTTTATCCCCTACCTGGCCGCCAGCCTCAGCATAAAAAGGGGTCTCAGCCGATATGACAATCAGGTTCTCACCTGGACCAGCCCCCTCTATAAGCTGACCACTTTCGTTCATAATCGCCGTTATACCGGAAGTCAAACATAAATCATCGTATCCGGCAAACTCACTCTTTTCCCCGATTGCTTCAAGTTTACGGACTCCCTTCTCTCTGGTCCCCGTATCTGAATTTTTCCAGGAACTGCGGGAACGGGCACGCTGCCCCTCCATAGCCTTATTAAAACCGGCCTCATCCAAAGTGAATCCCTTTTCCAGACTGACATCTCTGACAATATCAACCGGAAATCCATAGGTATCGTACAACCTGAAAATAAAATCTCCACTTATCACGTAGCTTCCTTTTTTCTGCAGCCTGTTCATCTCTGCCTCTAACTTTTCCAGACCATAGTCCAGGGTTTCCCGGAAACTGTTCTCCTCGTTTTTTACCACTTTAACCATGAGGCTGGCAGCACTGTTCAAATGAGACCAGTATCCGGACATCTCACTGACTACCTGTCTGCAGATCTCAGCAAGAAAACCTTCGCCAAGTCCGAGACTTCTGCCGAATCGAACGGCTCTGCGCATTATGCGCCGCAGAACATACCCCCTTCCCTCATTAAAGGGCAGTACACCGTCGGCTATCAGGAAGGCTGTCCCCCGGCCGTGATCGGCAATTACCCGCATAGCGGTATTTACCTCGCTGCTCTCCCCGTATTTTTTCCCGGACATCTCCTCCAGGACTTTGAAAATACCGGTAAAAAGATCGCAGTCATAGTTGGTGAGACCACCCTGGAGAACTGCGGCTATACGTTCGAGCCCCATACCCGTGTCTATACAGGGCTTGGGAAGGGGCTCCCTGGACCCGTCCGCCTTCTGCTCAAACTCCATAAAGACAAGATTCCACAACTCCAGGAAACGGTCACAATCGCAACCTACCCCACAGTCAGAACGTCCGCAGCCTGTCTCCTCGCCCAGGTCTATATGGATTTCCGAACAGGGACCACAGGGGCCTGTATCCCCCATGGCCCAGAAATTCTCTTGAGCCCCCAGACGGACGATCCTTCCGGGTGACAAATCTTCGATCTTATCCCACAGGGCATAAGCCTCGTCATCGTCCTTATACACAGAGATCCACAGATTTTCCGGTGAAAGCCCCATAACTCCGGTTAAAAATTCCCAGCTGTAATCAATAGCCTCCTTTTTGAAATAATCTCCAAAGGAGAAGTTGCCAAGCATTTCGAAAAAAGTATGGTGTCTGGCAGTATATCCCACGTTTTCCAGATCGTTATGTTTCCCGCCGGCACGGACACAACGCTGACAGCTTACCGCTTTCCCATGATCAGGGCGCTCTTCACCGGTGAATATCCTCTTGAACTGAACCATTCCGGCATTAACAAAAAGAAGGGTGGGGTCGTTCCTGGGAACCAGAGGAGAGCTGTCCACAACCTCGTGATCTTTACCGGCAAAGTACTGTAAAAATTTTTCCCGTATCTCTGCAGCTTTCATTAAGTTTTTGTTTTTTTGATTAACAAAGGGGCCTGCTTCTAGTCTTTCTCCGGCTCCTGGGCCGTGTCTGCCGACGCCTTTACAGGCAGACCATAGGCAAGTCTAACCTTATGATCCAACTCATCCATGATCTCCGGCCGTTCCCTTAAAAATTTTTTCACATTTTCACGGCCCTGGCCTATTCTTTCGCCATTATAGGAAAACCAGGAACCGCTTTTTTCAACAATATCCATACCAACAGCCAGATCAAGAAGATCTCCCTCCCTGGATATCCCCTCGCCATAGATGATATCAAACTCGGCAATCTTAAAGGGCGGGGCCATCTTGTTTTTGACGATCTTGACCTTGGTACGGGTACCAACAATATCCTGGCCTTCCTTGATATTGGCCTGTTTACGGATATCAAAGCGTATGGAGGAGTAAAATTTCAGGGCATTGCCGCCGGTGGTGGTCTCGGGATTCCCGAACATTACCCCGATCTTCATACGGATCTGATTGATAAAGATCATAGCCGTGTTAGTCCGCTTCAGGATACCGGTGAGTTTGCGCATGGCCTGAGACATTAAACGGGCCTGAAGCCCAACATGGGAGTCACCCACATTACCCTCGATCTCTGCCTTAGGCACCAGGGCGGCGACAGAATCCACTACAATCACGTCCACCGAACCGCTGCGGACCAGGATCTCGGCGATTTCCAGAGCCTGTTCACCGTAGTCCGGCTGAGACACAAGAAGTTCATCGACATCAACTCCCAGACGCCCGGCGTACTGGACATCAAGGGCGTGTTCAGCATCAATAAAGGCAACCGCGCCTCCCAGTTTCTGGGCCTCAGCAATCAAATGAAGGGCCAGGGTGGTCTTCCCTGATGATTCCGGGCCAAATATTTCCGAGATCCTGCCTCTGGGGTATCCCCCCACCCCGGTGGCTATATCAAGGCCCAGGGTCCCTGTGGAAACTATCGGTACCGCTTCCGCCTCACCTGAGCCGAGCCGCATGATCGAGCCCTTGCCAAACTGTTTCTGTATCTGGGAAATTGCAGAATCAAGGGTTTTGCTCTTTTCTTCCGCTGTAACCATATTCCTTTTCTCCGGGTTTTAAGTTTTTATTTTCCAGTGAATTTTTAACGTTTCGCTTCGCCAAAAGCCACCAGCAAACACTGCACAATGTTCCTGAATAGACACACCAACCGCTAAACACCACGGTCTAACGGCAAATTTTCACGTTGTATCATATTGATAAATTAAGTCGGAATGTTGAGTTCCGAATAAATAACAGTTCACCAAAACCATTAAATCCAGCGTCGCCCACTGTAAGAGTTCAGCAGTGCCTTAGGTTCGTTCAGTGGGGACTGCGCAGCATACTGTAGCTATTCAAGCAGGCCACACTGGACGAAGATGAGGTGCTGCTGAACTCTTACCCGAATAAATGTCAGACACACAACGACTGACCACTGATCCCCAGAAGATATCGCCGCAGGAGGTCCAGACCGGTGAAAGCGGCCTTAATCTGTACCATTCCCCTTTTACCGGAAAATTGAAAAAGATAATCTTTTTTAAAATCAGGTGCATTTAAAGCAAAACAGACCGTACCAACAGGCTTTTCCGCCGATCCCCCGGAAGGTCCTGCTATACCGCTTACGGCAAGTCCGATATCAGCCCCCGCCATCCTTCTTATCCCCGAAGCCATCTCCCGAACGGTCTCCCGGCTGACCGCACCATACTGATCCAGGGTCTTGCTGGTTACTCCCAGCAAATTTACTTTGACCTTGTTGGAATAGGCCACAACAGCACCGGGAAAATAAACAGAACTACCCGGAACCATGGTAATGTAGTGGGACAAGAGGCCACCGGTACATGATTCGGCCAGGCCAAGAGTCATGCCTCTTTTATTTAAGAGCCGACCTGTAATCATCTCCATAGTCTCTCCGTTTTCATCATATATACAAGGACTCAGCTTTTTTCTGATTACCTCTTCCCCCTGACGAAAAAGATTATCCATCTCCTCTTTGTCTCTGCCCCTCACCGTCAGACTGACATGAACTTCAGCCGTCATGGGATAATAACCCAGGCGTAAATGTCGGTATTTATTCTCCAGATCAGCCAGAATATTATTTATATAACTCTCTTCAAGTCCGAAAACCTTGTAAACCTTCTGTCTGACCAGGACCTGATCTCCGCCCTGCCAGGAAGCAAGCCGGGGAATAACCCGTTCTATCATTAACTCCCGCATTTGGTGGGGGACGCCGGGAAGGAAAAAAATCGGCTTGTGGTTATATACCAGCATGTAACCGACGATTTTTTCTTCGGGCTTCAAAATCTCGGCACCACTAGGCAACCAGGCAAGTTTTTCCAGAGATGGTGTCTTTTTGAACATCTCCGACTCACTTATCTTGGCAAATATCTCAGGATAAAAAGTTCTGGGACGATTCAAGGCCTCGGCAACAGCTTCCGAAGTCAAATCATCGCTGGTAGAGCCCAGACCACCAGAGACAACCAGGAAATCAGCGCGATCAACAGCCTCTCGCACAGCCCGGGCTATCATTTGCGGAGAATCACCAATGGTAGCTATGACGGCTATCTCATGCCCGGCGGCGTAAAGATGGCTGGCGGCAAAATAGCTGGTCGAATTAACTACCCGGCCTGAAGTCAGTTCATCTCCGATGGCTATGATTTCACCTTTCATGACTATATTGTTCTGTAATATTGAATTATTATTAATTCTGTAAAACTGACTCCACTTTTTCTTCCTGCAAAGCTCTCAAACTAACCGGTACTACCTGATTGATCAAGTCAGATGAGGCCTCAAACCGAACAGAAATATAGTTATCTGTAAATCCCTGCCTGATCCCCTTATCTCCAGCCGGTTTCCCTTCAACCAGAACCTCCCTGGTCTCTCCCAGAAAGGAACTATAAAATTCATGTTTTTTCTGCAAACCTATTTTTCGTAAAATTGAGGTCCTTTCCTGTTTAACCCTGGGATCAACATGATTTTTCATAGTGGCTGCCAGAGTTCCGGGACGCTTTGAATAGGGAAAAACGTGAAGATAGCTGATCGGCAGCCTCTCCAGCAAATCAACCGTATTCTGAAAAGCAGTCTCATCCTCACCGGGAAAACCAGCCAGGACATCAACCCCTATTGCAGCCTCTGGTGAAAAAGACCTTATTCCCTCTACCACATCTTCAAAGAACGCCGGGCTGTAATCACGGTTCATAAAGGTGAGAATCCGCTGGTCTCCACTCTGCAAAGGGATATGGAGATGAGGCATAAAATTGTCCCGGTCCCGGATCAGGGTCAAAATCTCCTTACTTACCTCAGCCGGCTCAAGGGAGCTGAGGCGAAAACGGGTAGAAGGCGCCGCTGCCAGGAGTTTCTGCAATAAGTCAACAAAAGTTACCGATTCAGCCAGATCATGGCCATACATACCTAGATGGACCCCGGTCAGGACAATCTCACGGTAATTTTCCTCAAGCAGCACCTCGAGCTGCTTGAGGGCCTCTTCCTGAAGAAGACTCCTGCTCCTTCCCCTGGTATAAGGAATAATACAGTAAGAGCAAAAATTACTGCAGCCGTCCTGAAGCCGCAAAAAGGCACGGGTCCGTCCCGGGAACCTTCGTACCGGCAGAGAACAGATCTCTCTTGCCTCCCGGATATCGCCCAGAAACATTTCCAGGTCACAGCAGTCAGCAGCAAGGGCAATTTCCACCAACCGGTGCTTATAGCTGTTGCCAACAACACAGGCTTCATAGCCCGTGATTTCCATAAGGCCGGCAGAATCAACCTGGGCATAACAGCCGGTTATAACCAGGCGGGCTTCAGGATTTGCCTTCAAAGCCCTGCGGACTAACTGCCTGGACTGGGCGCCGGCCTTGATAGTAACAGCACAGGTATTAATTATATAAAGATCCGCCTTCCGGGGGAAAGGAACTACCTCTATTCCTCTGGCCCTGAGAGAAGAGATAAAAGAGGCTGATTCAAATTGGTTAACCTTACAGCCCAAAGTGACAACTGCAGCTTTCAACTTTCCCCGGCCCTCTTGATAGATTGACCTTTCCTTCACCCTTGAATCCTGCCACCGCCCAATACTTCGTCACCACTGTAAAATACAGCAAATTGCCCGGGAGTAACTGCCCTTTGGGGCTGATCAAATTCTACCAGGAACTCCTCAGCCAATGTCGAAATCCGGGCCATAACCCCAGGATGCCGATGACGTATTTTAACCTTCAGGTCAGCAGGCAGCTCAGGGGGATAGCCCCTAAGCCAATTGAGACCAGATACCCGGCAGTCAAACTGCCAGAGTTCCTCTTCCTTGCCGGCAATAACTCGATTTGCGACGGGATCAATACCAACAACATAATAAGGGGTGGAATCCGGGACTCCTATACCCCGTCGCTGGCCGACAGTGTAGCCGAATATACCGGAATGCCTGTCCAGAACCTGACCGTGCCGATCAACGATCTCACCACCCCTCACCTCATCCTCCAAGCAGGCACAGTGGTTCCGCAAGAAGTCCCCGACACTGTTGTTCTTCAAAAAACAAACATCCTGGCTCTCATCACCAGTTAAAAGATCCAACAGACCCATTAACCGGGCCTGGCCCCGGACCTCCTCCTTGGTCCACTCTCCCAAAGGAAAAACAGTTCGGCTGAGCTGCTTCTGACCCAGTCCGCACAAAAAATAGGATTGATCCTTCCTGTGGTCTCTGGCGTTATAAAGATTTGTTCTCCGGCACCCGGTCACTGTCCGGGCATAATGCCCTGTGGCTATCCAGTAAAAACCCCGCCGATCCGCCTCTTGCAATAAGGCAGCAAATTTTATATAAGGATTACATACTACACAGGGATTTGGGGTAATCCCCTGGCAATAACTTCGGCAGAAATAATCTAATACCTTTTTTTGAAAGAGAATTTCCAGATCAACTGCTTCAGTCACAAGACCAAGTCTTCTTCCGATATTCTCCGCCCTGGTCTGCTGCTCATCCTGATCGGCAAGGCCCAGCCTGAAAAAAAACGGGTAAACTTTAAAACCCTGCTCCTGCAGCAAGGCGGCGGACACTGCCGAATCAACCCCACCGCTTAGGGCTAAGACTATACTGTTATGGTCCATGGTTCAGGATTAAATGTCTGAAAATCAGGAACCTCATCTTTACTCATTATACATTTATACAGTTGACTCTAAACCCCAACATTACAGATAGCAATGACAAAAAATACCTCCCCCTCAAAATCCGGACCGGGCAATAATTCAAAATGCGAAATTCTGGCCCCGGCCGGAAGTATGGAAAAACTTAAAATTGTGATACGCTACGGGGCAGATGCCGTCTACCTGGGAGGAAATGACTTCAGTCTCAGGGCCCATGCCGACAACTTTACCTCTGAAGAAATCAAAGAGGCGGCGGTTTACTGCCGGCAAAATAGCGTCAAACTCTATGTTACAGCAAACATCTTTGCTCACAACCGGGACTTGGCCCCCCTAGAAGAGTACCTTCTATTTCTCAAAGGCTGCGGAATAGGCGGCCTGATTATTTCTGATCCCGGTGTACTGCGCCTGGCCCGCAAAATAGCCCCGGAAATACCCGTACATATATCCACTCAGGCCAATGTCACCAACCTGGAAAGTCTGCTTTTCTGGCAGGAACAGGGGGCCAACAGAGTTAACCTGGCCCGGGAACTGAGCCTGGCCGAGATAAAGCATATCGCCAAAAACAGCAAAATCGAAACAGAGGTCTTTATTCACGGGGCTCTGTGCATCTCTTACTCTGGGCGCTGCCTTCTGAGCCTCTATCTCACCGGCCGAAACTCAAACCAAGGGGACTGTGCCCATCCCTGTCGTTATTCCTATTACTTACAGGAAGAGAAAAGACCCAACCAGTTACTACCGATTGAAGAAGATGGCAGAGGCACCTATATCTTAAACAGCAAAGATCTGTGCCTGCTTAACCGACTTCCTGAACTGGTTGGGGCCGGGGTGTCGGCACTAAAAATCGAAGGCAGAATGAAGGGTGTCTATTACGCCGGGGGTATTGTAAGGATCTACCGGGCCACCCTTGATTTTATAGCACAGACAAAAAGAGAAAAGCCCTGTGAAGCAATCCGTCTGCCTAATGATTTCAGGAAGGAAATCGACAAACTTGGTACCCGGGGCTATAGTGAAAATTTCTTTGATCAGGTCCCGAAAACAAAGGACATGCTCTACCACGGGGCCAGGATCAGCCATGACTATCGGCCGGTGGCTGTGGTAATCAGGGATGGCGCCGTCCCCCTACTTGAAACAAGGCATCCCTTAAAACCCGGGGACCAGCTGGAATATATGGGCGAAAAACTTCAAAACGTCTCTTTTAAGATCAACAGTCTTGAAGATGATGAAGCTCGCCCCCTAACCCGGGCCATGCCTGGTGAAATAATTTCCGTGAAGACCTCCCCCCGATTTTACTTCAAAAAATACAGCCTGATAAGAAAAACACCCTGAAGGACAGAGGAAAGGCACATCTTTTCATCTCTGCTTATCTTTCCTGCAGAATTTTTGTGGGTTTTCTCTGTCTTTTTCACCCCCTTTTGTCTATTTTTTGTTTACTCAACTTCCCGGCTTGAAAAAACTATCCTGACACCCCTATCTTTTCCCCGGTTCTCTCAAGAATGGTCGGGGTTAACTCCTCCTCATCTTCAACAAGGACCTCAAGCAAGCCGTTGTAAAGAAGCTTGTTAATTTCCCGTGGTATCCCTCCGGTCAGACGGTGCACCAGTTCATAACCCTTCCTCTTTAGGAGGCCCACATCACCTCCACACTTGAGCAGCCGGAACTTGATAAACTGCTCTGTCTCTGCCGGACTCAAAGGATTGAGAGACATGGAGAAGGTGATTCTACCCCGCAGGGAGTTATAGGAAGGTCTTTTGAGCCTTTTTACCAGGACATTTTCCGCCACTAACACCACGGTGACCAGTTTTTCCAATTCCATCTCAAGGTTGGAAAGGGTCCGCAGGAGATGCAGTCCGTCAGCCTTGAGAAAATGGGCCTCATCCACTACGATTACCAGTCTCTTACCCTCATTATGCCGAAGCAGGGCCTCTTCCTGCAAACGGTTCAGCCGCCTATTAGTAGAACGGGCTACCTCATCAACACCTATTCCAGACAGTATAGCCTCCAGCAGGGGGCCCTTGCCCATTCCGGGATATACGAAGACAGAAGAGAATATAAAACGGTCCTGATCAAGACTGCGCAAGGCAAGCTGAGAAACAAGGGTCTTGCCTGTTCCTGACCTGCCGCTGATAAATAGCAGGGCATGCCGCTCCTCGATACCGATTTTCATCTTCAGAAGGGCCTCTTCATGCTGACGGGTCCGAAAAAAAAGATCGGCATCCAGATTGTCCTGAAAGGGATTACATTCAAGTCCAAACTTTTCTGCCCAACTAGTACTTATCATTGTATCATACCTTCCAGCTGATTTATGTTATTCAAGTCCCACTTTTTTATCCACCATAGCCTTAAACCTTGCAAAGGCCGAAGTTTTAACAGAACCAGGTAGTTCCTGTTTAATAAGGTGGGCAGCTATATTACGGGTATTTCCACTTATCCTCGCCTTAGGGTTCAACACCACGTAAGGAGTACGGGCCGCAACAGCTCTGGTCACCATACTGTCACGTAATACATAGCCTATACTCTCTACCTGCAAACCCAAAAATTCTTCTGCACACCTGGAAAAACGCACAGCAATCTCTGCCGCCTGTTTAACGGTTAGAGTCATATTAACAATGGAGTAGAGCTTAGCCGGGACACTCCCCTCTTGAACAACAGCCTTAAGCAAAGCGTAGGCATCTGCCAGGGAAGTAATATCCTGGGTTAAAACAAAGATAACCTCATCGGCCGCCCGGAGGAAATCCCTGACCCCGGCTCCCATGCCAGCACCCGTGTCTACCAGGATGATATCTGCCTCCTCTTCCACTACGGCAAGTGATGAGATCAACCTGGCCCGATCAGCCCGGCTGGAATCGGCCAGATTTAGAAGGCCATCTCCACCGGAGATGACACCAATACCTTCGGGGCCGGCTGTAATTAACTGATCTATGGCGGCTATACCGGTCAATACATCACCCAGATTATAATCCGTATCTATCCCGGCTAAAAGATGAAGGTTGGCCAGCCCCATATCCCCGTCCAGGACTACACACATTTTCCCCAGACGCTGCAGTTCAAGACCAATATTCAAAGTAATATTGCTTTTGCCCACTCCTCCCTTACCTGATGTTACGGCAATTACCCGGCCATAACGTTTTCTTTCCTCCTGATCAGACCTTTGATAGCGGACATGCAGCTTCTTAAAAATTTCCACACAGCCGGAATCGAAAAAAAGAGCGCCCCCTTTAAGAACTTTCTCGGGCAAGGCCTCGGGATATTCTGATTCATAAAACCGGATAAGACTTTCTTCCAGGCCTGTCTGCCGGGATACCTCATCGATGTCCAATAACTGTCCCACAATAAAATCCACTAACTGTTTCTCAGTTCACTCCAGATTTACAATAACCCGATAGCCTGTAACATCCCAGCCTGCTCAATGACTCAAGGCCTCCTGAATAGTCTGCAATACCCGGTCAAGCTGGAAGGGCTTCTTCAGACAGGCATAGGCCCCAAGTTTTTTGGTTTCCTTTATTTCCAGGAGAGAGGCCAGACCGGTAATAATAATCACCCGGACACCAGGATATTCCCTTTTAATAAACTGTAAAACATCAAGTCCGTCTTTACGGGGCATTCTTACATCAAGGAGAACAAGATCATATTTACGGTAACGGAGCTTGGCAATCCCTTCAATCCCGTCATAGGCCCCATCTACAAAATAACCGGCATTATCAAGGGCTTCCTGTAGAATATGATTTAACACCTCTTCATCATCAATAACCAGTAATCTGTGCCGGCCCTGGTTCTCAGAGGGCTTCGTATCAGAAAATGCTGTTTTGCTCCTGAGCACATCTTTCATTTCTCTCAACTGGCCGGTCTTGTCACAGGGCAGACTGACCAGGAAAGTGCTGCCCTCATCTTTTTTACTTCTGGCCAGGATACTTCCCTTATTAAGCTCGACAATAGAATTGGCAATGGCCAGGCCAAGACCGGCCCCCTCTTCCTGCTTTCTGGTGGTAAAAAAAGGGTCAAAGATCTTGCTCATATCCTCGCGGGCTATACCTTCTCCATCGTCAGCCACAGAAACAGTTACATAGCTTTCATCTATATGGGCCCCCAGAGTGAGATTACCTTTACCGGCCATGGCCGAACCGGCATTTAAAAAAAGGCTTACAAAAACCTGTTCTATCTGTTGACCGTCAACCAGGACAGGGGGCAAATCATCGGGTATCCTGTTTATCACATTGATATCAGACCAAATTTGCCGGGCAGAAAACATAGATAGGGCCCTGCCTATCAGTTCAGGTACCATGACCGAAGTAAATTCCGGTTCAGAAGGCCGGGAAAAATCCATGATATGCTGAACAACATCGGAAATTCTGCCCTCCTGGTCTTCTATAACCTCCAACCTCTTCAGAATATCATCCGGGCTTGTTTCTTCTGCCAACAGACGTTTCAGGATCTGAAGATTCAAAGAGATAATGCTTAGAGGATTGTTTATCTCATGGGCGGCCCCTGCCGCCAGATTACCTACTGTGGCCAGACGATGGGAATGAAAAAGCTGGCGCTGGCTCTCTTCCATCTTCCGGGACTTCTCTGCCAGCTCTTCAGCCTGAGTGATTAAATCCTGTTCAATCAGCAGACGTTCTATAGCCAGTCCCGCGGTTGAAGCCAGGGTCTGAAATTTACCGGCAAAATCAGTACCGGAAAGGGCCAAAAAATCAAGGCCGGTAGAAAAATCAGCCACCAGTTCTCCCAGGATCTCCCCTGTTCGCCAATTAGACTGCCTGCCTGCAGTAAAAAAACCGGCCATAACCTGGGAACTGAAAAACATATTGATCAACCTGGTAGAGGCAATCTTGTCATGAATGAGATCATGGCTTACTTCACTTAGCTTGCTCAGGGCTTCTGCCTCTATCCCGGAGTTAACATGGCTGTAGCTGTTTACCAGATCCTCCAACTTTACCGGCAAATCCAGCTCATTATAGGAAGAACCGTCAACACTTATTCCCACATAACGATCTGTATTAAAGTCTCTGATTATACATAGACAACGGCTTATATCAAAACCATCGCATACCGCATCAACGACCACCCTGGCAGCGTCATAAAGATCAAAGCCGGAATGGATTTCCCTGTAAATATTACTTGAGGCTTCCAGGATCCTGTAATTTTCCGTTAACTGCCTGTTACTCTGATCCAGCTCCAGATTAACCTGTCGCAAACCCCTTTTGGCAGAGTTAATCAGGCGCTGATAGTTCTCCTCATCCCAGCACCCCAAAATTTTACTTACCCTTTCCACTTCTTTGTGTACACCAACCATCAGGTCATCGATTCGGTCCTCATCCAGTTCATGAAGATTCATCAGCTTTTCCAGGCTGAAATGGTAACTGTCGTGACTTACCGGCCGGGAAAGAAAAAAGTAACTGCTGCCAATATGATAACAGACACACAGGGTGTCGGCCAAATGGATTAGCTGGGGTAAGTGTTTATTATCAGGGAGTATTTTTTCAACTACCGGTTGATGATGAAGCCATATGGCCTTACCCAGAGCCTCGGGAAAACCATAAGATTTACTTAAAATCCTGCCTGCCTCTATATGGGTCATCCCTAAAAAAGACTTTTCCAGCTCAAGAGGAGAAGGGCCCCGTATAGAATAGCTGCCCTGAAGCTCCAACTCCTGGCAGAGCTGGAGGAAATTGTCTGGATACTGGAGATAACAGGCCAGCTTGCCCAAGTCATGTAACAGTCCGGCAACATAGGCCTCGGTGGGCCGAGGGAATTTCAATTCCCGGGCCAGGGCCTTGGCAGTGACCCCGACTCCTATAGAGTGCAGCCAGAAATTGAGAAGTCTGTCCCGGTGCTGAAAAAAATCTTCCGGAAAGGTATCAAAAATGGCGACAGAAAGGGCAATGGACTTTAAAGCCGAAAAGCCAATAGCGGCAATGGCCTGGGAAATGGTAGTGACCTTTTTCCTGGCACCTACACTGGCCGAGTTGGCATATTGCAAAATCTTGGAGGCCAGAACCTGGTCATTTCTGATCAGCTCAGCAATGGAAGCAAAGTTAGCAGAATTATCCTCCTCCATAAAGCGAATGGCCTCGATAGCTACCGCCGGCAGAGTAGGTAATCTGTCTATATCCAGGACAGAATCAAGTCTCGAATGCATCATACTACCTCACATCCCGCTCTACTGTCTCAAAAGGTTAAATCAAGAAGTTGTAAAACGGGCCGGTCACTTCATTATACCGTTTTCCCCAAACAATGACACAAGTCAGTATCAGAAAAAATCCCCGAAGCCTGTTTTTCTGAACCTTGGCGAACGGTTGCCAGAATCTTTATTTAGAGGATAGGCCCTGTATTCTGTCTTACCCTGGCCTGACAGAAAACCTTAATGCGAGAATGCGAGACAATGAATCCACTGCCAGTGAATTATCTGCCAATTCCTCAACCACTGCCGCCGCCAGCAGTAGAGCCCTTCTTCTCCCCTGCTGATCCGGCCGGACTCAGGATATACTGCCGGGCAACCTTGACTCTGACATTATCAGCTATCTCCAGAGTAACAAAAGTATCAGTCAAACCGGTTATCTTACCATACATACCTCCACCGGTAACGACCTCATCACCTTTTTGCAGACTTTTCAAAAACTCCTGATGCTGTTTAGCCTTCTTCTGCTGGGGCCTGATCAGCAGAAAATAAAAAACAGCAAAAATAAGAATCAAAGGTATAAAGCCAGCCAAAGGATTCCCCGCCGGCGCACCTTCACCGGCAGCATAAGCTAAGTCTAACATATAATTCTCCTTAAAATTATCTTCTCAGTCCTTAATCAACAAGGGCAACCACAAGTGATACCCCCCTTCCCAATTTCTGTTTTCCTTCTCTTTTTATAAAACTCACTGCGGAAGTCCATAAAACTGTCATCCTGTATAGCCTGCCGCATATCCCGCATAAGAGAAATAAAGTAATGGATATTATGAATGGTATTTAAAACCGGTGCCAGGATCTCCCGGCTCATATAGAGATGGCGAAGATAGGCCCGGCTGAAATTTCGACAGGTATAACAGCTGCAACTTTTATCTACCGGTTCCGAATCACTATAATATCTGCTGTTTTTTATAACAAGTCTGCCCCGGGAAGTAAAGAGCATTCCGTTCCGGGCATTTCTGGTCGGCATAACACAATCAAACATATCTATTCCCCGCCGAACAGATTCCACCAGGTTCTCCGGGCTTCCCACCCCCATAAGGTAGCGGGGAAAACCTTCGGGCAGTAAAGATGCGGTATATTCGGTTATATCATACATCTCCTCCCGGGACTCTCCCACACTGAGTCCGCCCAGGGCATAGCCGTCAAATCCTGTTTCCAGAAGTTTCTGGACCGCCTCCTTTCGCAGATCATTATAGGTCCCTCCCTGGACAATCCCGAAAAGCAGGCGATCATCTTCAACCCGGGCGGCCCGGCTACGGACGGCCCAGCGACCGGTCAGAGCGGTCAGTCTTTGCGTCTCCTGCCGATCAAGATAACAGGGAATGCAGGTATCAAAAGCCATCAGGATATCAGCGCCCAAGGACTCCTGAACCGCTACGGCATCTTCGGGACGGAGAAAATGGCGGGTTCCGTCCAGGTGGGATTTAAAGGCGGCCCCTTCCTCTGTCACCTCAGCCAGGTCTTTCAGGGAATATATTTGGAAACCGCCGCTATCAGTCAGTATCGGCCTGTCCCAGTTCATGAAATAATGCAGGCCACCCAGCTGGCTG
Organism: Desulfobia sp.; assembly: GCA_046497465.1. GTDB lineage: Bacteria > Desulfobacterota > Desulfobulbia > Desulfobulbales > SURF-16 > JAWLDV01. Next base: position 22,735 of record JAWOFO010000057.1, read on the forward strand.
ACCAGTTCATGCCCTGGTCTTAAAAAAAGATGGTAGGTGTTGGTCAGGATAATTTCCGCTCCTGCTTCTTTCAGCATTGCCGGGGTTAATCCCCTGACAGCGGCCCTGGTTCCTACCGGCATAAAGACCGGGGTCCGGAAACTCCCTTTACGGGTGGAAACCTCACCGCAGCGGGCCTGGCATTCGGAAGAACGGCAGTGAAGTATAAAGGGAGAGTTCATTTCTTAGTTATCCCAAAAAATAATGAAAACGGACGACCGATCCTGATAAATTTATTTCGGCTTACTTAAAGACTTTTTGCCAGACCATCAACTTTATGTTAAAAGTATCCGTCTGAACTAGGGGCTTTCTAACTTCACCAAATGTATCATAAATAGATGTCAACTATAGACAGAAAGTTGAATCTAAAATTATTGATTTCTGAACAGACACCAGTCTAACAGTTGAAACCGATCTTGACGACAAAAACCTCTTACGTGCCTGTTAAATTCTGATGATAAAAATCAAGGACCTGGTAATTCAATATATTGCCTTATCATTATATTATCAGTAACTCAACTTTCCGACTTAATTTATTTATATCTTGACAGTCAAAAATTCTCTTAACCATTTGAATTTATTTACCATGATTCTACCTCTTCGTCATTCCGGCGAAGCTTGTCCCGGACCCCGATCCGGGACCGGCATGACGGAAGAACTTTTGACTGTCAAGTTTATATGATATAACGTGAAAATTTCCCGTAAGACAGTGGTGTTTAGCAGATGGTTGCCCATTCAGGAACATTGCGCAGTGTTTGTTAGTGGCTCTTGGTGAAGCGAATGGATGATTCGTCACTTCCTGAATGGGTATGCCATCTGCATGAAATCATACTATTTTTCTCAAGTAGGAAAGTTGAATTAGATTAAATTCATGCCTGAACTGCCAGAAGTAGAAGTTATCCGCCGGGGGCTGCTCCCGCATCTTAAAGGAGTAAAAGTAATTGCCACCAGGACCGGCCCCAAAGACCTCCGTCTCCCCATTCCCCGGGAAAAGCTGGACCGGTGGATAACATCTGCAGCAATCACCGATCTGTACCGCAGAGGTAAATACCTTCTCCTGATGACCGACAAAAAGGCGGCCATGATTATCCATCTGGGCATGACCGGCAATCTGGTGATATTCCCCGCAGAAGCACCACCCGCCCTTCACGACCATATATGTTTTTGCTTGGAAAACGGCTTGGAGCTGCGCTACAATGATGTCCGCCGTTTCGGCTGCCTTCAGCTCCTGGATCCCGAAGAACTATCAAAAAAAAACAACTTTGCCTCTCTAGGACCAGAACCTCTGGCAACAGCAAATCCGGGCTGGCTGGAACCGGCTCAGCCTGTCTTTTCCGGTGGGTATCTTAAACAAAAGGCGGGGAAAAGGGTCCAGCCCATCAAGAACTTTCTCATGGATAACCGGGTAGTGGCAGGAATCGGCAACATCTATGCCAATGAAATCCTTTTCCTGGCCGGGATTCTGCCCTCTACACCCATCGGTTCGGTAAGCAGCGGTCAGTGGCAGAAAATTACTGCTGCCGCCAGAGAGATATTGCAAAAGGCTATTGAGATGGGGGGCTCCACTATAAGGAATTATGCCAACAGCTCCGGCAATCAGGGCTATTTTCAATCAAATCTCATGGTATACGGCCGGGAGGGGAAATCTTGCAAGATCTGCGGTACTCCCATAAAAAAAGAGATAATCGCCGGCCGGGGTACCTATCTCTGCCCCGGCTGTCAAATTTAGAAACTATCCATGTTCCTTGCTGAGTTTGTCTTTATACATCAGGTTATCGGCTTGAGCGATGAGTTCTTCAAGTTCCCGGGGGTTGGCGGGATCATATTCTACAATACCTACGCTCAGAGTTACCCTTAATTCAAGCCCAATGTCCTCGTTAATCAATTCAAAAAGCTTCTGCAGCCTGTCAACCAGTTTTTTTTCATCCTCCTCATTCTGGTCACCGGTAACCAGAATGGCAAACTCGTCCCCCCCTAACCGGCCGCTGATATCAGAACTGCGGAGAGACTTGAATACTTCCCCCACTTTAGTCAAGACCATGTCCCCGGTTTCATGGCCATAGGTATCGTTAATCACTTTAAGATCATCGAGATCGGCAAAAACAAGAAAAAACCTGTTGTTTGCCCGGTCAGCAATACTCAGCTGCTTTCTGGCCATCATCATGAAACCTCGCCGGTTCAGAAGACCGGTGAGCTCGTCTGTAATGGTCAGGGCACGAAGCTTTTCCTCAAGTCTTTTCCGCTCGCTGATATCTATAAAACTTTCCACAATATAGAACTTCTGGTTTATCTCGCAGGAGGTGGCTGTCTTAAGAACATTAATCCTCTCTCCCTTGCTGTTGGTCAAGGTTTGAACAGTGGTTTTATCCTGCTCAATGATGGGGCATCTCCCCTGCTTGCCAACACAGTAATACTCATAACAGGCCCTGCCGATCAGTTCATTCCTGGGGCTTCCAAGCATCTCCAGGGCCAGGGGATTGGCATCAATAATTGTACAGGTCTCCACATCAACAATTAAAATACCGGCCTGTACCGAATCCAGAATAGCGTGCAGATACCGCCGGGATTCCCGGATCTGATTTTCCGCTTCTTTCCGGCCGGTAATATCCTTGATTATTGCTATGACCGTTTTTTTCTCCCGGTCATAAACCGGCAGTAACTGGACCTTCACCAGATGGTTGTTTATTGACAAAAGTTCTTTTTCCCCTATCACAACCCTATTATCACCTAAATGACTGAAAACACCCGCAAGTCTTTCTTTTCCTTCTCCCTCAAAAAAGAACCCCAAAAAATCAGTCGCCAGAAGACGTTTTCTGCTAACACCGATAAGAAAAGAGGCTGCCTGGTTAGCGAAAACAATCCGTCCTCCCAGGGTAATTTCCAGGATCCCCTCAGACATATTTTCCAGAACGGTCTGGAGATGACGGTTGGCATCAAGGAGCTCCAGAGAAATCTCTCTGGGCTGAAGACTATCCTTTCCCAGAAAATATCCTGGTATCTCTGCCTGCTCCTCTTCCTTATTATAATGCTCTATCACCTCCAGGACGTGTTTACTGAGCTCAGGCCCTTTGGCAATACAGGCAGAAACGCCTTCCAGCCTAAACTCATACTCGGCCTCAGCTGCCACTCCGGAAATCAGGATAATAGGGATATCCCGTAACTGGTCATAATCATTTATAATACCGCATAGCTGCTCACCGTTTATATTAGGCATAATCAGGTCAAGTAAAATTATATCAGGAGGGCTGTTCAGTATGAGATCAAAAGCACTCAGGCCGTCCATAGCGGTCTTAACTTGATAACCGGCCTTTCCCAGCACACTGGTGAGCATTTTCAGGATGACCGGATTATTATCGATAATAAGGATACTGTTTATCATGATAAAACCAGAAATTAAAATTAAATGAAATACAAGGTAATGACTCTGATTTAACCTTATTAACCTTAAAATTGCAAGGACAAGACCATATTATAAACTCAACTTTCCGACTTAATTTATTTATTATGATATAACGTGAAAATTTGCCGTCAGACCGTGATGTTTAGCGGTGGATATGTCTATTCAGGAACATTGTGCAGTGTTTGTCAGTGGCTTTTGGCGAAGCGAATGGATGATTCGTCACTTTCCTTACCATAACGTACCGGAGGTACGGTCAACGTTAAAAATTTCAACTGCATAAAAGACTACTTCGGAGCCGGATTCAGTCCCCTCAGAAAACGGATCAGTTCTTTTTTAACCAAAGGCTTGGATAGAAAGGCATCCATTCCGGCCTCATAACAGGCATGTTCATCTTCCTTCCTGGCAAGGGCTGATAGACCGATAACCTGCAATGGATAATTTCTGCTCCGCAGACCGACGAACTCTTTCCGCCTGTCCGGATCTGCCTCAATACTCCTAATCCTTTTCGTTGCTTCCCGGCCATCCATATTGGGCATATGTGCATCCATGAAAACAATATCGAAAACCTGTTGTTTCAAGATGTCCAGGGCTTCCAGCCCGTCTGCAGCGACTTCAACCTCATACCCCAGACCTTCAACAATTATCCTGGCCAAGCGCTGATTGACAGCATTATCTTCAACAATCAGGACCCTGCCCCCCGGTCCGGTCTGCTCCTGCTGTATTTCAATTTCCGGCATTACTCCCCGGCGTTCCTCAGATCCTGCCGACTCAAAAGGAATTACAAAACAAAATATACTGCCTTTTCCCGGCTCACTGGAAACAAATATATTACCTCCCATAAGATCGACAAGCTGCTGGCAAATCGAAAGACCAAGACCGGTTCCTCCGTATTCCCGGGTGGTGGAGCTGTCAGCCTGGGTAAATTTATCAAAAACATCATAAATCCTGTCCCGGGCAATCCCCAGGCCGGTATCAACCACCATAAACCTGACCAGGGATCTCCCCTCCCTCTCCCCCGCATAGTCTATCTGGAGAGCTACGTATCCTTTTTCAGTAAACTTGATGGCATTGCCGGTCAGGTTGACAAGGACCTGCCGCAAACGGTTAAAGCCTCCCAGTACTCTTTCCGGCACCCGGTCACCAACCTTGCATCTGATATCAAGTCCTTTTTCCCGGGCCTCTACTCTGAACATGTCGGCCACATTACTGATCAACTCCGGCAACCCAAAAGGGATCTTCTCCAGTTCAAGTTTACCGGCCTCAACCTTGACCAGGTCAAGAATGTCATTTATCAGGGCCAGGAGACTCCTTGCCGACTGTGTTATGGTCCGGGTATATTCGGTCTGTTCCTTGTCAAGTCCGGTTTCCTTCAACAGCTCGGCAAAACCGATAATGGCATTCATCGGTGTCCGCAATTCATGGGTTATATTGGCCAAAAAATCGCTCTTTAAACGGCTTATTTCCTCGAGCCTTCTGTTGGTTTCCCGGAGTTCCGCAGTCTGCCTGGCTATTTCCGTTTCCAGTTTCCTGGTATATTGTTTTTCCCGTTCCTGATTCAAACGGTATTGACGATAATTATCCTCAATAAGACGGCCATGCTGATTTTTCAGGATCTCGATCTGCTTGCGGGCCTGCTCTTTTTCAACAACCAGTAACTCACAGTGCTGCTTCAGTAAAGCCATTTCTATAGTATTATACAGAAGGCCGCCGATCTCAGCAAACTCTCCTCCGCTTTCATTATTCTTAATAACGGTTAACAGGACAGCTTCATAACCGGCAAGCCAAGTCCCGTAACAATCCCGGCCCTCATCCGGCCACCGCCTGAAACAGGAACCATTCTTCCGGGTCAGCCCGGCAAGCTCTTGCCGCTCCGGGATAGAAAGGTTTACCTGACGCCCGCCTTCCAGCACTGTACCTTTTGCCAATATCATTAAAAAAAAGGCTTCAGGCAGCAGGTCTTCCAGGATCTCCAAAAAATTACGCGGGGCTTCATCAACCTCTACAATGTCCTCGAAAATAATATCAAAATCCGGGTCAATCATGGCTTCCCGTCTCAGTCAATATCATAAAGCTCTTTGGCCTTGGCCATCTCGCCTGGTAAATCCCGGAGAATTATTTTATAATCCAGTACTTTCTCCTTTACATGCCGGGCAAGAACAGGGGGCAAGGAGGCAACAGGCCCGGGGACCGGCCAGTAATTCATCTTTGCGGCCATAAATCCGGCAAGCTGCAGGATACTGCTGATACTGGCAAGAGATCCCTTCACATGTTCCAAATGGTGAGATCTGATGGATTCAAGAATTTCCGCGGACAAGTTCCAATCCCCGGCAATAATAAAACCCACTTCCGTATGATCGGCGCCTATTGCTTCCCGTTCGCATTCGGTCAGGGAGGCCTCACCCCGGTAGAACTTACCGCAGGCTTCCCGCAGCTTATCACCTACAACCTGGTCCTCAACGATAAAGCCGATATCATGAATTATACCAGCCAGAAAGACATCCTCCCCTTGCCGGCCAAAAATACGTCTGGCAATCATTTCTGCAAGAATGGCCACCGTAACCGAATGGAGCCACAGGTCCTTGGAGAAAATTTCCCTGTCTTCACCACCTTTAAAAAAACTGCCCAGGCTTTCTAAAGCGACCAGGTTACGAAGCTGTTTCATTCCGGTAAAAACCAGGGCCCTGGAAATCGATTCCACCTTCTGGACCAGTCCGAAATAGGGGCTGTTCACCAGGCGCAAAAGCCGGCTGACCAGCACCGGGTCAAGCCTGATGACCTCCTCAAAATCATACATCGTGCTGTTTTCATCGGCGGCCAGCTCCGTTACTTTGAGGGCAACCTGGGGAAGGGTCTTCAGGTTGCTGAATTTTTGGGCTATTAATTTAGCACTGGGCATTAGTTTCAAAAATTATCAGCCTTGGTTAACCAGCATCCGTCCATAAATCAATTTCCTTTAATAATAACTCCAGTTCATCAATCTCTTTGGCGGCTTTCTGCAGATCCTTTTGTCTGCCGGAAAGCTCTATTGCCCAAGCTGCCTTGCGAACCCCTTCAATTCCCAGACTGGCAGCGGAGCCTTTTATACTATGCGCAGCCTCAGCAACAGTGACGGAATCACAGTCAGCCATACCTTCTTTGATCTTTTGCAGATCTGAAGCAGATGAATCCCTGAAAAGAGTCAGAAGTTCTTCAGCCAGTTCTTCATCATAATCAATCTGGGCCAGGAGCACGGTTTTATCCCATTCAAGCGCAGTCATAGGCAGTAATCAGTATTTATCATTTCTAAAATAAAACCCCTTTGAAAATGATACTAGATTTTCTATGGCGATCAATTATTTTTTGGTTTTACAATCCTGAAACATCCTGGCCAGAATTGCGGCAACCTGTTTCAACAGCCCGTCACTGTGATAGAGAGTAATAGAAAGACGCAGGCGGGAGGTCCCTTCCGGAACAGTAGGGGGACGTACGGCGGTAACCAGAAGAGATTCCCGCCTTAGCCTCCGGGTCAGGAGAACTGTCTCATGACTTGCACCTATCTCCAGGGGTATTATCTGGGAAGGGCTGGAAGTTTTGATCCCCTGAGCCAGCAGTTCATCTTTAATCAGGGCAGCCTTGCGGATCAGCTCATTACGCAATTCCGGCCGTTCCCTGACCAGGCGTATCGCGGCCAGAGAGGCGCCAACAACCGGGGGGGGCAGGGCAGTGGAATAGATAAACGACCTGGCCCGGTTGACCAGATAATCTTTCATGGTTTCAGAACAGGCAGCATAAGCCCCGTAAGATCCCAAAGCCTTGCCAAAGGTCCCCAGGGCCAGATCAACCTGATCAGCAACTCCTGCCTCTTCCAGGAGGCCCCCTCCTTTTTTGCCGAAAATACCGGTGGCATGGGCTTCATCAACCATGAGAAGGCAATTGTACTTCTCTTTCAAAAAAACCAAATCCCTGAGAGGGGCAAAGTCACCATCCATGGAGTAAACAGATTCCGCAATAATCAGGGCCCTCCGGCTCCCCCTTTTTGCCCTGAGCTGCTCTTCCAGGTGCTCCATATCATTATGACGGAAACGAACCAAACGTGAGGCAGCCAGGCGGCAGCCGTCATAGAGCGAGGCGTGATTCAGGCGATCTGAAAAAATCACATCATGACGGCCGCTAAGGGCCGGAATAACTCCACAGCCCGCCAGGTAGCCGCTACCGAAAAGAAGGGCGGCCTCCTGATCCTTGAGACTTGCCAGTTCCCTTTCCAGTTCATGGTGAAAAGGCCGGTCCCCGCTCATCAACCGGGCTGCTCCGGACCCGGCTCCACCCTTCTCCAGATATTGCCGGGCTTGGTTAATCACCTCCGGATGACGGGAAAGTGCAAGGTAATCGTTGGAGGAAAAATCGTGAAAAACTTTATTATCCTGACCGTCCTCCCTGGTAAGCAGTCCCCCGGCATTTTTAGAAAAAGGCGAAAGCCGGCGCAGGTTGCCCTTTTGCCGCCTGCGGTCCAGCCAAGTTAAAAAACTATCCAGTTTATCCGTATCCGAAGCATTCATCAGGGGGTTTAGGAATACAGGAATTCAGGGACACCAGCACTTAGTTATTTTTGCACCGGATGGACGAATGAATATCGAGCATCAAAAGGTGTCCAGAATGTTATTGAGAAGATATGTCAAGATTTCCATAATTTTCGAATATCATTAATAAATTTTAAATCCTGAAAAACCGGCCTGCCCCGCCGGGTGAGATAACCGCCGATCATCATACCGTCGGCTCCGGCCATAAAAGCGGTACTCAGAAAATCGGCAAGAACAGATTCCCTGCCGGCCGCCAGCCTTATCGGTACGCCGGGCAAAATCAACCGGAAAAGGGCAATAGCTCTCAGGGCATCACAAACGGACAGGGGAGAGATATCTGCCAGAGGGGTTCCGGGAAAAGGGATAAGGATGTTGAGGGGAACAGAATCGACCTCCAGCTCTGCCAGGGACCTGGCCAGGGATAACCGCTCTGTTTCATCCTCTCCCAACCCTATAATACCGCCGCTGCAGATCTCCAGGCCCACCTCTCTGGCAGCCTTGACTACCGCGGTACGCTGAGCGAAACTGTGGCTGCTTACCACCTTGGGAAAATGTCGGCTGGAGCTTTCCAGATTATGATGATAACGAACCAGGCCGGCCTCTTTAAGGAAAGTCAATTCCCCCTTGCCCAAAATTCCCAGGGAGGCGCAGACCCGGACAGCAGCCCGGTCCTTTATTGCCGAAATCATGTCGGCTACACGTTTAAGGTCTTCACCGGACAAACTGCGGCCGCTGGTTACTATGGAGAAATGACCGGCCCCTATATCCCGGGCCTTCCGGGCTGCGCTTACCACATCATCTTTATCCTTGAGAGGGTATACCGGGGCATCAGTGCGGTAATGAGATGACTGACTACAAAAAGCACAATCTTCACTGCACCTGCCTGATTTGGCATTGATTATTGAACAGAGAGAGACCCTGTCGCCGCGTTCTGTTAACTTGACATCCAGGGCTTTATTCATCAACTCCCGGGTGGAGAGGGAGATAAACTTATCTATGTCACCGGCCGGATTTTCTGCCATTTCCCTTGTTCAACAGCCCTAAGCCTTCTCCGGGCGTCTTTGATAAATTTTTAAAAAAGTATCACCTGCCATTTCCCGTTTTCTTCAGGCCAAAAACCCCGCCCTGCTGTCCTTTCGGGGCAAAGGCGGGCCCGCCTCCACCTTTATAGCCCTGTCTGCGGTTCTTTTGCCCGAAACGGGATTTCCTGGCTCTCTTTTCACCAAAATTTACCGAATTAACCGTCACTCCTCGCCGGGCTTCCCGGTATATCAGATAAAACTGGGAAGACTCCTGGAAATAACTCTTCTTTTTCAAATGAGCAGGCCAGTTCTTAGCGTTATCATAAGCGGCAAAAAGAGGCAGGCGGGATATAAGTCCGGCGATATGAGCTCTGACCGCCCGTTTAAAATTCAAGTGAACCAACTCCTGCTCCAGTCGATCCCGGATATCACGGGACAGGGAATAGGCAAAATTCAAACTTTTCTGCTTGGTCACCATTTTGGGAAAACAGTACTCAGCCCAGGGGATAAGGCTCAGTCCCAGCAGAACAGATTCCGGTATGATAAAACCTTTCTCCTTAAGCCGGTCAGTCACTGCCATAATATCAATCAATAACCCTGTCCCTGCTTCCTCCTTATCCAGATCCAGGAGATAAAGGTAACAGGGATATATTTCAAAAAACAGCCGGCAGTGGATAGCCAGTTTAAGCCACTTACTACTGGCGGGGCCGGACAGATCCTTCAACAGTTCATCCCTTAACCTGGAAACAGGACAGTGATGGATCTTATCACGGTGCTTAAGAACGGCCTGCCAGGTTTCGTCTTCTACCGTAAAATTACTTCTGGCGGCATGCCGGATAACCCGTAGCATCCGGCCCGGATCTCTGACAATCCTTCTTTCCGGTTCTCCTATGAGACGGATTATACCATTTTCAAGATCAGCCACTCCACCGGTATAATCGATTATCTCCTCAGTGGTCAGATCGTAAAAAAGACCATTTATGGTCAGGTCCCTGCGAAAGGCGTCATCCGCCAAGGAACCGAAGGTATTGTTGACTGCCAGTACCTCATCTTTTTTTTCCAGATCATATTCACTGCGGCAACGAAAAGTAGAGACCTCGATAATTTCATTACCAGGGAAAAAAACCTGGATCAACCGGAAACGCCGGCCTATGGTCCGGCTGTTCTTAAACAGCTTGCGCAATTGCCCCGGCCGGGCATCGGTGCTGATATCAAAATCCTTGGGGATTTTCCCAAGATAGAGATCCCGCACTCCGCCCCCTACCAGATAGGCGGTAAAACCGGCCTTGTTTAGCCTTGACAGTACCTTGCGGGCATTACTATCAATCTGTTCAGGGAAAATAGAATGCTGAGACCGGGGAATTAAGGAGGGATCGGGATAACTGAAACTCGCCGATTTTTTCTTTTTATTTTTAGTTTCTCTTTGCAAGTTTTATATTACAGGTTTAATAAAGACTTAATCAGTTTATAATAACCCCTTTACAGAGAAAGCTGTTCTGCCACAGCAGTCTCTTTCCTTCTGCTCTCTATAATTTGCTGCCAAGCACCTGATTCAGCCTGAGAGACAAACTGATCGAAGACCTCTTGTACCGTCAAAATATCGTTAAACTTATAGGCATTCTCTCCGGAAAAAAAAAGGCCTTCCTCATAATCACCGTCTCTGGCCTTAATAAGCCGATCTGTTATGCAGTACTGATAATCGCATTTTTTCAGGCACTTACTAAGACATTTCTTGCTCTTAACGTCCTCACCAGCAGTAAGTTTATGCACAAAGGGGGTATTGACTGCCCGGCCCGGCATACCGACAGGCGAATGAATAAGAACAATATCTTTTTGTGAGGTTTCCAAAATCGTCTTTTTAAAGGTATCAGAGACATCACACTCCTTGGTCACAATAAAACGGCTGGCTATCTGAACCCCGTCAGCTCCGTATTTTTCTATCATTTCCGCCATCTCATAGCCATCGGTTATACCACCAGCCGCGATCAGGGGCACCTTCTTGACCACCTTTCTGATTTCCGGAAAAAGATCCCGCAGGGCAACATCAGTGCCAAGATGGCCCCCGGCCTCCTTTGCCTCCACAATAATCGCGGAAGCTCCCAGTTTTTCAGAGAGTTGGGCAAAGGCAGAAGAAGAGACGATAGGGATAATAGGAGTACCTGTTGCCCTGCCGATCTTAAAAATATCCCTGGAAAAACCGGCCCCGGTTACTATCATATCCACTCCTGCCTCAATGGAGGCCATGACCAGATTATAAAAATTTTTCATGGCAAACATAATATTCACCGCTATAATGCCGCTGGTCATGCTTTTTGCCTTACGGATGTCAGCCTTGAGCTCTTCAACCGGGATCGAGGAGCCGCCTATGGTGCCTATTCCGCCACATTCAGCCACGGGAGCGGAAAGAGCAGAAGTTGAAACCCTTATGGACATGCCACCCTGGACCAAGGGAACAGGGGCAGTATAAGGGCCTATTTTTAAAGGAGGAAGTCTCATTGGATGCAGTGAAAATCGTTGATGAATTATTATTTATAAATTATTAAATTTTAAAAATGACAATAATGCTACTATTTAGAATATTTGTCAAGAAGCCTTTATTCCAGAGGCCAACAAGGACAGATCAATCGTGCAGACCGGCGGTGTTTTAAACATAATCGGCAACCTGCTGATTATTTTATCAATATTCCTTCTGACCCCCATACCTTTCAGCCTGTACTTCCAAGACGGCATGGTGAAAGAATTTATCTATTGTTCTATCATCGGAGGCATGACCGGGGGAATCATACTGGCTATATTTCCACCCCAGAAAGATCTGGGCTACCGGGATGGTTTTGCGGTAGTAGTCCTGAGCTGGCTGGGACTGGTCTTTCTGGGCTCACTTCCTTTCTATTTCAGCGGTGACCTGCCTGGCTACGTGGACTGTTTTTTTGAATCCATGTCAGGCTTTACCACTACCGGCTCCACCATCCTTCCCAGGGTGGAAATCCTGCCTGAAAGTCTCCTCTTCTGGCGGGCCACCACCCAGTGGCTGGGGGGAATGGGAATCATTGTCCTTACCCTGGCTATCCTTCCCCTCCTCGGAATCGGAGGTATGCAGCTATATCAGGCGGAAATGCCGGGTCCCACCAAGGACAGGCTGGCTCCGCGCATTCAGGATACAGCCAGAATCCTCTGGGGGGTATATCTCATGTTTACCCTGGTTGAAATCTTCCTCCTCCTGGCCGGCGGTATGAGCTTTTTCAATGCTGTCTGTCACGCCTTCACCACTGTGTCCACCGGCGGCTTCTCCCCTCATACTGAAAGCCTAGGCTATTACAGTTCAGCCTTTACCCATTATGTAATCATTATTTTTATGTTTCTGTCAGGGATCAACTTCTCTCTTCACCACCGGGCCCTTTCCAGCAAAAGCCTGTCTGTATACCTAAAAAATGAGGAGTTCCGCTTTTTTCTCCTGCTGATCTGTATTACTCTGACCATTATAGTAACTGCCAATCTGGCTGATAATAAAGTGGAAACTCTGGGCAGGGTTTTCCGGGACAGTCTTTTCCAGGTAACCGCCATAATCACCACCACCGGTTTCGGCACCGCTGATTTTGACCAGTGGGCACCGGTCTGCAGGCTCCTTCTCCTGCTTCTAATGTTTGCCGGCGGTTGTGCCGGTTCCACGAGCGGCGGAATAAAAATGGTCCGGGTCCTCCTTTTCTTCAAATATGCCCGGCTCCAGCTCCGTAACCTGGTTCATCCACAATCGGTGGGGGCCATCAAACTGGGCCATCAAAAGGTGCCCAAGGAAATAATGGTTGCCATTCTGGGCTTTTTCGGGCTCTACACCATATTCCTCCTGCTGGCCAGCATAGCAATGACCGCCCTGGGCCTTGACTTGATTACCGGGATATCCGCCGTAGCCGCCACCCTTAACAATATCGGTCCCGGTCTGGAAGGGGTGGGACCGGCCTCAAACTTCAGCGCCATCCCTGATACTGCCAAATGGATTCTCTCCTTCTGTATGCTGGCCGGCCGCCTGGAACTCTATACTGTAGTGGTACTGCTTTCCCCGGACTTCTGGAAAATCGCCCGGAAACCACGACTGAGAGACTGGCTGCACCGGAAAGTTGAAGTATTGGGTAAATAGCTAATCCAATTATCCACCGTTAATAGTATGACGAAATTGCCTGACTACGATATAATTGTCATAGGGGCCGGACATGCCGGCTGTGAAGCAGCTCTGGCCGCCTCCAGGATGGGACTGGACACCTGCGTTATCACCAGTAACGTTGATACCATAGGGGCTATGTCCTGCAACCCCGCTGTGGGAGGACTGGCCAAAGGTCATCTGGTAAAGGAGATCGATGCCCTGGGCGGAGAAATAGGCAAAAATATCGACGACACCGGCATCCAGTTCAGAAGGCTTAATACCAGCAAGGGACCGGCTGTAAGGTCCTCCCGGGCCCAGGCAGACCGTCTCCTGTACCGCCTGCGGCTGAAATCTGTCCTGGAACGGCAGGCTGGCCTTGATATCCGTCAGGATGTAATAGACAGCCTCCTTACAGTAAATGGAGAGATCAGGGGAGTAAAAACTTCCCTTGAAGAATCCATAACCTGCCGGGCGGCAATAATAGCCTCAGGGACCTTTCTAAAAGGGCTTATCCATATCGGGGATAAAAATTTTCCTGCTGGACGGATGGGCGACTTCCCCTCCCTGAGCCTGGCAGAAAATCTTCGCGACCTGGGGTTTACCATGGACCGGATGAAGACCGGCACCACCCCGCGTCTTGACGCCTCTACCATTGATTACCACTCGCTGAAGGCCCAGTCCGGTGATGATCCCCCCAGTCTATTTTCTTTCAGTAATCAGGGGAACCCCCCCAAACTTCCTCAACATTCATGCCACATAACCTGGACCAACCAGGAGACACACGAGATAATCCGGGCCGGGACCCATCTTTCTCCCATGTTTACCGGAGTAATCAAAGGTGTGGGGGCCAGGTACTGCCCTTCCATAGAAGACAAGGTTATGCGTTTTCCGGAAAAAGAACGCCACCAGATATTTATAGAACCCGAGGGTCTTGAAACGGTAGAAGTCTATCCCAACGGCATCTCAACCAGTCTGCCGGTGGATATCCAGCAGAAGATGGTCCACAGTATTAAGGGCCTGGAGCAGGCCAAGATAATAAGGCCCGGCTATGCTATTGAATATGACTATGTTGATCCCCTGGAGCTGAAGCCCTCTCTGGAGACCAAAAAAATAAGGGGCCTGTTCCTCGCCGGCCAGATCAACGGGACTTCAGGCTATGAAGAGGCTGCGGCCCAAGGACTCATGGCAGGAATCAATGCCGCAAAATATATCCGGGACGAACAACCGCTGATCCTTGACCGGTCCCAGGCCTATATCGGGGTCCTGATCGACGACCTGGTCACCCGGGGCACCAGTGAACCTTACCGGCTTTTTACTTCCAGGGCCGAGTACCGTCTCCTGTTAAGGGAGGACAATGCCGACCGAAGGCTTCGCGGTATCGGCTACGGGCTCGGGCTGGTGAGTAAAGAGGAGTACGAGGAGTTTCTCCGGAAACAGGAAAAACTGACAAAGGGACTTAACTACCTTAAACAGACCCGCCTGAAGCCGGGCCCGGAACTGAATGCCAGGCTGAAGGCCCGGGGCCTGTCTCCCCTGAAACAACCGGCTACCCTGATCGAATTCCTGCGTCGACCCGAAATAAGCCTTGAAGATATAGAATCTCTCAGCGGGATTGCTTTAAAGGTGGCGTTGGAAGTCAGGGAAGAAGTCCAGATTGAAACCAAGTACGAAGGTTATCTGAAAAGACAGGAAGAGCAGGTGGCTGGTTTCCGCAAGCTGGAAAACAGCTGTCTCCCGGAAGATATGGACTACACCGGCATTCCCGGACTCTCCAACGAAGTAGTGGAAAAATTGAACCGGATCAGGCCCCGATCACTGGGCCAGGCCTCCAGGATCTCCGGGGTCACCCCGGCAGCGATCTCGGTCCTGCAGGTCTATCTGAAGAAAGGCGGAAATCAGCGGATTTAACCAAGGTACTCTTCCACTATAGGTTCATGGGAACGCAGGGGACAGGAAGAACAAAGGGGCTTTGTTTTCTTGCAGAAAGTTTTACCCAGGCGGACCAGCAGGGCATGATACTCGTTAAAGAGGTAGACATCCTCTTCCAGGCCGTCCTGGAAGAGTTCCTGGATCTCACCATAAGTGGACTCTTCCGGAATAAGACCGTGCCGGAGAAAAATCCGGTAAGTATAGGCATCTACGACAAAAACCGGCTTGCCTGCTGCATAAAGAAGAATGGAATCGGCGGTCTCGGGGCCGATACCCTTAACAGCAAGTAATTTTTCCCTTAAAATTTCCCGGTCCTCGTCCAGAAAATCCCGCGGGTCCCGGCAGTCGTTGCAGTCTTTTTTGATCAGATTCAAGAGATTCTTAAGCCTTGCTGCTTTGATATTATAGTAACCGGCAGGCCTGATCTTTTCAGCCAGATGCTCCAGGGGTAATTCGGCCAGAGCGCCAAGGGACAGGAGGTTGTTCTCTTTAAGGTTGGCGATGGCCCGGCTTACGTTTTCCCAGTTGGTGTTCTGGGTCAATATAGCCCCGACCATGATTTCCAGAACAGAATCTCCGGGCCACCAGTGCTGTGGGCCGAAGTATTTATACAGGGTGTTATATATATCTCGAAGAGGGGACATTTAGCAAATGTTCGGTCAAGGCCTCCTTGTCTAACCAAAAACCCGAAATATGAGCCCCTGAAAGGGTTAGCTAATTTATAACAGCTGACCGATTCAGTCCGAACGGATAAAAAGTATATAGACTATAACGGCAATAGCCGCCACTCCGACTCCAGCAACGGGCAGGACTTTATTTAACTGCAGTTCATCGCCCACGATGAAATCCCGGGCGAAACGGCTGCCGGAAAACAACCAGAGGCCAACAACAAGACCGGTTAATATAAAATTTTTAAAGGCTAAGCGATAAAGCCACCAGATCATAAGACCAATAAACGGTACCAGAAAATAAACATTGCTGAACAGGGCTTTTACCTGTACTTCCCGGATCTGTTCAAGGACTTTTGTATTGCTGATAAATTCGGTTATCAGACTTAGGATATCAGCCATGACCCTGTTACTCCTCAGAGCCTCCTGATCCGGCCTTCCGGTATATTTTCAGGGCACAGTAAGAGCCGCACATGGAACAGGCATCACCTTTATAGGTTCCTCCCTCCTGCCTGTACTGCCAAGCCTTCTCCGGATCCAGAGACATCTCTATCTGTCCTTTCCAGTCTAAGCGGTTACGCCGTTTGGCCATTTCTATGTCTCTTGCCATGGCCCCCGCAACCCCTTTGCTTATATCGGCAGCATGGGCGGCAATACGGGAGGCAATGACTCCTTCCCGCACATCTTCGGGAGAGGGAAGTTTCAGATGCTCGGCCGGGGTAACATAACAGAGGAAATCAGCTCCGGCCCCAGCGGCAATAGCCCCGCCGATAGCACCGGTTATATGATCATAGCCGGGGGCAATATCTGTAACCAGAGGGCCGAGAACATAAAAAGGGGCGCCGTAACACAGCCGCTTCTGCAAAAGTATATTGGCCCGGATCTGATCCATGGGTATGTGCCCCGGACCCTCAACTATGACCTGAACACCGGCATCCCAAGCCCGCTGGGTTAATTCGCCCAGATGAATAAGCTCCTGGACCTGCCCCCGGTCAGTAGCATCAGCCAGACAGCCGGGTCTTAAACCATCACCCAGGCTGATGGTCACTTCATACTCCCTGAGAATAGTCAGGATCTCATCAAAATGTACATAAAAAGGGTTTTCCAGGCCATTAGCCTTCATCCACTCGATGGTGAAGGAACCTCCCCGGCTCACTACCCCCATGAGGCGCTGGTGATTTTTGACCCGGGCCAGGCTGTCACGGGTCAGGCCGCAGTGGATGGTCATAAAATCCACCCCGTCTTCTGCCTGTTGTCTTATAGTACCCAGCATTTCGTCTACAGTAACTTCACAGATTTCCCGACCCTGTTTCTCTACAGCCTCGGATACGGTCTGATAAATGGGAACGGTTCCCAGGGGTACGGGACAGTGTTCCAGAATTTTATTCCTTATACTGTCCACGTCCTTTCCCATGGAAAGATCCATTACCGCGTCAGCACCGGCCTTAAGAGAGGCGCAGAGTTTCTCTATCTCCTGCTCCAGGCCGGGCAGTTCGCTGGAGGCGCCAATATTGGCATTCACCTTGGTAGTCAGCCCTTTGCCAACCGCCATAAGATGCTCAAAGTTATGATTTATGTTCTTGGGTATAGCAATCACCCCGGAGGCCACTCCTTCCCTGATCTTTTCCGGAGTTGTTCTCTCTTTCCGGGCACAGGCCTCAAAAACAGGGGTGATCTTCCCATTTAAAGCGTCTTCACGAATAGTCATCTCTAGTAAATTTAATTTTATGGGTTAAAAATTCAGAATACCAGCCACCTGTTACTAATGCAACTTTAAACCTCAGGTTTCTTGACAGAACGGCTTTGATGTTTATTTTACACTTGTAACTGTTCGGATTCAACCAGTACCTCCGGACAGAATTCCGGCTAAACGGATACAGTCCGAAGATTTCAGCGCCTTATCAACGGCAACGGTGAACGGTTACCAAAAATAAAGGCCACGCCAAGCAGGGAAAATATGGTAACTGAAAAATCCTCCGCGGCTTTACACCAAAAATAACGCCGCTTTAAAACTTATAACCGAGAAGGAGAAAACAATGGCAACCACAGAGACAAGGGAATTTCAGGCAGAAGTAAAACAGCTTCTGGATATAGTGATCAATTCCTTATATACCGAAAAAGATATCTTCCTCAGGGAAGTGATTTCCAACGCAGCAGACGCCCTGGAAAAATTCAGACACCAGCAGCTGGTCGAAGACGAAGTCTATGATCCCGAGGCCTCCCTGGAGATCAATATCAGTGTTGACCAGGATAATAACACCCTGACTGTAACCGACTCGGGAATAGGAATGACACGGGCTGAACTGGAAAGCCAGCTGGGAACCATTGCCCATTCCGGTTCCAAAAATTTCCTGCAGCGCCTGCAGCAGGAAGGTGAACAGAATTTAAACCTTATCGGCCAGTTCGGAGTTGGTTTTTACGCCACCTTTATGGTAGCCAAAAAGGTCAGGGTCCTTTCCCGCTCCTGCAAACCGGACGCCGAGGGCTGTGAATGGTCCTCCGACGGCGGGGGCAGTTATACGTTGATGCCGGCCGAAGGACTCCACCGGGGTACCAAGGTTATCCTGGAGCTGAAGGAAGACTCTAAAGATTACGCTAAGGAAGAGACCGTCAAAAAAATAATCAAAGAGTACTCCAACTTTGTTCCGTTTCCCATCAAAGTAACCGGTGAAACAGTAAACACGGTGCAGGCCCTGTGGACAAGAGACAAAAAAGAGATAAGCGAGGAGGAGTATAACGAGTTCTACAAGTTCATAGCCAATGCCTTTGATGAGCCGCTGAGTCGTCTTCATTTCAGTACCGACGCGCCGCTGACCATTAAAGCGCTTCTCTTTATTCCCTCCGAGAATATGGAGATTATGGGATTTGGCCGGCTTGAACCCGGGGTAAGCCTCTACTGCAAACGGATATTGATTGAACAGCAGAGCAAAAACATCCTGCCGGACTGGCTGCGTTTTGTCAAAGGTGTGGTGGACAGTGAGGACCTTCCCCTTAACATCTCCCGCCAGACCCTCCAGGATAACGCCCTGGTAGCCAAGTTGAGCCGGATCATCAGCAAACGGCTGCTTAAATTCTGGGAAGAACAGGCCAAGAATGAGCCTGAAACATATAAAAAATTCTGGCGTACTTTCGGAATATTCCTGAAAGAAGGCGCTACAACCGATTATACTAACAGAGACAAGATTGCCAAACTGCTGCGCTTTGAATCTTCAAAATCAGAGCCGGGTGAGTTGATTTCTCTGGCCGATTACGTGGAACGTATGCGGGAGAATCAAAAAAATATCTATTATATCAACGGTCCCAACCGGGAAGCCCTTGAAAAAGGGCCCTACCTTGAGGCCTTCCGCAAAAAGGATATTGAAGTAATCTACACAATGGAGCCTATAGATGATTTTGTTTTCAGTCACTTAGGAGAATTTGACTCCAAAAAACTGGTCTCTGCAGACCGCTCAGACCTTGAACTACCTGATACCGAAGAAAAGGAAAAAGAGGAAAAGGCAGGGGAAAAACTGGACGAACCAGTGGCCGATTCCCTGACCAAGTGGATAAAGCAGGTACTCGGAGATAAGGTGAAAAATGTTATTATCTCCGGCCGTCTGATATCCAGCCCGGCCATGATTGTCAATCCTGACGGAATGTTCACCAGCAGTATGGAACGGGTCATGAGTGCAACCCGGGAGCACCACCCCATAAGCGCCAAAAATCTGGAAATAAATACCAGCCACGATCTGATCAAGGGTTTGGCTGATCTCCGGGCAAAAGACGAAGAGTTCGCCGAAAGCATTGTTGAACAGATATATGATAACGCCATGATCCAGGCTGGTCTTCTGGTGGAACCCCGAGATATGGTGGATCGTACTTATAAGATCCTGGAACGGGCCATAGGGCATTAAAGCAGAGTAACCCCAGGGGTCATGCTTTCGGTATACAAAAAGGTAAACAGTCCGGATAAGGAACTATTATGGCAATTGCAAAAAAGATGAAGACCTTTATCGAAAGTGCCTCCTGGATTCGCAAGATGTTTGAAGAAGGGGCCAGAATGAAACAGGAGTACGGCGAGGATAAAGTTTTCGACTTCAGTCTGGGCAATCCTGATCTATCACCTCCGCCCCGGCTCCGGGAATCTCTGCAAAAAGAAGCGGCCCGACAGGATCCGCTCATCCATGGTTACATGCCCAACAGCGGCTATCCCTATGTCCGTGAAAAAGTGGCGGACCAGGTGAGCGGGGAACAGGGAGTTAATCTTTCCGGCGATGATATTATTATGACCTGCGGGGCGGCAGGGGCCTTGAATGTGGTTATGAAATCCATTCTTAATCCCGGGGATGAGGTGATCATCCTTTCACCTTTTTTTGTTGAGTACAATTTCTACATAGACAACCACGGCGGTGTCCCGGTTATTGCCCATACAGCCGGAGACTTCAGTCTGGACCTGGAGGCAATAGAGGAAGCAGTCACTCCGAAAACCAAGGCAGTTATCATAAACAGTCCCAATAACCCTACTGGTCAGATTTACTCTGCAGAAGAACTGGAAAAGCTGGCCAGTGTACTTATTAAAAAAAATCGTCAATACAGCACTACCATCTACCTGATTTCAGATGAACCTTACCGGAATATCGTCTATGACGGGCTGAAAGTCCCCGGCACCCTCTCCGCCTACAAAAATGCCATTGTAGTTTCATCGTATTCCAAGGAGTTATCGCTGGCCGGAGAGAGAATAGGTTACCTGGCCTTACATCCAGAGATTACGGCAAAAGAAGAGTTGACCGGGGCCCTGACTCTGGCCAACCGGATACTAGGTTTTGTTAACGCCCCGGCCCTTATGCAGCGGTTAATTGCCGATGTCCAGGGAGAAAGTGTTGACAGCACTATCTATGCTGACAGAAGAAAAAAGTTACACGACATTCTTAAGCAGGCCGGTTATAAGTTTATCCTGCCTAAGGGTGCCTTTTACTTTTTCCCGAAGTCGCCCCTGCAAGACGATGCCAGGTTTGTGCAGATGCTGAAAGAAGAAAAGATACTGGCTGTACCCGGCCGTGGATTCGGGACACCCGGTTATTTCCGCCTCTCCTTCTGCGTAGGAGACAAAGTTATTGAGGGGGCGGCCCGGGGATTTGCCAGGGCAATAGAGGCGGCCCGATCAGCCTGAATCAAAATTCAGCAAAGCCTTATAATCTCGCCGTTTCTGACCTTGACTGACCGAAAATCATTAACAGGTCTGCCCTGTTGATAAAGAAGCAGGCAGCGGGCCACTATAAGATGGGTAACCAACAGTATACAGCTGCCTCTCTCTCTCACTCTTTGCAGAGCAGACACTGCCCGGCTGCGAACATCAAAAAGAGTTTCTCCCCGACCGGGCTGAAAAGCAGCCGGGGTTTCAAGCCAGGTTGAATACTCCAAGCCCCATCTTATCCGGATTTCATCTTTGGTCAGCCCTTCCCAATGCGGTAAATTGATATCATCCAGGCCGGGTTCCACCTGATAGTTAAGTCCACAGATTTGCGCTATAATTTCCGCTGACTGCTTGGTCCTGCATGAAGGGCCGCTGCAGATAAGATCCGGACCTATCAGAAGAGCCTTTTCTGCAACCTCAGTTATCTCTTCAATTCCCTCAAGGTGAAGAGGTTCTTCTGTGCGGCCGGCAAAACGGTTGTCTTTATTGGCCCGGGTTTTGCCATGGCGTACAAGATATATTGCTTTATTCATATCACACTGTTATTAATAATGCCGCCGGTTAAAAAAACTAAATCTTTAAACATGCTTTATATCCATCCTGAAAATCCTCAAACAAGACTGATTAAGCAGGCGGCCCACGCCTTGAAAAAAGGGGGGGTGATCTGCTATCCCACTGACACCGTCTACGGTATCGGCTGTGATATTTATAACCAGAAAGCAGTTAAGAGGATACACCAGATTAAGAACAGGGCCAAAGATAAACCATTCAGTTTTATATGCGCGGACTTAAAAGATGTAAGCATCTATTGCAATTTATCCAATACTGCCTATCGGGTTATGAAAAAAGCCCTGCCAGGTCCTTACACCTTTGTTTTAACTGCCATGAAAGTAGTTCCTAAGATAATGATGTCCAAACAGAAAACCGTGGGAATAAGGGTACCGGCTAACGAGATCTGCCGTCAGCTTGTAAAAGAACTGGGCAATCCCCTTTTAAATACCAGTGCCCTGGTGGATGAAGAGGACAGTATAACCGACGCCTGGCAGGTGGAGGAAAAGTTTGGAAGTATGCTGGACCTGGTAATAGACGGTGGTTCAATAATTCCTTCTGAATCAACGGTTATTTCCATGATAGAAAATGAGGTTGAAGTCCTCAGGGAAGGTGATGGTGATTTTGATTGCCTGAATATAGCCTGAACAGGGGAAGGGTCTGGAAAATCAAATCTGCCTTCCGGTATTTAAACCAATAAGACTCTGCTTGAGGGATTTGCCCATGGTAAAGTGTATCTTTTTCCGTCCCACCACCTTCATTATCTCACCGCTTTGGGGGTGTTTATAACAGTATCCATTTCTGGTTCTAACAGAAAATGAACCAAAACCGCGCAGCTCAACCCGGTTGTTTTCAGCCATAGCTTCAGTTATCGATTCCAGTATAATATCAAGAGCGGCCTCGATTTCGTGCTTGTAAAAACTCCCAGTCCTGGCATGTATCTGGTCAATCAAATTTTTTTTTAGCATTAAAACAATCCTGATTAAATTCTTATCTGTTTCCTCTCGCCAAGACACCGAGATCGCCAAGGCGAACCTTGCCTGATCATTCTTTGCAATCCGTAAATCTCTGTGAAAGTTTATTCCTGTTATATATTCTCAATAAATTGGGGCTTCCCTTTTTGCCAAGAATTATTGATAATTCACTACCTGTTGAATTAAGGCCCTACTGTTAATTCAGAAACAAGAACGGGAGTGGCTTTCTTAAGGAAGCCAAAAACATCATCGAAATTTCTCCGAATCAAGGTCTTCAACAAACCTATGTTTTTTTTCCCGGGATAATACAGTTCGGGTAACTCTACTTCCATAGCCGCCATTCCGGCACAAAGACGTACTGCATCGTAAAAATTACCGGTTTTATCAATAAGTTTTGCCTCCAGGGCCTGCTCACCGGAAAAAATCCGGCCATCCGCCAATTCCTCTACTTCTGCCAACGGGATATTTCTCCTGCGGGCGACATCTCCGATAAACTGCTGATGCACGTTAGCAAGCAGATTATTTAATAACTCTCTCTCCTTCGCGGTGAGAGGCCTGTCAGTGGATCCCATATCTTTCAGCTTGCCGCTCTTAACAATCTGGGATTTATATCCAATCTTTTTATACAGTTCCTGCAGATTGGGAAATTTGAGAATAACTCCTAAACTCCCGGTCAGAGTTCCCCGGCTGGCTACAATCTTATGAGCTCCCAAGGCGGCATAATAGCCCCCGGAAGCTGCCACCGATCCCATGGAGGCTACAACAGGCTTTTTCTGACTGCTATAGGCAATTTCCCTGAAAATTTCCTGAGAGGCTCCTACTGCGCCGCCGGGACTGTCAATACGAACAACAATACCTTTCACATGCTTATTTTCTCCCAAGGTGGCAAGATCTTCCAGGACATCATCAGGACTTGTGATCATTCCTTTTACCTCGATGACCCCGATCACCTCTTTCCGGTCTGAAATAAAACTTCTCTTATCAGACAGGGAAGAAGTACAGGATCTGAGGACAAGGCTGGATAATCCCAGGAAAAAGATTAACATGAGGCCGAGAATCAAAAAGCCGCTTACTAAAGGGTGCCGCTGGTGAAATGCTAGCTTTGAAGCCATATTAACTTTACCGGTTAACAGTATACTGGACAGAGGTTTTTGTGAAACTATAACCCTCTATTCCCCGCCTTTCTCCTGATTATTAAACTCCTCTTTAATTAGATCACCCAGAGTGGCAGGGCCGGTATCTTCCTGCTTACTGTTGTAATTCTCCGCGGAAGAAGCTTTTTCACTGCTGCTTTTCTCTATAAGGGCCTTTATGGACAGACCTATTTTACGGTCTTCCGGAGAAAGACTGATCACTTTTGTAGTAATCCTGTCTCCCACATTGTACAAACCGACAGGCGTCTCTGTTTTTTCCTCACTTATTTCCGAAATATGAACAAGGCCCTCAATACCATCTTCTATTTCCACAAATATACCGAAGTCAGTGATATTGGTAACCAGACCTTCAATAACAGAACCTACCGGATACTTATGTACCACCTCCTCCCAAGGGTTCGGGGTAAGCTGTTTGATACCGAGTGAAAACCTTTCGTTATCCCGGTCTATATTTAAAACCACAGCCTGAATAATCTCGCCCTTACTGTACTTCTCAGAAGGATGCTTTATCCTCTCGGTCCAAGAGATATCAGAGACATGAATGAGGCCGTCGATCCCCTCTTCAATCCCGATAAAAATGCCGAAGTCGGTGATATTCTTAATCTTACCCTCTATTATCGAACCAACAGGATAATTCTGTAAAACCACATCCCAGGGGTTCTTCTGGAGCTGTTTCATTCCGAGGGAAATACGTTTGGCGCTGACATCTATATTAAGGACAACAACATCTATCTCATCACCGACATAAACCAGTTTGGACGGGTGCTTAGCCTTCTTGGACCAAGACATTTCAGAGATATGGACCAGCCCCTCGACCCCTTCTTCCAGTTCGACAAAAACCCCGTAATCCGTAATACTAACCACTTTACCCGTACACTTGGAACCTGCCGGATAATTCTCTTCTACTGTGGTCCAGGGATCCGGCTTAAGCTGTTTTATTCCCAGGGAAACCTTGTCGGAGTCTTTATCAAATTTTAAGACCTTGACATCAGTTTCTTCGCCGACCTTGAACAGTTTAGATGGATGAGAAACCCTTCCCCAGGAAAGATCGGTAATGTGGCAAAGACCATCAAGTCCACCCAGATCTATAAAAATCCCGTAATCCGTAATATTGGTAACAGTGCCTCTCAGAACCGCCCCCTCTTCCAGGGTTTCCCGCATCCGGTCGCGAAGCTTCTTCCTTTCCTCTTCCAGAATGGCTCTACGGGAAATAACAACGTTATTGCGTTTACGATTATATTTAAGAATCTTGAAGTCAAATTCTTCACCAATAAGACTGTCAAGGTCTTTAACCGGTCTAAGATCGATCTGGGAATAAGGCAGAAAAGCAGGTACACCGATATCCACGGAAAGCCCGCCTTTAACCCGACTGTCAATCCGTCCCGGAATAACCCCGTCTTCTTCCTGGATCTGGGCTATTTTTTCCCATACCTTTATGCTTATCGCCTTTTCCCGGGAGAGTTTCAATCCCCCCTCAACCTCACGTCTTTCCACAAATACGTCAAAAGTGTCGCCGACTTGAATCTGTCCCTCATCAGTAGCATTATTAAATTCAGTTAGAGGAATTTCACTCTCTGACTTATCTTCAATATCGATAATAGCACAACCACCTGATATGCCTATGATAGTGCCAGGTACTACTTCACCGACAGTAGCAATCTTGATTTCCTCCTGGTAAAACAGGGATTCAAAACTTAATTGATTCTCGCTGCTATCCAGATTATCGGCTTGGGTTTGAGTTGTTTGATTGTTAACCATTAGACATCATCCTCCTTAACATTATTCTCCAAAAATCCCCTTTTACCAAAGAAAAAAACTAAATACAACTTTAAATATCAAAGAAACCGGTTATTTTCAACTAAATAATCCAAAAGAATCTTTTTATGATCAAAAACCATATCGGGCAGGTCATCTTTAGCAAAGACCACTGCTTTTCCGGCATCATCCCCGGCCCTGGGGACACCTTCGGCAGTGGCAAGATAAACCGTTGAGATAGTATGAACCCTGGGATCCCGCTCCGGGTCAGAATAGGTATGGAACTGCCTGATCAGGGTTACCTCAAGCCCGGTTTCTTCCTTTGCTTCTCTCCGGGCCGCCTCCTCCAGGGATTCTCCCAGGTCAACAAAACCTCCGGGCAGGGCCCAGCCAACAGGGGGGTTTTTTCTTTCCACCAGAACAATCCCCCCTTCAAGTTCAATAATTATATCCACTGTAGGCAGTGGATTCCTGTATACCTTGATCGACTTTCCACATTCCGGGCATTTCATGGCTGTTTTAAGGGGCGGCCGTTCACCGGTCAGCGATTTTTGTAAAACCACGATCTCGGTAAACAGTAACATCAACTTTCCGGCTTTAGAATATTGGCATAATTTCAGAAGGTTGGCATACATTATTCAGGAACGGTTTCGTGTTTGGGAGGTTCTAAAGCTCGCTTCACTAAAATTTCAAAACTAGCTCGTACCTCGCTCAAATGGACGATTCGTCATTTCCTTACCATAACGTACCGGAGGTACGGTCAACAGTTGAAATTTTTAGCGTTCCGCTTCGCCAAGAACCACTACCAAACACTGCACAATGTTCCTGAATAAGCACACCAACCGTCAAGCAACCCCGACTCACAGAAAATTTTCTGCTATATCATACAAATACATCAAGTCGGAAAGTTGAACAGTAACGTTTAAGGTTTAAGTAATTATCAGTTTTTATTCAAAAAAGGCCTCAACTCTGGCAATAGCCTCTCTGGTGGCAAAAATAACCATTTTATCTCCTGTTTTTAAATTGGTCTCTCCTGAAGGGATAATCACCTTTTTCTTGCGGACTATGGCTCCAATTACCGCGTCCATGGGTAAATTCAAAAATTTCAGCGGTACGTCCCTGAATTTGGCATCATCAGGCACCAGCATTTCCATGACTTCTGCATCGCTGTTCTGAATGGTTGCCACTGAAAGGATCTTACCGCGTCCCCTAACAAAGCTTAAAATCAGGTCCGCAGCCAGCAGACGCGGACTGAGGGCCACATCAATACCAAGTTTCCCCAGGAGCGGTATAAAATCGGGCCTGGTTATTTTGGTGATGCATCTTTTGGCACCATGATGTTTGGCTAGCAGGCTGGACAAAAGATTGGTCGTGTCATTTTCTGTTACCGCAATCACCAGATCGGCCATATCAATTCCCTCTTCCAGAAGCCCGTCTGACTCCAGGCCGTCAAAATTAAGGACCACAGTATTTTCAAGTTCACTGGTAAGGAAATGGCAACGATCCCGCTTCTCCTCCACCAGGCAGACATTAAAATTATGCTGCTCCATCCTTTTGGCAACAAGATAACCAATGGCTCCCCCGCCTATAATAAAGATCTTCTTGGCAGCCCTGCTGGTAAACTGAAATAGAGACTCAACCGCCAGAATATCCTTTTTCCTTGCCACTACATAGATCCTGTCATCTACTTTAATGAGCGTATCGCCATGAGGAATAATTGTTTTATCCTCTCTGCTGATAGAAACAATAACAAAACTGTTCTGTTTCTGTTTTTTCTGAAGCTGGACCAGGGATAAACCTATTGCCGGATTCCCCTTATTTATTTTATAGCCCAGAAGAACTACCTGTCCTCCGGCAAATTCGGCCACATCAAAGGCATCGGAAAGCTGACTCAGCTTTATGGTTTCGTCGGCCATGGCGATATCAGGACTGATGAGAAGATCTACCCCCAGGGCCTTTTCAGTAAGTGACTTTCCTGAACCATAAAAATCTTCATTACGAACCCTGGCCACCCTGCTTTGGACTTTGTACTGCTGGGAAATAATACAGGAGATAAGGTTGACCTCATCACTGTCAGTTACCGCGATAAAAAGATTGGCTCTGTCTATACCGGCCTCTTCCAGGATCCGGGCACTAGCGGCACTTCCCTGGACCGGAAGAATGTTCAGGTTCCTCTCCAGACGTCTGAGCTTATTCTCATTGTTATCTATCAGGACAACCTCCTGGCCTTCCTGGGACAACTTTTCACAGAGATACTGACCGACCTGGCCGGCCCCGGCGATTATAACTCTCATTCTTACCACTCCTGAATGGCTGTATATAACCTGCTGCTACCAACCTCAACTTTCCGATTTAATTTATTTATATGATATAACGTGAAAATTTCCCGTCAGAACGCGGCGTTCAGCGATTGTTACCCTTTCTCCCAGGAGAGAAACGCCCACTTCAGAGGCTGACTCCTGTGAAGCAGCCAGGAACCGTCACTACCACGGCTGAGCCTGGCATCCACATAATCGTGCAGCCTCTTTTCCTCTTCCTTGGAGATCGGTTCCAGCATCCATCTGCAGGAAACAACAGCCTCCCAGGGATTGGAAAACCTCTTTAGTCGGCCGAGCTCTATAAAATCCACCCTGGCATTAATTCCCATCTGATAGAGGAGATTACAGGTAAAGATATAGTCAGGACCAGCTTCAAAATCCCGGCCTACAGCCTTGAATAAGTCGGGATCAAAAGGACCGCTGCCCACCCTGTCCACCACGAACACTTTCTCTTTAGCCCAGTCATTCAACTTCTGCAGAGCGGATTTGAGATCAAAAACCGTCAGAGAACGGCAGCTTATAGTAATATCATGCTGTTCAATTCCGGCCTTCAACCAGTCATCAGTCCAGGAAAGCGGGCAGGTAGTTATGTTGCTTATTTCATAACGGGCTGCTGCCTTTTGTAATTCCTGCAGCATGGCTTTAGAGAAGTCAAGGGCGGTTAGGTGTCTTATCTGCCGGGCCAGGGGCAGGGCAAGGGTACCCGGACCTGACCCCACGTCTAACACACTCCATTCTGATTGAGGCTGCAGAAGATCCAGCAGACGCTCTATAAAAAAAGAATCGGCATGGCGCCTGGCAAAACCGTAAGCCTTCCTGTCCCAGTCTGTCCTGCTTTTTTTCTTCCAGGCCTTTTTCTGGCGGGCTTCCTGCCAGAGATAATTCCAGTCCAGATCCTCAAACTGCATTAATCACCTGTCTTAATTGTTAAAGTGTAAGTTCTCAATAAGTCCTGGCTGCAGACCCCCTCGTACTCAGCACCGTTTGTTCCTGTTATCCTCAATTTTTGAAAAGTTACGTTAAAGTCACGGCTCAATTCTGTTCTTTAATTTTTAGAATCAATATCCCATAACAAGAGCTGCCACCACCAGGGCTGAAAGAATAAAACGGTAATAGGCAAAAACAGCCAGAGACCTTGTTCTGACGAATCTCATAAGAAAAGCGATAAAAAGATAGCCGAAAATAGCGGAAGAAACAAAACCGGTAAAGTAAAAAAATGACTGGCGACCATCTATACCCTGACTCAAGATCTGGGGAATCTTATATATACCGGCCCCGAAAATTATAGGAGCAGAAAGGAGAAAAGAAAACAGGGCACAGGCCGGTCTTTCCAGGCCCAGAAAAAGACCGGCGGTCATAGTGCTGCCGCTTCGCGAGACCCCGGGAATAATAGCAACGGCCTGGGCAAGGCCGATAATCACCGCATCCCTTAACCTCATGGATTCGTAACTTTTACTCCTGGTTCCCCTTCTTTCTCCCAGCCAAAGCATAAAACCTGCAGCAGACAGGGTGAAGGCCACCAGAAGAGGAGAACGAAAGGTGGTTTCTGCCCTGTCTTCCAGAAGAATTCCGCTGATTACAGCCGGAATAGTGGCAATTATGATATAGAATATCTGCCTGCGAAGTTTATTGCCCCTTTCCCCCCTTTCAAGAAAAAAAAAGGCCCGACCCAACTTATGGAAATCATCCCGGAAATATACCAGAATAGCCAGAAGTGTCCCGATATGAAGGGTAACATCAAAGGCCAGTCCCCCCAGCGCGATATGGAAAAACTCCTGAACCAGAACAAGATGACCAGAGCTGGATACCGGCAGAAATTCCGTTGCTCCCTGCAAAAAACCCAGGAAGGCGGCATATATTATTTCCATACCCTGATTTAAAATGATTTAATAAAAAAGACCGTTTCATCCTAAGATAAAACGGCCTTTTAAAAATACCTGAATTCCCTGATCTATTTAGCAGCCTTCGAGACCGGCGCCGCCGCTGCCACCTCTATACCTTACCTTAACTTTGGTACCAGCTTTCATACCATCTGTAGAGCGGCATTTCATAGTAACTTCATCACCATCAACACTTTTTACCTCGCACTGGGTTCTCCCGGCCAGGGAAACACCTGCCAGACTTACGGTAAAAGCCAGAGTCATTGCCAGGATAATCAATTTTTTAGCCATTGCTTTCTCCTTGAAGTTGAATTTTTCTTATCAGCTTATATTAACCAACTTATTTAAATTATAACACCCATTAAAACTATGTCAATGGATTATTCAGTTAGGACATCACCCATTTTTTACTAATCTCATATAAACCAGCATGGCTGGACCAGGCAGGCCAGCCTCAACGAACCATGAAAATCCGGAGCTTCGATATGGCAAATACCGTGCCCTCTTCGATTTTCGGGTAAACGCAATCAGAAGAGCTCATCGAATACCGTATTGAACAGGTACCGATTTGAACCATGAAGGACACGAAGAGCACGAAGGTTTCTTTCGTGGT
>JAWOFO010000003.1:0-9630 GCA_046497465.1 Desulfobia sp.
AGATTGACCGTACCTAAAGGTACGTTATGGTAAGGATAATGACGAATCTATCCATTGGGCAAGCAGACCGGCGCCGCGTACTAAGTCGTACGTAAGCCGGGCTGATCGCCCGAAGATGTGGTGCTGCTGAACGGATACGAAATTTTAAACGTTTTGCTTCATCAAAAGAACCACCAACAAACACCGCACAATGTTCCTGAATAAACATACCAACCGTCAAGTACCCTTGTCTTACGGGAAATTTGCACGTTATATCATACAGATAAATCAATCAGGAAAGTTGAACTAATCATTATTAAAGAAGGGGGCTGGCAGTGAGAATCATGGGCAATGGAATTTTACTTACAGGGATAGCAACTGTCTTGGCAGTTTCGTTAATCTTTGCAGATCCCGGCAAAGGAGCGGAACATGATTTCAGTATAGGCCTTGAGACCAGGTATATGGATTACGAGGAGCCCGGTCTCATGGAAGAGGATGGCACTATGTATGGTGTTGCTGGTAAATATACCTTTTATGGTAATAATTTGATGTCTGAAATCAGTCTTAAGTATCTGGAAGGTGAACTTGATTATGACGGGGAAACACAGGCGGGTACCCCTGTTAAGACAGAAACGGAAGACTGGCTGGTGGAGGCCCGTTATCTGCTGGGCAGGGAAGTCGGTTTTGCAACCGGTATGCAGATCACCCCTTTTGTCGGGATCGGCTACCGTTACTGGAAAGATGATATCTGTGGTCCGGGAGGTTATGAGAGAGATGTTACGTACTGGTATTCCCCTGTGGGCTTGAAGTTTTCTACTCCTTTAGCCGGCTGCCCATGGAGTTTGGGGATTTATGCCGAGTATGATTTTTTTTGGAGCGGTAAAGTTAAAAGTTATATGAGTGATTATAACGCCGGGTATAATGATCCGGAAATGGACCAGGATTGTGGGGACGGTTACGGCCTGAGACTGTCCGTTGCGATTAAACGGGACCTGGGCCCTGAATATGCCTTGGCAGTGGAACCTTATATCATTTATTGGGATATAGACAGGTCAGATTCGGCTGTACTTTATCACAATGGTTCACCCCAAGCTTTTGTCTACGAACCGGAAAATGAAACCACATCCTATGGTTGCCGGATAAGCCTGATGTTCTAAGTTTGTTTTCTTGTCGTGGTGCTTGAAAGTTTTTTGACCGGGTTTGTGTTATGGTTTGTTTAATTCTTAAGAAAGGGAAGTCTCAGCTTTTGTATTCATGTTCCGAGGTCATGCTTATTTAGTTTTATAAAGGGTCCGGACTGCAGAGGCCGATCAAGGAATTCCTGGAGGAAGGAGCTCAGATCTAAGCGGTTTCCTTTATGCCACCAGTGGCAGAGGATATTACCGGTCTCAGGATTCAGGATCCAGTCTTCGCCCAGGGCATCGTTCAGGTAATCCCGGAGACAGGCGGCTCCCATAAAGGCCTGATAGTAGTCCAGTGAGTAAAAATCAGGCATGAGATCAAAGAGATAAGTCTGCGGATCATAGTTAAAGCCGGTCTCTTTTTCCATCATTTCCGAGTAAAGGCCCTGGCCGTTTTTAAGATAGCCAAGGCGGAAGTTTTCTACCTCGATAGCCAGTTTCGTTGCGTAACGCCGGGTCAGGATAAGCCATTTCAGAGCATGGGCACGTGAGACGATCTGAGCATTTTTGGGAGACAGACCCAGGATCTCCTCCAAGAATCCCCCGGACATGCACATTTTCTGGAAAAGAAAGGCAAAGGTCTCTGACAGGGCGTTTGATTGGAAAAAGTCCTTTTCTTCAGTAGTCAATGCCGGATCTGTATAGATAAAGCTCAGGGCATGACCCAGTTCGTGGAAAAGTGATTCCATGTCCAGCCATCCCTTAAGGGGGCTTACAATGACGTGCACCTCTCCTGGTATGTCTATGGAAATACAGTAGGACTGTCCTCCGGGTATGCCTTCCGAATGAATATGAAGGGCGGGATTACCGACAAGATCCATTTTCCATTTTTGAAAAAAGTTAATGATTTTCTCTAGTGCTAATCTCTGGGGAAATAGATGGTCCAGATAACGAAGCCCTAAAAGGTAAACGGCATCAAAGCGGGAGGAATCCTTCAGCGACAGGCCGGTAACCGAATTCAGCCAAGGCTCGACAAGATCCCTGTATGTCTCTCTGGTTTCACTGAGAAAGGCCCGGGCATAAAGACTGGCTTCTGCCAGCGAGGCATTCTTTTTTTCTTCGCAGAAGGCTATATACCCAGGATAACCAAGGTCGTCCTTTAATACATTTAAAAGGGTTTTCCAGGAGGCGTAATTGAAAGGAATCAGAAAGGCACAAATAGAGCGCGCCTCTTTGGCCAGTATGCTTCTGGCCTGATTATCACCGTTTTCCTGGCACCATGTGATCAGTTCGGTAAATGGAACATCCCGGGCATTGACCCTGGCTTTAGCTCCCTGCATCCACGTGTTCAGTACAGCCTGAAACGGTTCTACTTTTGACCTGATAAAATGGTCGACCGCCTGGAAGTAAATCCGGCCGGCAAAACCCGTTGTACCAAAGGCCTTTTTTATTTCCTCAACCTCGGCCAGTTCCATGGGACAGGGATGATCGTTCCGGGTCCGTTTCGACTCAAGATAAAGAGAAAGGTCACGTTTCCTCATTTTCTTGGTCATATCCAGAAGTTTTTTCGTCCATTTACCTGAGCCTGAGGGGTCAGGTTTGACAAATGGGTACTTTGCTGTTGTCTTATCATGCATGCCTGTATCTGCAATAATACTGTTAGTGCCGTGCAGGCCGGGAAACCGGATCATTATCCCGAAGCGACGCTACGCCTATCCGGGATTTTTTCATTGATTCGGGCTTGAATTTGGCATATCATTTTTCAATGACAGCCAGGAATTTCATGTACTTATTTTTTACCACAGATTCGGTAAGGAACTGTCGGAACTCTGGTTATTGTTCTCTTTTTTATTTATATTCGGTTTGAAAAACTGGCCATGAATCATTTTGAGCAAAAGCAAGAAGCGGGGATTCCGGCTTGGTATTTAAAGATAGGTCTCCTAAAGTTAAACACCTGACAGATAATATTTTACGGATTTTGTACCGGGCCGTCAATTCGTTTTTTATACAAACCAGCATGGCTGGACCAGGCAGGCCAGTCACAACGAATAATGAAAATCTGGAGCTTCGGCATGACAAATCAGTGCCCTGTTCGATTTTCGGATAAAGGATCTGCTGCTGGATAACGGGCTTAACTATTGTCAACTAACTGGTATTTGATGAATAGGTATAGTTCAGCTTTCCGGATTGATTTATCTGTATAATAGAACGTGCAAATTTTTTAGTGAGGCAGGAGTACTTGACGGTTGATATGTTTATCCAGGAACATTAGAACCACTCAAATACGAAGTCTTTCCTGAATGGCTATACCAACTGTCTGAAATCATAATAGTTTTCTCAGGTCAGAAAGTTGAGTTATTAAGTTTATTATCCGGTTGATTATTGTAAAGGTGTGGTATGGTCGTAAAAAGCTCAAAGACAAAGGATAAAATGCCTCCTGCTGATAAGTTACAGCTCTCTACTCTGATTGATATGGAATCACCTGACGCGGTTCATAACGAGGTGATTGCTATACTGAACCTTATTGATCCCTTGTTTGACTGGCAGGCGGTTGACGATCTGTTTCATTTTACCAGTGAGCTCTATAGCGGCCGGCATCCACAGTACAAGGCCTGTGATACGGATTATCATGACTTCCGGCACGTGACCGACACCTATCTTGCTATTGTCCGTATGATTCACGGTGCCATAATAGAAGGTGAAATTTTTTTGCGGAGAGAGATTATCCTGGGACTGGCCGGCACCCTGCTGCATGACTCGGGTCTGATTAAACATAAAGACGACAGGGCGGATACCGGGGCCGATTATGTCAAGGATCATGTTCAGCGCAGCATGGATTTTATTAAGAGGCATGCAGCTGATCTGGGTCTTTCCGCCCCGGAGGTAGAAGATGTCCGGAGCATGATTCTCTGCACTGACCTTGCTGCTGATCTTGCTGCAATCAGTTTCAATTCCCGGTCAATTGCCATGCTCGGCAAAATGCTTGGTACCGCGGATCTTATCGGTCAGATGGCTGACCGCACCTATCTGGAGAAACTGCTTTTTCTCTTTCATGAATTCAGAAAGGCGGAGATCAGCGATTGTGAAGATGAGGTGGAATTCTTGTACAAGACATTGGATTTTTATAAAATGTGCGACTATCGGTTTGATGTAACTCTTGAGAGGTTATACCGGCTTATGGTCCCTCATTTTCAAAGCCGCTGGGATGTTCATATCAATCTTTATACTGATTCTCTCAATAAACAGCGTGATTTTTTGAAAAAGATACTGGCTGACCAGAACGGTTCACCCTATGATTATCTGAAGCGTTCAGGTATAGTTCGGGAAGTACGCCGGAAATTCGGGGAATTAGGATTGAAAACCGGGGATTAATTATGGGGATGCTGCTTGCAGGGATTTAATTCTCTTGATGAGGAGGCAATAAAGGAGGAGACCGTGGTGTTCAGGTCGCGGAATTATAAGCGGCTGATGCTGTGGTCTCTTGTCCTGCAGTCTGCCGGACTGGTCCACCGGCTGGTTCCTGATAGCTCCGGCTGGTCGCTGCTGGTTTCTGAAGAAGATGTTGGCAAGGCCCGGATCCAGATCCAGAGTTTTGAAAGAGAAAACAGGGATTGGCCGCCTGTCCCGGAAGAACCGGTTAATCTTCTGGCCTTTCCTCATAACAGGCCTCCCACTGTTCTGGTAATGGGAATGCTTCTGATTTTTTTCTGGACGACAGGGCCCTGGAGCGAGGCTGGCCCCTGGTTTAATAAAGGTGCAGTGGACAGTGTTCAGGTTCTGGAAAAAGGAGAGTGGTGGCGGCTGGTGACCGGCTTGACCCTGCACTCCGATGCCCGCCATCTTTTGGGTAATCTCCTAATCGGGGGTTTTATCTCCCATCTCCTGGGTAAGATCCTGGGAGGAGGGCTGGCCTGGTTCCTTATCCTGCTGTCCGGCAGCCTGGGGAACTACTTTAATATTCTTTTCCGGGACGAGTATCACCTGTCAGTCGGTTTTTCCACTGCGGTTTTCGGGGCCATAGGCATCCTGGCCGGTATGGAGATCAAAAGAAGCCGCAGCCTTAAGGCCATGCTTTTACCATTTGGGGCGGCTCTGGCTCTGATGTCTCTCCTGGGTTCCGGGGGCGGAAGAACTGATCTGGGGGCCCATTGGAGCGGCCTGTCTGTCGGGGTCTGCCTGGGAGTCGCAGCAGCCTTTTTCTTGAAAATTTTTAAAAAAAGTGCTTCCCTGGGCTGGCAGTTTCTTTTTTTTGTCCTGACTGCCGGGGTTATATGGGGTAGTTGGTTTTTGGCGCTCGGCAATTATGGATCAGCGATTTAATTTATTTTTTGAACAGGCCTGTTAAAAAAACCTTGAAAGATCAAGCTTAATCTGTGAAATTGTTATATAGTAACAGGCAATAATTTTGATAAGATCTGTACTATTTGGCTTATGGGTTATTCGGCTGTAGTAGTCACAGGCACTGTTTAATAAGCATTTAAAACCTAACAGAGGAAGTTCTTTTATGAATTCTGGCAACCAACCTCCCTGGGGCAGAAACAAGGGACCCAAATCTCCCGAAGAAGTTCTGGCGGCTGTACTGAAAAAAATCAAGGACTTTTTTGAAGGCGGAGGCGGCGGAAAAGGCACTGATGACAGCGATGGAGGCTCTTCCAGAAAGTCTCCTGATATGCGGCGAGCGATAATCAGGATACTGATCGTTATCGGTGTACTCTTTGTCGCTAACGTTGTTTATTCTTCCTTTTATACCATTCAGCCCGGAGAAAAAGGTGTGGTCCTTCGCCTGGGCAAGTTCTATAAGCTGTCGTCATCCGGCCTGAATTTTAAGGTTCCGCTTATGGATGACCTGGTTAAGGTGGATGTGGAAAGTGTACGTAAACAGGAGTTCGGCTTTCGTACCCGTTCTGCCGGGCAGCAGACCATGTTTGACAAGAGTGGATACGATGAAGAGTCCCTGATGTTGAGTGGAGATAAGAACGTAATTAACTGTGAGTGGATCGTCCAGTACAAGATTAAGGATCCTTTCCAATTTGTGTTCAAGGTGCGGAACGTTGATGAATCGGTCCGGGATATATCCGAGACCGCTATTCGCAGATATGTCGGCAACCGTAATTTCGACTATGTTCTCCATAACCGGGGAATCATGGAAGATGCCACCCAGCAGATGATTCAGGAGACCCTGAACGGCTACGAGAGCGGGGTGGATATAATCGCGGTCAAGCTCCAGGATATTAATCCTCCTGAGTCGGTGAAACCTGCTTTTAACGAGGTAAATAAGGCCGATCAGGAGATGAAGAAGATGATCAATGAAGCCCAGAGAGAGTACAACAAGATTATTCCCAAGGCCAGGGGGCAGGCCAAACAGAAGATCCAGGAGGCCGTTGGTTACGGCATGGAAAGGATTAATCTTGCCCAGGGTGAAGCCGACCGTTTTCTTTCTCTGCTTACCGAGTATGAAGAGGCCAAGGAAGTAACCCGCAAAAGACTTTATCTGGAAACCATGCAGAAGGTCCTTCCTGAATTGGCTGATATCTATGTGATTGATAAAGACAGTAGATCCATTCTCCCGCTGCTTGATCTGACCGGGAAAAAGGGCATCACCGGGACTAACCGTTAAAGACCGCCGGAGGAAAAAAATTGAATAAATATGTTCGCTATATACTGATAGTTTTGGTGGCAGCGGCCATCGTTACTGCAATAGACGGATTTTATATCTTGCAGGAGGATAAACAGGCCATGGTTACCCAGTTCGGCAGGCCGGTGGGCAAACCGATAACCAAGGCCGGGCTCCATTTTAAGAAACCTTTTATTCAGGATGTGCGTTATTTCGAAAAACGGCTCCTGATCTGGGACGGCGATCCCAAACAGATCCCCACCCGGGACAAGACTTTTGTCTATATTGACACCACGGCCCGTTGGAAGATATCCGATGCCTTGACCTATCTCAAGGCGGTCCATAATGAAACCGGCGCCCAGTCCGTTCTTGATGACATTATCAACAGTATGGTGCGGGAACTGGTGAACAAGAACGACCTGGTGGAGATTATCAGGAGTTCGGACTGGACAGAGGTTACCGGTTCAGCAGTGGAGGCCGAGACCGTTAAAAGGGAAAATATTAAGCATGGTCGCGATGTAATCCAGGAGATGGTTTTTCAAGCCGCCTCCGAACAGACCAGGCAATACGGTATAGAGTTGGTTGATGTCCTGTTCAAACGGGTGAACTATATAGAATCGGTACGTCGTTCCGTTTATGACCGAATGATCTCGGAACGACAGAGAATCGCAGAAAGGAAAAGGTCTCTGGGGCAGGGAGAAAAAGCGGAGATCATGGGTGAGATGGACCGGGACCTCAAGCAGATTACCTCCAGGGCCCAGCAGCAGGTGGAAGTTATTAAAGGTAAGGCTGATGCCAATGCCACAGCCATTTATGCCGGGGCCTATAGGCAAGATCCAGAATTTTACTCCTTTTTTAAGAGTCTCCAGAGTTACGAGAAGGCTGTCGGCAACAATACCAGAGTCATTATGTCTTCCGACTCGGAATTCTATAAGTATCTTAATTCAGCCACCGGTGTTGAGTAAGATGAAGGGACTTTCCCTAAACCGGATAGCCGGGTCTCTCATTGCTCGGGTCAAAAGGGATCCGGCCTTTTTCTTCCAGGGCCTTTTCCAGGATTTTCAGGTCCTCTTCTTCTGACAGCTCTGTCTTATTAAGTACTTCAAACCGGCAGTTGCAATAGGTTAACTGCCCTCCGCACCAGGGACAGCTTTCCACCGGACAGCCGAGCTGGTGCAATTCACCGTTCGCTGCAAAACAGACGGGGCAGATATTGGGATTTTCCCGGGCCGGAAAGTACTCTGGGAATGCAAGTGGGTCGTCCAGACCTGTACCGTCTGCGGGCAGGTCGAAAAATTCAAGGGTATCTTTTTCAGCTATTCCCTCGTCACAGCTACCCAGAAATTCAGCCCTTTCTCTGTTTACGATGTAAAAGTAGTCTCCCAGTTCTGTCCGGGCACAGATCAAAAACAGGCCTTTTTTACGGGCAACCAGCAACAGTGTCTTGATGTGGTCATTGTCTCCCTCCGGCAGGAAGCTGTAAAAGGCCTGTAGCAGGTTGAGGGCTATGGGATCGGCCTGGAACTCATCCAGAAGTTCACGGGCCTTTTCCATCTTGTTCTTGGGGACAGCGTAACTCATCAGGGTTTTGATAGTTTCGTACTGTTCGTTAAGCATTGGTGAACCTTTACTGGAAAGAGGTTTCTGTAAAACTCATAACCTTGTTGAACGGCTACTTTTATTCCTGACTTCCAGCTGTTAATTTCCACTGTTTCTCTATCTCCCTGAGCCAGCGGCTGGTTTCTTCCCTGATTTCGTCAGCCAGGGTCAGAGCGGTTACTACGGCAATGCGCCGGGCTCCCTGTTCAATCAGGGCGGGGATATGTCCGAATTTTATGCCGCCCATAACCGTAAAAGGCAGGCCGGACAGGGCTGAATACTTCCTGATCGCCTCAAGACCGATAAATTGATGCAGGCCCCTTTTGGTATCAGTTGGGAAGAGCGGGCCGATATTGTAGTAACTGGCCCCGCGTTTTTCGGCAGAGGCGGCCTGTTCAGCCGTGTTGGCTGAAACCCCGATTATAAGTTGAGGTGCCAGTTTTCTGGCTTCCTGGGCCGGGATATCGCTATTCCCCAGATGGACGCCGTCTGCTTCTGCCAGAAGGGCTATATCAAGCCTGTTATTGATAATCAGCAGGGCTCCTTTTTCCCTGGTTTTTTGGCGGAAGATCTTTGCTTTTTTATACAGGGTCCTGTCATCAGAGGTTTTATCCCGTAACTGAACTATGCGAACCCCTGCCTCGAGCACTGCCTCAAGCCATTCAGTATCGCTGCGGCCCCTGGCCAGCTTTTCACAGGATACCGGATACAAGGTTACTTCTTCTTGAAAAATTTTAAGGCGGTCATGGTATACAGGGCTTAAATTCATGGTCTGCAACCTTCCGGGATTATGTATCTTCTCAATAACATGAGGCTTCCCTGTCTGAACACCTTTTCTCCAATGATCGTGGTTCCCTTTAGGAAAAAACTGATTTTAGATTCTGCCGTGACTTATTGACTCCAGAGTCCAAAGTTCTTTCGTCATGCCGGTCCCGGATGTGTCCGGGATGACGGATCCGACATCCAGATGCCATATTATGCTGAAAATATTCTGGATTCTTCGGTCAAGCCGGGGAATGACGTTACAACAATTTTGATTCTAATCATATCAATAAGTTATGAGAACTTTAGACTCTCAGGTTATTGAGAAATCACGAGATAATAGAGCAACCAGTAAAAGATATTGAAAAAAAACAGGAAGTGATTATAATAACATATCATTTAACTTACAACCTCGCCTTATTTTTATCTTGATTAGTGACATTACGGCGATATTTCGAAGTATTTTTTTGTATCCGTTCAGCAGCACCACATCTTCGGGCGATCAGCCCGGCTTACGTACGACTTAGTACGCGGCGCCGGTCTGCTTGCCCAATG